>JAYUWK010000128.1:0-74539 GCA_043753895.1 Actinomycetota bacterium
GAAGCCTGCGCTCACGAGTGTGGCGTCGGGGGTGGCGCCGGGGGTCCATGTTGCGCCGGTGGGCGCAGTGGCTGGGCTGACCGCGATGGCCGTGCCGCCATACTGGGCGAAGTACGTCTCAGCAGCGGTCGCGAGGGTCGCCTTGTCGGCGGCGCAGGCGCTGGTCTGGCCCTTGTCGGTGATACCGCGAACCGCGAACACCGTAACGGTGGCCAAGATTCCGAGAATCACGATAACGATCAGCAATTCGACGAGGGTGAATCCCTTGTTCTTCTTGCTGCTGGTCTCTTCTACTTCAATGTTGCTTTCCATAGCTGTGGGTTCCTCCCGTAGTTGATCTGTCCCGTGAAACCTGCCGAGGGAGACGTTCGCTCTCCCGGCACGAAGAAGTGATCGGCACGTCAACTCAAACCTTGAGAAATCGTTTCTCAATCTTTGGAAAATCTTTCGCTGCGACTTCCTCACAGTCGATGTAGGCGCCACAAGATCTCCGTCGCAGCCACCGTGAAATTCGTCGCGACGTCCGGCCGGTTCAGACAGTGCGGATTGTCGTAACAACGTGATCCTGCCGCCGTCGGTAAACGCCCTCTGCGGCGTCGCCAGCGCCCATCCGGAATGGTTCCACCTTTGTGCCGTAGACGGCGAGGGTGTTCCAGTACTGCTCCTGGCAGCACTACAGGAGACCCGTGCCGCAGTTCGCCCCGACTGTCGCGGCCCGGAAGCCTCCACAATTCGGTGTCAAGTTCTCGGGCCGACGCGCCGATAAAGGAGAGTGCGCTACCGAACACCTCGGGGATCGAGATTGAAAAAGAAGACTCGGATATGACTAACGCGACGCGTCCACGGCTCGACAACTCCACTGCCGATCCTGCCCGGCGTGCGATACGAACGCGTGTGGCGGACCTTGGCTTCACACTGACCGAGATGCTCGTTGCGATCACTCTGATGGGTGTCGCGGGAGTCTCGGTCCTGGGCGCGATGGCCGTTTCCGCCAAGGGCTCGGCCGTCAATGCGTCCCAGGCCGCCGCCGTCGTGTGGCTCCAAGGCGGCATTGACTACCTGGCCAAAGTGCCGTTCTCGTCGTGCACGACCGGCCAAGAGTCGGCCGTGGGGACTGCGTATCAAGCCAATTTGCAGGGCAGCGGTGCCCCCATCAGCCAACAGGGGTGGCCTCAGCAGAACATCACCGTCGTACAGCCGGTTTTGTTCTGGAATGGCACCCAGTTCAGCTCAACCTGTACGGCTTCCGGGAAGTTGCAACAGATCACTATTCGAGTCGTCAACGGCACCGGCAACTACAGCTCCACTGTCACCATGGTGAAGAGCAATGGCTGATTCATCCGAGCCAGGTGTGGGCACAGCAGGTCGACGTGATCGCGGGTTCAGCCTGATCGAACTGGTGATCATGATCGCTCTCACGGGTTTCATCACGACATCGCTCGTCGGCGGGATCATCGTGCTGCTGCGCAACAACGTCGCGGTCAGTACCCGCAACGCCGACAATGCTGATCTGCTCGCCCTCGCGACATGGCTTCCACAAGATGTGAACTCCACCCCCACCGGAATTGTGGCGGGTACCGGAGTCGAGCTCGGCAATCTTGCATCGGGTTGCGCCACGGCCGACGTCGGCACTGGACTCCTCCGTCTCACATGGACCGAACAACAGACCACTGGGTCGGCCGACGTCTACCGGGTGAGCTACCGCGCTGTGACCAGCAACGGCACCGCGTCGGTATCTCGCGTCTCGTGTAAGAACTATGGCACCGCCGTATCGAACATCGCCTCTGAGAAGCTCGCGCTCAATACCGATGGCAGCTTCCCCTTCGCTGTGACTTCAACCGTCAACTCCAACGGACAAAAAGTTGTCATGGCGGTGACGCAGCATCCGGGGACGAGCACCCAGAAGGTCGTCCAGATCGAGGCGACCAGCAAGAACCCAGGCGTGGCCACGTTGCCCGCGCCACCTCCCGCAGCACCTCCGCCGACGATGACGTTGAGCACGGGCAGTGTGGCTGCGGGCAGCGGGCTGTCTGCGACCTTCTCGCTTTTCAAGTCGCTGGAGAACATCACCGTCTATCTGGACTACACGTATTCGACAGCAGTGTCGGCAGGCTCGATCGGAACTGGTACGGCAAACTCGAGCGGTGCTGTCAGTGGCGTAGCGCTGGCAATTCCGCTCAGTGCGACCAACGGAACGCATCAAGTCTTCGCCGTTGGTGACTCAGGGAGTTTCGTCGCTGGCACCGTATCGGTCGTGAACGGCACCGTCACCTTCACGAACGGTGTCAACACCGTGGTACCTGGCGGAACAATCAGCGTCGACGTCAACGGCTTCGATACCAACGACCTCGTGACCCTCTTACTCGACTCGAACACGGTGCTCGGCACGCTGACCATCAAGAACAACTCGAAGACACAGGTGCTGACCATACCCTTGACGACCGCTGGTGGTCAGCACGTCATATCCGCAAACGGTGCCACGGGCAGGGCCGCCATCAGCGGCCCGTTCTCGGTAGTCAGTTCATTGGCAATGCTGCCAACCACAATCGCCGAGACCCTCAGCACGTCGGCCGTCGTCTACGGCTACCGCGCGGCCGAAGGGATCTCGTATTACCTCGATTCGTCGTCGGGCACGTTACTGACAACCACGGTGGCCGACATCAACGGCTACAACAAGTCGACTCTTGTCATCCCGGCGTTCACCTCGGCCGGCTCGCACAATATCGTCGCAGTGGGCGATGGCGGCACGACAACCACCACGCCGCTCACGGTGACGTCGTCGGTGAGGGCGTACACGATCACTGCGGTCACGCCGAGCATTACCGCAGGTTCGAACGCCACGCTGACCCTACAGGCGACCATCAACGGCGCAAACGATCCGACAGTCAATGGCGCATGGCTAATCGCCGTGACGGGCCCCACCAGTTCGCCGAACCTCACCGCTCCCACCGCAGCGCCAACGAGCGTGACCCTGGTCAACGGCGTTGGTACGATCTCGGTCAACCTGGTGAACGCGACGCCCACCAAGATCACCGTGACCGAAACAGCGTTCCCGAACCGCACCGGTCAGAGTACGGCCATTACCGTGTCAGCAGGCTCCGCGAAATCGTTGAATTTCGCAGTGACCTGCCCAGCATTGATTGGCAACAACTGGAATTCGGGCGTCACAGTGGTCGACCTGTACGGCAACGCCGTGAGTGGCGCCACGGTCACGATGACCTTCTCGCCGGTCATCTCGAGCAGCGTCAGCATCCGCTCGCTGAGCTCCAGCGGCTGGACCACGGTCACCTCCAATAGTAAGTACAGCGCCGTTACCAACTCGTCCGGCAGCACGCCCAGCTTCACTGCGACGGGTCCGACCGGCAACACCCACAAGCCTTCCGTACTTGTGACAGCCACGACCGGCGTCTTCTCAACCAGTTGCACGGTGGGCTCGTGATGACTCGACGCAGACGACACCACCAAGGAACAACTGCTATGGCCCGACCACATGGCTCGACAACGGGGCACCGCGACGATGGCTTTATGCTTCCACTGGCCCTGGTGCTCACGGTGACACTCGGTGCCGTCGTCGTCGGTTTGGCCGGCTACACCTCCACGTCATTGCTCTACGGACGCACGGTTCAGAACCGGGCGTATCGTCTGGCCGCTTCGGATGCAGGGATCCGGGTCGCGCTTGAGCAGCTCCGCACCAAGGCGGTGACGTGTACAGGCACGACCCAAACCGTGTACACCACCACCGTCAACACTAAGCCCGTGACAGTCACGTGCACACGAACCGCGGTCCTTTACACCGACGCGACCCAGTTCGCCCTCGTCGTCACCGGGGTCGGCGTGCCCCCCGGATCGAGCTCGTTTATCGCAGCGGGCACCAATAACTCGTCCAATCCCCGTCAGATCGGCGGCAACGTCTACTTGGCGACTCCGCCATCCAGCCTGGACAAGCCGGTCTCTATCACCGACGGCGACTTCTGGTACCCGGCCGCGTCAATTGGCGCATGCACAGACCCGACCTACTCGAACCTCACGTTCAGCCCGGCGAGCGAACGGGGTTACAACTGCACCACGGCGACGTGGCAGTCGATGTTCCCCGTGCCGACGCTGCCCACGCTGCCGACCATCGCTCGTGCCGCCACGGGGGTGGTCGACGGGCAGGGATGCACCGTATTTTCCCCAGGCGTCTACATCAGCCCGCCGGTCATCGGTGCGGGAACGCAAAACTTCTTCAAGCCCGGCACCTACTACTTCAACTTCAACGGCCAAATCTCGATCAAGAATGCGTTGGTCATTGGTGGCGTTTCTGGCTCCACCGGCGCCGGTTCGTCCCCAGTCGCGAAGACGCCAACCACATTCGACCCCGGGTGGTGTGCATCGGCAGTCGCCACTGCGACCAGTGCGGCTGTGCCGAACACAGGCGTCACCTGGGTGTTGGGTGGCGGCAGCAGCATTGTCGTCGACCCCAACGCACGAATCGAGTTGTTCGCCCCACCGCGCGTCGATGCCCTTCCGCAGATGAATCCTTCGATCGTTGCCCTGCAGACGGCCGCATCGGGTTACGCCGCGAACACACTCGGCACCAGTGGAACAGCGCTCATCGACCTGCAAGAGGGCTCGAACGACGGTATCGCAGTACACGGCGGCGTCTGGGCCCCTGCGAATTGGATCAACCTCGGCAACATCGCTCAGCGTGCGAATGGCGAATTCATGGGCGGCGTTGTCATCGGCTTGATGAACATGCAGACATCGGCGAGCGCCGGCAACTTCAACATGAGCGTTCTCACCTCGCCAGCCCAGCTCAGAATTCGCCTGACCGCGGTGGCAGACCAGCTGACGACGGTGCAGGTGGTCGCCCTCATCCGGCCGTCCACCGGCGATGTGTCGATCAACTCGTGGAGAGTTGCTTCCTGACAGCACCGCCCGTGCGTAGGAAATGAGAGTCCCGGGTCGGCCTTAAGAGCTCGGCGCACGACACTCTGTTCGCCTGTGCAGCAGGCCGGGCCAGCGTGAGCGTCAACGCCACGCTGTGTGCCGAAGAGGGCCAAACATTGCAGACTCAGGGCTCACCCTCGGCGGGGCTGCGGCCGATGCCTATGTCACACCCCGGTATCAGCAGATCGCGCGAACCGTGCCCCGAAGGGTTGCGACTACACCGTGTACGTGCAGGCTGCAGCGCAGTCCGAGGGTTGGAGTGCGGGTCAGGCGACGATCGTACAGTCCCGATACGCGCCCGGAGCAACGCCCGCCGTTGCCGGTTCATGGCTCAGCGGAGCATGTTCGGGCCTTGTTCCCGATGCTCTGCTCGTGCAGATCGTCACCGTCACGGTGACGAGTCCCGATGGAACGATCAAGAGTTCCGTACAGGTGGTGAAGAGTGATGTCTGACCATACAAACCCATGTCGCGACGACGGGATCAGCCTCGTCGAAATTTTGGTCGGAGTGGCCATCTTCGGACTGCTCATGTCCTCTTTATCCTTTGCGATCATCACGATCGTTCGCCAGAACACGAACACAACGGGCCGACTGAACAATGCGCGATCAGAGGAGTCTGTTGGCGTTTGGATGCCCGCTGACCTCGCCTCTGCGCAGACGGTAAGCCTCTTGCCGGCGCATCTCCTTGCATCCCGAACTGTCCGGTCGGCTTGGACGTCGGCGGTTCGAACGCACTGATGCTCACCTGGACCACACAGGATGCTGGTTCCACCACGGCGGTGACCACGACGACCACCGTGTCGTACCGATACCTTCAGGTCGGCACGGAGTACCAGCTGATCAGGGTCAAATGCGTGAGCCTCGGTGGAGCGGCCCCCACGTGTAGCTCGGGTGTCGTGCTGCACAACCTCGACAAACCACCGGATGGACAGACTTGGATACCGGGCACCACCGTGCCGAGCTGGGTGATCCAAGTGAGCCAGCCCCTCGATCCGGCTGATCCAGGCACAACCGGCACGACCATTCCGGCCGATCCGACCCGTCCAAGAATGCCCAACGTCTCGTTGTCACAATCAACGGTGGAGGTAACGCCACCGGCGCCGGAGGCGGCCAGAACCAGATCAACCTGAGCGCGGGCGGTACTAACCGCAAGACCATCGACGCCGCCAGCCTCAATGGAACGCCGACGTTCAGTCAAACGCAGTCCCGCTGTGGCGGTCACATCGCGCTCATCATCGAAGAGTCGGGGTCCATCGGCTCTGCGTCGATGACATTGGTCAAGAATGCGATCAGCAGCTTCATTGACAAGTTCGATGGAACCCCGGTTCAGCTCGAAATGGTGCTGTTCGACTCGAAGGCAACGGTGCTCGGAACCACGGGGTGGTCGCGGTATTTCGACATGTTGAACTCCGCCGACGTGGCGACGCTGCGCAGCTCGCTGTCGGTGCCGCGCTCGAGCGGTTCGACCAACTACGAGGACGCCTGGTATCGCACGTTCTTCAACAGCGATGGCACCACACAGAGCCGCATTATCCCCGGCCTGGTGGTGATGTTCACCGACGGTATTCCTAATTACAGCCGCCTCAACGCCACCAACGCAACCGGTCCCACGTCGCCGCCGGCAGCGCTCGTCGGCTATCCGTCGGCAAACGGCAGCGGCTACAACCAAGAAGCCTTCTATCGCGCCAATGAAATTGCCCGGCTCTTTCGTTCGACAGTGCAGTTCATCGGTGTGGGGGTGGGCACCGAGATCGCGGGCACCTCGAGCTGGATCAACAGCGTGTCGGGCTGGCACTACACAAACCAGAAGGGCTACCACGCGGCCGTCGAGCGCAGTTTTCACTACCAGCGCAGTTTTCACTACCGGCGCAGTTTTCACTACCAGCGCAGTTTTCAGTACCAGGCCAAGGTGGGCAGCGTCTGGACTGTGATGCTGCCAACGGATCCGAGGTATACGAGCGCCAGTAACGGCAGCAAGCGCACCGTGTACGAAGCAGCTCTCAACAACAGCTTCGACTTCTGGGATGCAGACGCCACACCCGCCAACTACAACGCTGCAGTCACTGGTGGCCGTCGAATCACCTATGAAGTACCAACCGGTAGCAACGACTACTGGGAGACCACCACCCAGACACTCTTCAATGCAAACAACACCACCCCTGACGAGACCGATGGTTGGCGCGACAAGGCCTACTCGTCGCCGTTCCTCAGCTGGGAGACAACAACCCAGACGCTGTACAACGCAAACAACACTACGAACGATGGACTCGACGGCTGGCAGGTGATCCAGGATTACTCGCTGCCCTTCGCCAGCTTCACCACCAACAGCGTGACGATGAACAACAGCACGATTTTGACCCGACTGATCGCAGGCAATGATTACGGCGTGACCGGCATCCTGTCGGGCGGCGTCTACACGAACGCCACGCAGGCGAACATGTACATCCTGCCCGACTACACGGCCTTCCCGGCTGCGCTACAGGCGGTTGCGCTGGCGCAATGCGGCGGCACGATCACGATGCAGACAAAGGTCGGAGCCAGCGCTGCGGCCGAGCCGTTCACGTATCAGACCACCTCGACGAAGGATGTCTCGGGAACAACCGTGAACATGGGTCAAAATGCGGTGACGACCTCGGCGCAGTTCACCAGCGGCACGCTCGACTTCTCGATATCGAGCGGTCAGTATCTCACCGTCGACATCCAGCCACAGAACCTCTCTGATCTCACGGCATACCAGCCAGTGAGCTGGTCGTGTAAAGCCGGGCCCAACGTTCGCAGCTTCACCACCATTCCCATCGCTGGCACGACGTGGACGGGCGTCCGGGTACAGGTCGCAGCGAACGAGGCCGTCTCCTGCACGCAGACAGTGACCCGAGTGACTCCGTGACTCGACGCAGCAAGAACTCAGTTTCGGCCGAGGGACGCGACGGCGGCTCGGCGCTTGTCATCTCATTGGTGATGGTGCTCGTCTGCTCGCTGATTGTGTTGCCCGTGCTCACCTACGCAATCGCCGTCACGCGCTCAACGCGGGTGTTGCAAGCAAAGTCAGTATCGATCGAGGCGGCAAAAGGCGGACTTCGTACTGCCCTGGCGGACCCGATCGCGCTCTACAAGGCGTGCGACCTCGCGGGGCTCACGGTCTCGGTGAATCTCGCTTCACCGGGGCTCACCACACCCGTGTCCAACAAGTGCTTCAAGATGAGTGACGTGCCGGCGCAGGATCCCACCAGCTTGCGTTACGCCATCGCAGCCACCCAGGTGGGCGCAACACTGCCCACGGGCTACAGCGGTCAGGCCTATCCCGGCTCGGGAGCCGCGCCCGAGAATGCCTGGCAAGTGGCCGCTTCGCTGACGTCGGCTTTCAATACGATTTGGGCACCGTATCTTCCGGCCCACGGCCTGAACCAGCGTTCGGCCACCCCGTACTCGATGCCGAGCGGCTTCCCGACGTGCTCGGTGTACTTTCCCGGGACCTACAAGGATCCTGTGACGATCTCGGGATCAACGCCGGTGTTCTTCACCTCGGGCATCTACTACTTCGAGTCGACAGTTCGCGTGAGCGAAAATGCCAACATCGTGGTGGGCGACGGCGCAACACAGGGGTGCACGTCAGATCAGGAGGCTGCGTTCTATGCAACCAACGCGCCAGACACCCACAATGTCACCGGACTCGGTGCGACCTTTGTCCTCGGCGCCGCCGGGCGACTGGTGGTTGACAACGTCACGAACGGCACTGCAATCAACCTGATCTTCAATCAGCGATATGTGGCCTCCACCGACCTGAGTTCGCTGCCTTCCGTCGGGGTTTCGATCGAATCGGTCAATGGCGTGACCTCGGGTGCTGCGACAATCGATCTGAGCCTGCCCGGCTACCTCTCGGTGCCGCAGTCGAGTGTGGGTGGTGCAACGATCACGCTGGCGACTGCGCAGCAATACCTGCCTTCTATTTTGGTGCCGGTTGCACCGGTGGCGCTAGCTGTGGTTCCGACCGACCCGTTGCCCATCGTCGATATCAACCTCAGCAACACCGCGACGGTGAAGGTCAGCATTCCCGGGTACGTGTATGTGCCCCACGGTCTGGTGAATGTCAACGTCTCGACGGTGGCGGCCGGAGCGTTCAAGAACATCCAACTTTCCGGCGGCGTGTTGGCGTCGTCGTACACGGTGTCGGCGATACAACCCTCAACGTTCGTGGTCGGCTTGTTGAACCCTGTGATTCAGAAGCTCTTCAAGATCGTGAGCACGACCACCGGAGCGCCCCCGAACATCGTCTCCACGGCCATTGTTCAGGTGAACCAGAACGGTGCCTACGCAGTCAACTCGTGGGGCGTGCAGTAGCGAGTGTGCGGTATCGATGAAACGCCGATGTTCAACTGAGGCCAAGCACCCGTAGCGCATTCTCACGGAGGAATTTCGGCCACACGTGATCCTTGAACGGCACGCTCGGCATATCGCCCATGATGCGCTCGTAGGTGAGTCCCATCGGCCAGTATCCGGCGTAGATGATCTTGTCGCTGCCGCGCGTATTCGCGTAATCGATGATGCGCTGGTTGTAGTGCTGCGGGGCGAACGCGCTGGTGCTGTAGTGCAGGTTCGGCCACTTGAGCATCAGCTTCACGGCGAGCTCGGTCCATGGCTCGCAGCCGTGGCGGGTGACGATGGTGAGCTCGGGGAAGTCGTAACACACGATGTCGAGCAGTTCGACGTGCTGACACATACTGGGTAGTCGCGGTCCGGGAATACCCGCGCAGATGAATACGGGTATGCCCAACTCGGCGCACACGGAGTAGATGGGGTACCAACGGGCGTGGTCGATGGGGATCTGCGGATGGCAACCGGCGGGAAAGGTACCGACAGCGCGCAGACCGAATTCGGTGTGCGCACGCCGAATCTTGCGAACCTCGTCGACGCCGTTGTTACCGTCGGCCGAGACCGAGGGGATGAAGCGATCGGGATGTCGCTGCATGGCGTCACGTCCCACATCGCCCTCGATTCCGATGAGTGACCGCTCGATACCGAAGTGATCCATCGTGTTGATCGCGACCTCGATGGGATCGAGCGTGTCGGGCATTGCTCCGGGCACATTGCCCTTGAACAGGTACTCAACGGGAAACATCGTCTCTTTGCTCGCAACGTCTTTGATGTTCGGGCGGAAGAACTCGTAGAGCCGACGCGGGTCGGCGTCGGGGAACCCCATCATTGTTTCGATGATGCCAAGGCCGCCTGGGCCAGTTGCCGGCATGACCACGATCAGGCGCCAATCAGTTCGTAGGCGTTGTCGCGCATAATGACGCGCACCTCGGTATCGCTGAAGCCGTGCAGGTCGTTCACGAACGCCGTGGGCACGGCAAGTCCTTCGGCGTGGGGGTAGTCACTTCCGAACAGCACCCGATCAGGGCCAATCGCGTCGGCGAGGCCGCGGATGTCATCCTCGTAGAACGGAGCAACCCAGACGTGATCACGGAACTGCTTGATGGGATCAAATCCAAACGCGAATGGGTTCTGCGCGTACGCCTTCTTGAACTTCTTAAGGAGCGGCTGCACCCATTCGCTTCCGGACTCAATGCTCGCGCAGCGCAGTGCGGGGTGACGCGTGAACACGCCGTGACAGACGAGCGCGGCGAACATGTCGAACGGCGCTCGGTCGCCCGTAATCGTGCGGAGCGCCGAAAACTTGAACGCCTCGAAATCGCCACCTGGCTCCCAGTCGTCGATGTACTTGCCGTATCCCGCATCACCAGAATGGAACGCGACGACCACACCGGCCTCGGCCGCACGCGCCCAGAACGGATCGAAGGCCGCATCGCCAGGCGAGCGCGTCTGACCGCCGGGAGCCAGCGCAGGGGCCGTGCGCATCACAATGACGCGCACACCCCGACCGATGGCCCAGTCGAGTTCGTCGAGCGCCCATTGCGGATCAGCGAGGGTGATGTAGGGGGCGCCGAAGATCGCGTTCCTGTAGGCAAATCCCCAATCATCGTCGATCCAGCGGTTAAAGGCGCGAAACGCCGCAGTCAAGGCCGGGATGTCGTGTTTGAGTGATTCCTCCATACCCACGCCCAGCGTGGGGAAAAAGAATGCTGCGTCGAGGCCCTGCTGTTGCATGAGCGCGAGCCGGGCGTCGCGATCGCGGTACTCCGCAGGTATGGGATCGAGTTCGCCGAACATCGACTTGAGGTCCGAGCCTGAAACCTTGCCGCGAAAGTAGAGGTCGAGCGCGCCCGGCTTCGAAACAGGATCGAACGTTGGGTTCGGGATGAAGCGGTTCAACTTGCCGCCCACGAGCAAGCGCTGCCGGCCATCGAGCTCGACCCATTGCATGCATCGCTTGGCCATCGATGGCTCGATGTGGCGAGTGAAGGCATCCATGGATTCGTAGTAGTGGTTGTCAGCATCGAACGGCTTGAAACCCAGTTCGGTCATGACGCGTCCCTTCGTTGTGGTCTCTGCGCCCCAAATCTGACGCACCGTCAGAAACCTAGTCGACGGTCGTGGGCCGATACTGTACGAAGCGTGTGCGGACGATTTGTTTCCACGAATACACCCGAGCAGATCGCGTCGTTTTTCGGCGCGTCGTTCGAGGGTGACCCACTGGCCCCGAGCTACAACGTTGCCCCGACCAACGACATTTACGCGATCGTTGCTGATGCGGCTGCCGGTACGGCGGCTGAAGCGGCTGCTGGTGCCCAGCATGCCACAGCGCTTCGCGCCTTCCATTGGGGTCTCGTTCCCGTCTGGGCCAAGGACATCAAGGTCGGTTCATCGATGATCAACGCGCGTTCCGAGACGTTGTCGGAGAAAGCCACGTTCAAGGGCCTCTTACGCAAACGGCGTTGCATCATCCCGATGGACGGCTTTTACGAATGGCAGGCGGCGGGCGCGAGCGCTCCGCTCGGGCCGAAGGGCAAGCCGGTGAAACAGCCGATGTTCATCCATCGCGCCGACGGTGCGCCGCTCGCGATCGCCGGCCTGTGGACCACGTGGCGCGAAAAGACGGGACCGCCCGATGGTCCCTGGTTGCACAGTTGCACAATTATCACGACCGCCGCCAACGCGGCCATGGCGCCGGTGCACGACCGGATGCCGGTGATCTTGCCCGCTCAGGCATGGTCCGAATGGCTCGATCCAGCCGAAGAAGACATCGCGACGCTGAGCGCGTTGTTGGTGCCCGAAGCTGACGACATTCTCGTGATGCATCCGGTGTCGACACAGGTCAACAACGTGCGCAACAAAGGCGCCGAGCTGATCCTGCCCATCAGCGGACCCCGTGAGAATAACTCGTGAGACTGGCCCGTCCGGTCAGGCGTAGAGGTCGAAGAGTTCACGAATCGCCGTGGCCTGCCCGCCCGAAGTGCTGCTCATCACTGCGATCGGCGTGACCCCCGTGGCGGACCACTCCGCAAGTCGATCACGTACGTGCGTCGGGTCACCGCTGATGGTGCAGTCGTCGATCCAGCGATTGCTCATCGCGGCCGATGCGCTATCCCGGTTTCCCGAGGCAAGGGCAGTCTCGATCGCGTTCATCTCGTCGTCGTAGCCTGCGACGCGCCAATAGTTGCGATAGTTCGGCAAGTTGATGTAGCCGCCAAGCGTACGTCGATGGATCGCGCGCGCTGCGTCGAGATCGGCGTCGATCACTGTCGGCACCATGTTGGCGAGAGCGAACGATGCTCTGCGTTCGGCGGGAATGCGCTCCACCTGCGCCGGCGTGTGGGAGAGCGATGCATTCGCCCATAGCGCGCCATCGCCGATCTCGATCGCAAGATCGAGCATGCGGTTGCGGAGTGCCGCGAGCAGGATCGGTGGGAGTGCCCCAGCGCCGCGTTCGGACTTGCGCAAAGCCGCAACGTACTCGCGCATGTCCGACAGTGGCCTGCCCGTGACGAGACCCATACGGTCGAGCATCGGGGTATGGCTCACACCGAGACCAAGGCTGAAACGTCCACCACTGACTTCGGCGATATGGGCTGCGTTCGCTGCGATCTCCATCGGGTGGGCCAGATAGATGGGCTGAATCGACGACCAGAACGAAATGCTGTTGGTGACGTGTGCCAGTGAGGCACACATCGCGAGATTGCCGCCCACGCCCGGACAGGCAAGCCCGGCAAAGCCGCGCGTTTCCGCTTCGGCAGCAAGTTCGAGGATCGTGAGGCGCTTGTTCGCCGAACCAATCACGGACAGGGCGGGCATGTGTGTCATGTCCGAGACGGTAGCCGAGGGACCAGGCGGGGACCGTTTGGTGAAAGGGCTCGTGAGCGTGCTCAGGTAGGGTCTCGCGAGTGCAGCAGGACATCGATCGGCCACCAGCGCGCCGAGGGTCCGCGCTGCGCATCGGTATTGTCTGTCCGTACAGCTTGAGTATTCCCGGCGGTGTGCAGGCTCAGGTCATGGGGCTGGCACGTGCGTTGCGCACCATGGGTTACGAGACTCGCGTGCTCGGGCCCTGCGACGGGCCGCCTCCGGCGAGCTTCGTGAGCCCCCTCGGAAACAGCCTGCCCACAGCCTCGAATGGTTCGGTGGTGCCCATTGCTCCTGACCCGAGCGCGCAGTTCCGCATCATCCAGCTCCTCAATGACGAGCAGTTCGATGTGCTCCATGTGCACGAGCCCCTCGCACCCGGAGCATCCGAGACCACGCTATTCCTGCACCCGGCTCCCATTGTCGGCACGTTCCACGCGGCGGGTGAGTCGTCGTCCTATCGCTTGCTCACCACGCCGCTGAGCCGACTCGCTGACAACATCGCCCATCGTGTCGTGGTCTCGAAGGATGCCCTTGCGCTCATTCAGGGCTACATGGGCGGCGAGTACGAAATTCTCTTCAACGGAGTCGAGCTCGATCGTTTCCGCGACGCGACACCACACAAGCTCGACGGTCAGACAATCTTCTTTTGCGGTCGGCACGAGGAACGCAAGGGTCTCGACGTTCTGCTCGCCGCATTCGCCGACATGCCCGAGACAGTGCGACTGCTCATTGCGAGCAGTGGTCCCGACACCAAACGGTTACGACAGGAATATGCGGCTGACCAGCGCATCGAGTGGCTGGGTCGCATCAGCGACGAGGACAAGATGGCCTACCTCAAGGGTGCCTCGGTGTTCTGCGCACCGTCACTGCGTGGCGAGTCCTTCGGCGTGGTGCTCATCGAAGCGATGGCTGCCGGCACCGCAGTGGTGGCGAGCTCGCTCGATGGCTACCGCAATGTGGCTACTCACGAGGTCGATGCGCTGCTGTGCGAGCCGGGCGATGTCATCGCGCTGAGTGCATCGTTGCGGCGTGTGCTCGACGACGCCGAGCTCGCCGCGCGCATGCGCACAGCCGGTCGGCTTCGCGCAAACGATTTCAGTATGGCCAGACTCGCCGAGCTGTACGCCGCCATCTACGAGCGACTCGCTGCGGATCATGCAGCACTGGAGGTACCGGTAGTGAGCCGGGTGCCACGCCTGAGACGCACTGTGCAACGTATGCTGCAATGAGCACAAGCGGCGCCGTTTGCCGCCAATAAGCATCACTTCGAAGGAGAACCATGGTTCCTCTACTGATCATTCTCGGCATCGTTGCCCTGATCGTCATCATTGTCATCGTTTCCTACAACGGTTTGGTCCGGAGGCGTAATCAGGTCGACAACGCCTGGTCGCAGATCGACGTACAACTCAAGCGTCGAATCGATCTGATCCCCAACCTCATCGAGACCGTGAAGGGCTATGCGGCGCACGAAAAGACCACGCTCGATGCCGTCATCACGGCACGCAACGCGGCCATGACCGCTGCGCCGAACCCGGGCGCGCAGGCCGCCGCCGACACCGCCCTCACTGGTGCGCTCCGTCAGGTGTTCGCGCTCAGCGAGGCCTACCCGGACCTGAAGGCCAACCAGAACTTCTTGGCGCTGCAGGAAGAACTCACCGCTACCGAAGGCCGCGTCGCCTACGCACGGCAGTTCTACAACGACACCGTGCTCGGCTACAACAACAGGCTGCAGACCTTCCCCACCGTCGTGTTTGCCGGCATGTTCAAGTTCGAAAAGCGCGAGTTCTTCCAGGCCGACAGCGCTGCGCACGAGGTCCCCAAGGTGCAGTTCTGAGCTGTCGACCAATCTGGGCGCTCGGCCTCTAGCCTGCGATCACCATGTTCGAATTGATTCGGTCTAACAAACGCAAGAGTGTCGCGATGATCGCGTGCTTCGTCCTGTTGCTCGTGGCCGTCGGTGCTGCAGTTGGTGTGCTCATTGGCTACGGCGTCCAGGGCACCATCGCTGCGCTGCTGTTCTCGGGCGCAATGGCTGCCGTGTCGTACTGGAAGGCAGATGCGATTGCCTTGAGCATCAGCCGGGCGGTGCCTGCAGATCCCGACGAGTACCGTCGACTGCACAATCTGGTCGAAGGGCTGTGCATCGCGAGCGGTATTCCCAAACCGGCTGTATACATCGTCAACGATCCGGCTCCGAACGCATTTGCCACCGGGCGCAACCCCAAACATGCTGCCATTGCCGTCACCACAGGCCTGCTCGAGAAGATGAACCGCGTCGAACTCGAGGGCGTGCTGGCGCATGAGTTGTCGCATGTACGCAACTACGACATCTTGGTGTCCACGCTCGCCGTCACCCTGGTCGGGTCGATTGCGCTGTTGTCGGACATGACAATCCGGATGATGTGGTGGAACGGTGGGCGCGTGCGTCGCTCAGGCGATCAGAACGACACCGGCAATCCACTGGCGATCGTCGGCTTCGTGTTTCTTATCTTCTCGCCCCTGATTGCTCGGGCGATGCAGGCTGCAGTGAGTCGCAAGCGCGAGACATTGGCCGATGTCTCCGCATGCCAGATGACGCGCTACCCACCCGGACTCATCTCGGCGCTCGAGAAGCTGCGCGACGACTGCACGGTCACGCATTCGGCTACGACCGCAACGGCGCACATGTGGATCGAGCAGCCCATGTCGGGCGTGGCCGACGAGGGCAAGATGAGCCGCCTGCACCGGATGTTCGACACGCATCCTCCGCTCGAGGAGCGCATCGAGCTGCTGAGGGAACTGTGACGTTCAACCTGGCTCGCGCTCGTCGCACGTTTGCCGGTGTCGCGCTCGTTTGCCTGTCGCTTGGCGCATGCAGTTCGTCGAACAAGACGCCGAGTACGTCCGCTCCGCCGGCCACAGACGCGCCGACGACCACGTCGACGTCGGTACCGAAAACGGAGGCACCGACAACGAGCGTGGCAGCGGGTCCCACCTCGCCGCTCACGGGCATGCCGCTCGCCGATCCGGCTACCGCCGATCGAGTGGCGCTGGTGGTCAAGATCGACAATCATCCGCTTGCCCGGCCACAGAGCGGACTCAACCAAGCCGACATCGTCTTCGAGGAGAACGTGGAGCAGCTCACCCGATTTGCCGCGGTGTTCCAGAGCCAGGACTCGAACCCCGTTGGTCCCATCCGATCGGGGCGCACACAGGACATTGCCCTGTTGGGCTCGTTCAACCGGCCTTTGTTCGCATGGAGCGGAGGCAACCGCAGGGTGACCGATGCCATCGAAGCCAGCGATCTGCGCCAGCTGAGCGCGCTGCAGCAGAAGGGGTTTTACCGCGCCAACGATCGTCTTGGACCACACAACGTGTACTCGACCACCGATACGTTGTTCGCCCTTGCGCCGGCTGACGCAGGACCTCCACAACCGCAGTTCAGCTACCGGACCGAGGCAACGCCCGCAGTCGGCGACGATATTGCGGCGGTGAACGTGTCCATGGACGGCGTGAAGGTGCGGTGGTTGTGGGATCCGACGAGTGGCATGTTCCTGCGGCTCAGCGATGGCAAGGCGCACCTCGACGCCATCGGAAACTCGCAGGTTTCGACGAACAACGTCGTGGTGCTGTACGTCGAATACAAGCCGAGCCCCGCCGATGCACATAGCCCCGAGGCACAAACGCTCGGCACCGGCGAGGCGCTGGTGTTCTCGGCAGGCAAGTACCAACAGGGCACGTGGACACGCATCGATCGCCTCCAGCCGTTCTCGCTGAAGGACGCATCCGGCAATGTCATCGCGCTGACGCCCGGGCGCACGTTCGTCGAACTCGGTCGGGTCGGATCAGCGGCACCGGTTCCGGCTGGCACCGATCCCAACTCGGTGGCCTTTCCGTAACCCATCGACCTTTCCCTCACCCAACGACCTTCCCTCACTCAGAGACACAGTGAGACACGCGGCACGCAGTTGATTCCGGTCGTCGTGATTGAGGCCCGAATGGGTACGCTGTTGTGATGAGTTCCGTCGAACCTTCCACCACGCGTGCAACCGGCACCTATCCCGTCAAGCGGGGCCTGGCCGAGATGTTGAAAGGCGGGGTGATCATGGACGTGGTCAACTCCGAGCAGGCCAAGATCGCCGAGGATTCCGGAGCATGTGCCGTGATGGCGCTCGAGCGCGTGCCTGCCGACATCCGTCGTGATGGCGGTGTTGCGCGCATGAGCGATCCCGACATGATCGACGCAATCAAGGCATCTGTGTCCATTCCCGTGATGGCCAAAGTTCGTATCGGCCACTTCGTCGAAGCGCAGATCCTCGAGGCACTAGGGGTCGACTTCATCGACGAGAGCGAAGTGCTCACTCCCGCCGACGAAACGCATCACATCGACAAGTACAAGTTCACGGTCCCGTTCGTGTGCGGCGCCACCAACCTCGGTGAAGCGCTGCGGCGTATCTCCGAAGGGGCGTGCATGATCCGCTCGAAGGGCGAAGCCGGAACGGGCAACATCGTTGAGGCCGTGCGACATCTTCGTTCCATCATCGGGGACATGCGCAAGATCACTCAAGCCGATTCCGCCGAACTCTTCGAGTGGGCCAAGCGCCTGCAGGCACCGCTACCACTCGTGCAAGAGGTTGCCGAAACCGGATGGCTGCCAGTACCCATGTTCTGTGCGGGAGGTATCGCCACACCTGCGGATGCTGCGCTCGCCATGCAGCTCGGCGCGGAAGCTGTGTTCGTCGGCTCGGGCATCTTCAAGAGCGACGATCCCATGCCGCGGGCCAAGGCAATCGTCGAGGCCACCACACACTTCAACGATGCGCATATTCTCGCCAAGGTCAGCCGGAGCCTCGGCGCCCCGATGACCGGCATCGGGATGGACGAGATCAACCAGCGCTACGCCGATCGCGGCTGGTAGTCGGCTACCCGGTCGAAACGCAAGATCTCCCGTGGACACATCTCGTTCGGAGCCCCCAGGTGCTGGTCGGCGTGCTTGCGCTGCAGGGCGCCTTCTCAGCCCACCAGTCTGCGCTCGCTGAGTGCGGCGCCACCACTCGTCAGGTACGGGTTGCCGCTGATTTGCAAGGAATTGACGCACTGGTGATGCCGGGGGGTGAGAGCACAACGATGTCCCGGCTTCTTGCCACCTCGGGGCTGTTCGATCCATTGGGTGAGCGCATCAGCGATGGGCTGGCAGTCTTCGGCACGTGCGCGGGAATGATCCTGCTCGCTCGCGAGGTACTCGACGGGCGTCCCGATCAGCGCAGCTACAACGCCATCGACATCACCGTGCGGCGCAACGGCTACGGCCGCCAAGTCGACAGTTTCGAGGCTGACATCGATGTCGATTCGCTCGCAGCACCATTCCATGCGGTGTTCATCCGTGCCCCCAAGGTCGAGCGCGTCGGTCCCGACGTCACCGTCCTTGCGTCGCACGATGGCGTGCCGGTGGTGGCGCGACATGGCAGGGTGTTCGTCGCTTCGTTCCACCCCGAACTCACCCCCGATCCTCGTCTTCATTCGCTGTTCCTCCAGGAGGTCTAGTTATGTCCGGTCATTCAAAATGGGCCACGATCAAGCACCAAAAAGGTGCCAAGGACAAAGCACGTGGCAAGTTGTTCAACAAGATCGCACGCCAACTCGAGGTCGCCGCGCGCGAAGGCGGCGGCGACGCATCGAGCAACTCGTCCCTGCGTACTGCGATTCAAAAGGCCAAGGCCGGCCAGATGACCAACGACGCGATCGAACGAGCGATCAAGCGCGGTACCGGGGCCGATGATGGCGGCACCTACGAGGCCATCATGTACGAGGGCTACGCGCCGGGTGGCGTCGCCATCTTGGTCGACACCCTCACCGACAACCGCAACCGCACCGGCTCCGACGTCCGCAACATCTTCTCCAAGCTCGGTGGCAGTCTGGCCGAGCCAGGTGCGGTGGGCTGGCAGTTCAGCCGCAGGGGCGTCATCATCGTCGATGGTGCGTCCGGCGAGGACGACGTGATGATGGCGGCGCTCGACGCAGGTGCCGACGACGTGACGGCAGACGGCGAAGGTGATTGGCGCGTCACGTGCACGCCCAATCATGTCTACGACCTCCAGTCGGCGCTCGAGACGGCCGGCCTGAGCGTGAGATCAGCCGAGAGCACAATGGTGTCGTCGGTGATCATCGAGGTGACCGACGCTGCGGATGCGCGTAAGATCCTGCGCATGCTGGATGCCTTCGAGGACAACGACGATGTGCAGGACGTCTTCAGCAACTTCGATATTTCTGATGAGTTGATGGAGGAGGCCAGCACATGAGCATCGGTATCGGTGACAAGGCGCCTGATTTCACACTCATCGGCACAGGCGGCACGAGCTACTCATTGGCGTCGTATCGGGGCCACGCCGTGGTGCTCGTATTTTACCCGGGCGATGACACGCCTGTATGCACCAAGCAGCTCAACACGTACAGCAATGATCTGGCTCAGTTCGACGAGGTCGGGGCGCAGGTGTTGGCCATTTCGGCCCAAGACGTGGCCAGCCATGACAAGTTCAGCGGCAAGCACGGCTTCAAGTTCCCGCTGCTGGCCGACACCGACAAGGCCATCGCTGGCCTGTACGGCACGCTCGGGCCACTCGGCTTCCCCCGTCGCAGCGTGTTCGTGGTCGATGCGCAGGGCATCATCCGCTATGCGCATCGCGCAATCGCCGGGCTCACGTACCGTCCGGTGAGCGAACTTGTCGATGCCGTGCGTAACGCTCAGACCGCCTGATCCCTTGGCTGATCTTCTGGCTGTTTTTTAGCTGGTCCTCCATCCGCGTGATCAGCCACCGTAGGGGTTACGATACGAACCTGTGTTCGTGATGCGCTCGCCTGACGAGCCCCTCGTTGTCTTGGGCATCGACCCCGGCCTCACGCGCTGCGGCTATGCAGCGGTGCAGGCCAGTGGGCCAGGTGCGGCCGTTGCGCTCAGTCTCGGGGTGATCAAGACACCACCCACTGACCCACTCCCCAAACGCCTCGCCGAGCTGCGCGCCGAGTTCAGCGCGCTGATGCTCGAGTTCCGCCCGCACGTGGTGGCCGTCGAGCAAGTGTTCTTCCAGAACAACGTTCGCACCGCAATGAGCGTCGGTCAGGCCAGCGGATTGGCATTGGCCGAAGCGTGGGCGTGCGGCTGCGAAGTCGTGCAGTACACGCCGAATCAGGTCAAGGGCGCCGTTGCGGGCTGGGGCGCTGCCGACAAGGCTCAGGTACAAAAGATGGTGCAGGCGCGCCTTGGCCTGAGTTCCATACCCAAACCCGCCGATGCGGCCGATGCTGCGGCGCTCGCGCTGTGCCATCTGGCGATGGCTCCGTTGCGTTCGCGGGTTCGTCAGGTCGTTGGAGGAGCGCGATGATCGGTTCGTTGCGCGGCGTCGTGCTCGAACGAGGTGTCGACACCGCGGTGCTCCTCGAAGTCGGTGGCGTCGGCTACCTGATCACCGTGACACCGCGAACGCTCGCCGAACTGGAACCGGGCGCCAACGTGTTCCTGTACGTGCACCATCACATCCGTGAGGACACCCAGACTCTGTTCGGATTCCTTCGGCGCGACGATCGGGCAACCTTTCAAATATTGATTGCCACCCATGGTGTCGGGCCAGCCCTCGCCATGGCCATCCTCGGCACCCACAGCCCAGCCGCCCTTGTTGACATCGTCACCAGCGCCGACAACGCCTCGCTGTGCCTCGTTCCCGGCGTCGGCAAGAAAACCGCGGAGCGGTTGCTCATCGAATTGAAGAATCGGCTCAATCTGGCGACGCTCGATCCGGTTGCCGCCAGCGTCGCTGCAGGTGGCAATGCTGTACTCGGCGACGTGCGCGAGGCGTTGTACGGACTGGGGTACGCGCCCGAAGAGGTACGCGATGCCCTACGCGAACTTCCGTCGGGCAGCGATGCGTCCTCGCTCCTGCGCGAGGCGCTGCAGTTGTTGGGCGCTCGCCGTGCGTGAGGAGTTTCTCGACCCTGGCGTGAACAACGAGATTGAGGAAACCGACGAGATTGGTCTTCGGCCGCGGCGACTCGCCGACTTCGTCGGCCAACGCGAGCTCAAAGAGCACCTCACCATTGTTATCGAGGCGGCCCGCCGTCGCAATCAACCGATCGATCACCTGCTCCTCGCCGGCCCGCCCGGTCTGGGCAAGACCACCATGGCAGGCATCGTCGCGGCCGAGATGGGCGTACACCTGCACATCACGTCCGGTCCCACGCTCGAACGTGCCGGCGACCTTGCAGCCATCCTGACCAAGCTCGGCGAGGGTGACGTGTTGTTCATCGATGAGATTCATCGTCTTTCGCGTGCCGTCGAGGAGATCCTGTATCCAGCCATGGAGGACTTCCAGCTCGACATCGTGGTGGGTAAGGGGCCAGCTGCATCCTCGATTCGCCTGCCGCTTCCACCGTTTACGTTGGTGGGCGCGACGACACGCACGGGCATGATCACCGGACCGCTGCGCGATCGATTCGGCCTCGTCGCCCGACTCGATTTTTACGAGGTCGACGAACTCGAGGCGATCGTGCGCCGGGCAGCAGGAATTCTCGATGTCATGGTCAGCGACGAAGGAGCCTGGGAGATTGCCCGACGCAGTCGTGGCACTCCGCGAATCGCCAACCGACTCCTGCGCCGCGTACGCGACTACGCCGAGGTCCGTGGTGACGGCACCATCAACACCGACACGGCGCGGGCAGGCCTTGCTGTGTTCGGCGTCGATCAGCGAGGCCTCGACAAGGTGGACCGCGCGATTCTCACCGCGATCTGTGTGCAATTCCGGGGTGGCCCAGTTGGATTGTCGACCGTTGCCATCAGTGTGGGCGAACAAACCGAGACCGTCGAAGATGTGTATGAGCCCTTCCTCATCCAACAGGGCTTGCTGGCGCGAACGCCACGCGGTCGCATTGCGATGCCGTCGGCGTGGGTGCATCTCGGTCTCGAGTCACCTCCTATTGGCAGCGGGGGCGCACCCAACCTGTTCGGTTGACGACACCCTCACGGCCCCGGCGATGTGAACACAAACGGCGTTCAACCGGCGGGCAGATACAACCCGAGGAAGGCCATCGTCTTGGTCCACGCAGCCTGAGCGGCGTTCTCGTTGTAGAACATCTCGGACTCGTGATTGTCGAAGGCGTGCCCCGCGTTTTCGACGTTGAGGACGAAGCCCTCGCGTCCGGCGATGGCTGCACTGATCGCGTCGACACCCTCGTTGGGGATGAACGCATCTGCGTTGCCGAAGTGGAACAGCGTGGGACACGACACCTGATCGATCATGCCCAGCATCGAGGGCACCCCTGAGCCGTAATAGCTCACACAGCAGCTCGGTTGTGCCGATGCGGTAACGGCCCACGCCAACGTGCCGCCGAGGCAGTAGCCCACCACTGCAGGTGCCTGGCCCCCTGTGGTGAGCGTGGCAAGATGCTCGAGGGCTGCCACGCAGTCGCCCACGGCGGCCGGGAAGTCGAGCTGTTGCACCTTCTCCATCGATGCGCCGAGACCGGCCTCGGTGTGGTCCGATTGCCAATTCGGCGCGAAACGCCAGAACACGTCGGGCGCGCCGACGATGTATCCGGCTGCGGCCAAGCGCTCGGCGACGGAACGAATGTAGGGGCCGACTCCGAAGATCTCCTGGATCAGCAGAACAGCGACCGAGCCGCCGACGGCGGGCGTCCAGACATGGAGGTCCATGCTGCCGGCGTCACCGCAGGAGACAGAGTCGGTACGGGGTGTCGATGAAGCGCTCATGTGATCATCGTGGCACACGGATGCACCGTCGGTTCCACACGGGCGGACGCCCCGTAGCCTTGACGGACATGCGCCTTGGTGACTTCGACTACGACCTCCCGGCGGAGCGCATTGCGCAGACCCCGACGGAGCCACGCGATGCAGCTCGGCTCCTGATGGACCAGGGGCCAGACGCACCGCTGCACCGCCATGTTCGCAATCTCGGCGAGTACCTGCGGGCCGGAGACCTGCTCGTGGTGAATGACTCAAAGGTGATCCCCGCGCGGCTTCGACTGCACCGACACAGCGGGGGAGCGGCCGAGGTCCTCCTGCTGGAACCGCAATCCGGTCACGCGGGCGACGGCGTCCATCGAGTGTGGGAGGCCCTCGTGCGACCGGGCAAGAAGCTTCGCGTCGGCGAGCAACTGCTGACGAAGGCCGGCGAGGCACTCATCGAGATCGGAGCTCGGACGAGCTCGGGAGACACCTTCTCGGTGACGCTTCTGGGTGACGGCGATCCCCTCGAACTGCTGGCCGGGCACGGCGACATGCCACTGCCCCCGTATATCAACACGCCACTGGCGCAGTCCGATCGGTACCAAACGGTCTATGCCAGCGCGCCCGGCTCCGCAGCCGCGCCGACCGCCGGTCTGCACTTCACTCCCGAGCTGCTTGAGTCGCTGCAGGCGGCGGGTATCGGGGTTGCTCGCGTCGAGCTGGTCGTCGGTCTCGACACCTTCCAGCCGATGAGTGCTGCAGATCCACGTGATCACATCATCCACAGCGAGCGCTACCGCGTCACCCATGAAGTGCTCGATCGTTGTCGGAGCGCCGAGCGCGTGGTTGCGGTGGGCACCACAGCGACGCGTGCGCTCGAGTCGGCGGCGACCTTCGGCGAACTCGAAGGGCGAACCCGGCTCTTCATTCATCAGGGCTACGAGTGGAAGGTGGTGGATCTACTGATGACCAACTTTCACTTGCCTCGGACAACACTGCTGCTGATGATCGATGCGTTCGTCGGGCCCCGTTGGCGACGATTATACGAAGCAGCGCTGGAGCGCGACTATCGGTTTCTGTCCTTCGGTGACGCCATGCTGCTCGACAGGAGTCTGTGAATGCACCCCGTTCGATTTGAGTTGATCGCCAATGACGGCATGGCGCGCGCAGGTGTCGGCCACGCAGCCACAGGACAGTACCGAACCCCGTGCTTCATGCCGGTCGGCACCAGAGGCGCCATCAAGTATCTTTCCGCCGCCGACTACGAACGCCTCGGTGCAGAGATCGTGCTGGGCAATACGTATCACCTCATGCTGCGCCCGGGTGCGCAAACGGTAGCCGCTCTCGGTGGTCTCGGTGCATTCACAGCTTGGCGCGGGCTCACCCTCACCGACTCTGGTGGATTTCAGATCTTTTCGCTCGAGCCCAAGGTCGATGACGACGGAGCCACCTTTCGGAGCACCTATGACGGATCGATGCATCGCGTCACTCCCGAGACAGCCGTCGCGACGCAGGAACTCCTCGGTGCCGACATCCAAATGGTGCTCGATGTCTGTGCGCCGCTGCCATCGCCACCGGACGTCATCCGTCTTGCTCTCGACCGCACCAGTGCGTGGGCCGCGCGCGCTCGCGCCGCACACCGGCGAAGCGATCAGGCGCTGTTCGGCATCGTGCAGGGCGGTCTCGATCCCGTGCTTCGGTCCGAGTCGGCGAGACGCACCGTGGAGATGGGGTTCGATGGCTACGGCATCGGCGGTCTGAGCGTCGGCGAAACCCGGGCGGAGATGCTCCCAGCGCTCGCGGCGGCCATTGAGCACCTTCCCGTTGATCGGCCGCGCTACCTGATGGGTGTCGGCGACCCGGCGTCACTCGTCGAGGCCGTGGCCTTGGGAGTGGACCAATTCGACTGCGTCATGCAGACGCGCATCGGTCGACATGGAACTGCGCTCACGTCGCAGGGCAAGTTGCACGTCAAGAACGCACGCCATGCGCTGTCGCAGGAACCCATCGATGCCACGTGCTCGTGCGAGGTCTGCACCCGACATTCGATCGGCTACATCCGCCATCTGTTCCAGGTCGGCGAGCCCACCGGCCCCCGGCTCGTGAGCCTGCACAATCTCGCGTGGACACTGCAGTTGATGGACCGGATCCGTACGGCCATTGTGGCTGGCACATTCGAGTCCCTGCGACGCGACATTGTCGACGTATGGGGCTGACTCCGCCAAGTCCGCCGTACGCACATCTCGTGTTCATCCCTGTGGCGGGGAATCGGTCGCCGAAATGACTAAGCTTTCCCGCTGGCCCGACCCCCTGTCGGTGCATATATCAATTTGGATGTTGTGATGCCCACTCCCGTCATTCTCGTAGCCGCCAACTCTTCCGGCGGCAGCGCGGTCAGCCTGCTCATTCTTCCGTTGATGATGGTCGGTATGTACTTCCTGCTGATCCGTCCGCAGCGCAAGCGCATGAAGCAGCAGTCATCGATGCAGTCGAGCCTCGGCGAGGGCGACGAGATCATCACCACGTCGGGTATGTACGGGTTCATCACAGGATTCGATGGCGACGTCGTCTGGCTCGAGATCGACGACAACATCCAGATTCGTGTCGCACGCGCCGCGATCCAGCGCAAGGTCGACACCAGTGCAACGTCCGATTCCGACACCTCCACGTCCCGCTCGAGCGGTCGGGGCAACCACGCAGATACTGACGACGACAAGTCCGAGAAGTAATGCATCGCAAACTCGTCTATTCGCTGGCCGGGATCATCGTCTTGGCCGCTGGTCTGCTGACCCTGAACGTGGCCGCGGGATTCAAGCCCGCCCTCGGACTCGACCTTCGCGGTGGTATCTCGGTGACGCTGCGTCCTGTTCCCGGGCAGGAGTACGACCAAGCCAGCCTCGACCTGGCGGTCGAGCGCATTCGTGAGCGCGTCGACAGCTTCGGCGTCGGCGAGCCAGAAATCCTTCGGCAGGACAATGCCATCGTCGTGAACCTGCCTGGGGTCAACGATCAACAGCAGGCGCTCGACTTGGTCAACGTGACCGGCAAGGTATACCTGCGCCCGGTGATCGCGTGTCAGTCGGCGCCCAGCACCACGCCGACCTCCACGGTGCCGAGTACTGGCACAACCGTGGCGGGTGCAACGACGGTTCCGAGCAGCACGCCGGGCTCCGGTCCAGCCGTGTCGCCGGTGACGACGTCGTCAGCAACCACCGGCAAGCCCGGCCCATCGCGCCGGGTGGACACCACGCCTCCAACAGCTCCACCCTCCACCCTCAGCGCCGTGGTTACCGGTGCCAGCACCGCCACGACCGGCTCCACCATCGCGATCACGCCGATATCGGCATCCGATGGTTCCAGCACGACCGTGGCCAATGGCGCCCCTTCAGCCACGGCCCTTCCGTTCTCCGACCCGAGGGCAACGCAGATCCTGCCCACTCGCGATGGGGGCCGGTGCCAGGTCGGCCCGGCGAACGCAACCGGCGACGCCAGCCCCAATGCCGAGATCATCACCGGCGAGGTCTTCGTGCGTGACTCAGCGCAAGCCCGCATCATCGGCGGCGGCTGGGGTGTCACCGTCGATCTGAAGAGCGGGCCCGCCGGCGAAGACAAGTGGAATGCACTTGCGAAGGAGTGCTACAGCGGGTCCGCGATCTGCCCGTCACGGCAGCTGGCCATCGAGCTCGACGGCCAGATCCAATCGGCACCCACGGTCAACGCACCCAGCTTCACCGGCAGTGTGCAGATCACCGGAAGCTTTACCAAGGCCGAGGCATCCAAGCTCGCGCAGGTGATGAACTCCGGCGCCCTGCCGATCACGCTGCAGGCCGAGGCCGTGCAGAACGTCTCGGCCACGCTCGGTAAGGATTCGCTGCGTGCCGCGCTCATTGCCGGCGCGATCGGCGTCGCTCTCGTGTTGCTGTTCATGTTCTTGTACTACGGGCGCCTCGCCGTCGTGGTGCTCGTCGGACTGTGCATTTCGGGCGCATTGATTTACAGCATCACAGCACTGATTTCCCGCTTCTACAACGGTGTGCTCTCGCTCGCCGGTGTTGCCGGACTCATCGTGTCGATCGGTGTCACCATCGACTCGTACGTGGTGTACTTCGAACGCCTCAAGGACGAACTGCGTGCCGGTCGCTCGTTGCGCAACTCGGCAACTCGTGGCTTCAAGGCGGCGTTCCACACGATCTTGGTAGCCGATGCTGTCTCACTCATTGGTGCCTCGGTGCTCTGGTACCTGTCGGTCGGCGCGGTGCGCGGCTTTGCGTTCTACCTCGGGTTGTCCACGCTGATCGACGTGTTCGTGGCCTACTTCTTCACCAGGCCCGCCGTCATTCTGCTCTCGCGAAGCCGGTTCTTGGCCGGTCGCAAGATCATGGGTATCGAAACATCTGTCGACGCGCCCAAACTGTTGGGAGCCACATCATGACCGACGTCGACACGTCTACGCTCGCCGTCGTCGGCGGCGACGCGCCGCTCGGACGCAGTGTCTGGGGCCGGCTGTACCACGGCGAAACAAGCGTCGACTTCATGGGTCGTAAGTGGTGGGGCATCGGCGTCTCCGCTGTACTCATCGTGATCACGATCATCTCGTTGCTCGCACAGGGACTCAACCTGGGCCTCGATTTCAAGGGCGGTGTGCAATGGGAGGTTCCCTCCGCACAGCTCACCGAATCACAGGCTCGGAACGTACTCACCGCCAACGGCATCAACGCAGCCGCCGCGAAGATCGTGACCGTGTCAGCTAGCGGTGTCGAGCGTCTGCGCATACAGACCTCCGAGCAAACTGCGGATGTTCGCCAGAAGGTCACCAACGATCTCGCCAAGGCCGCTCAAGTGGACCCGAAGGAGATCAGCAGCAACTCGGTCACCTCGTCGTGGGGATCGGAGATCACTAAAAAGGCTGTTCGCGCCCTCGTGGTGTTCATCATCCTCGTCGCCCTGTTCATCTCTTGGCGCTTCGAGTGGTCGATGGCGGTGAGCGCGATTGTGGCGATGATGCACGATGTGCTGATCAGCGTCGGTGTGTATTCGGTCCTGCAACTCGAGGTCACTCCCGCCACGGTCATTGCGTTCCTCACGATTCTGGGTTTCTCGTTGTACGACACGATCGTGGTGTTCGACAAAGTGAACGAGAACACCGCTCGATTCGCCGGAGCTCGACTGCCCTACGACGACGTCATCAACGTGTCGATGAACCAAGTGCTGATGCGTTCTCTCAACACCAGCCTCGCCGCGATCTTGCCGGTGGTATCGCTGTTGGTGGTCGGCGCCGGCCTGCTCGGCGCCATCTCGCTGCGCGAGTTTGCCCTGGCTTTGTTCGTCGGGCTGGTCACCGGCTCGTATTCGTCGATCTTCATCGCCTCGCCGTTGTTGGCCTCGTTGAAGGGTCGGTCGCCAAAGTACCGCAACCTGCGCGCTCCGCGTGCGGTCGGCATCGACCTCCAGCGTCTGGTGCTGGGCGGTTCACCAGCAGCGCGCCGCGAGGCCCAACGCCTGCGCGCCGTCAGCCATGGCGGCGAGGCCCATGCCGGCGCCGTGGTCGCACCGACCCCGCATGCCGTGCTTACCCACCCACCGCGACCGCGCAAGAAGAATCGCCGGTAGGACATCAGAGTGGGAGCGGCGTGCGGGTCGCTAGCCTGCACGCATGGCAGGTGAAGCAGCGAACAACGATTCCACGTGGCTGCGCAGCCTTGTTCGAGACATCGCCGACTACCCGCTGCCGGGAGTCGTCTTTCGCGATATCACCCCGCTGCTTGGTGACAGTGTCGGCTTTCATCGGGCCATCGCCTCCTTGGTCGATCGCTTCGACGGAGTGCCGGTCGACCGTGTGATCGGCATGGAGGCGCGCGGATTCATCCTGGCGGCCCCCGTGGCATTCAGCATCGGAGCCGGCTTCGTACCGGTGCGCAAGTCGGGCAAGTTGCCGTGGGCCGTGGTGCGCGAGGAATACAGCCTCGAATACGGCACCGACAAACTTGAGATGCACCGCGACGCCATCCATCCCGGCGAGCGAATCCTGATCATCGATGACGTGCTCGCCACCGGGGGCACTGCGTCGGCCACGTGTCGGTTGGTCGAAGAACTCGGCGGCCTCGTGGTCGGCCTCGGCTTCCTCATCGAGATCGGCGATCTCAACGGCCGGTCCACGCTCGGCTCGCATCGAGTCGAGAGCTTGGCGGTCTACTAGCCAATGGGCACAGTTGACCGAGTGCTGCCGTGGCGTCGACAACACCAGCCCACCAACGATGCCCTCGCGCCCGTCCTCGCCGCGTATCGCAGGCGCCATCCCAAGGCGAGCACAGCGATGATCACCCGCGCCTACGCCATGGCGAACGAGGCCCATCGCCATCAGACGCGTAGCAGTGGTGAGGGGTATATCAATCACCCGCTGGCCGTGGCGCGCATCGTGGCCGACATCGGTCTCGACGACACGTCGCTCGCAGCTGCGTTGCTGCACGACGCCGTCGAGGACACCGAGATCACTATCGCCGAGGTTGAAAAGCAGTTCGGCGCCGACGTCGCAGCCATCGTCGACGGCGTCACCAAGCTCGAGCGACTGCAGTTCGACTCGAAGGAGGCGCAGCAGGCAGCCACGATGCGCAAGATGCTGGTGGCGATGGCGCGCGACCTGCGCGTGCTCATCATCAAGCTGGCCGATCGCCTGCACAACATGCGCACCATTGCCGGCATGCCAGCCGACAAGCAGCGACGCATCGCCCAAGAGACACTCGACATCTACGCACCGTTGGCGCATCGGCTCGGCATGCAGGAGCTGCGCCAGCAGCTCGAGGATCTCAGCTTCGCCTCGCTGTATCCCAAACGATTCGCTGAACTGGATCATCTCGTTGCGACACGCAGCCCTGAACGCGATGTGTATCTGGCTCGGGCACTTGCCGAGGTGCGTGGTCGACTCGCTGAGTTGAACATCAAAGCAGAGGTCACCGGTCGCGGCAAGCACATGTGGAGCATCTACGAAAAGATGATCCAGAAGAACCGCGACTTTGATGAGATCTTCGATCTGGTCGCCATACGTGTCACGGTTGATTCGATCAAGGACTGCTATGCGGCCCTCGGTTGTATCCATGGCCGATGGAAGCCGGTGGTGGGACGGTTCAAGGACTACATTGCGATGCCGAAGTTCAACCTCTACCAGAGCCTGCACACCACGGTCATCGGGCCGGACGGCAAGCCCATCGAGGTGCAGATCCGTACACGCGAGATGCACCAGCGTGCCGAGTGGGGGGTGGCGGCGCACTGGGCTTACAAAGAGGATGCGCCCACGCAGGACATCGATTGGTTGAACCGCATCATCGACTGGCAAGCCGAGGTCAGCGACCCGAACCAGTTCATGGAGAGCCTCAAGACCGACCTCGAGCAAGAGGAGGTGTTCGTCTTCACGCCCAAGGGTCGCGTCGTCACGCTGCCGATCCATTCCACCACGGTCGACTTCGCCTACGCCGTACACACCGAGGTCGGCCACAAGTGCATCGGGGCGAAGGTGAACGGCCGCTTGACCCCGCTCAATCATCAACTGCGAAGTGGCGATACATGTGAGATCTTCACATCGAAGCTCGAGACCGCCGCGCCGTCGCGTGATTGGCTCACCTTCGTCGAGTCCCCTCGGGCCCGCAACAAGATCAGGCAGTGGTTCAGCCGCGAGCGTCGCGATGACGCCATCGAGTCCGGCCGCGAGGAGCTCGCCAAGGAGTTCCGCCGAGAGGGTCTGCCTGTGCATGGCATGTGGACATCCGACGTGTTCGTGAAGGAGCTCGAAGCACACGGCTACTCCGATCTCGATACGGCCCTGGCCGCAATCGGCGAACGCCACCTGTCGCCGCGGTCGTTGGTGCAAAAGGTTGCGCGCGAGTTCCGAACGGGCGATCAAGAAGAGCAGATGTCGTCGTCGCAGGTGCTCAACCCGCGCGGCTTCCGGCGCGCTCGGTCAAACGCGGGAATTCACGTCGAAGGCCTCGACGACGTGCTCGTGCGTCTCTCCAAATGCTGTACCCCGGTGCCGGGTGACGAGATCATGGGCTTCGTCACACGCGGTCGAGGCGTCAGCGTGCACCGCTCGGACTGCGCCAACGCCGTGTCGCTGATGAGCGACCAGGCGTCACGCCTGATCGAGGTGGAATGGGACGGTGACAATCGCAAGACCGTCTTTCGTGCCGGTGTCGAAGTGGTGGCGCTCGACCGATCGAAATTGCTTCGCGATGTCGCCAATTCGCTCAGCGAGCAGCACGTGAACATCGTTGCCTGCAGCACCCATACCGGCAACGACAAGGTTGCCAAAATGCGCTTCGAGTTCGAACTCGCCGATCCCGGCCATCTCGACGCCGTGCTGCGCACGATCAAGACCGTCGACGGCGTCTACGACGCCTACCGTCTGGTCCCCGGTAAACACAGCTGAAACCTCAGCGCCGTCAAGCCACTGCAAACCTCCAGAGTGTTCACGTGCCTGACGCTCTAACCTTGGCGCCTATGCCCGAGTTCCAGCACAGTCCAGGAATGCGCGACATCCTGCCACCCGAATCGGGTCGGTGGCGTCGATTTCAGGCCGTGTTTGCCGAGGTTGCCGAGGCGGCAGGCTACGGCGAGGTGATGCCGCCTCTGATGGAGGACATCGGAGTGTTCCAGCGTGTCGGGGAACACACTGACGTGGTCACCAAGGAGATGTACGACTTCATCGACAAGGGTGATCGCCACATCGCGCTCCGACCCGAGCAGACAGCCAGTGTGTGCCGAGCATTCGCACAGCATCGTCCAATCACTCCCTGGAAGGTGTTCTACGCCGGACCCAACTTCCGCTACGAGAAACCACAGCGTGGGCGCTATCGCCAGTTTGATCAGGTTGGCATCGAGGTGCTCGGGGCCGACGATCCGTACCTAGACGTCGAGGTCATCGCCCTCGCGTGGGAGTTCTACAAGCGGCTCGGCCTCCAACAGGTGACACTGCTGCTGAACTCGCTTGGCGAGCCACAGGACCGGGCCAACTACACCGCAGCGCTGCAGGGCTATTTCGAACAGAACCTCGACGCGCTCTCGCCGGAGAGCCGCATCACGCTCGCCAAGAACCCGCTGCGCGTGCTCGATTCGAAGCGTGCCGGCGATGTCGATGTGCTTGCGGGCGCGCCACACATCGCCCAGTACTACAGCCCCGACGCGGCCGCCCATTTCGAGGCGGTACAAGCGGGCCTCGACGATCTCGGCATTCCGTTCACGCTCGATACCTCACTCGTGCGCGGACTCGATTACTACCGACGCACCACGTTCGAGTTCCAGGGCGGCACGCTCGACTCGGCGCAGAACGCGCTGGGCGGCGGTGGGCGCTACGACGGACTCGTCGAATCATTGGGCGGCCCTCCAACCCACGGCATCGGGTTTGCGCTCGGGCTCGATCGCACCCTCTTGGCCTGCGACGACGAGGGCGTGTTCGCTGCTGTGCAGCCGGCTGTCGATGTGTTCGTCGTCGATACCACGGGCGGCCGTGAAGCGCTGCGCATCACCGCCGAACTCCGCGCCGCAGGAATCTCGGCTGACCGCGCGTACGAGAACCGCAGCATGAAGAGCCAGATGAAGGGTGCCGACCGCAGCGGCGCGCCCATCGCCATCATCGTCGGATCGAACGAGGTGGAAGCAGGCGTCGTGACCCTGCGCCCACTCCGTGGTGCCGATGTCCAACGTCTCGTCGCGCGCGGCGACCTGATCTCCGAAGTCACCCAAAGCCTTGTACAGGCTGCGAAAGAGGCAACAGCATGAGTGCTACAAGCATGCGCACCAACATGTGCGGCGAACTCCGCACCGAACACATCGGCCAGAGCGTCAGCGTGTGTGGCTGGGTTGCCAGCCGCCGCGAACATGGCACGCAGTTGGCCTTCGTGGACCTGCGTGATCACACTGGCGTGGTGCAGTGCGTGGTCGATAACGATGTCGATGTGCGCAGCGAGTTCGTACTGCGCATTACCGGTGTCGTACGGGCTCGGCTGCAGGGCACAGTGAACCCGAACCTGCCCACTGGCGAGATCGAGCTGGGGGAGTGTCAGGTCGAGGTGCTCCGCACAGCCGAGCCGCCGCCGTTCCCCATCGATTCGCGCGCCGACAAGGTCGAGGAAACCACCCGCTTACAGTTCCGCTACCTCGACATTCGGCGCGAGCGCATGCAGCGCAACCTGCGCGTGCGTGCGAAGGTGAACTCGGCACTACGCGGCGCGATGGAAGCACAGAGCTTTGTCGAGGTCGAGACGCCGATGCTCGTGCCGTCCACGCCAGAAGGCGCGCGCGAGTTCTTGGTGCCGAGTCGCAAGGAACCCGGCTCGTTCTATGCGCTGCCGCAGAGCCCGCAGCTGTTCAAGCAGCTCCTGATGGTGGCCGGCATCGATCGCTACTACCAGATCGCCCGGTGCCTGCGAGACGAGGATTTGCGCGCCGACCGGCAGTACGAGTTCATGCAACTCGATGCTGAAATGAGCTTCGTGAGTCAAGACGATGTGCTCGCCGCGATCAGTGAGGCAGTGATGTGTGCCGCCGAGGCGGTAACGGGGGAGCGCCCTCCGACCATCGAGCAGATGACATGGATCGACGCAATGAACCGCTTCGGCGTGGACAAGCCTGATCTTCGCTTTGGTATCGAGTTGACCGAGCTCACCGACGTGTTCGCGGACACCGGGTTCAAGGCCTTCGCAAGCGCGCCCACGATCAAGGGCATCAACGTCGCGGGCAAGGCCGACGAACTGGGTCGCAACAAACTCGATGCGCTGACCGACCGCGCCAAGCAGATGGGTGCCAAGGGGCTCGTGTGGCTCAAGGTCGCAGCAGATGGATCGTTGGAGTCGCCCGTTGCGAAGTTCCTCAGCGCCGACGAGCAGGCCGAGGTGAGCCGCCGCCTCGAGGCCCAGCCGGGTGACCTCATTCTCATCGTGGCCGACGAGTGGGCGACAACGTGCGAGGTGCTCGGCCAGTTGCGCAACGATCTCGGTCGCCCGCCCGTGTGGCAGGGTCCGTATCGCTATGTCTGGATCACCGAGTTCCCACTGTTCGTGGGAATCGACAAGGTGACCGGTTCGCCCAAGCCGGGCCACCATCCCTTCTGCCAGCCCCACCCCGACGATCTTGACAAGCTCGATGCAGATCCGATGTCGGTTCGGGCGATGGCCTACGACCTCGTCCTCAATGGCTGGGAACTGGGCTCCGGTTCCATTCGCATCCACGAGAGCGATCTGCAGAGACGCGTATTTGCCGCGTTGGGTATCAGCGACGAGGACGCAGAGAAGAAGTTCGGTTTCTTCCTGCGTCCGTTCGAGTACGGCGCACCGCCGCACGGTGGGTTTGGTATGGGCATCGACCGCCTGGTGGCCGTCCTTGCCGGCGAAGAGAACATCCGCGAAGTCATCGCCTTTCCGAAGACGCAGAGCGGTTCGGACCCGATGACGAACTCGCCAACGCCGGCCGACCCGAAGCAGCTCGTCGAACTGGGCATCCGTACCCTGCCGCCCAAGGTGTGACCACTGGTTCTGATCAAGGGTCTCAACGGTCAGCCAGTATCGTCTCAGGTCTATGGCCAGTCCCAACTTTCGTGCGGGTGTTGTGATGATCGTGCGCGGGCTCGACGATCGGCTGTTGGCCTTCGAGCGCGGCGACGTGCCCGGGCAATGGCAGTTCGCGCAAGGTGGACTCGAGATGCACGAGACACCGCTCGACGCGGCCTGGCGAGAACTCCACGAGGAAGCAGGGCTGGGGCCCGACGACGTGCACGCCGTCGCCGAGTACCCCGACTGGGTGCCCTACGAGTACCCCGACGAACTCAAGACTGCCAAAGGACGTCTCGGGCAGGTGCACCGTTGGTTCCTCTTCGATGCCCATAGCGCCGACATCACCCCCACGGTCGACAATCGTGAATTCGTGGCGTGGCAGTGGGTGACGCGCGAGTGGCTGATCGAGAACGTCGTCGCGTTCCGTCGACCGGGCTACGAGTTGGTACTGAGCTCGCTGTGAGCAACGATCTGTTCAGCTCCGCCGCGGCCGACCGCCTGCGCCAGCAAGCGCCTTTGGCCGCGCGGCTTCGGCCGCAGACCCTCGACGAGGTGGTGGGCCAGAAACATCTCGTCGGCCCGGGACGCCCGCTGCGCCGACTGGTCGAGCAGGATCGATTGAGTTCCGCAATTTTCTGGGGTCCGCCAGGTACCGGAAAGACAACCCTTGCGCTTGCGGTGGCCGGAACCACGCAGCGCGCATTCGAGCAACTCTCGGCGGTGACGGCCGGGGTGAAGGACGTGCGCGAGGTCATCGAGCGCGCTCGTCAACGTCTTGGCGAACACGGGCGCGGAACGATCCTGTTCCTCGACGAGATCCACCGGTTCTCCAAGGCTCAACAGGACGCGCTGCTACCCGCCGTCGAGGACGGCACGCTCACGCTCATCGGTGCCACCACCGAAAATCCGTTCTTCGAGGTGAATGCGCCGTTACGTAGTCGGAGCACCCTGTTTCGTCTCGAGCCCCTCGACCGAGAGGCGATCGTGTTACTCATCGGGCGCGGTCTGGTGTCTGAGTCTGTGCAAGCCGATCCGGAGGCGATCGCACTGTTGGCGGATCGCTCGGGCGGCGACGGACGCCAGGTGCTCACCGCGCTCGAAGTCGCCTGTGCCCTGGCCTTTCCCGATGTGATCACCGTGCAGCACGTTGAGTCAGCGCTCGGTACGAGTGCTTTGCGCTACGGTCGCGACGATCACTACGACGTGATCAGCGCCTTCATCAAGAGCATCCGTGGCAGCGATGCCGATGCTGGGCTGTATTGGTTGGCGCGCATGCTCGAAGCCGGCGAGGACGCCCGTTTCATCGTGCGCCGACTCATCGTGCTGGCCAGTGAAGACATCGGTATGGCCGACCCGATGTCGCTCGTTGTTGCGGTCGCTGCAGCGCAGGCGGTCGAACATGTGGGTTTGCCAGAAGCGCAACTGAACCTTGCCCAGGCCGTGGTACATCTGGCCACGGCGCCCAAGAGCAACCGATCAGCGCTCGGCATCTGGAACGCACGCAGCATGGTACACGATGGTGCGGTGGGCGAGGTGCCCGCGCACCTGCGCGATGCCCACTACCAAGGTGCCGCATCGCTGGGTCATGGCACCGGCTACGTGTACCCTCATGATGATCCCCGTGGTTGGGTACCGCAGCAGTATCGGCCCGACGAACTCGTCGGCGTCACGCTCTACGAGCCCACAACCCATGGTTTCGAGCAGGAAGTGACCACCCGCATGGAACGACATCTCACCAACGCCGCCGACGCGGCCGACGGCTCCGATGCAGCCGATCCGGAGACAGCGCCATGACGGCCGGCGAACTGGCTATCGTTGTCGCCACCGTGTTGTGCTCGCTCGGTTTCGCTGCGCTGATCGTGGTGCTGATGCGGGTGCTCGACACCCTCAAGTCATTGCGCGGCGAGGTCGAGTCTCTGCGAAACGAGACCGGGCCGTTGCTTGCTGAGCTACAACTCTCCACCGATGAAGCCCGTATCACCATGGCAGAGGCGCGCAGCGATCTCGATCGTTTCGACAAGGTGCTCGGTTCGGCCGAGGCGATCAGTGATGCCGTGTCAGGCAGTGGACGCGTGGCACGCGCAGCACTCTCGGTTCCCGTAATCAAGGCCGCTGGAATCGCCACCGGTACCGGCCGCGCGTGGCGTCGATTGCGACGTCAGGACGCCAAGGCTCTCGCTAAAGGCGAGCGTCGCACCGCACGAAACAGTCAGGGGTCGCAACGATGATGAAGCGATTGAGTTGGTTCTTGGGCGGGGCCGTGGCCGGCGTTGCCGGTGTGGGTCTGGCCAAGAAGAAAGCGAAAGAGACCGCAGCACAGTTGGCGCCGTCGCACGTCGCCCGTTCCGCAATGGCGCGACTGCGCGGCCGCGGACACGATGTGTCCGAGGCCATCAGCGAGGGACGTCGCGCGATGCACGCCAAGGAAGCCGAGCTACGCGCCCGACGCGACGGAACGATGTTGTCTCTGGCCGACGAACTCGAACCCGACGATCAGGTACTGGTCGATGGCCAGCCGGTAGAGCCCGGACAGTTGATCGTGCTCCGCCAGGTGCGCACTGTCGACCAGTCTGGTCCGCGTCGCAACAGTCGTCGCCCACGCCGTAGCGCATGACGACCCTGATCGACGATCTCCGCCGTGCGGTGCCGCCGGATCGGGTTCGTATCGGACAGGCCGAGCTCAGTCTCTATCGCCGAGACGCTTCGAACTTCGACGGAGACACGTCGGTTGTGTGCTTTCCAACGACGACGACCGAGGTGCAGGCCGTGGTGCGAGCGTGTATCGCTCACTCGACGCCGTACGTGGCAAGGGGCTCGGGCACCGGCCTCGCAGGCGGGGCAACGCCCCTCGATGGGGCTGTCGTGGTGTCACTCGCGAAGATGAACCGCATCATCTCTGTCGATGCGCAGGCTCGCCAGGCGTGGGTCGAGCCAGGGGTCCTGAATCTCGACCTGAGCACCGCTGTGGCCCACCTCGGGCTGCACTTCGCACCTGATCCCAGTAGCCAGCAGAGTTGCACCATCGGCGGCAATGTGGCCAACAACTCCGGCGGACCGCACTGTCTCGCCGATGGCGTAACCGCAGCACACATCATTGCGATGGAGGTGGTGCTCCCCGAAGGCGACATCGTCACCATTGGCGGCGAGGACCCTGACCCGATCGGACTCGATCTGCGTGGCGCGTTCGTGGGTAGCGAGGGAATGTTCGGGATCGCGACGAAGATCTGCGTACGGCTCACCCAGAACGCACCAGCGGTCCGCACCATGTTGCTCGACTTCGATCGAGTCGAAGACGGTGCCGCGACGGTGAGCGCGATCATCGCCGATGGCATGGTGCCCGCCGCACTCGAGATGATGGACGCTCTCTGCACCCGCGCGGTCGAGGAATACATCCACGCCGGTCTGCCCACCGACGCCGCTGCAATCCTGCTCGTCGAGGTCGCCGGGCTGTCGCATGGCCTCGAGGATCAAGTGGCGCGCATCATCGCGATCGGCACGGCGCACGGCGCTCGTACCGTGCGTGTGGCACAGGATGAAGCTGAGCGGGCGCTGCTCTGGAAAGGTCGCAAGACCGCCTTCGGGGCGATTGCCCGGATCAAGCCGAACTACTACCTGCACGACACCGTGGTGCCACGCCGCAAGCTGCCCGAGGTGCTCAACCAGGTGTACGCGATCGCCAAGCGCCACGACCTGCTGGTGATGAATGTCTTCCACGCTGGCGACGGCAACCTGCACCCGTTGCTGGTGTTCGACAAGCGCGAGCCAGGTGTCATGGAACGTGTGTATGCAGCCGGCGAGGAGATCGTGCGCGTCTCGGTGGCTGCGGGCGGTGTGCTCAGCGGCGAGCACGGCATCGGTTTGGAAAAGCGCGACTACATGCCACTGATGTTCAGCCCCGTCGACCTTGCCGCACAGGCCGCAATGCGCGCGGCATTCGATCCGACCGGGTTAGCCAATCCCACCAAGGTGTTGCCCAGCCCTGCCGCCTGCGGTGATGTGCATCACGTGCCGGAGGGCGCATGGATCTAAGCGACTTTGCCGCTGCTGTCGGCGACCCTGCGAAGGGACCCGTGTCCATTGCTGGCACGTCGAGCCGTGGAGGCAGCGTGCCCGGTGTGCGTGCGGTACAGGCACCCGCCGGTATCGAATGGATCCAGGCCGACGAGATGACCGTGTCGTGCGGCGCACGTACCCTCGTTGTCGAACTCGACGATGCACTTGCCGAAGTAGGCCAGTGCATCGCCCTCCCGCTGTCGGGCACCGTTGGCGGCGCGTTGGCGGTGGGTCACAGCGGTGTGCGTCGACTCGGCTACGGGCCGGTACGCGACGCGTTACTGCAGGCTCGCTACGTGTCGGCCGCGGGCGAGGTCGTGAAAGCAGGCGGGCCGACGGTCAAGAACGTGTCGGGCTTCGATCTCTGCCGACTCCTCGTTGGCTCCGGCGGCACGCTCGGTTTCCTGGGCGACGTCATCCTGCGCACACGGCCCCTACCCGCTGTTTCGCAGTGGTTCAGCACCACCGCCGACCCGTTTGCGACCTTCGCGTCGCTCTATCGGCCGGTGAGCGTGCTGTGGGACGGCGACACGTCGTGGGCGCTACTCGAGGGGCACGCCCACGACGTGCGCGAGCAAGCCGCCGCTGCTGGTCTGATCTCGGCCGTCGGTCCGCCGTTGTTGCCCACGACGGCGCGCTGGTCGCTGCCCCCGGCGCAGTTGCACACCTTGGCCGGTCAGGCTGGGTTTGTTGCCGAGATTGGCGTTGGGGTCGTTCACCACTCGGTGGCTCAGCCAAGGCGCACCTTGGACCCGGCGTCGGTCGCCCTGCATCGGCGACTCAAGGAGCAGTTCGACCCCACGGGGCGACTCAACCCTGGTGTCGATCTCCTCGATGTTTGATGTTGCACCACTCGTGGTGCAACCGCCGGGCGACACTTCAGTCGTGAGCGCCGCTGCGAGTGCCGCTGCCACTCGCTGGGATCTTGCGCCACCGGAGTTGATCCGCATGGGCGCCAATGGCGTGTTCCTGAGCGGTGGCGTGATCCTGCGCGTCAGTCGTCCCACGGCACCGATGAGTGCGGCTCTGCACCTCGCTGATCTGCTGGTGGGGGAGGGCATTCGTGTTGCGCAACCCGCTCGACCCGACGCCATCACGTTCGAGAACGGACTGGCGGTTACTGCGTGGCAACGGATCGAGCATGACCCAACGTTGCCGGTCGATTGGAAGCGGGTCGGCGCGATGGTAGCCAAGGTCCACGCCATCGATCCCGCACGCGTCGGGGCCGCTGCAATCGGTCACCCGCTGCCCTTCTGCGCGACCTTTCCATGGTGGGACTTCGACACGATGATGCGCGAGGCCGACAGTCTCGATGCCACAACGATTGCTGCGTTACGCGCCGCTCGCGATCGCCATGGTTGGTGGGCCCGCGCCGCCCTCGACCGAGAGATGGTGCTGTGTCACGGCGACGTACATCCGGGTAATGTGCTGGTGGATGGCGACGGGCCTGTGCTCATCGATTGGGATCTCCTCTGCCTCGGCCCTCCAGCATGGGACCATGCGCCGATGATGACTTGGACGCGACGGTGGGCCGGCGAACCGGGTATCTACGAGGCGTTCAGCCGTGGCTACGGTGCACCCGTCGACGGCGAGCTTGCGCGGGCAATCGCGGAGATGCGCCTGCTCGCAGCAACGCTCATGCGCCTGCAACGAGCGCGTCTCGATCCGGCGCAGGGTGATGAAGCGATGCGCCGTCTGGCCTATTGGCGCTGCGAACCCGATGCGCCAATGTGGCGGGCACAGTAGCGGCAGCGGTTCGTTCTGGGTGTAACTGTGAGCCGGTCAGGGCACGGATCTACACCCAGTTCGACCACGACCACTTACATGAAGCGGCGGACGAGCTTGTACTTCCATCCCTTGTAGGGCGGGTACAGAATCGAGGGGTCTGGTTTGGTGGGCTTGCGCAGAACCGACTTGCGGTGGGTGAAGGTATCGAAGCCGGCCTTGGCGTGATAGGCGCCCATGCCGCTGCCGCCAACGCCCCCGAAGGGCAACTCGGTGACGCCCACGTGCAACACCGTATGGTTCACCAGCACGCCACCTGCCGAGGTGCGCGACAGCACACGATCGATGATGGCTTCGCTGCTGCTGAAGACATACAGGGCTAAGGGCTTGTCACCATTGTTGACGATGCGGATCGCTTCGTCGACATCGCCCACTGCGATCACGGGAAGAATCGGGCCGAAGATTTCCTCCTGCATGACGGCGGCATCGGGCTTCACCCCGACCAAGACCGTGGGGGGCAGGTAGCGACTGGCGCGATCGCCGTGGCCACCGCACACCGTGGCGTCGAACCCGCCGGCATCGAGCAGGGCCGTGAGCCGGTCCCAGTGGCGTTCGTTCACGATGCGCGCGTAGTCGGGAGAGCTTCTCGGATCGTCGCCGTAAAAGTCGTGCACCGCGCGCAGTAACGCACCCATCAGCTTGTCTTCGACCGAGGCGTCGACGAGCACATAGTCGGGCGCGACGCAGGTCTGACCGGCGTTGATGAACTTGCCCCACGCGATTCGGCGTGCAGCGACATCAATATCTGCGTCGGCCGCGACGATGACGGGGCTCTTGCCGCCGAGCTCGAGCGTGACCGGCGTGAGGTGCTTGGCTGCGGCTGCCATCACGATGCGTCCGACGGTGCCGTTGCCCGTGTAGAAGATGTGATCGAACGTCTCCTCGAGGAGGGCTGTGGTTTCCGCGACTCCACCGGTGACCACCTGTACGACGCGCTCGTCGAGATAATGCGGGATGTACTGCGCCATCACCGCAGCCGTAGCCGGAGCAACCTCAGATGGCTTGAGCACCACGGTGTTACCCGCTGCAAGCGCGGGCACCAACGGTGCCAGCAACAACTGCATCGGGTAGTTCCACGGCGCAATGATGAGCACGACGCCGAGCGGCTCGGGAATGATCTCCGCCGAACCCGGCTTGAACGTGAGCGCCACCTTCACGCGCTCGGGGGCGCACCACTTGTCGAGGTGCTTCAGAGCGTGATCGATCTCGCTCAGTGCAACGCCGACCTCGGTTGCATACGCCTCCATCGGCGGCTTGCGCAGATCGGTGGCCAAGGCATCGAGGATTGGACCCTCCTGCTCGACGAGCAGACGACGGAGCTGCTGCAGCTGCGTCCGTCGAGCCTCGATGTCGCGCATCGCGCCGTTGTTATACGAGTCGCGCAACCCAGCGACGATGGAGGGAATGGACGCAGCGGAGTCGGTCATCTGCACAGGCTACGCAAGAACGCGCTGAACACGAACCGCACGATCATCCGCACCGTCAATCCGCCCATCAATCCGCACGATCAACGCGGTTGACAGGTGGGGCAGAAATAGCAGGGCCGACCGCCCAGTTCGATGGTCTGGATCGGGGTCGCACACCGCAGGCAACGGTCGCGGTGGTACGCGTACGTGGCCTCGCCGCGTCGCAGCCGAGTACTGCGCGGCAGGCCCAGCTCAGCGCGATCAACGGTGATGATGCGATTGTCCTTGACACCCTGACGCAACATCGCAACAACGGTGTTCCACAGCGCCTGCAGCTCGGCAGGATCGAGATCAGACCCGCGCCGCGCCGGATGGATTCCGGTCACGAAGAGCGCCTCGGCTCGGTACACATTGCCCACGCCGCAAAGCACGCGCTGGTCGAGCAGGATCGTGCCGATGGCCTGCTTCGATCGATGCATGCGCGCCATCGCCTCCGCTGCGTCGGCTTTGGGGTCCAGTGGATCTGGTCCGAGTCGCGCCAGCACGCGGTCGCGGTCATCCGCAGTGCCGATGGCGCAGTCGGTGGGGCCGGCGAGGTCGATGGTGGCCGCCGGCGACTGCAGGCGCATCCGCACCAAACCCACTGGATCAGGCGCATCCGGCCCCTTCGAGATGCGGAACTTGCCGAAGAGGCCGAGGTGGACATGGCCGATCTCACCGGTGTCCCACCAGTAGAACAGATGCTTGCCCACAGCTTCGAGATCGGTGAGCACGTGTCCGTTGATGTGTTCGGCCTCTGAACTGAAGCGACCCTGCGGCGACGACACCTGCAGCAAATGACCAACGAGTAAGCGGCCGTGATCTCTCGCAATGCGGTGGACGGTGTGTCCTTCGGGCATGTGGTCGTGTCACTCTCGATGGGCGGCGAAGCCACTACGGTGGTTCCCACATGAAGCTACAGCTCAACGATGCCGAACTGGCCAGCTGTGTCGGCTGTGGACTCTGCCTGCCACACTGTCCCACCTATCGCGTCACGGGTGAAGAATCGCTGTCGCCGCGTGGGCGCATCGCATCGATGCGTACCGTGGCGTGGGAGGGCGCGCCCATCGACGACGCGTTCGTGGGCTTCATGGAGACCTGCGTACAGTGCCGTGGCTGCGAGCCGGCGTGTCCGTCGGGTGTGCCATATGGCCGCCTCATCGAAGGTACGCGCCAATCGCTGGCGGCCGCTCATCGAAGCACGCCACGGTGGCAACGGGTCGGTTTCAGCGTGCTCGGGCACCATCGGCTCCTCCTCGTCGGCTCCACGGTGCTTGCCGTCGCGCAGAGAGCACGTCTCGTGCCCAAGCGGCTCGGGCTCAGTCGTCTCCCATTGCGCCGTGGTCGTGCGGTCACGGCTACCGGTAGCGATGTGTTCGTCTTCACGGGCTGCGTGATGGATGCCTGGCAGCGACCCACCCATCGAGCGACTCAGCGCATCATCGAATCCACTGGCACAACGTGTGCCGTTGCTGCACGTGGCGGCGATTGCTGCGGCGCGCTCCACACGCACGCCGGACTCACGGATCAGGCCCGTCGACTCGCGAAACGCGTCATTGCGAGCATGCCGGGCGATACCCCTGTCTTGGTCAATTCGGCTGGATGTGGCGCGGCGATGAAAGACTACGGCCATCTCCTCGATACCGATGCCTCTCGGCAGTTCTCGTCGCGTGTGCTCGACGTGCACGAATGGCTCGCGGCGCATATCGATGACCTACCTCGGCCCGACCCGACCCGAGCTCGCCCCGCAATCATCGTGCAAGACCCGTGCCACCTTCGCCATGTTCAGAAGGCGCACCTGTCGGTTCGCGTCTTGCTCAATCGCTACGCAGAGATCGTCGAGCTCGACGATCAGGGCCTGTGTTGCGGGGCAGGCGGCGCCTACTCGGCCTTGCAACCAGCGCTGGCCGGAGACATTCGCGACCGCAAGCTTGCGGCCATCGATCGGGCCACCCTCCTCAGTGGCTCGACAGTGGTCGCCAGCGCGAACCCGGGGTGCAGCATGCATCTCGAAGCCGGCGGAGTCACGGTCATGCACCCAGTCGACATCGTTGCCGAGCTGTTGACATGAGCGACCGCTTCGACAGCATTGCCGATCGTCTCGACGCTATCGCCGAGGAACTGGCCGAGACCGCACTCACGGAGTTGTCCTCTGCGATTCGTCGGGGTGATCAGAAGCGACCGGCATCCGAACGGTCGCTCACCCAGGCGCGCCGCGCCATCGAGAAGGCAACGCACCTACTGCGCAGTGTCGATTCGGGTGACGGCGTCGGCGGCGGCGGCGGCGGCTCGGTCGGCAACTCAAACGAGTTCGACTGAGTTGCCGACTGCGATCGACCCGACGCGCGTGACCGTCGCGTACACCCCAACGTTCTGATCGAGTTCGCGCACGATGTGGCGCAAGACATCAGTATCAGCGGGCAGGTCGGGTGCGAACTCGCGAGTGACGAGACCACACCGGGGACATGCGCTCCCGATGAGGATCTCAGCGTCGCCGATGCGCATTCGCCGACCGACCCAGTTGAACTCGGGATGACCCGGTGTATCACCGGTGTCGATCACCAACGATGGGCGGAACCGGCGCTCGTCGATCAAGGAATTCGGCAGGGCCCGATGCATACTGCGCAGCGCAGAAGTGGTCATGATCATCAGCGGATAGCAGTCGAAGAAGTTGCCGGGCGGATACTCGAACTCCATCATCTCTGGCGGAAACACCGAAAGGTCGGGGAGCGGCTCATCCTCGAGGCGGCCAAAGATGCTTCGTAACTCGACCATGATGTCGTCGCTGTCGGGGGCGCCGCGACGATAAAAGTCGGCGTTCGATGCGGGTTGACTCGGCCACAGCGACACCGGGTGATCGACAGCAGCGCTGAGGCGCTCGTTCGCGTCGTCATCAGAGCTGAGCACCGTCGAGCCGTCGGGCAACGTGATCAACACCGTGTGCGAGTCGCCGACGTATGAGGCAGCCAATCGCGGCATGCCGGCGACCTTGCGTCCGCTGGCGATGGCGTTGCGAAACTCGTCGCGTAGCGCCCACAGGCGGTCGTCTCCAATGCCGTTGGCCGCGAGCGTCACGTGCTGGACTCGTGCGCCGAGCATCGACTTCACCGGGTACTGCCAAATCTGGTCGAGTTGCATGGCCACTCCTTGAACGGTTGTGTCGCGCCTATGCGACGAACGTGTTGATCATGTTGATCATCTGACGAAGGTCACCGAATCCGTGCTTGGCAAACGTGAAGGCCACACGGGGGCGCTTGACGTTATCGGCCTCTTTCACCTCGATCGGCAGCGGACCTATTCGCTCGATGCGACCCGCGGTACACAGGTATCCAAAGCGTGCGTTCAGTTGGTCGAGTTGCTCGTCGGTGGGCGATTGTTGCATCCGCAACACCAACAAATCGCCCACGTACCGCAGGCTGTCGTAGTTCGCGTAGAAGCGGTCGATCTCTGCCGCCGCGGTCTCGCAGTTGTCGGTGATGAAATACAGATTCGTATCGGCCACGGCCACGAGACCACGTGCTACCAGTTGCGTATCGATGAGCTCGGTCACTCGTTCCCAGTACGGGTCGCCCGGCGTATCGAGGAATACGATCGGCACCGGCACCCCTTTGCCGGTCTGGGTGAGCGTGAGTAGTTCGAACATCTCGTCAAGCGTCCCAAAGCCGCCGGGCAGGCACACGAACGCGCTGCTTTCCTTGATCAGCATCAGTTTGCGGGTGAAGAAGTACTTCATGCTCACGTACTTGGCGTCGCCGGCGATGATCGGATTGGCTCCCTGTTCGAACGGCAAGCGGATGGACACACCGATGCTCATCTCGCGACCGGCACCCTCCATCGCGGCCTGCATGATGCCGGGGCCTGCACCGGTGATGACCATCCAGCCGTGCTCGGCCAGATGATTCGCGACTCGGCGCGCCTGGAGATACAGCGGCTCGTCGTGCTTGGTACGCGCGCTCCCGAAGATCGTTGCCTTTCGTCGGCCACGGTAGGGAGCAAACATCGCGTAGGCGTCGCGCATCTCGTACACCGCGGAGGCTGCGATCTTGAGATCGAGTGTCGCCGGCCGATCGGCGATCATGCCCGCTGCCGAGGTGAGCAGTTCCTCAGCGAGGCGCCGATTCTGCGTCGGTGCCAGCACCTCGACGAGGTGTTGTATTGCGCCGATCGCTTCAGGGGACAGCTCACGAGTCACGAAGGGCACTGTATTCCGGGGCGACGTACTGCGAGGCAACGAGCGTCAACTGGCGAGTGCCCAACCGAGCACCTGATCCACCGTATCGGCGATATGGAAGGTCATCGCATCGCGTACCCGCTGGGGCACATCGTCGATGTCGTCCTCGTTCCGTCGAGGCAGGATCACCTCGGTGAGCCCGGCACGGTGTGCAGCAAGCACCTTCTGCTTCACGCCACCGATGGGCAACACCTTGCCCTGCAGCGTGACCTCGCCCGTCATGCCGATCTCGGGACGCACTGCACGACCGGTGAGCGCAGACACCAGTGCTGTGGTCATGGTGACGCCCGCAGATGGGCCGTCTTTCGGAATGGCTCCAGCGGGCACGTGCACGTGCACCGTCTGCTGCAACAACGTGGGATCGATGCCCAATTCGGCGGTGTGCGCTCGCACCCACGAGAGCGCGATCTGCGCGGATTCCTTCATCACATCGCCGAGCTGACCCGTGAGCGTAAGCACCGGTTCACCCGGGCTGGTGGAGACTTCGATGAACAACACGTCACCACCTGCTCCAGTGACTGCCAATCCGGTGGCAACGCCGGGCGTATCGCGCACGCGGTCGGCGACCTCGTGGTGAACCTTTGGTCGACGCAGATAGCCGACGAGATCGCGCTCGTCCACCGAGATCGGAGTTACCGCGCCGCCAGCGATCCGTGCGGCGACCTTGCGCAGCAGAGCACCCATTTCGCGTTCGAGGGAGCGGACGCCTGCCTCGCGCGTGTACCCGCTGATAATGGCGCGCAGCGCGCCCTCGGTGATGTCGATCTCGTCGCTGAGGAGACCACTGCGCTCGAGTTGGCGGGGAAGCAGGTGATCTCGGGCGATGACGACCTTTTCGTCCTCGGTGTAGCCGTCGAGATGGACCACCTCCATGCGGTCGAGCAGGGGGGCAGGAATCGTGTCGAGTGTGTTGGCCGTGGCAAGGAACACGACATCGCTGAGGTCCAGCTCCACCTCGAGGTAGTGATCGCGGAACGTGTGGTTCTGGGCAGGATCGAGCACCTCGAGCAATGCAGCAGTGGGGTCGCCCGACCATCCACCGGCGGAGAGCTTGTCGACCTCGTCGAGCAGTACGACGGGGTTCATCGACTTCGACTCGGTGATGGCCCGCACGATGCGTCCCGGTTGGGCGCCCACGTAGGTGCGCCGGTGCCCACGGATCTCAGCCTCGTCGCGCACCCCGCCGAGTGACACACGCACGAAGTTGCGTCCCATCGCGCGGGCGACGGACTCGCCCAGTGATGTTTTTCCAACTCCGGGAGGCCCCGACAACAGGATGATCGCTCCGTCATTGCGGGTCGTGGTGGGTGCTGCCGCGTCGCCCGACGCGGTTGCTGCCGCAGCGGCTCGCTCAGTACGCAGCTTGCGCACGGCCAGGAATTCGACGATGCGATCCTTGACGTCGTCGAGGCCGGCGTGATCGGCATCAAGAATGCGACGGGCGCCGGTGATGTCGAGTTGCTCGTTCGTGCGAACTGCCCACGGGATGTCGAAGACACGATCGAGCCACGTGCGAATCCAGCTGTGCTCGGGGGACTGGCCACTCGTGCGTTCGAGGCGTTCGAGTTCGCGCACGACTGCCGCACGCACGGGTTCTGGCAGACGGTTGCCCAAATCGTCGAGTTTGGTGCGGTAGTCGTCGACGCCGGCATCCTCTTCGCCGAGTTCTCTGCGGATCGCTGTCATCTGCTGACGCAGGAGGTACTCGCGCTGCTGCTTCTCCATACCCTCGGTGACATCGTCGCGGATTTTGGCGCCGACGCTAAGCTCGGCGAGGTAGTCCTTGGCCCACTGCACGACAAAGTCGAGGCGTGCCCCCAGTTCGGTGAGTTCGAGCACGGTGAGGCGCTGGTCGGCCCCCGCGTCGGACCACGCGGTGACCGCATCGGCCAACGCACCCGGATGGGTGGTCGTGCGCAACAATTCGGGCAACCTCCGAGAACGTCGCGCCTCGGCAATGCCCTCGGCCACGGCGCGCAGCTCGCGACCGAGCGCCTCGACCCGTGGTGTTGGGCGGGGCTCTTCAAGCGGCTGCACCGTCATCCAGCGACCAGCGCGCTCGCTCGTGATCTCGTCTACCACGAGCGCACGCTGCAAAGTGCGCACGACGATAACGCGGCCACCGGTAGGCATTTCTCCGACCTGCTCGATGACGCCGATCACCCCGACGGTGGTGGCGCGCCCATCGACGGCGGGGAGCAGGACGAGATGGCCCTCACCGTCTTGCGCAGCCGTGGCGGCGATGGCTGCATCGTCGGAATCGAGGGTGATGGTGACCACGATGCCGGGGAAGGCAACCGCATTGGGAAGGATGAGGACGGGGAGAACCTGTGTGCTCGTCGACTGTGTTGTCATGTCGGTGACGCTACAGAGTTGCATGATAAAACCAACCAAATGCTGAGCTGAAGTGACTCAAGTCAAGTGAGTGCAGGCGCAATCCATCAGAACCTGCGTCGAATGCAATCAGGCGCGCAGTCCGGCAGCTTTCTGCTTGAGCGCTTCGAGCAGCTCGTCGAAGCTCTTCTGGAACGACGACACACCCTCGCGTTCGAGCAGATCGGCGACGTCGTCGAGATCGACGCCCACCGCTGTGAGCGCGGCCCAGACCGCCACGGCGTCGTCGACATCGGCATCGACGCGGCGCACCAGCTGGCCGTGATCGGCAAACGCTTCGAGCGTGGCATCGGGCAGGGTGTTCACCGTGTGCGGGCCAATGAGCTCGTCGACGTACAGCGTGTCCGGGTAGGCGGGGTTCTTCGTGCTCGTCGATGCCCACAGCGGTCGCTGCACCTGCGCGCCGCGATCGGCGAGCGCCTGCCAACGTGGGCCACTGAAGGTCTGTGCGAAGAGGCGGTAGGCCAGCTTGCCCTGCGCCACGGCAGCTTTGCCACGTAGCGCCAACGCCTCGGGGCTTCCGATCTCGTCAAGGCGTTTGTCGACCTCGGAGTCGACACGGCTGATGAAGAAACTGGCCACGCTGGCCACCTTCGACAAATCAGCCGCTGGGTCTTGTGCGAACTGCTCGAGGCCTGCGATGTAGGCCTCCATCACCCGCTGGTGGCGAACGAGGCTGAAGATGAGGGTCACGTTTATGCTGCGACCTTCGGCGATCATCTGCTGAATCGCAGCGAGCCCTTCGACCGTGGCGGGGATCTTGACCATCAGGTTGTGCCGGTTCACGCGCAGATGCAGGGCGCGGGCAGCGGCCTCGGTGCCGGGCCCGTCGTGAGCGAGGCTGGGATCGACCTCGACACTCGCGTAACCGTCGAGGCCGTTCGTGGCTGAGTACACGTGCTCGAAGATGTCGAGTGCGCTGTTGATGTCCTGCAGCACCATCGCCCAGTAGTCATCGATGATCGGATGCGAAGCACCGGCGGCGAGCGCGCTGAATTGCTCGTCGTAGTCGGGCGAGCCTTGGATGGCCTTCTGGAAGATCGTCGGGTTCGAGGTGAGGCCACGAACACCGCGATCCACGAGCGCCTGCAACTGGCCGGAGGTGATGTAAGTGCGCTTCAGGTTGTCGAGCCACGGACTCTGCTGAAAGTCATTTGCAAGTTGAACGAGACGATCCACAAGTTGCCTCCTAGGCCTTGAGCGCGAGAGCAGTAGCCCGAGCGATGATGTGATCGACGTTGATGCCGAGCTTGTCGAGCACCAATGCGCCGGGCGCACTTGCGCCGAAGCGATCGATGCCGATGCAGTCGTCGGCATAGCGCGCCCAACCAAAGGTGGTGGCAGCCTCGACCGAGAGCACCGGGACACCCGGCACGAAGACCGACGTGCGGTACTCGGGCGTCTGCATCTCAAAACGGTCCCACGACGGCATCGACACCACACTGGCACGCACGCCTGCCTCGGCAAGCTGTTCGGATGCGGCAAGGCAGAGGTGCACTTCGCTGCCGGTGCCTACCAAGATGAGCTGCGCGTCGTCGGCTGCGTGCAGCGTGGCCGCCCCGGCCTCGACAGCCGAGCCGTCAGTACAGACCGGAAGTGCCTGCCTGCTGAGTACCAACGCCGTTGGGCCGTGATGCTCGACAGCGATACGCCAGGCATGTGCGGTCTCGTTCGCATCGGCGGGCCGGATGACCTGCAGATCCGGGATGGCACGCAGGGTCGCAAGTTGCTCGACGGGCTGATGGGTGGGACCGTCTTCGCCGACGCCTACCGAATCATGGGTAAACACGAACAAGACCTTCGCGTTCGACAACGCGGCAAGGCGTACAGCGGGGCGCATGTAGTCGAGGAACACGAAGAAGGTGCCACCCGCTGGTAGCACCCCGCCGTGCAGCGCCATGCCCACCATCGCCGAGCCCATCGCGTGCTCGCGAGTGCCGTAGTGCAACTGTCGACCGCCTGGCGTCTGCAGCGATTGAGCTACCTGGCCGGCGAGTTTGGTGCCGGTGTTGCCGGTGAGGTCGGCAGCGCCGGCGACAAGACCGGGGACTCCGGCCAATGTCGCGTCGAATGCCTTCTGGATGGCCTGACGGGTGGCAATGCTCTCGCCCAGAGCGAACACCGGCAGCGAGTCGGTCCAGCCAGCCAATCCCCGCGCCGCCCAGCACGCATCCCATTGCGCGTGATCGAGTGGGGACGCATTGAAGCGGACCTGCCAAGCTGTTCGTGCTGCGGTGCCGCGCTCTGCGGCAAACGCACGATAGGCATTCACCAGTTCGCTTGGCGCCCAGAACGGTTCGTCGGGGATGCCCATCACCGCCTTCGTACGGCTGACCTGGTCCGCAGTGAAGGGGTTGCCGTGGGCCTCGTGATTGTCGGTGAGATCGGGCGAGGGGAAGCCGATGTGACTGCGCAGCAACAGCAGCGACGGCTTGTCGGTCACGGCCATCGCTCGCCGCAGCGCTGCTTCGAGTGCGTCGCAGTCGTCGGCGATCTCACCCAGGTCCTCGACGTACCAGCCGTATGCCTGAAAGCGCATCGCAACGTCGTCGTTGTAGGTCAGGTTCGTATTGCCGTCGATGGTGATGTGGTTGTTGTCGTAGACACACACCAACCCGCCGAGGCCCAAGTGGCCGGCGAGCGACGCGGCTTCGTGGCTGACGCCCTCCATGAAGCAACCGTCGCCCGCAAGCACGAAGGTGTGGTGGCTCTGCACATCGGCACCGAAGCGATCGGCCATCATCCGCTCGGCAATGGCCATACCGACCGCATTCGCGAACCCCTGTCCGAGCGGGCCAGTTGTGACCTCGACGCCAGCCGTGTGGCCGACCTCGGGGTGGCCCGGCGTGGCCGAGCCCCACTGGCGGAACTGACGGATGTCGTCGAGCTCGAGGCCATAACCGTTGAGGTAGAGCATCGAGTACTGCAAGATGCTGGCGTGTCCATTGCTGAGGATGAACCGGTCGCGGTCGGGCCAGTGTGGCTGCGCAGGGTCGTGCTGCATCACCCTGCTGTAGAGCACGTGCGCAAGGGGAGCGAGGGCCATCGCCGTACCCTGATGACCACTCTTGGCATACAGCGGCGCGTCCATGGCGAGGCCCCGGATGAGGCTGATGGCGGCAGAATTCTGTTCGGGCGTCAACGATGAAGTCACCCTGCGACTGTAACCCCTACGCCAGCGGGCCGCGCTGAAAGGCGTCAGCTCACCGGTGGCAACAGGGTGAACGGCACGAGATGCCACTGCCCATTATCGACGCGGCAATGGGCGAAGATCTGGCGATACGACTCGAACTCCAACTCGCCGCGCACGAGTCGATACGTGAACTTGCCTGGCTCCACCGTGAACGGACTCACATTGCGCGCGATCTGTTCGTCATCCGCGCCTCGGCCGGCCCGAAACACAACCTCGAAGACGCCATTTCCGGGTTCGTCGGACGCACACGAGATCAGCGCGACGAGGTGAGGCGACACGGTGACGGGCACCGGCGAGGGCGACGCCATCGAGAACATCGCCCCAGTGAGGTCGATGCGTGTCGACGGCCCGGGGGCCTGACGCAACTCGAAGTTCTCGACGAAAAGCGCTGACACGATCTGCATGCAGCGAGGGTATCCGCCTGATCAACGAGTGCGCGTGCCTGCCAACCAGACACCCGCCACGTGCATGTTCGAGTCGAGCGCGACGAGATCGCCACGTTGGCCGACCGCAATCGATCCTCTGTCCGTGCAGCCCATGAGTGCTGCTGGGTTGGTCGACGCTGAGCGCACGGCCTGCTCGAGCGATACCCCGCACTGACGAACGACGTTGCGAATCGCCGCGTCCATCGTCAGTGCGCTGCCGGCCAAGGTGCCGTCGGGCAGGCGTGGGGCGCCGTCGTGCATCGTTATGCCAACGGCGCCGGCGGTGCCGCCACGCCAGGCCACGGAGTCGGTGACGAGCACGGTTCGATCGTGAGGTTTGGTACGAAAGGCGATCTCCAACGCAATGGGGTGCACATGAATGAGATCGGCGATCAACCCAACAAAGATCCGGTCATCGATCAGGCACGCAGCGGCCAGACCAGGGTTGCGGTGATGCACGCCGGACATTCCGTTGAACAGGTGGGTCGCCATGGTCGCTCCAGCGGCGACGGCGGCATTCACCTGTGCGAGCGAAGGGGTGCTGTGGCCGAGCGAGACCACGACGCTGCGACGCGCCAGTGTCTCGATCGCCTCGACGGCACCGGCCAACTCTGGGGCCAGGGTCACCAGACGCACAATGTCGGGTAGTTGGGTGAGCCACGTGAGATCAATGTCTGCGAGCAGGTCGCGCGGGTGCGCGCCAGGCGCGCCTCCGAGGAACGGTCCCTCTAGGTGGGCCCCGATGATGCTCGGTCCAGGCCCGCGTTGCGCCTCGGCAATGCGTTGCAGCGGGCGCTCGTAGCGGTCGAGGGCATCGGTGATCAGCGTTGGACACCACGAGGTGACACCCTGATCGAGCAGGAGCTCAGACAACCGAGCCCAATCATTGCCCGACGCCCGCGCCACATCGACGTCATCGATCCCATTCACCTGCACATCGATGAAGCCCGGCACCAGCGAGACATCAGGAGTCGGGCCGTCGGCGTCGACGACGGCGCGGATCACGCCGGCTCCATTGGCGTCGTTGTCGACCACCACGTTGCACGGCCCCGTCCAGCCCGACGGCGTCAGTACTGTCCGGGCAGGGATCGTCAACACGTGCTGTACAGTACGCGCGATGGCGGACGTACCCGAGCAGCTTTCCACGCGGGATCTGATCGTGGTCGAGGCATTGCACTGTTTCGCGGAAACTGGATACGACGGTACGTCGCTCAACGACATTTCGGCCGCTGTCGGTATTCGGCGACCGAGCCTGCTGCACCACTTCGCATCGAAAGAGACGCTCTACGGCGAGGTCTTCGAGCGGCTGTTGTCAGACTGGTTCGAGCGCCTCACCGATGCCGTCGGCAGCACCGAACGCGGCTGGACAAAGGTGGAGTCGGTCCTCGTTGCGGGGTTCCGGTTCTTCAGCGAGAACCCGGATTACGTGCGTCTGATGCGCCGCGAGGCCCTCGACAACGGCGCGCACCTCGGCATCGACCTGTCTGGCGTGTTGCGTCCCGCCTTCGACAGTGCTGCCGCGTACTTCCAACGCGAGATGGACAATGGCAACTTCCGTCAACACGATCCCGAGCAACTGCTACTCACCGGTTACGGCGCACTGTTGAGTTACTTCTCTGATGCTCCGTTCCTGGGTGGTCTCCTCGACGACGACCCGTTCGACCCGCGCGTGCTCGAGATCCGCCTGCAACACGTGCTCGGATTCTTCCGGAGCGCGCTCGTGCCATGAGCCGTGCCGATCAGTTCGATCCTCTGCCACCAGAGGTAACGGCACGTTGGAGCAAGTTCGGCCATTGGGATCGGGTGTTCTTCCCATCGCTGCTCGGCATGACCGTGCAAGACGTGCGCGTCGACTACTGCCGCATGCTGATGCCGTACAAACCCGAACTCGACCAACCCGCTGGGCTGGTTCATGGCGGTGCCATCGCCTCGCTGCTCGATGCCGTGGCTGTGCCCGCCGTTGGTGCTGCATACGGCCGCGAGGCGCGCTATTCCACCGTCGACATGCACGTGCAGTTCCTCAACGCTGTCACCGGTCACGACATCGTGGCCGAGGGTTGGGTCGTCAAGCGCGGACGCGCCGTGGTGTTCTGCGAGTCAGAGGCCATCGACGCGGTCACCGGAAAGGTTGCCGCGCGCAGCCTGTTGACATACAACGTCACGACCTGAATCGCTACGGTAAGGGCGTGTCACACGACGGTCGAACTCTCTCTGAATCCGCGTCCAAGGGCCTGTTGCGCAAGTTCGGCGTGCCGATCGCGGCCGAACGCGAAGTAGCGACAGCAACCGAGGCTGCTCGCGCCGCCACCGAACTCGGCTTCCCGGTGGTCGTCAAGCTCTGCGGCGACGCCATTGCGCACAAGACCGAACGCGGTCTCGTGAAGCTGCGTCTCGGCGACGCTGGTTCAGTCGAGTCTGCGGGCGACGAGTTGCTTGCCAAAGCCACGGCCGCCGATGGCAAGGTGTCCTTGCTCGTCGCTCCGATGATCTCGGGAAATCGCGAACTCATCGTCGGTCTCCTTCGAGACGAGCAGTTCGGCGCCACAGTGATGCTCGGTATCGGGGGAGTGCTCGCTGAGGCCATTGCCGATGTTGTCTTTCGTCCCGCGCCGCTCAGCCGAATCGAAGCGGACGAGATGATCGACAGTCTTGTCACTCAGAAGTTGCTGGGGGAGTTCCGCGGCGAGGCAGCGGTGAACCGCACCGAACTCGTCGATGTGCTCGTCGGCCTCGGTGCTGTTGGCGACGCCCGGCCCGACGTGCGAAGCATCGACGTGAACCCGCTCATCATCCGCGCCGATGGCAGCCCGATCGCCGTCGATGCTCTCGTCGAGATCGGCGAGCCCGTCTTTGCTGCGCCAGAGCCGCACACACCCCCGACCGCCGAGCAGTTCGCCGCACTGTTCAATCCGCGTGGCGTGCTCGTCACCGGCGCATCCACCCACCCGGGCAAGTTCGGGTTCGTGTCGTTGCACAACATTCTTGCCAGCGGGTACGCAGGAGGCGTATACGGCACCAACCTCCATGGCGAAGAAGTGCTCGGCATTCGCACCGTCGCCGACATCGAGCAGCTCCCGAATGGCGTGATCGACCTCGTCTTTGTATGCACACCGGCATCGGCCAATCCTGCGCTGCTGCGCGCGTGCGCAGCCAAAGGAGTCAAGGCCGCCTTCCTCACCAGCGCGGGTTACGGCGAGGCAGGCGAAGCCGGTCGTCAGGCCGAGTCCGAATTGGTAGCGCTTGCCCACGAGCTTGGCATTCTCCTCGCCGGTCCGAACGGGCAAGGTGTGGTGAGCACACCGGCCAGTTTGTGTGCGCAGATCGTTGCGCCGTACCCACCTGCGGGCCACATCGGCGTCGCCAGTCAGAGTGGCAACTTCGTGTCGAGCTTTCTTAACTATTCGCGCTCTTCCGGAGTAGGCATCAGCCGAGCGGTATCGGCCGGGAACGCGGCAGCGGTCAACGTGGCCGACTACCTCGAGTTCTATGCCGACGATCCGGAGACGACGGTGAGCTTGGCCTATGTCGAGGGCATTACCGACGGTCGTGGCCTGTTGCAACGCTTCGCCGGTGTCGCTGCGCGCAAGCCACTCGTGATCGTCAAAGGCGGCTCGACGGAAGGCGGAGCTGCTGCTGCTGCCAGCCACACGGGGGCGCTCGCAGCGAACGACAAGGTGTTCGATGGTGCCTGCCGCGCTGCGGGCGTCACACGCGCCATCACGGTTGAAGAGGCGTTCGAGGCCGCAGCCACGTTCGCGACGCAGCCCCTTCCCGCTGGACCCAATGTGATCGTGCTCACCACAGCGGGCGGCTGGGGCGTGGTCACCAGCGATGCGATCTTTCGCGACGGTGACCTGCAACTGATGCCACTACCGGCCGATCTCGAGGCGCAGATCGACACCAAACTGCCGCCTCGCTGGAGCCGCAACAATCCCGTCGACTGTGCCGGCGGCGAGGTTCGCGACACCATCCCCGAAGTGATGGAGATGATCGCGGCCCACCCGAGCGTGCACGCCGTGATCTATCTCGGACTCGGCATTCAGAGCAATCAGGCGCGCCTCATGGCCGAGGGACGCTTCTACCCCGATCACGGACTCGAGCGCATTGTGGCCTACCACCGTCGCCAGGATGAGCGCTTTGCCGAAGCCGCCGACGAGCTGTCCCACCGCTACGGCAAGCCAATCCTCACCGCGACCGAACTCGCTATGGCAGACGCCGAGAACCCGGGCCCGGCAGCGGTACGCGCAACCGGTCGGCTGTGCTACGCGTCAGGGAACCGCGCGGTCGTCGCGCTCGGCCACCTGTACCGTTACGCCGAGTTTCGTAGAACGCGTGAACTCGATTGAGCCGACCCAGGCGAGACCGTGGAGCCATCAACCCGATGGCGCTGCTCATCGTGTGCGCCGTTGTGCCCGCGCTGGCCCTCGCGGGATTGTGGAGATGGGCCGACGGCCGCCAGATTCCAGTGGTCCGCGACGCAACCATCATCGAGGGTCCGCAGGCCGAGCCGTTGATCACTCCAGTGCTCTCGCTACGCCGCGCGCCGACTGCGCTTGCGTCGTCCACCAATGATGACCTGCTCGCCACGGCGCTCGCGCCGGTGGCCGCTTTGGTCGGCGACACCTCGTGCCTCACCGTCGCGGTCGACGGGCGTGGCGTCCTCGATGACGGCGGCGCGACGCAGGTGACCCCAGCGAGCAATCTGAAGCTGCTCGTCGGCTCCGTGGCGCTCGAGCAACTGGGTGCGGCTTACACCTTCACCACCGAGCTCAGAGGCACCGTTTCGAACGGAGTTGTCGTGGGCGACCTGTATTTCGTCGGTGGGGGCGATCCGGTGTTGACGACGACGGAGTATCCCGCCACCGAGAAATACCCCACGGCACATCCGACGTCACTCGAGTCGCTCGTCGCAAAGCTCGGTGCGGCCGGCGTCACGAGTATCGAAGGCAATGTCGTGGGCGACGATTCGCGCTACGACGACGAACGGTTCGTTCCCACGTGGGGGGCATCGATCTCGGGAGTCGAGGCCGGCCCACTCGGCGCGCTGATGGTCAATGATGCCACCCGCGTCGTGGTGCCCGGGTCCACGGCGCGCTACGCCGATCCAGCACAAGGTGCGGCCAAGGACCTGATTCGCCTCCTGCAGGACGCTGGCATCAGCGTCGGCGGAACGGCGAAGGCGGCAACGGCGCCACCCGAAGCCGCAGTGCTGGCATCGATACAGTCGGCTCCACTGTCGGATGTGTTGGCCGACATGCTGACCGCAAGCGACGACAACACTGCGGAGTTGTTGCTGAAGGAACTCGGTGTACATGCCGGCACCGGGGGCACCCGACCGGCCGGAGTCGCGGTGGTACTCGCCACGCTCGTGGCCCGCGGCATGGACACGAGCCTGCTGACGCTCGTCGACGGCTCTGGCCTCGACTCCGCCAACCGGGTCACCTGCGACACGATGATGCAGATCCTCGGCCACGAGTCAGTGACCAACCCGATCGGCGCCGGACTCCCCATTGCCGGACAAACCGGCACGCTGGCCGAACAATTCACCGACGCCGCCATCGTCGGGCGTATGCATGCCAAGACCGGATCGCTACGCAACGCGAGGGCTCTGTCGGGCTATGTCACCTCGCCCGGCGGCACGATCGCGTTTTCGATGATCCTCAACTTCGCGAATGCCAGCGACACGTCAAAGTACGAACCCATCTGGGCCGCCCTCGCGACCGCGCTCGGCACGTATCCGGCAGGCCCCACTGCGGAACAACTGCAACCCCTGTAGCCACGTCGGCGGGTCGAGCAGGGCAACGCATCAGACGGCACGGCATCGTAGTGTCGAGCCATGGTGGCAATGGCGATGTTCCCGCTCGGGTCGGTACTCTTTCCGGGAATGGTGTTGCCGCTCCACGTCTTCGAACCGCGCTATCGCCAACTCGTACAGGACTGCCTCGCCGGTGACACTCCCGAGTTCGGTGTCACGCTCATCGATCGCGGCTCCGAGGTGGGTGGCGGCGACATCCGCAGCATGGTCGGAACCGTGGCGCGGATCATGCAGGTAGCCGAGACCGACGACGGCCGCTACGCGCTCGTCACTGTTGGCGTCCGGCGCGTGCGCGTCGAGTACTGGCTGCCCGACGATCCGTACCCGCAAGCCGAGGTCAGCGACTGGCCCGACGATGAGGACAGCAGCGCCGACCTTGCCGCGACCCTGCGCGAGAGCTGTAGGCGGGTTCGGCGCGTCAACGCGTTCGCCACCGAGTTAGGCGAGGTCGTCGCCGACGCAACCACCGAGATCAGTGACGATCCTCTCCTTGGCAGTTATCACCTGAGCGTGCTTGCGCCTGTGGGACCCGCTGACCAGCAACGTCTCCTTGCGGCATCCGGTCCTGGCGAACGACTGCGCCTGCTCGGCGAGGTGATTGACGACGTCGAGGCCGGTCTGCAGTTCCGCCTGGCGTACGAATCTGACGGCGAAATGCCCACCGATATCGGCGAGCCGTAGGTTCGCACCGGCTCTACGTGCTACAAAGGGAAGCGTGGCAGACAAGGAACGCACTACTTTTTCCTCCGCGAAGCAGTCCGATATCGGTCAGGTCGAGGAGATTGTCGCCCTCGTCAAGACGTACGCAACGCAGGAGACCGTTGGTCCGCTGAAGGGCATCGGCCGCAAGATCGGCTGGGGCCTTGCGGGAGCGTTCGCCTTGAGCATGGGCCTATTCTTCGTCTCGCTCGGTCTGCTCCGCCTCGTTCAGGTGAAGATCCCGCGCATCTCCCACGGGGCGTGGTCGTGGGTGCCGTACGCCATGATCTTTGTGTTCTGCGTTCTCGTCACGGCCGTCGCTCTGTCACGAATCTCCAAGCTCGAAAAGGAATTGAACTGATGGCACAGCCGCAACAGAGGGTCTCGCGCGACGACCTCGAAGCAAAGTTCCGCGCCCTGCAGGGCGACGTACAGTCCCAGGTCGAGGATCGCAAATCGATGTTGCTGTCGGCGCTCGCGGTTGGCGGCGTCATTCTGTTGGTCGCGCTGTTCCTATTGGGCCGCAGGAGCGGCAGGAGCAAGACCACCCTCGTCGAGATCCGCAGGGTCTGAGCGAGGTGGCATCTCGACGGTTCTTCTCGCGCTCCGCGCTCCCGCGGTCTCCGTTTACACGGATCCGTCGTAGGGCCCTCACCAACGGTGTGCTCGGTGGAGACCGACGCTGGCTCGCCGTTGGCGTCGTCCTCTGGGGCCTACGTATCACGCGCTTGGTACTCGGCCGCCGCTCGCGTGTTGTCGCTGTCGAAGTGCTTAAGCCCGGCCAGGCCATCCGCCTCGAGTCCATTCCGGTGCCCTCGCGAGCAGAACGCAAGGCCTACAAGGCCGCACGCTGAGCGTATTTACAGATGCCCGAGGACCACATATGAAGGTGCTGCTCAGAAACCCGCGCCGCGAGCTCGACATCGCCGGTCCACGCCGGGTCCACGCACTGTTGAACGATCTGCAACTAAACCGCGAATCACACCTGGTGATCCGCAACGGCACCCTCGTTGCGAGCGACGAGGAACTCGGCGCTGACGATGTCGTCGAGATCCGGCCAGTCATCAGTGGCGGCGCGTTGTGAAGTGTCGCGTGTGTCGCGAGCCAGCGATCATCGATGTGCCCCGTCATAACGCCAACTTCTGTGCCCCGCATTTCCTCGACATGTGCCGCAAGCAGGTCCGCAAGGCTATCGACGATTTCGAAATGCTCCAGCCCGACGACCGCATTCTCGTTGCGGTGTCCGGCGGTAAAGACAGTTTGGCCATCTGGGACATGCTCATCGATCTCGGCTACACCGCTGACGGGCTCTACATCGGTCTTGGCATCGGCGAGTACAGCGATGTGTCGGGTCAGTATGCGCGTGCCTTCGCCAACGAGCGTGGGCTGCACCTCGTGGAGATTTCATTACGTGACGACTACGGCTACGACGTGCCCACCGCAACCCGGGCGACACGTCGCGTTCCGTGCTCAGCGTGCGGGATGAGCAAGCGACACCTGTTCGACAAAGCGGCGCTCGACGGCGACTACACCGTGCTCGTCACCGGCCACAACCTCGACGACGAAGCGGCGGTGTTGTACGGCAACACGCTGCGATGGGAACTGCCCTACCTCGCCCGCCAACTACCGACGCTTCCGGCGCGCAACGGGTTCCCGAAGAAGGTGAAGCCACTCGTACGACTCTCCGAACGCGAGACGGCTGCGTGGTGCATTGTGCGCGGCATCGACTACCTGGTCGACGAGTGTCCCATGGCGGCCGGCAATCGGCATCTCGGTTTCAAAGAGGCCTTGAACACCATCGAGGCGCAATCACCGGGCACGAAGACCGCCTTCTACCTCAACTTCGTCGACAAGGTGGCGCCGCTACTCAGCGCGTTCGCGCTGGGCGACGACGTGGTGCTCGCATCCTGCACGCGGTGCGGCGCACCGACCACCGGTGAGATCTGCGCGTTCTGCCATCTGGTAGAGACGGCAAGCGCACACGAGCCGGTGCCCGTTGAACTGGTTACTGGAAGAGGAGCGCGTCGGCGATGAGCAGGACATTTCAATACGGAGACCGGGTGCTGCTGCTCGACAGCAAACAGCGCCGCTATCTGATCACCCTCAAAGAAGGCGGTGAGTTCCACAGTCACAACGGGTTCGTGGCGCACTCGCTCATCGTGGATCAGCCCGAGGGTCTGTACGTGAAGTCGACCAAGGCATCGCCATACACGGCACTTCGACCGACGCTCGAAGACTTCGTGGTCGAGATGCCGCGAGGCGCGCAGGTGATCTACCCGAAGGACCTTGCGCCGATCTGTATGTTGGCCGACATCGGACCCGGTGTGCGCGTCTTCGAAAGCGGAGTTGGCAGTGGAGCACTGTCGATGACGATGCTGCGCTACGGCGCCGAGATCGTGGGCTATGAGCTACGCGAAGATTTCGCGAATCGTGCCACCAGCAACGTGCGCTCCTTTCTCGGCGAGGATGCACTGAGCCGCTACCACGTACAACTTCGCGACGCCTACGACGGCATCGACGAAACCGACTTCGATCGTGTTGTGCTCGACCTCCCCGAGCCGTGGAACGTAGTACCTCACGCCGAGAAGGCACTGCGCCGCGGCGGGATTCTGGTTGCCTACACACCGTCGATCACCCAAGCAGCACAGGTGCGCGAAGCCTTCGCGCACAGCAGGGCATGGAATGGTGCGCGGACCCTCGAGGTGTTGCATCGTGGGTGGCACATCGAGGGTCAGGCCGTTCGGCCAGACCACCGTATGGTTGCGCACACCGGTTTTCTCACCACCGCCCGTTACCTCGGCCCCCGCCACGAGAACGTCGAGAAGGTAGAAAACGACGATAGGGCGCCGGAGCGCCCCATCGATGAGATTCCTGACGACGTCAGCGAGTGACGCCACTCAGTGACAAGCGTGGGCGAGCGAGCCCGTGAGACCTACGGTTCGATGAAAATGCACTCGCCGGGGCATTCTTCGGCGGACTCGATGACTGCGTCGAGCTGACCATCGGGAATGTTCGCCATGCCCTCTGCGCCCTGTGCATTTCCCTTGGCCGTGGCGTAGATGGTGGCGCCTTCGCGCACATACGCCAAACCGTCATCGAGCAACGTGAAGACGTCAGGCGCGATCTCCTCGCAGAGTCCGTCGCCGGTGCACAGATCCTGATCGATCCAGACCTTCATGATGTATGTGTCTCCTTCGGAGGCTGAGAAAGAAGGCTTAAAAAGCAACGTCACTGTACACGCGGCCACTCCGAATAATCATGTTTGTACAAGCCTGAACAAGAGTCACCATTGCGTGTAGCTTCTCGAATAGAGATCAGGAGGTGCGTACGTGACCGCAGCAGATGACGAGACGGCCGATGTGCTTCGCGCCGAGGTCATCGTGCTTGAAGAGGAGATCACCCATCTCCGCCACAAACTTGCCGACTCTCCGAAACGCATGCGCGCACTCGAGGAACGGCTGCTCGAGACCAAGGGACAGCTCGCGCATCTGACCTCGCAGAACGAAAAACTCAGCTACACGCTCCGCGAGGCGCGTGAACACATTGCCTCGTTGCGCGACGAGGTCGAAAAGCTCACGCAGCCGCCGTCGGCCTACGGCGTGGTGGTCGGCAAGAACGACGACGGAACCGTCGACGTGCAGTCAAGCGGTCGCAAGATGCGGGTGAGCCTGCACCCTGAGATCGACCACGATGCGCTCGAACGCGGATCCGAGGTCGTACTCAACGAGAGTTTCAGCGTGATCATGGCCCGCCAGTCCGACAGTACTGGTGAGGTCGTGACCATCAAGGAGATACTGGAAGACGGCGTCCGTGCGCTCGTGGTGGGTCGGGCTGACGAAGAACGCATTTGCGAACTCGCCGACACGATCCGGGGCACACACCTGCGTCCGGGCGACTCGTTGCGGATGGATCCTCGCACCAACATGCTGCTCGAGAAGCTCGCCCGACCCGAGGTCGAGGATCTGCTCCTCGAAGAGGTTCCCGACATCTCCTACGCCGATATCGGCGGACTCGACACACAGATCGAACAGATCGCCGATGCGGTCGAGTTGCCGTATCTGTATCAGGAACTCTTCGCAGAGCATCGTCTCCCCGCACCCAAGGGAATCCTGCTCTACGGGCCTCCTGGCTGCGGCAAGACCCTGATTGCCAAGGCCGTTGCCAACAGCCTGGCCAAGAAGGTCGCTGCGTCCACCGGGGGAGAGAAGGGCCGTAGCTACTTCATCAACATCAAAGGCCCCGAACTGCTCAACAAGTACGTCGGTGAGACAGAGCGCCAGATCCGTCTGGTCTTCCAGCGGGCCCGCGAAAAAAGCGAGGAGGGCTGGCCCGTGATCGTGTTCTTCGACGAGATGGACAGCATGTTCCGAACTCGCGGCTCGGGCATCAGCTCCGATATGGAGAGCACGATCGTGCCGCAGCTGCTTGCTGAAATCGACGGCGTCGAGGGTCTGCGCAACGTGATCGTCATCGGCGCGACGAACCGTGAAGACCTCATCGATCCGGCGATCCTGCGACCCGGCCGCCTCGACGTAAAGATCAAGATCGAGCGTCCGAACGAGGTTGCAGCCACGCAGATCTTTGCGCAATACCTCAACGACGAGATCCCTATCGCCGCAGGCGAGCACGTGCCCGACATGATCGACCGCACCGTCGAGGAGATGTACCGCGACGACGAGGCCAACCGCTTCCTCGAGGTCACCTACCAGAACGGCGATAAGGAAATCCTGTACTACAAGGACTTCGCGTCGGGCGCAATGATCGAAAATATTGTCCGCCGCGCCAAGAAACTCGCGATCAAACGACTCATTGCGGGTGGGGCCAAGGGTGTGAGCACACAGGACATGCTCGACTCCATCAAACAGGAATACAAAGAGCACGAGGACCTGCCAAACACCACCAACCCTGACGACTGGGCCAAGATCAGTGGCAAGAAGGGCGAGCGCATCGTGTTCATCCGGACCCTGGTCAACGAGGGCCGCGCCGCCACCGATCTGGCCGGTGGTCGGGCCATCGAACGAGTGGGCACGGGGCAGTACCTGTAGCTCGCGGGGGCTATGGTTTGGGCTATGGCCATAGCCAAGGTATGCGGTATCGAGACCGAGTACGGCATTCAGGTTCGAGGCGCGGAGTCGAACCCGGTCGCAGCGTCGAGCGTGCTCATCAACGCGTATGTCAGCGGCGTGCTCCGCAAGGTCGGCTGGGACTTCCTCGACGAACATCCGGGCAATGACGCAAGGGGATTCAATCTCGAGAATGTGTTTGCACCCGAGGTCGAATCTCAACTGGTCAACACCGTGCTCACCAACGGTGCGCGCTATTACGTCGACCATGCCCATCCGGAGGTGTCCACCCCCGAGTGCGTGAACGCACTCGAGGTCGTGCGCTTCGATCGCGCCGCTGAGGAAATCGTCAGAGCCAGCATGCTTGCGGCGGGGCGCCTGCTGAACGATGGCAGCGAAATCGTCACTTACAAAAACAACTCCGACGGCAAGGGCAACAGCTACGGATGTCACGAGAACTACCTCGTCGACCGCGCCACGCCGTTCGGTCGCATCGTCAGCCAGATCACTCCCCATTTCGTTTCACGCCAGGTCTATTGCGGGGCAGGCAAGGTTGGTAGCGAGTTCTCCGGTACATCGTCGAAGACGGTGCCCTATCAACTCAGCCAACGTGCCGACTTCTTCGAAGAGGAAGTTGGTCTCGAAACCACGCTCAAGCGCCCGATCGTGAATACTCGCGACGAACCGCATTGCGATGCGCAGAAGTATCGCCGTCTCCACGTAATCGTGGGTGACGCGAACATGAGCGAGGTGGCCACGTATCTCAAGGTGGGCACCACTGCGATTGTGTTGGCGATGATCGAGGACGACGAGATCGGCACCGATCTCACCCTCGCAAACCCGGTCTCGGCGATCCGGCAGATCAGCCATGACCCCTCGCTCAGCCGAACCGTGCTCTTGCGCGACGGCCGACGCGTGACTGCGCTCGAGCTGCAATGGTCGTTACTCGAACGCGCCAAGAAGTACGAGCGATCCCACGGCCTCATGTGTGTGGGCGAATCGGTGGGTGCGGATGTGCTCTCGCGGTGGGACGCCGTGCTCACCGGACTCCAAGCCGATCGCCAGACCGTGGCGCACTGGGTCGATTGGGTCGCGAAGGCGCGCCTCATCGACGGATACGCCGAACGTCATGGCCTCCGACCGGGCGACGCCAAGCTCAAAGCAATCGATCTGCAGTACCACGACATGCGCGCCGATCGCTGCCTTGCCACGCGCATGGGGCTCGAGAAGCTCATCAGCGACGACGACGTGCGCACCGCGATGACCGAGCCACCCGAGACGACCCGGGCCTATTTCCGGGGCAAATGCCTGCAGCGCTGGCCTGACGAGATCGTTGCCGCCAACTGGGATTCGCTGGTGTTTGATGTGGGCCGCGATCCACTGAGACGGGTTCCGATGATGGAACCGCTGCGCGGCACGGCCGAGCACGTCGAGCAGCTGTTGAACGAGTGCACCACGGCTGCGGAGTTGTTGGCACGTTTGGACTCGTAGGCTGGCGACAGAGTTACTCGCATGATGACCAAACGACGAGGGTAGGAACGACCGCATGGCCGAGCGCACACAGAAGCAAAAGCCCACACCGACTCGCACCGACGAGACGGTCGAGGAGTCACCGGCTACCGCTCCCCAGGGCGAGAAGCTCAAGGCCGAACTCGACGACCTCCTCGACGAGATCGACGATGTGCTCGAGACGAATGCCGAGGACTTCGTGAAGAGCTACGTACAAAAGGGTGGCGAGTAGACGCATGTCGATGCCGTTCTTCACCCCGGGCGACGATCCCGGATCGAGTTTCCCCGAGCTGCTCCGTCGGGTGGGGCTGCAAGCGAGCCTGCCCACCGGCGGCAACATCGATCTCGGGGTTCCGCACGCAACCACATGCGTTGCGTTGCGTTACGCCGATGGAGTGATCATGGCTGGTGATCGCCGGGCCACGAGCGGCAACCTGATCAGCCACCGCAGCATGGAAAAGGTGGTGCAGGCCGACAAGTTCAGCGGCGTGGCCATTGCTGGTGCAGCCGGTCCGGCAATGGAGATGATCAAGTTGTTCCAGTTGCAACTCGAACACTACGAAAAGGTCGAGGGCACGTTTCTCAGTCTTGAAGGCAAGGCCAACCAGCTGTCGATGATGGTTCGCAGCAACCTTCCCGCCGCGATGCAGGGCATGGTGGTCGTCCCCATCTTCGGCGGATTCGATCTGCTCCGAGTGTCCGGCCGGTTGTGGAACTACGACGTCACCGGCGGGCGTTACGAGGAGCAGGAGTTCGTCGCCACCGGATCAGGCAGCCTGCATGCCGGCACAGTGATCAAGATTGCTCACCGTCCACAGATGACCCGTGACGACGCGCTGAACCTCGCCTGCCGGGCGTTGTGGGAAGCCGCTGATGTCGACTCCGCTACGGGCGGGCCCGATGTGCTCCGCGGCATCTATCCCGTGGTCGCCACCATCACCGCTGATGGATGGCAGCGAATCGCCGATGACGACCTCGCCGCTCGCTACAGCACCATCGCCGCCGAAATGAGGTCGCGCACATGAGCATGCCGTACTACGTGGCACCCGAACAGATCATGAAGGATCGTGCCGACTATGCACGCAAGGGCATTGCCCGCGGCCGCGCAATGGTCGCGCTCCGTTACGACAACGGCATTGCGCTCGTTGCGGAGAACCCGTCGAACACGTTGCGCAAGATCAGCGAGATCTACGACCGCATCGCCTTCGCCGGTGTCGGCAAATACAACGAGTTCGACCAACTGCGCGTCGCCGGCGTACGCGCTGCCGACCTCAAGGGATTCCAGTACAGCCGCGACGACGTCGATGCGCGCAGCCTCGCCAACGGATACGCGCAGATGCTCGGACAGATCTTCACTCATGAGATGAAGCCGATGGAGGTAGAGATCCTCGTTGCCGAAGTCGCCCATGACGACGTCTCCGATCAGCTGTTCCACATCCTCTACGACGGAACAGTCATGGACGAGCGGCGATTCAGTGTGCTCGGCGGCGATGCCGACGCGATCTCGGCGCGGCTCAACGACTCCTGGAGCGAAGGCCTCACGTTGCAGGTGGCGCTGCAGGCAGCCGTCGCCGCTCTTGCCGGGCCGGATCGGCAGCTCACCGCCGGCGATCTCGAGGTTGCCGTCCTGTCACGCACCAACGGTCGGCGCTGCTTCAAACGCCTCGATGATGCCGAAGTCGGCTCACACCTCACGGCCTAAACGCCGAGACTCGCCCGGCTCGTCCACAAACCTTCCGTTCAACCGGCCCAACGCGAAATCGTTCGCTAGGTTGTCGATATGGAGCGACGCATCTACGGGCTCGAAAACGAGTACGGCGTCACGTGCACACTGCGCGGCCAGCGTCGCCTCAGCCCCGACGAGGTCGCCCGGTACTTGTTCCGACGAGTGGTGAGTTGGGGTCGCAGCAGCAACGTCTTCTTGCAGAACGGCGCGCGCCTGTACCTCGACGTCGGTTCGCACCCTGAGTACGCCACACCGGAGTGTGATTCGCTGTACGACCTGGTGGTGCACGACAAGGCGGGCGAGCGCATCCTCGAGAGTCTGGTCGACTCAGCCGAGCAGCGCCTGCGTGAAGAGGGCATTCGTGGCACCATCTATCTGTTCAAGAACAACACCGACTCGGCTGGCAACAGCTACGGATGTCACGAGAACTACCTCACCAGCCGGCGTGACGACCTCGGCCACTATGCCGAGGTGTTGATCCCGTTCTTGGTAAGTCGCCAGATATACACCGGGGCCGGCAAGGTGCTGCAGACCGCACGAGGTCCGGTGTACTCGATCGCGCAGCGCGCCGAGCACATCTGGGAGGGCGTGTCGTCAGCCACCACGCGCAGCCGACCGATCATCAATACGCGCGACGAACCCCATGCCGACGCCGAGAAGTACCGTCGCCTACATGTGATCGTGGGCGACAGCAACATGAGCGAATACACCACGTTCGTCAAAGTCGGTGCAGCAGCGTGCATGTTGCGCATGGTCGAGGACCCCCAGGTCGTGCTGCGCGACATGACCCTCGAGAACCCGATCCGGGCCATCCGCGAGATCAGCCACGACATCACCTGTCGGCGCAAGGTGAAGCTCGCCAACGGTCGAGAGGTCAGCGCCCTCGACATTCAACGCGAGTACCTCGATAGGGCGTTGCGATATGCCGACTCGAAGGGCTTTCCCCCGCTTGAACAACGCGCCCTCGAGATGTGGGAGCACTGCGTCAGCACCATCGAGAATGACCCCCTCAAGCTTGATCGCGAGGTCGATTGGGTGATCAAGCACAAGCTCATCGAGGCCTATCGCTCCAAGCACGACCTGTCGCTCGGACATGCCCAGGTGCAGTTGCTCGATCTGCAGTATCACGACGTCAGTCGGTCGCGAGGTGTGTTCTACAAGATGCAGGATCGCGGCATGATCGAGCGGATGTGCACCGACGAGGACATCGAGACAGCGGTCGATCAACCGCCGCAGACGACCAGAGCGCGACTGCGCGGCGAGTTCATCAAACGAGCCAAGGAGCGCAAGCGCGACTACACCGTCGACTGGGTGCACCTCAAGCTCAACGATCAGGCCCAGCGCACGGTGTTGTGCAAAGACCCCTTCAAGAGTCGCGACGAACGAGTCGAGAAACTGATCGCCTCGCTCTGAGTCACGGTTCTCAGCCACGGGTCAGAGTCACGGGTCTGACTGCGCGGCTCCCAGATGCCGTCACTCTCAGATGCCGCCACTCTGGGGCGATCAACAGATACCGTAGGGCCTCCATGACTACCGACGAGTCTCCCGTGAGCGCCACTTCGCCGTCAGGCATCGCCACCGAACCCGTCACGCTTGTTGCCGACGAGACCGACGCCACATACGGGGCCACCGCTGCGGCCGCTACATCCAAGAAGAGTTTCTCGAAGGCCGCACGCGAGTGGTTGCTCGTCATCGTCATTGCTGTCACTGCGGCGATCCTGATGAAGGTCTATGTGGTGCAGCAGTTCTACGTGTCCGGACACTCGATGGACACCACGTTGCACGATTTCGACCGCGTGCTCGTCAACAAACTCTCGTACCGCCTCCACGATCCCCGTCGTGGCGACATCGTGGTCCTCGAAGAGGCCCAGGGCCTCACCCAGCGCGACCTCATCAAGCGCGTCATCGCCCTGCCCGGCGAGACCATCGCCATCCGTAATTGCGTCGTGCTGATCAATGACAAGGTGCTCACCGAGCCCTACCTCGATCCACGTGTCGTCACCCCCAACAACTGCGGTGGCGATCTCGATCCGGTCACCGTCACCTCGCACCACGTGTTCGTCATGGGTGACAATCGCCCAGGTTCTGGCGATAGTCGTGGTCCGCTCGGCCAGGTTGACTACCACCAGATCGTCGGGCGTGCCTTCGTGGTCATCTGGCCGAAGTCCGACTGGAAGTGGTTGTAGGTCCACCATCGGAAGGACTACAGATCACAGCATCGGCGCACCGAGTTCGGTGCGGTAGGCATCCATCATTCGATCGACCCAGTCGCTGTGCACACCGTCGATGCCCATCCGGAGAACGGGCCGGAGCACGTGCTCGTATTGGAGGTCCCACGCAATGGCGCACAGGCCGAAGCGGTGCACGAGCGAGACGAGGCCACCATTCCAATCGCTGTGATGCATGTTCACTGCGTGGATGCCCTCGCTGGCCAGGGTTGCAGCACGACGCTCGGGCCCTTCCTTGATCCGAACGAGGCGTGTGGAGTCGACCAGCTTGGCGCCGTCGAGGTGGTCGCGCAGTGGGAGCAGGCTCTGCCAAACTGGGTCGCAGAGCCACAGGCGGGGGAGCAACGCAGGACCGACTTCGCGCACTACGTGGAGCACGGCCATGCCTGAATTCGGGGCCTTCAGGTCGAGCGAGAGGTGATATCCCGTTCCGCAGCGCTCGATCAGCTCTGCGAGCGTTGGGATGAACGATGGCAGCTGCGACCGTCGCATCTCGCCGATCGGACGCTTCCCGAGCCGGAGGCGAACAAAGCCATCATGCTCGAGTACTGGGATGCCATCGGCGGTGAGCCAGACATCGCTCTCCAGCCCTGTTGCGCCCAGTTTCAGACCGAGCGTGAATGCTTCGATGGTGTTCTCGGGCGAATGAGCTCGTCCGCCACGATGTGCGAATGCGACGGGATGGTCGAGCAGTGAGGGCAGTCGCTGTTGCATCGCGGCCATTGTGTCAGGCACAACCGGGGCACGCGCGTGCTGGGCTGCTGCCTCCGCTCGCGGCCAATCTGGCCGTAGACTCACCCATGTGTTCAACTTGTCGGGTAGTGAGCTGATCTTTCTGGTGATCATCGCGCTCGTGGTGCTCGGGCCCGACAAGCTCCCCGAAGCCATGCGTAAGGCCGGCAAGCTCTACAACGACTTCAAGAAGATGACCGGTGGTTTCCAAGAGGAGATGCGCAATGTGCTCGAGGAGCCCATGCGCGAGTTCCGCGAGACGGCCGACATGGTTAAAGGCGCCGCCATGTTCGACGCCAGTCAGGCCACGGCCACTCCTGCGCTGAATCCCGCCGATGAGATCCGGCCCAAGGATCCCATGGGTGACAGTGCCCCACCAGAGATCGAGCGTACGCCCGGCCCCAATTTCGGTAGCGCCGCACCTCGTCCGACACACCATATGGCTCCGTTCGAGTCGGTCGTCATCTCCGGCGGTGAATCGACCGAGGAAGTCGACGAACCGCCCGCGATCACCATCGACACTGCCGACGAAGAATCCACAGACGCGCCGAGCCACGACGGCACTGTCGAAGAAGCGCCATCGGCATGAAAGTGCCATTCAAGTCAGCCGACAGACCCGTGGTGAAGAGTCCCGACGATCGCATGACGCTGCGCGATCACCTCGCCGAACTGCGCGTACGTATTGTGCGCAGCGTGTTGGCGATCGCACTTGGGGTCATCCTCATGATGTCGTTCTACGATCAGGTGCTGAGGTTCCTGCTCGGCCCGTATCGCGACCTCTGCAACCGCAGGGGACCCACGTTCTGCGATGGCAAGGTCTTCGGTCTCGGCCCACTCGACGGTTTCTCCACGCGAATCTCAGTGTCGATGTACGGCGGGCTGATCCTGGCCCTTCCGGTGGTGCTCTGGCAGATCTGGCGTTTCGTGGTGCCGGGTCTGCACGCGAAGGAGAAGAGGTACGCCATTCCGTTCATCACTTCGACCATCGTGCTGTTCGCGCTGGGCGGCTATATCGCCTTTTGGACCCTCGACAAGGCGCTCGAGTTCCTCATCTCGTGGTCAGGTCAGGGAGTTGGCCAGGTGTTCCAGGTGAGCAAGTACATCAGCCTCGTCGGGCTCATGGTGTTCGCCTTCGGTATCGGCTTCGAGTTCCCGGTGTTGCTCGTCTTCTTGCAACTCGTCGGCGTGCTCACACCCCAAGCGTTGCTCAAAGGGTGGCGCTACGCAATCATGGCGATATTCGTCATTGCCGCTGTGATCACACCCTCCGGTGACCCCATCTCGATGCTCGCGCTCGCGGTTCCGATGAGTGTGTTCTATCTGTGCTCGATCCTCATTGGTCTGGTCATTCAGCGCCAGCAGCGCAAGCGCGGCGATACCGACGACCAGGACGACGACGAGTCCGTCCCCGTGGCGTCCGCATAATCGGCGCTGCAACGCGGCACACTGTGAGACGTGCGTGCCGACCGGGCTGAACTGATCGCCCACTACACCTTTCCGCTCGATCGCTTCCAACTCTTGGCGATGGACGCTCTCGACGACGGACAATCCGTGCTCGTTGCTGCCCCCACAGGTTCGGGCAAGACCGTTGTGGCCGAATACGGCATCGACACCGCCGTCCGCGCAGGTCGGCGAGCGTTCTATACGGCACCGATCAAGGCCTTGTCGAATCAGAAGTTCCACGATCTGGTGAATATCTACGGCGCGGATCGAGTGGGCCTGCTCACTGGCGACAACGCCATCAACGGCGACGCAGCCATCGTCGTGATGACCACTGAGGTGCTGCGCAACATGATCTATGGACGATCCCGCGCGTTACTCGACCTCGCGGTGGTGGTGCTCGACGAGGTGCACTTCCTCCAGGACACCTATCGCGGACCAGTGTGGGAGGAGGTCATCATTCACCTTCCCGACTACGTACAACTGGTCTGCCTGTCTGCGACAGTCAGCAACGCCACCGAACTCACCGACTGGATCAGCACTGTGCGCGGGCCAACGACGGCAGTCGTGGAGGACAAGCGTCCCGTTCGGTTGGAGAACCTGTTCATGGTGGGTGACAGAAGCAGCGACAAGATCCATCTGCTACCGACCCTCGTCCACGATCGGCCCAATGCGGTTGCGATGCGGCTCACCGACGAAGGTAGCCAGCAATGGCGCGGCGGTCGCGGCCGCCAGAGTGGACACGCCAAGCGCCGGCTCTACGCGCCCTCGCGCATCGAGGTCGTGGAGCGACTCGAACAGGAGCACATGCTGCCGGCGATCTACTTCATCTTCAGCCGAAACCAATGCGACGAGGCAGCCAAGACGTGCCTCGCTGCCGGTCTGCACCTCACCACGGGCGAGGAGCGCGAGCGCATTCGCGAAATTGTCGACGCACGCCTTGTCGGCATCGAGGCCGACGACCTTGCGGTGCTTGGTTACGGTCAGTTCCTCGCGCAACTCGAAGCGGGAATCGCTGCGCACCATGCCGGAATGGTGCCGCCATTCAAGGAAGTAGTCGAGGCATGCTTCAGCCAGGGTCTTGCCAAGATCGTGTTCGCCACAGAGACACTGGCTGTGGGCATCAACATGCCGGCGCGCACCGTGGTGATCGACAAGCTCACCAAGTTCACGGGCGAGCATCACGCGATGCTCACGGCCGGCGAGTACACCCAACTCACCGGCCGTGCCGGCCGACGGGGCATCGACGAACTCGGCCAGGCGATTGTGCTCTGGAACCCGTTCACCTCGTTCGACCAAGTTGCGGGCCTGGCGTCCAGTCGATGGTTCCATCTCAATTCGGCGTTCCGCCCCACGTACAACATGGCGGCCAACCTTGTGCGCACCTACACCAGTGAACAGGCCCATCATCTGCTCAACCTCTCGTTTGCCCAGTATCAGGCAGATGGCGACGTGGTGCGGCTCGAGACACGTCTGTCACGTCGCCAGGCCCAGCTCGCTGATCTCATCAATGAAGCGCGCAGCCCATATGGGGACATCGATGACTACCGCAGGCGTCTCCGCGATGCCGAGCAGACCCCGGGCCACATCGACGGACGCGACGACCCCATCGATGTCGCGATCATGAAACTGCGCCCGGGCGATGTGATCTACGTGCGCAAGGGCAAGTACTCAGGCCGCGCCGCGGTCATCTCCACGGCGAACCGTAAGGGTGGAACGCGGCTGAACGTAGTGACCACGCGACGGGACCTGCTCATGCTCTCGGGCAGCGACTTTGCCGAACCACCGACGGCGCTCGGGCACATCGGCCTACCTGTCGAGTTCGCGCCGAATCGCATCGATTATCAGCGCGAAGTGGCCCTTCGCCTCGACAAGGTCAAGCTCACCGGCCAACCACAGGGGCGACGACTGCCGGCTCCGTCCATCGACGGGTACCACCCGGTAGAGGACGATCCCGATCTGAAGCACCGTCTGAAGGCCGCCGCGCAGGCCGAACGCATCGGGCGAGAGGTCGAGGAGATTCGTACTCGCGTGAAGGGTCGAAGCCAATCCATCGCCCGCGACTTCGACCGTGTGCTCGGCATCTTGTCGGCGTGGGGTTATGTCGACGGATGGGCCCTCACCGACGCCGGCAACATGCTCGCTCGCACCTTCCACGAATGCGATCTCCTCATCGTCGAGGCGGTCCGCCAAGGCATGCTCGATCACCTCGACCCTGCCACCATGGCAGGCTTGGTTTCGGTGTTCGTCTACGAGCACCGCAGCGCTGATGAGGCGCCGCTGCCGTGGTTCCCGAACAGCGGTGTCCGCAAACGGTGGTTGCAGATCGCCGCACTCAGCGCCGACTTACGAGAGATCGAGGAGGAGGACGGGCTCATCGTGCACCGCGCTCCCGACCCGACCTTCTTGGCGATCGCTTTTGCATGGGCCGCAGGTGAGGGTTTTGCCGAGGTTGTCGAGGCCGAGGAGCTTTCCGGCGGTGACTTCGTACGGACCGTCAAACAACTCATCGATCTGCTTCGCCAACTCGCGATCGTCGCGCCCGTCGCTGCGACGAGACGTTCCGCCGAGCAGGCTGCCGACGCCTTGTTCCGCGGCGTCGTTGCTGCATCGAGCGCGATCGACATCGAGGCCCCGCAGCCGTGACCATCCGCAAGGGGCACGAATGGGGCAACCTCGCGGTGGCTCCGGAGTCGCTGATGACCGTACGTTCTGATGCCGATCTTCGAGTTGTTGTCGAGACCGCGCGACGGGCAGGTGCCGAGGTGCCGACCGTTGGCCTACTGGGTGGCGATCTCATGCGCACGCTCGGTGGCTCCGGCGATGCGTCCCGATTCCATTCCGGCGAACCCATTCCGCACCTTCCCATCGATGTCGTACACCTCGTCGCCGACGACCTCAGAGAGACGTGGTTCGTGGCCCATCTCGTGGCGCGACGTTCGTGGTGGCGCGGTGCCATCACCGCGGCGATGAATGCCCAGTTCCTGGGGACGTGGGACGTATCACCGCGCTGTCACCCCAACGATGGCCGGGTCGATGTGGTCCAGGTGTCGCCAAACATGACGATGCAGCAACGTTGGATGGCTCGCTCGCGGGTGTCGCTCGGCACCCACGTCCCTCATCCGCTCATCACGATTGAACAGCGCTTCGAATTCGTCGTCGACCTGGCGCGCGAGACGCCACTCCGGGTCGACGGTCAGCGTTGGGGGAGCGGGCGCGTGCTGCATCTGCGCGTCGAGCCCGACGCCTTCGTCGTCTGCGTGTAAGAGCTCGCTGTCAGGGTCGTGGTGCGATTTCGGTGCCGTTTGGTCGGTGGTGGTGCCAGCCGGTGTTGTCTCGGGTGATGGTGGTGTGGTCGAGGTGTTTTCGCCGGTTGTGGGT
>JAYUWK010000129.1:0-3381 GCA_043753895.1 Actinomycetota bacterium
GAACCCGTTGGGTGGCGTGGCCGGCATCGAACCGAACGACGTGTCCTTGTCCGCTGCGATCAGGATGCTCTCCGCAGAGAGCCGGAGCTTCTCCTGCTCGACGTTCTTGTCGTCCGGGATCGTCATACCGGCGACGGTGCGCACGATCCACGACGCGAACCGCTGAATGACGAGACGGTCGAACGTGGTCTGGTCCAGCCGTGCAAGGACCGTGATGAACGGCTCGACCTCGCCCGACACTCGGCCCTCGAGGTCCATCCGGTTCGTGAACCGCACGACGGGACAGACGCCCACGTTGTGCTCAGCCGCTCCCCGGTAATCGAGCTTGTCGCCTTTCAGGCCGTCCGGCATGTCGATCGTGTGGACCAGCTTGTCGTCGTACACGCGAAGCTCAGCGCGCTTGCGGATCACGGCAACCCGCATCGCCGCGAACGCCCACTCGTCGTCGGCGGGGTCCTCGTAGAGGGCGATCATCTCTCGCGGGGAGAAGCCACGCAGTTTCGGCATCGGCTCGCCGGTCAGCGGGTGCTCGGCCGGCAACGCCAGGCCGTAGGCGGTGCCGTAGCCAATGATCGAACGATGCACCGGCACCTGATGGCCGTCAAGACCATTCGCCTGCCAGATCCGCCACGGACGACCGTTCTCCTCGGCATCGGCTGACCGGTAGCCTTCGACAAACAGCGTGCGCGCGAGCGACCCGACCAGGAAGTCGCCCCATGGGGTCTGCGATCGTGCGGCGATCTCCTTGAACTCCGCAGTCGCCCGGCGAGGGGCGGACGGGTTGTCGTGATCCCACCGCATCCAACGGTCAATCACGTCCAGCTCTGCGCGCTCCTTCTTCCACGCTGGGAGCAGGTCGTTCTTCACGATGTCGAGGACGTCGCTTGCTTCCATGCGACCTCCTCGGTCAGTACACGCGCCCTGTGCGCTGTTCGGTGTCCGGTACAGCTCCAAGAGCGAGAGTCACGGCCACAAGCCCGCAGATATCCGCCTTGGACGATCTACGGCCCCACACATCGACGTCCTCAGACCGCTGCAAACGAGCCGATTTCACGGCCGAATCAAGATTCTGTTGTCCAAGATGGTGCAAGCCGTTGTTCGTGACGGCGTCGATCAGTTGCCCGACCGCCTGCGCATGGTCAGCCTTGGAGACTTCCTCAACCTGGAAACCGGCCTCGCGCAACGGGGCGACAAAAGCCTGAGCCGGCGACCTCGTTTGCACAAGGATCGGCCCGTATTTGCTTTCGAGCTCGGCCGCTTTCTCCAAAACCCAGGCCGTGCCAGGACGACGATCGACAATCTCGACATGAAGCAACCCATCGGAGCGACGACCCGCCGCGCCGAACGCAGCCCACCTGCGATCGGGGGAAACATCCAGAGCGATCTTCGGCGAAGTGACGATCTCCGACGAAATATCCACCCGTGAAGCCCAGCCAGGCAACACCGAGTCATCCGAAACATCCTCATCCCAAATGCCGAGCGCCTCACGCACGAACGACTCAGCATCAAGGTTCTTCTTCATCCGCAGAATGGCCGAATCGGGGGTCCGTTTCGGGAAAGACGGGTTCGCCTTCGCCCACTGCTTCCGATCATCCGGGTTCGCGCCTTGATCAGCGGAGAACTCAATGTATGCCGTGTCCTCGTCTTCGCCAGACAACGCCTCAGAACGCTTGCGGGAGAACGCCTCAGACTGATCTGTCGGCTTCGGCGGCGTACCCATGAAGAACAGCAGCGGGTTCTCAGCCGTGTTCTGCGTCGGGATCATGTCCGACAGAGCCTTCTCCGAGAGGATCTGTGCCTCGTCGAACACCAACATCCCGATGTTGGTGAAGCCACGACCGAAACCGCGATCGCGGGCGCCGAACATGATCCGGCTGCCGTTCTTGAACTCGATCCATTCCTCGAACTCGAGCACCTTCAGAACGTGAGGGGCGACCTTCTTGCGGAGCGCGAAACCCTTCAGCGTCCGGAAGGTCTCACCCGACGTCGAAGAGTGATGCGCCGTCCAAACGACCTGCAAACCAGGACGCAACAGGCATAGAGCGAATACAAGCGCCCCAACCAGGAACGTCTTGCCGACCTGACGAGGAATCGAGATGACAACCCCGCCGATAGACGCAGCGAACGACCCATCTGCCCGCTTCGCAAAGATCAACTCGCCAGCGCCGTGCTGCCAATCATCGAAGCGGACACCGAACTGGGCGCACTGATCCCGCACCTTCGGCCACCCCGTAGACACGCACCCCGACGGGGCTTTCGCGTGCCGAGCAATCTCAGAGAGCTTCGGACGACCATGCGGCGTCGGGGGTGTCGACCTCGCCATCCTCGTCCCTCGTCGCTGTCTCAATGGACCGGATCTCACCGTCGATCTGCTCAGCGCGACGCATCAACGCAGCCAGATCACGAGGCGGGGTGTCCGGATTATCCAGTGCCTTCGACAAACGGGCACGCAACGCAACCAAGTAGTCGTGTCGAGTGCCCTCGTCGGCAGCTTTCGTGATCGACATCGGCCCCAACGGTTTCACTGGGGGCTTCTCGTCGGGGTTGATCACACGGAGTCGCTTTGGAGCAGTCATTGGACCCCTTTGAAAAAACGGGCGCGCTATCTCAGAAGCAGCCGGGGTCTTTCTCGCTTGCGGTCGAGAGGGGGTAGTGCCCCACCCTCACGACATCAAGCCAAGCAGGGCGTATGCCCGGTCGATGTCGACGCCGCTGTGGATGCGGGCGTTGGGCATGAAGTTGCACGCAGGGATGCTGCGAGCGACCATGCGAAGAACGGCCAGAGCTTCGCGACGGACGGCGTGTGGTTGAACTGGCTGCCGGCTTGATGTCGTGGGCTGTCGGCACATGCGTCCGGCCGCCGCCCCACAGAATGAGCAGTCGAGAAGGTCCACCTGAGTGCGGTCGTACCGGGACAAGCGATCATACAACCTCGTCTCAGCTGCGGTTACGGGCACGTCGACTGCGGAGTCGGTACGTGGCGGCCGGTGAAATCCGTGGTCTGAGCAGTAGTCGAATCGTTCTCTTGCAAAACGCCATCCGCTCTGCCTCGCCAGTTGACGAACCTTGTAAGCCGGTTGGCCCGCTGCACCGACGAACCTGGCGCTGCACCCGTCGGCTTGGCAGTGAATTGCGATGATGCTCGACACGCTCATGCGACGTCGCGGGCGGGAAGAGCCCGACGGGTGCCGTTCGCTATGCGGGACACCTGACCCTTGCTGATACCGAACATCCTTGCGAGGTCGACCCCACTGACGCCGTCGAGGTGGAGTTGGCGGAGTTGCTCGACGTCGAGGTCAGTGAGTTTGGCGTTCGGGTGAGTCTCGCCACGAGGACGGCGGCCACCCGTGACGGCGAACCGGCGAAGGCGACGCTCCTCTG
>JAYUWK010000130.1:0-10210 GCA_043753895.1 Actinomycetota bacterium
GTGTTTCCAGAACATGCGCCGCAATGTGAACGCTGTGTTACAGCGGTTGGTTAGAAGCGTGCGACGACTCCAACGCCTCGAGATGACCTGATTTAAGCACGCAGACCGGTGGCGCACGCTCTGCTGATCTCGCCTACCGTGGCAGCCATGACCAAGACAGTGATGATCACCGGGGCCGGTTCGGGATTCGGCAAGCAGGCCAGTTTGGCCCTGGCCGCGCGAGGTCACCATGTCATTGCCACCACCGAGACCGACGCACAGGCCGAGGCGTTGCGTGCCGAAGCGCCACAGCTCACCGTCGAACGCGTCGACATCACCACCGACGACGTCACCAAGGTGACCGCGTGGGACATCGATGCGTTGATCAACAACGCCGGTGCCGGGCAGACCGGGCCAATGGCCGACGTGCCAATGGATCGCGTGCGGAGACTCTTCGACGTCAACGTGTTCGGCACCCTGGCCGTGACCCAGCAGGTGCTGAAGGGCATGGTCGCCAAGGGCAGCGGCCGCATCATAATCATGTCGTCGATCGCGGGCGTGATGGCCGGCCCCACCTTCGGTCCCTATGCCATGACCAAGCACGCGCTCGAGGCGATGGGCAAGGCCATGCGTGCCGAACTCGCACCGCTCGGGATCGATGTGACGTTGATCAACCCGGGCCCGTATCAGACCGGGTTCAACGACCGTATGGCTGATTCGATGTGGGAGTGGTTCGGCGACGCCTCGCTGAACGCGCCCGTGGCCCCGGTGTTCAAGATGATCGGCGAGATGATCACCGGCGCGCAGCTCGATCCGGCAGAAGTGGCCCAACGATTGGTCGAACTCGTCGAGGCTGAGACCACCACCGAGAACAACTTCGTGCCACCCGATATCGCGGCGCAGCTCACCAATCGCCTCAACGGCTGATCACGTTCCAGCGACCACGTACATAGAAGCTCTGACGAAGACATCAGCGGGTCATACCCCCCCGATACCGCTGCAAACAGCAACAACGACAACATTTGGTATCTCTATTGCTGTTGTTGCTGTTTTAGGAATAGAGTCAGCGCATGAGGACTTCTGAGGCTGACCGCATGATCACCAATGTCGACGTCCAAGATGACCTACTGACGACCGGCGAGGCCGCGACCATTCTCGGCAGCACCCGCCAGCATGTCGGCAACCTGATCAAGCGCGGCGACATCACCTCCACCTTGGTCGGCAAGCACTATCGGGTCCGGCGCGCTGACGTCGAGATGCTCAAGCAAGGATCGATTCGGCTCACTCGGGACCAGCGGCGCAGCTTGTGGCTCGGATACGCGATCGCGGGCAAGATCGTCACTGACCCGAATGCAGCCATCGCTCTCGCCCAACGCAACATCGACACGATGCTGTCAACGCAGCGCGGCTCGGGACGGCGATGGCTGACGCGCTGGAAAGACCTGCTCTCCGGGCCAACCGAGGAGATCCTGGCGACGCTCACGTCAAACAGCATCACTGCTCGCGAGCTCCGCCAGAACAACCCATTCGCCGGACTGCTTGACGAAGCGACCCGCCACCAGGTCATCTCGGCCACCGGGCACAAGAAGTCGTGAAACGGTTCCAGCTGGCCCACATGCGTTTGATCAGCGGGCGTCAGGCCCGCGGCGTGTGATGCTGTGTTGAACCCGCCGCTGCGCCAAGATGACGGCCATGGCCTATCGATCCATGACGGATGAGGAGTGGCCGGCGTTCCTCGTGGCCGAAGCTCGGCCGGCGGTGCTGGCCACCGTGCGCCGTGATGGCAGACCGCACGCGGCACCCATCTGGATCGACGTCGAGGACGGAGCCGTCTGGTTCAACACCGGCGCCAACACGCTCAAAGGTCGCAATCTGGCGCGTACCGGCGTGGCAACGATCTGTGTGCAAGACGATCGACCGCCATTCTCCTTCGTCATGGTGGAAGGCACCGTCGAGCTCATCGATGACATCGACCTCGTGCGGAAGTGGGCCGCTCGTATCGGTGGCCGCTACATGGGTCGTGACCGCGCCGAGGAGTACGGCGCGCGCAACGGAGTCCCCGGCGAACTGCTCGTCAAGCTCACACCGACCAACATCGTGAGCGCCGTCGACGTCGCCAGCTGACAGAACTGCTCGCCTCAACGGCTGATCAACGTCACATAAGGAACATTTGTTTCATTTATGGCGTGTATGAGATATCGTCCTGAGATGGATTTCGTCCACCCCATCGAAGCGGTGATCCCCGGTGCGCTGGGTCGAGTGCTCGCTGTGCTCGTCGAGACGACGGCCGAGCTCAATCTGCGAACACTGGCCCGGCTCGCCGGTGTGAGCGTGGCGCAGGCCTCCCGAGTGTTGCCCCGCCTGGTGGAGTTGGGCCTCGTCGAACGGCGCGAAGTCCCACCATCGTCGCAGTTCCGACTCGTCCGATCGCATGTTGCAGCGCGTGCGGTCATCGAACTCTCCCGCTCGGGAGACACCGTGTTGAAGATCATCGGCGACAGCGCGTCCCGTCTACCGGTGCCGCCCGTAAGCGTGATTGTGTTCGGCTCGTTCGGCCGCAACGAGGCCGGCCCCGAGAGCGACCTCGACATATGCGTCGTGCGGCCGAACGACATCACGGAGGACGACAACAGCTGGGACCTCGCGCTGGAGGGCTGGCGCAACGAGTTGCGTGCCATCGCCGGCAATCCGGTGGAGCTTCTGGAAGTGAGTTGCGACGAAGCCGCCTCACGACTGGCCGGCAATCGGCAGGTGTGGCGCAACATCCGCCGAGAGGGAGTCGTCGTGCACGGACTCAGCATTGGCAAGTTGAGCGAGACAGTTCATGTCTAGACCGCCGCGCACCTAGACCGTGTCCGGCGCACAGGTTCGTGCGTACGCCGGCAAGGCCGACGAATACGCTGCCGCAACCATCGCAGCGCTGGCCAGCGGGTTCGGAATCCATCGCATCACCGTGGTCGGGCACTGTCCGCGAGCCGTCCATCACGCCACGGTCGCCGCGCGCTTGGAACAGCTCGTCATCGTGCGTCGTCCGAACGAGCGCACGATGAAGGCCAGCGACGTCGTCAAGGCATCCCGGCAATACGCGGCAGGCGACTCTCTCGCCACCGTCGCCGTCCTCTTCAGCATCGACGCAACGACTGTGCGCCGAGAGCTGCACCGAGTTGGCGTGACGACCCGCGCCCGACGCGGCGGGGCCCGGTGACCCACCTGCCCGTCCCCATTACAGCCCCGACGGCCGCTTCTGCGGATAATGATTTGCAACCATATTGCATCAATGCAATATCTCGGGTAGGTTGACCGCATCCGAATCGAGTTCCACCCCACCTTCGCCGACCAGTTCGCCCGTCTTGTCGACGACACCGGCACGCTCGAGGTCGCCGGCGAAGTCAACGGACTCGTGGCCGCGCTCGAGGAGCACGGCCACCTGATCGAACACACCGACATCAGTCACCCGATCGTCATCGCTCGCTACGACATCCACACTCTCCGCCGCACACCACCGAACGAAATCTGTCCGTACGCCGACGAGCCACCGGTCATCCGGATCTTCTACGCCTGGTTCACCGAGACCGCCAACAACGTCGAGTTCCCGGTCGTGTTCGAGATGGGCGACAAGTCGCTCAGCCCAACCCCGAACCAGTGGTACCCACCCATCATCAACCGAATCGAAGCACAGACCATCCCGAACTGGGAGCGAACCCATCCCACCCACCGGGCACGGATCAGGAGAACACAATGACCAAGCGAACCACCCCCACCATTCCCGAACCCGACCACACCGCCGACAACTACGCGACCGCGAACGAGACCGTGGCCGCGGCCAGGAAACGGCTTCGAGCAAATCCATCAGCGCAAGCGGCGTCCGATCGGGTGACGCAACTGGCGAACGAGATCGCCGACCGTCGTGTCCACACACTCGCTGCGTTGCGCAAGGCTCGCGAGCTGACCCAGGTGCAGATCGCCGAAACACTCGGCATCGGGCAAGGCGACGTCTCCAAGCTCGAGCAACGGCCGAACCTGATGCTGCAAACACTCGCCCGATACATCGAAGCAACCGGCGGACGACTGCGGGTCGTTGCCGAGTACGGCGACGACCGCGTCGAGATCGAGCTCAGCGAACTCTCCGGGACGTCAACGTGAGCCACCGATCGGCGCAGTGATCAGGCCGACACACAGGGTCCTCGAGACAGCGAGTCCGCGAACCCTTCGTCTTCTCGTTCAAACCCCGCCCTGAACAGGGCCGTTGTTGTCGAATCGACAACAACGAGTGGGCAAGGAAGCCCCACACAGGTGCGGTACGTTGACTCCATGCCGAGCCAGCCCGATGCCACCGGCGCGCTGACGTTCCTGTTCACCGACATCGAGGGTTCGACGCGTCGATGGGAGGCAGACGCCACCTCGATGGGTGCGGCTCTCGCTCGCCACGACGCCCTCCTGCAGGCCGAGATCAGCGCAGCAGGGGGCCGCATCTTCAAGCACACCGGCGACGGCTGCCTGGCGGTGTTCACCCGGGCCGAGCAGGTGATCGACGCGGCCGTCGGCATCCAACGCGCCTTCGCCGCCGAGCCCCTCCGCCTGCGCATCGCGGTTCATGCCGGCTCGGTCGAGCACCGTGACGGCGACTACTTCGGCCCACCACTCAACAGGGCGGCTCGCCTGCTGTCCGCAGGTCACGGCGGACAGATCCTCGTCTCCGCCGTGGCCGCCTCGCTGGGACGAGGCAGATGGTCGCCCGATGTCTCGCTGGTCGACCTGGGTGAGCATCGGCTCCGCGATCTCTCGGAGCCGGAACGAATCCATCAGGCCACCGCGCCAGGCCTCCAGCGCGAGTTCCCACAACTGCGCGCGACCACGCCGACGACCTGCACCGCGTATGGGAGTCAGAGCGCCCGTTCGAGCTGCGGCTCGAGGGTGTGACAGTGACTGGGCGCGCTGATGTGATCTTGGACAACGAAGGTGGAGTAGCTACGGCACTGGCGATTCTCGACTACAAGACGTCGACCAGCAATGACGCCGACCACTCGCTGCAACTGCAGATCTACTCCAGCGCCGGTCTCCGAGAGGGACTCGAGGTTCGCGGAGCCTACGTACACGACCTCAGTGGTGACCCAGACAAGCGTCGCATCCCTGTCGACGTCGACGCTGCTGCGCTTGCAGCTGCGGAGGTGACGGCAGTAGACGCCGGAGCGGCGATCAGGAACAGAACCTTCGACCCGAAGCCAGGTGACCGCTGCAAACGATGCGAGGTTCGCACTGTCTGCGCTAGCCGCAGGGGTTGACCTAGGACGTAACCCTCTGGAGTTCGTGGGCGAGGTATTCCATACGCCACTCGAGGAAGCCCTCGAAGTCGTCGTTCCACAGCGGGCCATGGGCTCCGGACGGTAGACCGTGGCTCGCCAGAACCGCGTCGAGGTTCCCGCCATTTGCAGCCCGTATCTCTTCGAGATACACAGAGGGTGCCTTCTTTTGGATCAGGATGTTCGTGATCTTGTCGATCAGCGTGTGGTTCAAAACGCAGTCGACGACACCGCCTCGCCCGTTGTCAGCCAACCAGCCCTGCGGGAAGATGTGATGGTCATCGACTTTGTCCCCGTTGATAATCGCACCGTTCAGCTTGACGCCCTTGTGGAAGTCGAGGGGATCCGCGCTCATGAGCAGCGCGATCGTTGACTGGTAGAGCGCCCTCTGGCGAACGGTCACGTCACGCCACCTGTTCGGGTCGAAGACGAATTCTGCCACGACCTTCGGGACCTCGCCGCCCTGCATCCACGCGCTCACCGTGTCGGCGTCGAGCACAGTTTGTGAGTTCGGGGAGTTTGTATAGGTGCCTGAGAAACAGCTGCACCAGAACCAACGCTTCAGCATCGCCCGCCGCGCGCCTTCGGTGGGCCCCTTGGCTGCTTCAACGTGCTCCCAGAGCACCGCGAGGGGGATGATGATGGACCGGTAAGGGAGCCAGCGATCGACCAAGACGCCACACTCGTCGCGGAGCATCGTGAGTCCCGCGGCCATTCCTTCGACGGCTTGGTCCCAACGTTTGACGATGGATTGCACGTCCAGCTTGAGCACCGCTCCTCGCTTGGCTTCGCCTGCTTCCTTCACGGCGATCGTTTGAAGGATGTAGTACGGATCGACTGCGAAGTCGTCAAGGATGGGGAAACGATCGAGAGCTGCGGCCCACATGGCACGTAACTGCACCTGATTCGCGAAGGCGCGCGCCGTGATGAGCTCGAAAGGAGTGAGCTTCACACCTGTTCGGTTCAGCGTCTCAAAGATGGTGCACACCGCTTCGATTGGCGTGTCCGGCGCCAGGGTCGTCACCGTCGTCGACTCCTGGCGGACGCGATCACTGCTCTGAGCCGACTCGGCGAGTCGCCACGTGCTGATGACCTGATCAGCAAAGTGAGCAGCACAGCGCAAGATGCCATGTTCCTCAATCCGGATTCCGGTGCCATCAAGAACCGAGCAGAGGCCGCAGCGTGGATTACGGAGGAGTTGCTCGCCCTCGACCGGAGACAAAGCCTCGAAGGCACCGGTTCGGCTGAAATCTCCGTTGCGGTTCCCCGTCGGTTTGAGCCTCCAGCACCACTCTTGGCCCTGGGGTTAAATGCTCAGGAGGTGGCGGATCTCTTCCAGATGTTGTTCGAGACCGTCCGAGCCGGAGCCTCGATCACCTTGCCGCAGGACGCCAATGTTGATATCCGGCACGAACGGTTTGCGCCCAGAAACAGAGAAATTGGGATGCGCGAACTGGGATCGGAGACCGGGGTGCTGGCTTGGTCTCCGAACGGCGGCGCCCAGGGCAATCGTCGGCTCGAGATCCTCACCAAAGTGTTCGCCCGCAAGGAGATCGCGGCCGACCCAGCCGCAGTGCTGCACAACCTTTGGCGCCACTTAATCGATGCCGATGGGCCGTGGACCGAAACCTTCGTCACGCAACCGGCCGGCAAGCTCGGTGCAATCAGCAAACTCCGATGGGAACGTTTCGAATTTCGAATGGCGTCGCCAGACCACCAACCGTACCGGTGCGACAAATGTGGCCGAGTCTGGTGGCGAACGATCGCCGCAATCTGCCCCGGGTGGAGGTGCGCTGGCGCCTGCCGGCCGGAGGTAGGGACAGCAACCATTGCGTCGCACTACGCCCGCCTCTACCGCGACCTTGACCCGATAGCGATGTCGGTTCAAGAGCACACGGCGCAGTGGGCATCTGCCACTGCAAGCAGTATCCAGGACGATTTCGTACGCGGCCGAATCAATGTGTTGTCCTGCAGCACGACATTTGAGCTCGGTGTCGACGTCGGCGAGATCCAAGCCGTGTTGCTGAGAAACGTGCCGCCGTCGCCAGCCAACTATGTGCAACGTGCCGGCCGAGCCGGCCGACGTACCGACTCTGCCGCGCTCGTCGTCACCTATGCACAGAGGCGAAGTCACGACCGCGCGTACTTCGACCGGCCCACCGAAATGGTGGCTGGCACCATCGCCCCACCGTCAATTCTTCTTGATAACGCAAGCATTGTCCGCAGGCACGCTCACTCGGTTGCATTCGCGGCGTTCGAACGGAAGTGTGTTGACGATGGCGGCGGTGCCCATCGCTCGGTTGAAGCGTTCTTTGATGAACCGCTGGGCGGGCGAGCTGCTGATCAGCAATTCGTGAATTGGCTTCGCTCGAAACCAGAGTCTCTGAAGAACGCCCTGAGTCGGATCGTGCCAACCTCCGTCGCCGATGCGGTCGGTGTTAACGAGTGGTCCTGGGTGCCCGCATTGTGCGATGAAAACCCTGATGAGCCCACGCACGGATGGCTGGGCCGGGCCGGCGCTGAGGCCAGAGAAGATGCGGCGACTCTTGCGGCCCTTGAAGCAGAAGCTATTGCCGCTGAGCCCCCTAACTACAAGGGAGCCGACTACTTTCGGAGAGTCGCTCGGACGCTACAAGGCCGAGATCTCCTCGGGTACTTGGCAACTCGCAACGTGTTGCCAAAATACGGATTTCCCACGGATGTCGTCAGTCTCAACGTGGCCGGTAGCGGAGGCACCGATGCGGCCAATCTCGACCTGAGCCGTGATTTGAGGCTCGCGATTACCGACTATGCGCCCGGCACGATGACTGTTGCCGGCAAGGCGCTCTGGGAGAGTATCGGTCTCGTCAAGCGGGGCGATCGCGAATGGCCAAGCTATCGATGGGCGGTGTGCAAGGACTGCGGTTCCTTCCGTCGCCTGCTCGGTGATGACGCTGGGACGTGTGCCACGTGCGACTCCTCCGACGTTGAGGGAGGAATGACGGGAAAGTTTCTCTTGCCACTCTTTGGCTTCGTTGGCAAGAAGTCGTCGACCACGGTGGGAGATACGCGACCACCCAAGCTCGCGACCTGGGACACATTCTTCGGTTCGTACAGAGGGGGAGAGCCACCTCTCGAACCGGTCGAGGGTCTCGGTGGAGCCAATCAGGTGATGTTCCGTACGAGCCGCCAGGGACGCATCACGGTGATCAATCGTGGTCCAGCTGGTCGCGGCTTTCGCGTCTGTGAATGGTGTGGATGGGCGGCACCGGCCCCGGCAAAGCGCACCAAGGCAACTGAGCGGACTCTGCACGGCGATCCCCGCCGACCCGGAAAGGATTGCAGTGGTCCGTTGAGCTTCCGTCATCTCGGTCATGAATTCCTTACCGACGTCCTCGAATTGCGACTGCCTGGCAGACTCCCGCTCGACGAGGGATTGAGTCTGCTGTACGCCTTGCTCGAAGCTTCTCCGGCCATTGGTGTTGCGCGAGGCGACGTCGACGGCACCTTGCATGTGCACTCTCGCGACGACGGCAGAGCATTGGTGCTGTTCGACACGGTGCCCGGTGGGGCCGGCTATGCGAAACGCTTGGCTGAACACCTACCGGAGCTGTGTGCCGCGGCGTACAGAAAGGTCGCGTCGTGCGAGTGTGGCATCGAGACGTCGTGCTACGGGTGCCTCCGCTCGTACGGCAATCAGTTCAAGCACGACAGCCTGCGTAGGGGAGACGCGCTCCAGATTCTGGGAGCGATGATCGGCGCCGAAGCAATCGAGAAGCTTCAACTTCCGTGAGGTCGAAACTGCGGTAGGCCGAGCTCGTCACACGCGAGTGAAATCACGAACCGATCATCTTCCATGCCACGAGCCGTCATGTCATCGTCGATGTCCGAGGTCAGAAGGAAGTACTCAATGGCGCCGCGAAGGAGGGCTCGTCCATCGGGCGGCAAAGCGTCGGCATGACCGATCAGGCCAATCAGCGATTGAGCGAGTCCTGCTGCGAGCGCAGATTGAACCTCCGGATCGGTGAGGTTCCGTTCGTCGACTGCGTCGGCATGGGTCCTGATCTTGGAAATCAGGCGACGTAGATCTTCAACACTCGTTGGCGTGGCTAGCGCCCGAAAGCGGACCTCGGCGGACTGCATCGGAAGGACTCTAATGCGCCCGCCAGCTGCGCCGTTCTTGAGCCAAAGGCGGTTACCTAAACTCAGCAACCACAGGCGCATGGTCGCTGACATCCCATGCATCGGCGAAATGCCCAACACCGCCGTGAACCGCTTCCAGCTCAGCACACATGTCCCTTGTGGCGAGGATGTAGTCGATCTGTTGAACCGCAGCGTTTGGGCTGTTGCCGTTCTTGTGAGTCCAGATATGTCCGCATTCGTCGCCACGCCGGCAGCCCGAACACTTGGGCAGAGGCGGACGCCCTGCGGCGGTCAGCTCGATGAGATCGACCAGGCCGAGCCGCTTGGCCTTCCCCGGGACGTCAGCGGGCACCACATTGAGATCGCCCGCAACGATGATGCGATCTCCGTCGTCCGACTCGAACAGCGGTGTCAGTTCCCGCAGGATCCGTCGTGAGGAGAAACGTCCGTGCTGGCAGCTGTTGTTCTCATCATCAACGGTAATTCCATAGACGCCGACGACGGTCGCCCAACGCTCGCCTCGCTGTAGAACATCCGCCACGATGACACCAGCTGGCCAGGAGAACTTCAGAGGTACGGTGCGGCGACCGATCCGAACGTCCTTAACTTCGTTGAGAACAACGCCACGCGCAGCCACAACGGTTCCCCACGTACGTCGCGGTCCGAACCCGCCCTCTTGCCACAGTGCAGACCAGCCAGGTGGTGGCCCGGTCTTAGCCTGGATCCACCGACGGGTGCCTTGAGCGTGTCGCCTAGCGCTTGAGATCGACGAGGGTGGTGTCGGGGTGGTGGGTGACGTGTTCTGAGGC
>JAYUWK010000131.1:0-3376 GCA_043753895.1 Actinomycetota bacterium
GCCTGGGGCAAAGCTCGCAATCAAGCACACGACCCGCTGGGCCCGAGCCATGGTGAAGGACCTCCAGTACCGGCTCGATGTCAATACGCTGCACCGCGAGGAAGGGGCCACGTCGCTGAGCCTGAACGAGATCGGCCGGGTGACCCTGCGCACGACGCTGCCGTTGTTCGTCGACGAATATCGAAGGAACCGCGAGACCGGCTCCTTCATCCTGGTCGACGAGGCAACGAACAGCACCGTGGCAGCCGGCATGGTGCTGTCACCGTGAACGACGAGATCACCGGACCCGACATCGCAGGGCACGACATCGCAGGGCACGACGTCACCTTGCACGACGTCACCTGGCACGACGGCGAAGTGACCCGCGACGAGCGTTGGCGGCGCCTCGGCGTTCGAGGCGCAGTGATCTGGTTCACGGGGCTGTCAGGGTCCGGAAAGTCGACGGTGGCGGCTGCCGTGGAGACAGCGCTGGTGAATGCTGGCCAGCCAGTCTCACGCCTCGACGGCGACAACGTACGGCACGGCCTGTGCTCGGACCTCGGGTTCTCCGAGGCGGATCGCCACGAGAACATCCGTCGGATCGGCGAGGTCGCCGCCTTGATGGCCGACGTTGGCATGGTGGCGCTGGTGCCGGTCATTTCGCCCTATCGGATCGGCCGACAGGCGGCTCGCGAGATGGCGCAGTCGGCGGGGCTGACGTTCATTGAGGTGTTCGTGGACACCCCGATCGAGACCTGCGAGCAACGGGACCCGAAGGGCCTCTACGCGAAGGCGCGGGCCGGCGAGATCACCGGGTTCACCGGAATCGATGATCCCTACGAGGCGCCGATCGCCGCTGAGTTGACGCTCACGCCTGCTGACGGCGATGCCACCGCTCAGGCCCACTTGGTGCTCGCGCTCCTGCAGCCCTAGAAAAGCCCGTTCTGGCTGCAAGATCGGCACGGAAACGTGCCGATCTTGCAGCCAGAACAGAGTCTGGGCCAAGTGCAAGCTGGATCAGGCGGACTCCGCGAGCTTTGCGAGCTGTGCTGATTCGGCCAGCTTCTGGAGCTGCGCAGGGGAGGGGCTACGTCGTTGATCGAGCGGCCCCTGGATGTCACCATGGGGCTTGTCGGCGGTGTCGTAGCACTCGGCGTGAAAGTGCTCGACGCGATCCCACTTGCCTCGGATGTAGACGTTGCAGATCACCTGGCGATTGCGCATCTTCGCCTGGAACTTCACCCGCTCACCACAGGAGGCGCAGTCGACCGAACTCCCAGCTTCAACGTCGCGGATCACTGCGCGGCTGGTGGGGATCTGTTCCGTCTTGCGGCGTTGCGTCGTGGTGGTCATACGGAGAACTATCGGCCTGAAACGGCCGGACCTGAGAAAACGTACAGATGGGTCGGGCTCGCCCCGCCGCTGGTCGCAGCGTCAACGGCTGAGGGGTTTGTATTTGATGCGATGCGGAACGTCAGCGTCGGCGCCGAGTTCCTTGCGGCGGAACGCCTCGTATTCGGTGAAGTTGCCCTCGAACCAACGAACCTGGCTGTCACCCTCGAATGCGAGCATGTGCGTGGCGATCCGATCGAGGAACCAGCGATCGTGGGAAATCACGACTGCGCAGCCGGGATATGCCTCAAGCGCAGCCTCAAGCGCCCGGAGCGTGTCGACGTCGAGATCGTTGGTTGGTTCGTCGAGAAGAATCACGTTGCCGCCGGTTCGGAGCATCTTGGCGAGGTGGACCCGGTTTCGCTCGCCGCCCGACAGGTCGCCGACCCGCTTCTGCTGGTCCGACCCTCGGAAGTTGAAAGACGCCACGTAGGCGCGGCCGTTGACCTCTCGCTTGCCGATGGTGAGGAGGTCGTGGCCATCGGTGATCTCCTGGTACACGGTGTTGTCGGGATCGAGGGAATCTCTCGATTGGTCGACGTACGCCATCTGCACGGTGGGTCCGACGATGAGCGAACCAGAGTCGAGTGTCGCTGACGGATCATCGTCCTTGGTCGCCGCAGCGACGAGCATTCTGAAGAGTGTCGTCTTGCCGGCGCCGTTGGGGCCGATCACCCCGACGATGCCCGCTTTGGGCAACGAGAAACTGAGATCCTCGATGAGAAGTCGATCACCGAATGACTTTCGCAGATGCTCGACTTCGACCACCTGGTCGCCGAGCCGATCTCCCGCTGGGATGAGGATCTCGAGACCCTGGTCGCCGGAGCGAGCAGCTTCCGCCTCGGACTGCAGCTGCTCGTAGGCGGCGAGTCGTGCCTTGCCCTTTGACTGGCGCGCCTTGGGCGCCATGCGAACCCACTCGAGTTCGCGCTCGAGCGTTCGCTGTCGAGCCGTCGACTGCTTCTCCTCGAGTGCGAGTCGCGAGGCCTTCTGCTCGAGCCATCCCGAATAGTTGCCCTCAAAGGGCATCCCCCGACCGTGTTCGAGCTCGAGGATCCACTGGGCCACGTTGTCGAGAAAGTACCGATCGTGGGTAATGGCAACCACAGTGCCGGAATAGTCGGAGAGGAATCGTTCGAGCCACGCCACCGACTCGGCATCGAGATGGTTGGTCGGTTCATCGAGCAACAGAAGGTCAGGTCGCGACAACAGCAGGCGACAGAGCGCCACGCGGCGACGTTCCCCGCCCGACAACGTGGTGACCTCAGCATCAGAGGGAGGGCAGCGAAGTGCGTCCATGGCGATCTCGACGTTGCGTTCGAGGTTCCAGGCATCGGCGGCGGCGATCTTGTCCTCGAGTTCGGCCTGCTCGGCGCCGATTTTCTCGAAGTCAGCGTCGGGATCGCCCCAGGCTGCCATTACGGCGTTGTAGCGGGTGAGCAGGTCCCGCACCGGGCCGACCCCGTTCATGACGTTGTCGATCACGTTGAGCGAGTCGTCCAGGTGTGGTTCCTGCTCCAAGAGACCAACGGAGAACCCCTGGGTGAGCCGTGCCTCGCCGGTGAACCCGTCGTCGAGTCCAGCCATGATCCGCAGGAGCGAGGACTTACCGGAGCCGTTGGAGCCGAGGACGCCGATCTTGGCGCCGGGGTAGAAGGACAACGTGATGTCCTTCAGAACGTCCCGATCCGGCGGGTAGTACCGCGAAACCTTGTGCATGGTGAAGATGAACTGAGCGGCCATGGCCGGTCATCGTACTGGTGCGACCCGGGTTGAACGTTCCCCGGAAAAACGAAACGGACCCGACCAAGGTCGGGTCCGTTATTGACAGTGAAACTGTCGTTACTTCCTTCGGGCCGGAGCCTTCTTGGCTGGCGCCTTCTTGGCTGGCGCCTTCTTGGCTGGCGCCTTCTTGGCTGGCGCCTTTGTTGCTGGCGCCTTCTTGGCTGGCGCCTTCTTGGCTGGCGCCTTCTTGGCTGGCGCCTTCTTGGCTGGCGCCTTCTTG
>JAYUWK010000132.1:0-10054 GCA_043753895.1 Actinomycetota bacterium
GGTCGGACAAGGTCGAAGGCGTCATCGACAAGGTCAAGGACAAGGTCACCAAGCGCTGACCGCACGTTCTCGAATGATCCGCCCGGTTCGCTGGGCGGATCATCCAGCTATCCGTTGATCGAGAACAGGCTTGGTTGATGCGTGGTCGATTTCACGGCGCACCAGCGACGCTGAAGCGCCAGAGGATGGTGTTGTCCATCTTGAGGTCGCCGGACCAGATGAGCCTCGCGTCGGGTGCCCAGGTCAGCGTGGTGTAATCACCCTGCCCCGCTACTCTTGTTTGGGATTCGCGAGTCGGCCGACGGCGCGTGTCTTGTGGCCGTCGGCGAAATCGATATATCAACTGGGCCGGAGTTCGCTGCTGCCGTGTACAGGATGATGGCAACTTAATTTCGGTGTTGCGATGTGTCCGAGACCGGAGCATTGTGATATCGGATCCAAATGAAGGTGGCGTCTCCCGGATGGTGGAGCGGTCGATCCGAATGTCTCCGCCTGATGTGCTCGGACTGCTCGATTTGGTGTGTGAGCTACCGGGCGCCCAAGTGGCGCGATTCCACGTTGTTGATTACTGACTCAGGACGTTGCAACACATCGACGTAACAGGGTCCATCGGGCCACCGCAACGAATTGCAGGAATGCTGATCAGTCGGGTGTTCACGAGCGGCGAAATCCAAATAGTCGAGACAGACCCAACCGTGGTCTTCGCCCCCCTCATCGAAGGATCGACCAGAATCGGTGTGTTGGAACTCGAGTTCGAACAGTGGGACGGTGTCGTGCCGGACCTACTCGAACCTCTCGCCGTGCTCTTCGTGCAGTCATGGGTCCTCAAGAGCCGTTACACCGACACATCCGCCCGCGCTCGCCGATCCGAACCGCTGTCGGCCGCCGCCGAGGTGCAATGGGACCTGCTGCCACCGCTGACGTGTTCGACCGATCAGGTCGCGGTGAGCGGCATCCTCGAGCCGGCGTATGCGATCGGTGGTGAGACGGCTCGTTCTTCGGTGACGACCGCCTCGCCGACTTCCTCGTCAGAGCATCATTAGAGCGCCTGCCCGCACGCGAAACCGTTCGGCATCTTGCCGACAGCATCATCATCGAGTTCTCCGATGTCGGGCTCCGCGACGACGCCACCACGCTCCTCATGGAATACCGCCCGCCGACGCGTTGACCGCGTATCTTCCGCTCAGCGTCGTCGCCGCCGGTGGGACGTCCTCGACCTCGACCATCGGCAGGTCTAGAGACCTGACGGGGCGATGCGAGGTGCTAACCGGTGCGCCCGATCGCACTCGGCTCGTGGCGCCAAAAACGCAGGTCGCACGCTGCATGGCATGCGAAAGAGCGGGGGAATCAGTCGTGTTGCCCCGTTGCACTCCAAATGCAACTAGGCGCGTCACTCGGCGGCTCCTTCGGTAATGGCGCAGATACGTAGCGCCCATTGTCGCCGCGCCAACCCGAAGATCGCGATGTTTCGCTCCTTGCGAGAGTACGACCCTCTAGCCGCCTGGACGCGTGGAGTGAGTTTGCGATCAGCGGGGATCGGTAAAGCGACACCCCCCATCGCCGCACCCGGGACCGCCGCCACTGCACTGACCATGCACGCGCTGGTGTACCACGGTGCCGACAACAAGGCATGGGAAGAGGTACCCAAGCCGGTCCTGATTGACGACACTGACGCGATCGTGCGGGTCGACGCGACCACGATCTGCGGGTCCGACCTGCACATTCTCAAGGGTGACGTCCCGGCTGTGACCGATGGACGGATCCTCGGCCACGAGGCTGGCGGCACCGTCGAGGCTGTCGGCGATGGCGTCAAGAACGTGAAGGTCGGCGACCGGGTGCTCGTCTCGTGCATCACCGCCTGTGGCACCTGCCGGTTCTGCCGCGAAGCCCGCTACGGGCAATGCCTCGGCGGGGGCGGTTGGATTCTCGGTCACCTCATCGACGGCACCCAAGCCGAGTACGTGCGGGTACCTTTCGCGGACACGTCCACCTATCCGGTGCCGAATGGCGCATCGGACGAGGACATCTTGATGCTGGCCGACATCTTGCCCACCGGCTACGAGATCGGTGTTCTCAACGGACGCGTGCAACCTGGCGACGTTGTCGCGATCGTCGGCGCAGGCCCGATCGGCTTGTCGGCGATAATGGGCGCCCGCTTGTTCAACCCCAGCCACATCATCGCCATCGATCTCGCGGACAGCCGCCTCGACGCGGCCAAGCGGTTCGGCGCCGACGTGGTTGTCAACAACAGCCGAGATGACGCACTGTCCGCAGTGATGGAACTCACCGGTGGCCTCGGAGCCGATGTCGCGATCGAGGCGGTCGGGATCCCTGCAACTTTCGAACTCGCCGCGACGCTAATCCGCCCCTGTGGCCACGTTGCCAACATCGGCGTGCACGGTAAGCCAGCAGTCCTTCACCTAGAAACGCTCTGGTCTCATGACGTGACGATTACCACCGGTCTCGTTGACACATATTCCACACCCACTCTGTTGCGTCTCACTACCGGCGGGCAACTCGACGCAGCCCAGTTCGTCACACACCACTTCGCGATGAACAACATGATCGAGGCCTACGACACCTTCGCCCGTGCCGCTGACACCGGCGCCCTGAAAGTCGTGATCACCCCAGGCGACAAGGCCACAGCCTGACGTTTGGGTCCGATCGGCACACGGTATCGATAGGTCGTCCACCGACGAAGGAGAAAATCGCCCTGCAACTTGACAAGAACACGATCATCGCGCTCCCCGGGTGACGCGTGGTCGTTGAAATCGGTTTCGATCAGACCCCTCCCAGTCGGCTTTGATGTGTCGCTCCTCGAGTGGTGGGATGCTGCCGGCGAATTCCATGCTCTTCCGTGGACGCCCGATGACGGCCCGATCTACCGGTCAAGCCTGCTCGATCACCGTAACGAGGCCTTCCGCAACGGCGACGGTCCACCGGGTTTCACGAGCCCGATGCTCGACGCGGTCAAACGACTCGAGTCAGACGGCAATGTGGCGCCGACGGTCACGGACGCCAAAACGCAAGGGGACCGAACTCGTGGGTAGCGTGGCGGACGAGTTCCAGAAAGCCGGGGTATGCAACGCGCCGAATGCGACCACAGCGGTTTCGGTTGGCGATCGACGCTTCCCTTCCTTGGCAACCAACACGTCCAGAAGATCTGCGACGCCGGGCCTCAGACTGACCCGATGGGTCTCCGTCCGCGCCGTTGACCGACCCGGTCTCCTCGGAGCGCCGAGGCGCCGTTCGGGCGCACCCGCCGCGAATTTGTTCTGCGCTGTTTCGGTGCGGCCAGTCTCGGCGATTTCGACGTCCGCGGTGGGCGTTGTCGACACGTACCGTGACGGGGGCAGCGGAATCAGAGCGTTTCCGTTGGGGGTTGCCATCTGGCCGCGAGCCATTGCTCGGTGGCCGCTCGGCTTCGGGCTTGACGTTGTCGAAGCTGCAGTGCTCCAACAATCGTGGTACCAGACGCCGCCTTCGCCCAGTAGCTGAGAAGAGAAGCGCTACGAGAAATGCATCGACGTGTTCCGAGTTGACATCGGCGCAGAGTGGATGCGACGTCAACACGCTGTTCGGATCAAGTGGGCCGGTGTCCGATAGCAACAGCAAACACACGACATCGACCCATCGCGGCCCTCCGCCACGTCGCGACACCCCCAAAGTGGGGCCAAATCAGACCGTCGTTCTCACCGAATTCGTACCGCGCAGTCCCACAAGCGGGGTGAGGCCAGCGCGGACGCACCAGGTGACCACGGGTCGTCGAGCGGACACCGATGGGTTGGACCAGAGAGCCACGTCCGCCAGCCAACTGATTGTTGCCCAGATAAAGGTATGTGAGGTTGGTGAGGTTGCTGAGCGCCGTCGGGAACGCATCGGCGTCGGACCCTAAGGTCGCAGCGAACAGGGGTCGGGGTAGCGGGATCTGGAGGGGGTCGGGACTATGCGAACTCAATCATCGCGTTATTGTTCACCCGGGGCACGTCAGAGTCTTCGCGGATCCCAGTGCGGTTCAGTGCGCCAGAGCGGCAAGGGCCAAGATTTCCTGGGCCACCTCGTCCGCACAAGGCATGGATTGGATCTCTGCTGCGATCATTCGTGCTTCTGCCCGGAGATCCGGGTCGTCGAGCAAACGCCGTAGGGCGGCCTCGATGACATCGGGAAGGGGGGTGTCTACGATTGAGATACCCGCACCGCTTTGGGCGACAGCCTCGGCGTTACGGAACTGGTCGGCCGCTTGCGGCAAGCAGAGCTGCGGCACCCCGTGCTGGAGTGCTGCCAAGATTGTGCCCGATCCGCCGTGGGATGCGAGCGCCGCTGTGTACGGCATGATAAGGCTCTGCGCAACGAAGCGCTCGACGTGGACGTGGGAGCCGTACCGGCGGAAGGCAGACTGTTCACTGCCGGGGCCTACGGTGACGAGAACCACGGCATCGAGACGAGATGCCGCTTCCACCGCAGCCTCGAACGTCGCGGTGGTGTTGGACACGGTGCCGAAGGTGACGTGCACGAGCGGCATCCCCGCGGCCAGTGCATCGGCGACGGCGGCGGGGATCGATTCGCTCGGCGCAGCCGCCGCTGCTTGCGGTGCCTCGGCGATCACGCGTCCGAGGTGCTCAGATCGCTTCGGTTGCAGGCTCGGTGGGAACGGGTCGACGTACAGGTGGTCGAAGCAGCCGCCGTATGGGCGTGGCGTGAGACCGACTGTTACCCACAACCAGTCGGTGCGTTCGGCGGCTGCAGCGACCGTGGCCGGCGGGATCACCGTGCCGAACCCGTGGCATACGTTTGGCACGCCGATCGCCGCAGCGATCACCGGCGCCGCCTTGTCGCCGGCATCGTGGACCAACACCGACGGCTGCCACGAGCGGGCGATGTCTAAGAGGTCCGGGAACTGCGCGGCGGCGGTGATGTCGCCGAACAGGCGCGGGAAGACGTAGGCCGACAACTGGGGCCCCGGCATCGACCGGATCTCGGGGTACCGCTCGAGACATCGTTCATGCGCTGCCTCGGCCGACAGGCCGATCCGCGTTACGGGAAGGCCGATCTCGATCAGTCGGTCGGCGGCCGGCGACGGGCAGGCGATGCGGACCTCTGCTCCGGCCGCTGCCATCGCCCACGCCAACGGCACGAGCGGGGTCGCGTGACCAATCCCGCCCGGCGAGCTGACGAGCACACGCATACGCTAAATGTAGCGCATCCCGAGAACGACGGCCGACCGACCCTGCGACCGCCGATTCTTGCCGACACCACTGGACGGCGTTCTGGGTCTCTCCGGAACACCCCTACCGCCGGGTCAGGGACGCGCCCCAGATGCGCCGTTCGGCATCTCCAGGATCGCATCCGACACCATGGGCTTCTGCGCGCGCGTTATGTGCAGATCGCGTATTTCCAGACTGAATCAGATCGGCAGCTCGGCGCTACTCGCTCTTGCTCCGGCCACGTGGGTGTCGCACTGCTCGACGGATGAACGTGAAGGCGACGGTGAGGCCGAGCGCAATCGAAGCGGCGCATCCGGGCAGACACCCACTCGCTTCCATCGCGGCAAACTCTGCGCTGGATGTGCTGTCGGCGTCAACGGAAGCGGCCTCACGAGCGACCGACTCGTCATAGCGGCGCTGCCATTCAGTCACACCGTGACCGTCGCCCATGCCACATGTTGCCCGCTTCGTGATGAGCTGTCCCTCACGCCCCGACCTGACCTACAGTTAACTAGTGTGAGCGGCACGAGCGCAAGGGAGGCAGCAATGACATCGTCCGTTGAGAGCCGGAGCTCGGTTGCGGCTCTCGAGCTGGCAACACAAGTCCACGAACTTGCCCCTGCGGTCACGGAGCATCGCAGCAAGTTCGACTCGGACGGTCGTTTGCCTGATCACCTCTTTGAGCAGCTCGCTGCGCTCGGTCTGTTCCGCCTCCTCTTGCCGACGTCGCTCGGTGGACACGGTCTGGCGGCTCTCGAGTTCATGGATGTCGTCGAAGCTGCCGCCGCGCTTGACGGCACGATCGGCTGGCTCGTGGGCAATGGCGGGGGCATGGCGCGCGCGGGCGGATACCTACCGGAAGACGGCGCACGAGAGATCTTCGACGACCCCTTGGCGTTCGTGGTCTCGTCGACGGGCGCGGTGGGACGCGCGGTGCGCGTGCCGGGCGGATATTCGGTGACGGGACGGTGGCCATTTGGAAGCGGTTCGCCGCACGGCACGTGGTTCACTCCGCTCTGCGCGGTCGAGGAGGGCGAGCAAGCCACCGGTGAGCTGATCTTCGTGTATGCACCCCGTCGGGACGTGCTACTTGACGACAACTGGCAGGTCTCGGGTCTGTGTGCCACAGGGAGCGTCCACTTCGAGCTCGTGGATGTGTTCGTACCTGACCGTTTGGCGCACGCCTTTCAGCCCGAGCCGACGCAGTCCGGCATGCTCTATCGGCTCCCCACCGGCTCGATCTTTTCGTGGACGGTGGCCACCGTGCCGCTCGGCATCGCGGCCGGCGCCATCGACGACTTCGTTACCAAGGCTCGCTCTGCAAGGCGATATGGCGACGGCGTCCCGTTCGCAGAACGTGAGCTGATTCAGTCGCAACTCGGTCAGATCCAGGCGCGAACCGCGGCAAGCCGGGCCTACCTCCGCCACACGATGAGCACTCTGCTTGAGGGAACCGAAGCCGGCACAGACCTGGAAGCGGGCCGGGTCGACTTCAAACTCTCGTGCACCTTCGCCAGCCAATCAGCCCTCTGGGCGATCAATCTGGTCACCGAGATGGCCGGCACCGTCGCCATCATGCGGTCGTCACCGCTCGAACGGCGTGAGAGAGACGCACGTGCCGCAGCGAAGCACATCGCCATGAGTCCAGACGAATACATCAGGGGCGGGAAACTTCGACTCGGACTTGATCTGTAGATCATCTCGTTCTGAGCCACGCAGCGTGAGAGATGAACACCTGCTGGCCGCGCATCATCGGCATCAACTGGCCCAGCATCCCTGCGTCGGTCCTTCGGTCAGGTTCGGCACCGCCCCGATCATCAGAACGGGCATCGGACGCCCCTCCCTTGTCGGTGTTGGTAGGCGCTCGTCCTGTCACAGACTGCCCGGTATTCACCCGCAACGCAAGTGCGAACACGGACGCAGAACATTCAGCCCAGATCTGTAGATCGGTGCTACTTGACGACGTGGATGACCCCGTTGTCAGGGGGACCGACCACGAGCGGAAGAATCCGGGCAAGATGGCCACTGGCAACGATGTTGTTCGCCATATTTTGATGATGTGACTCGATGGACGCCCACCGCTCGAAGAACATGAACTTGTTCTCGTCGTCTTCGCGTTGGTACAACTCGAACGATTCGCAGCCCTGTGCTGTCCTGCTCAGGTTGCGGCCCTCTGCCAGAAGGTCACGTAGTTCAGCTGCGTGACCCGGCAAAGCCTGGAAGTTGATGACAACGTCGACGGACATGATGCTCCCCACTTCCGGCGGTCGCCGGATGGAACAAGCCTGACCGATCGCGGGCGCGCTGTCCACCGAGCAGAGCCGCAGTTATCGCCGTTGCAGAGTCAGGGACGTGCACAGCTCGATTTGGATGTTGTCTGGGTCACGGAAGATGAGGATCGACAGTTCGGGAAGATCGGAGCGATTGCACTGGACCCCAGCGTCTTTTAATCGTGTTTGCCATCGCCCGATCTCGGACGCGTCTTCGACCTGAAAGGCGATGTGATCGAGTCCGATCCGCAGCTCGCTGAAAGGCCCCGTGTCACCGGTTTCGAAGCGCCGCAAGCTCAGCCGCAACCGCATCTCCGGATGCCGGAGCACCTGCACCTTGGCACCGGTCGCGGCGTTCGCATAGCTGAGCAAGGGTTCGAACCCAAGGTGCTCGCAATACCACCGCGTTGAACGCTGTACATCAGACACTGTGAAGCCGACATGATCGGCGCACTTCAGAGACATCGAACCCCCCGCGCGCAAGAGCCACGCATAATGCCCTGATATGGCGCTGGCGCGCAAGAGCCGCCGTCGGACGTGTTGGGCGATGTGTGTAGAGCGCCTTCTGCGTGACTCAGCCGAGCGGCGGGGGCAAAGGAGCGGTGACCGAGTCGACGCCTGGGACGCCGTTGTCCGAAATGTGCTCGGTCCACCGCGAGCCGTCCCAATATCGGTGCGTGTGCCGACGGCTCGGGTCGGGGTACCAACTGGCCGCCGGGCCACTTTGTCGCGCCCCGGTAAGCGCTGAGTTCGCGACGGTCAAACCGCCTGCCTCGTCGCTCTCGTCGGCCGGCGCCGCCTTCACGTCGTTGAGACCGAGCACCGTCAGCGCGTCAGCGAGGCCCGGGTAGCTGGAATCCTCGGCACGAATTCGATCAAGGTCCTTCCGGGCCATCGCCAGCTTTCCTTCGGCGTGATAGGTCAATGCGCGCTCAACCAGCGCCCTGAAGCGGACCTCTCGGGACCGGCTTCGGGACTTCAGCGCCTCCTTGAAGGCCAGCTTCGCCGAGTCCGGATGTCCGAGTTCTCTAAACGCGACACCTCGATACACAATGAGCAGCGCGCTGACGTCGTCGACGTTCGTCAGCCCGTCGGTCAGCTCGACGACATCGGCGTATCGAAGCTGTTCGAAGTACAGCTCTGACAGCGACAGTGCTGCTGGGGCGGTGGGGTTGAGCTGTTCAACGATGTCAACCGCGCCTTGGAGGTCGCCATCCGCCTGCTTCCATTCCGCGATCATCAGTCCGATCAGGTTTCGACCGAGCGCTTCGTCGATCTCAACCTCGGGCGTAACTTGCACCGGCAGTCGCGCGCCCGCGAAATATGTCTTGATAAGTCGATATTCGCCGGGATCGTGACCTTGCGCCCAAACCCACTCCAACATCTGACGTGCCCACGCGGGGTTGGAGTCAAAGGCGGCGAGAGCAGCGAGCATCGCCGCCGGCAACGCGTGCTCCGACTTTCCCTTCCGGGCGATTTCGTCGAGCTGCGCGACATTGCCGGTGCTGATCGCGTCGAGCACGGCCTTGTCCTCCTTCGGGATCTTCGGCTGAGCCGCTCTTGCGGCCTGCTGCCGCACACTCGCCGAGTTCTTCGTCGACACCGTCTTGCTGTAGGAGATGCCAGAGCCGGGAAGGCCGACGGTCGACCGAACCTTGCCATGCCCAATGTTCACAGTCGCCCCGCGGCGCCCGATCGAAGTCGACACGCCGCTTTTCGAAAGATTGAGCTTCACCCCAGGGGCGATCTTGATGGACTTGCGATACCGCGAAGGCACGGTCAGGCTCGCAATCCGGGGAGCGCCGTTGCGGCTGACTCCAACGAGTCGCAGGCTCGTCGAACTTCTTCCATCGTGGTCTCCCGCCCGTGGTTGCCTGCGAGAACCATAACTGCAACGATTGCAAGGCATGGTCGACCGCTTGCGCGTCCGCTCCAAATCGGGCGTTCGGAGCGCGTACAGACTGACAAAATCTCGGGCGGCTACGCGATGAGGGACGCCGACCTCGCAAGGCCGACGCCCCCATCAAATCGCAGGACGCTAAAAGTCTGAATCAAAAACCAATAGCGCATTCAGAATATTTTATGTACGCAGCGTCTTGCGCGAAACCGGGTCCTAAGAACCGGCCAATCCCACCAAGTTCTTTGGTGAGGGCGGAAATGCATGCAGCGTTCGGGTTTGTCGGGTCGGGTGCACTCGCACCGGCCGGTGCTGCCATCAGGCCACTGGCGATACCAACGGCCAGCGCCCGACAGCCACCTTTGTCTTCACGTTCTTCATGATTGCGCTCTCTCTCGTGGATACCTGTCCGGCCCACGGCGGGACCCGGAGAGACAAGAGATACATGTTCATTCGGTCAAACCTCCGAGCGACTGGCGTCACGCCGCGACTCCCTCGCGGGAGCTGTACAGATCTGCCAGTGAGAATGGGATGTGCGTGTTGGGATCCCGTTGCTGGTCGGTGGAGCCTGTCAGGCTGATGGTGACTTCGGGGTTCGACACGCCCCGTTCCGGAGGGCGACTCGAGTTGCTGCTGTAACAGCTGCTCGGTCACTGGTCTCCTTCACGGGACGTGCGTGCCTG
>JAYUWK010000133.1:0-73900 GCA_043753895.1 Actinomycetota bacterium
GACGTAATGATGCGGTCGGCGAGATCGGGGTTCCCCTGCAGGACGAAGCCGAGGATCGTTGTCATCACGAGAAAGAGCGGGAACACCGACAGGAATCCGTAGTGCGCCATCAGCGCTGAGTGGCGTCCGGTGCGGTGCCGACGAAAGCCATCGATGGCGCTGACGAGGAAGTCGATGCGACCATGTTTCTCGCGGAGACGAAGCACTCGTCCGTGCTCGGTCCACATCGTTTTCCGCGCGGGCTCGGGCATGACCGGTGCGGGTTGTGCCGTTGTGTCGATCGGTGCGGTCACTCCGGTCACAGTAGTGCCCGAGCACGGTGTACGTTCAGGAGTTCATGGGGATAACCGACCGGATGAGGGGATCCGAACCCGCGCAGCGCGCTCGATTTGCCGCGCTCGCAGCGATCGTCGTCATTGCTCTCGTTGTGGCGTTCAACATCTGGCCGTTGCCGTGGGGCGCAGCGATTCGTGGCCTCGTGCTCGGCATGCTCACCGCCTTGTTGGCGTTGGGGCTCGCATTGGTCTACCGGGCAAATCGTGTGCTCAATTTTGCGCAGGCAGATTTGGGCTCGGTACCCACATCGTTTGCCGTTGCCCTCGTTGTGTTCTCGCACTGGCCGTATCCCGTGGGCTTCGTGGTCGGCCTCGTCGTCGCAGTCGCGCTCGGGGCCATCGTCGAGCTTGCCATCGTGCGCCGGTTCCGCAATGCCTCGCGACTGGTCCTCACTGTGGCCACGCTCGGCATCACCCAGATCTTGGTGGTGCTCGGCATCTTGGTGCCGCGCTGGTGGGGTCGCAACGCGGCATCCGAACGGCTGCCGCAGATGTTCCCGTGGAAGCTTGACATCGGCCCATTTCGTCTGTTGGCCAACGACTTCGTAGCCCTCGTCGTTGCCCCGGTGGTGATGGTGCTGGTCGCGGTGTTCCTGAACCGCACACGCACCGGCGTCGCCGTTCGTGCATCGGCCGAGCGCAGCGACCGCGCCAACATGCTCGGTATCCCGGTGGCGAGATTGTCGACCATCGTCTGGGCACTCGCAGCAGCGCTGTCGTTCGTCGCGCTGTTCTTGCGCGCGGGCATTCTCGGCGCGCCGCTGGGCAGCGCGTTCGACGTGACCAACTTGTTGTTCGCAATGGCAGCGCTGGTGATCGGGCGGCTACACCATCTGCCAACCGTTGCGCTGGCCGGCATCGGCATCGGCTTTCTCGACTACTGGGTGCAGTGGCACGCGCAGAGCCCGCTGCTCGTGGTGCCGATGGTGTCGGCGATCCTGCTCGTTGTGTTGTTGCTGCAGCGCCGTTCGGTGAGCCGACGCGACAATGATGCGACGTCGTCGTGGCGTGGGTCCGAAGAGGTGCGTCCTCTCAGTGCCGACGACGCGCGGTTGCCGTTGATGCGCGTGGTCCGCTGGGGTGGCGCCGCGCTCATTCTCGCTGCGCTCGTGGTGTTGCCCATCGTGTTGCGCGTCGATCGGTTGATCCAGCTCACCGAGGTCGTGATCTTCGCAGTCATCGGCGTGTCGCTGATGGTGCTCACGGGTTGGGCCGGACAGATCTCGTTGGGGCAGATGGGATTCGTTGCCGTCGGCGGTGCGGTGAGCGCGTTGTGCACATCGCGCTGGCATGTCGATCTCTCCCTCGCGCTGCTGATCGGTGCGGCCGCCGGCGCCATCGCCGCGCTGCTGGTGGGGCTTCCTGCGCTGCGTCTGCAGGGTCTGTATCTGGCCGTCACCACATTGGCGTTCGGATTGAGTGTGACCTCGTGGTTGCTCAACGATCGCTTCTTCGGATGGATCCCCACCGACCGGCTGAAGGTGGCCCCATTGTTCGGGCGCGTCAATGTCGATACACCTGCGCGGTTCTACGCGTACTCGTTGGTGGTGCTCGCGTTGGTGGTCCTGTCGGTTCGCGGTATCCGTCGATCGCGGTCGGGACGCGTGATCGTGGCGTTACGTGAGAACGAGCGTGCCGCGCAGAGCTTCTCGGTTGCCACGATCCGGGCGAAGCTGTCGGCGTTCATGCTCAGCGGAGGCATTGCCGGGTTGGCGGGCGGGTTGTTCGTGCATTCGCAGCACGCGTTCAGCCTGTCGCAGTTCGGCGTTGGGCAGAGCTTCGGAGTCTTCACGGCGGCCATCATCGGCGGGCTCGGCTCCGTGACCGGCGCCATCATCGGCGCGGTCTACACCCGCGGTACCCTGCGCCTGCCGACGCTCGAATGGCGTCTCCTCTCCACATCGGTCGGTGTGCTCCTGATTCTGCTCGTGCTACCCGGCGGACTGGGTAGTCAGGTCACCAAGCTGCGCGATCTGCTCGTCAAAGGAGGGCGACGGCTGCACCGGCGCGCTGGGGCAGGGGGCGAGCCGGCAGCCGTGGTCGCACCCATCGTCGCGACAGCGTCGGTCGGGTCAGCGACACCTGCGGCCGCAGCCACAGCCACAGCCACAGCCACAGCCACAGCCACGGAGATGATGTCCGCGTGAAGGCCTTTCTCGCCGGCCTGCGTCACCCGATGGTGTGGCTGCGCACCATCTGCGGTGGCGAGTCGGCGTTTCCACTCGTGGTGCTGTTCGGTCTCAACGCCGTCGACGAGCTCGACCGTACTGCGTTTGGCATCTTGCTGCCGAACATCCGTGAAGAGTTCGACATCAACCTCACCACCGCACTCGGCCTCGTCGCGCTGGCGTCGGTTGCTGCGCTGGCGTTGCAGGTTCCGATTGCGCAATACGCCGATCGGTCCCGCCGCGTACCCCTGGCGATCACCGGCGCGCTGGTGTGGGGTCTGTTCAGCGGCATGACGGGTCTTGCTATGGGTGTGGTTGTGCTCACCATCGCCCGCTCCGGATCGGCCATCGGCAAGGCCGTGGTGGACCCCACGCACAACTCGCTGCTTGCCGATTACTACCCCATCGAGACGCGCAGCCGGGTGTATAGCGCGCATCGCGCGGCCAACGCGGTCGGATCATTCGTGGGTCCGTTGTCGGCAGGACTGCTCGCGTATTACTTCGGTTGGCGCACCCCGTTCTTCGTGTTCATGGTGCCCACAGTCATCTTCGCGATCATGGCGTTAAAGCTCCGTGAGCCGATTCGCGGTCGTTGGGAGCGAGCGGCAACCGGTGCGTCCGAGGATGTGATCAATACCGAGGAAATCCCGGCCTCGTTCGCCGAGAGTTGGCGCACGGTGCAAAAGGTGCAGAGCCTGCGCCGCATCTGGTGGTCGTTGCCGTTCCTCGCCACAGCGCTGATTGGTTTCGTCACGCTTGCGTCGGTGTTGTACGACCGCGAGTTCGGGCTGGGCGAGCGCGGTCGTGGCTTTGCGGCTGCGGTTGCGGAACCGTTCCAGTTGGTGGGCATCGTGCTGGGCGCGCGCTTCGTGACCCGGCATTACATGAACAACATGAAGGGCCTCATTCGCTTCCTGTCGTGGATCGCGATCGGCACCTCGGTGGCGCTCATCGGGTTCGCGTTGGCCCCGAACATTGGCACCGCCATTGCGATGAACTGTGTGATCTCGGCAGCGCTGGCCACACTCGGACCGGGCATTCTGGTGGCTTTCTCGTTGGCGATCCCGCCTCGCGCACGCGCCACTGGCTTCAGCGTTGCGTCGCTGTGGGTCATTCCCGGGTTGTTGGCGTTGCCCATCATTGGTTGGGTTGCCGACAAATGGAACGTGCGTGTCGGCATGCTGGTGATGGTGCCGTTGTTCATCATCGGCAGCCTGATCCTGCGCAGCATCGCTGACGTCATCGATGCAGATATCGCTCAGGTGTGGCGTGCAACGGCTGCGCGGTCCGAGGCCCTGTTTCAACGACGCGCGGGCGAGGCGGATCTCCTGCTGGTACGCAGTGTCGACGCGGGCTACGGCGGTCGCCAGGTGCTGTTCGGTGTCGACATCGATGTGAAAGAGGGCGAGATCGTCGCGCTGCTCGGCACCAACGGCGCCGGCAAGTCCACACTGCTCAAGGCGATCAGCGGCGTCGTCGAGGCCGACCGCGGCGCTGTGGTGCTCGACGGTCGCGACATCACCCATGCTCCGCCGAACGAGATCGCCGTACTCGGCATCTCACAGATGCCGGGGGGCGCCGGGGTATTCGGATCGTTGTCGGTTCGCGAGAACCTGCAATTGGCCGGCTGGACGCAGCATCGTCAGCACGACCAGGTGAAGACCAGTACCGACGAGGTGCTCGAGATGTTTCCGGTCTTGCGGTCGCGAATCGAGGACGCCGCAGCCGATCTCAGCGGCGGGCAGCAGCAGATGCTCGCGCTCGGCATGGCCTTCATCGCCAAGCCCCGTGTGCTGCTCATCGACGAACTCTCGTTGGGCCTGGCGCCCGTGATCGTGGGTCAGTTGCTGGCTATTGTTCAGCGCCTCGCCGCCACTGGGGTTGCGATCATCATGGTCGAGCAGAGCGTGAACGTGGCACTGTCGGTGGCCGAGCGCGCGTATTTCATGGAACGCGGCACAGTTCGCTTCAGCGGGCCCACCGCAGAACTGTTGGCGCGGCCCGACTTGTTGCGGTCGGTGTTTCTTTCACATGCAAGTATCGGCGAACCCGTGGAGCACGAAGCCATTTCCGTCGACGCGAATGAACCCCCAGCGCTTGCAGTGGAGGGCCTGTCGCGAACCTTTGGCGGCATTCGTGCTGTCAATGACGTCAGCTTCTCGGTCGCCTCGCGTGAGATCGTGGGTATAATCGGGCCGAATGGTGCCGGCAAGACCACGCTGTTCGACCTGATCTCCGGCTTCACACCGTCTGACACCGGGCGCGTGCACCTCGCCGGTCGCGATCTGACGGCGGCTTCGCCGGCCGAACGGGCCGCTGCGGGCCTGGGTCGCAGCTTCCAAGACGCGAGGCTCTTCCCGGAGCTCACGGTTGCCGAGACCCTCGCTGTGGCCACCGAGCGCTTCGTCGGGAGTCGGGGCATGCTCGCTGCGGCGCTGCGGCTGCCGCAGACCTTCGACTCCGAGCAACAGGTGGCGCAGCGCGTCGATGAGCTGCTCGAGCTGATGGGCCTGACGCAGTATCGCAACTCGTTCGTCCGCGAGCTCTCCACAGGTACTCGTCGCGTAGTCGATCTGGCCTGTCAAGTGGCCCACCGACCCACCGTGATCTTGCTCGACGAGCCGTCGTCGGGCATCGCCCAACGCGAGGTCGAGGCGCTGGCGCCGCTGCTCATCCGGCTGCGTAACGACATGGGTGCAAGTCTGATCGTGATCGAGCACGACATGCCGCTGATCAGTTCGATCTCTGATCGTCTGATTGCGCTCGATCAGGGTGCCGTTGTCACATCCGGCCTGCCCGCCGATGTCCTCGAGGATCCACAGGTAGTCGAGAGCTATCTCGGCACATCGGCCGTCGCATTTTCACGATCCGGTTCAGAAACCGCAACAAGGGGGTAAGCAATGCAACCAGCAAGTGCAGGCGAAAGTGGCGGCGACAAGAAGTCGACCGCGATGAAACGGTACGGGCCGATCGTGGCCATTCTCGCTGTGGTGGCGATTGGCGTCGGAGCACTGGTGGCCTCGGGCGGCGATGACAAGAAGACGGTCGATTCCACTCCGTCATCCGCGCCGGGCACAAATGCCGCGCCGGGCTCGACGCCCGATACATCCGTATCGTCGGACCCTACGCCGCCCGCCGCGATCACGTTTCCGCTCAGCTTCTCGCAGGCCAAGAAACAGGGCGTTACCGTCGATTGGGGTAAGCGATGCGACACTACGGTCGGCCGAGTCGCTGTTCCCGATTTCTTCGCGGCCGAGTGCTACGCCCCGTTCACCGGCGACAACGGTGGTATCACGGCGACAGGTGTGACCAAGGACGAGATCACGATCGTGTACTACCAAGGCATCGCGAGTGACCCGATCATCAGCTATATCACCGATGCCGTGAAGGTGAACGACACCAAAGCCCAGCAGGCCGAGACGATGCAGAGCATTGTCGACTACTACCAGACCTACTACGAGACGTACGGCCGAAAGGTGAAGGTCATCCCGTTCGAGGGATCGGGCATCGCCAACGACGAGACCGCCGCGCGAGCTGATGCCGTGCGCATCGCCAAGGACATCAAGCCGTTCATGGTGTGGGGCGGGCCGGCACTCACGAGCGCGTTCGCCGATGAACTGGCGGCGAACAAGGTGATGTGCCTCGGGTGTACGCCAGGGCAGCCGCCCGACTGGTATGTGAAGCGCGACCCGTACGTGTGGGGTATTGGCAGCAGCGCAGAGCAATCCCAAGTACACGTGCTCGAAATGATCAAGAAGCAACTCATCGGCAAGAACGCAACGCACGCCGGCGACGAGTTCGTGAACACGCCGCGCAAGTTCGGGTCGCTGTTCATCGAGAGCAGCGCCACCTCGAAGATTCTCAACGATGGGCTTCAGAAAGGTACGGCCGACGCGGGCGCACCGTTCGCCGAGACGGTGTCGTACGTCTTGGATCCGGGCACGATCCAACAGACCGCTTCGCAAGCCATCGCCAAGTTCAAGGCGGCGGGCGTGACCACCGTCGTGTTCGACGGCGACCCCGTTGCACCCCGTGAGTTCACCAAGGAAGCCACCGCACAGGGATACTTCCCTGAATGGGTCATCGGCGTGTCCGCACTCGTGGATCTCAATGCGTTCGCTCGTACGTACGACCAGGCCCAGTGGAAGCACGCCTTCGGCTATACGTCGCTCGCCGCACGCGTCACGCCCGAGATCAGCGGTGCGTACGCGCAGTACAAGTGGTTCAACGGCAAAGAGCCACCGGCCAAGGACACCGTCGGGCTCATCCAGCCTCTTCCCGCGGTGTTCTACGCGGTGCTGCAAGGTGTCGGGCCGAACCTGACCGAGCAATCATGGAAGGCCGCGCTGTTTGCGGGGAGTCAGACGCGCTCGGCGATCACGCAACCGTCGCTGTCGTGGGGCGACAAGGGCATCTGGCCGCAGCCCGACTATCTGGGCATCGACGATGCCACGATGGTCTGGTGGGATCCCTCGGCTACCGGACCCGACGAGATCCGCAAGCAGGGTCAGGGCATGTATCAGTTCGTCGATGGTGGCAAGCGCTACATGCCCGGCAAGTGGCCATCGACGGACAAGTTCTTCGACCCGTCCGGAGCCGTGTCGATGTACGCCGTCCCGCCGGCCGGCGAGGCGCCGCCCACGTATCCGAGCCCGGCTGGCTGACGCTCAGTCAGTCCGAAATCTCATTCGGGAAGCCGCCAGTCGATGGGTTGGCGGCTTCTCGCGCACAATGCGTCGTTCGTGCGGCTGAACGGCTTGCTGCCGAGGAATCCGTTGTGCGCCGACAACGGCGAGGGATGTGCGGACTCGATGACCGCGTGGCGCGCCGTGTCGATGAGCGCCTTCTTCTTGCGCGCATACGCGCCCCAGAGGATGAACACCACGGGATCGGTCTTGTCGTTGACCACGCGGATCACCTGATCGGTGAAGGTCTCCCAACCCCTGCCCTGATGGCTGCCCGCCTGCCCGGCGCGCACCGTGAGGGTTGCGTTCAACAACAGCACGCCTTGAGTGGCCCAATGAACGAGGTTGCCGTGTCGAGGTGCCTCGATGCCGAGGTCGCTGCGGAGTTCCTTGTAGATGTTTGCCAACGACGGAGGAATCGCTACTGCGCGCTGGACCGAGAAGCACAGCCCGTGGGCTTGGCGCGGGCCGTGGTAGGGATCTTGGCCAAGGATCATCACGCGAGTGTCGGCGTACGACGTGAGGTGGATCGCAGCGAACACGTCTGCTGCCGGTGGGTACACCAGGTGCTGCTCGCGCTCATCGTGCACGAACCGCTGGAGATCGTGCCAGTAGGGCTTGGCAAACTCGTCGCGCAGGTGGGGGTTCCAATCCGTGGGCATCGTTGCATGTGTTATCACGCGTGTCGTGACGCGACGCGGCAGGGCCCGGCTCGAAGGCCGGGTCCTGCAGTGGGGGGTGTTGGTGACGGAACGGGGTTGATCAGCCGTCGCTACCGTGGCCGCTGCTGCCGCCGTGGCTCGAACCGCCGTCCTCGCTGCCGCTGTGATCCGAGGTGCTGGGCGCCGACTTGTCGTGGCCGCTGCTGTCGCCAGCGCTGTCGGCGCTATCGCCTGTATCCGAAGCGGAATCGTCGGAATCGTCCGTTTCGTCGGCCGCGTCGGTGGGCTCGGCCGCTTCGGTGGGCTCGGCCGCTTCGGTGGGCTCGGTTGCGTCCGCCGCGTTGGTGGACTCGGCCGCGTTGGTGGACTCGGTGGGCTCGGTTGCGTCCGCCGCGTTGGTGGACTCGGTGGGCTCGGTTGCGTCCGCCGCGTTGGTGGACTCGGTTGCGTCCGCCGCGTTGGCGGACTCGGTTGCGTCGGTCGCATCGCTGGCGTCGGCCGCGGGGCTCTGCACCCGAGGGCGAGAGTCGGCTCCTCCCGCGGAAGCGAGACCGGCGACTCCGAGCACGGTGGCGGCGCTGAGCGCGATTCCGATCATCAAACGGCGGTGGGCTTTCGCTGTGAGCTGCATGTCATCTCCTTGGGGTGAGTGGGTGTACGAACAAGACACGTCACGCTATCCCGAAAGGTTTGGTCTGCTGAAGAAAATGTAGTGACCACCACCAGCAATCACCATCACGGTCCAGTCGTGCAGGGGTTTCCCACAGACCTCCGCCGAAACAGGGTTAGATCAGCTCGATTTCGACGTGATTGGCATGAGCAGCAAGAGTCTTCACGTCGGCACGATCGCCGGTGAGCACAGTGCCGCCCGGTTCGGCAAGCGCGACCACGAGCGCGTCGACCGCTGATCCGGCTCGCGCTCTTCGGCGGAGTTCGGCTGCGCGGCGAGCGACGGCTGGGGTGACCTCGGCCTGGACGATGCACGTCTTCAGGAATCGGTTCGCGTTGGCGTCACGTGCCGGGTCACCGTGGAGGGATTCGATCAGCACCATCGTCGGTACGATCGGTGGCCAGAGCCCTGCCGTGCTCAAGGCTCTGATCAGCGAGAGCGCGTTGGCTGTTCGCGAGAAGAGCCGTGTGAGTCCACCGCTGTCAAGGACCAGCACGTCAGCCAGCCTGACCCAGACCACGCTCGCGAATCCGGCGGGCGATGGCATCGGCGTGGGTCAGCAGTCGGCCGGTTGGCTCACCGACTTCGGCGGTGAGTTCATCGAGATACTCGGTCGTCGCGTCGAGCGCGTCCTGCCGCTCGAGCTCGGCCCGCAGCGCGATCTGCAGCAGCTCGGATGCGGGCAGTCCGCGTCGCTTCAACTCATCGTGGAGATCGTCCGGAAGGTACACCTGAAGACCTGGCATACGCCTGAGTATACGCCTACTGCAGGAGGCTTGGGGGTCAGCCGCCGCCGCCGCTGTAGTTCTCGGACGCGTCGACCAGCATGTGGCCATCTGAGCCGATTGTCACCTCGATGCGTGAGTATCCGTTGCTCGTGTCGAAGCGAACACGAATGCGGGTCGCCTCGTTGTTTTCGACCTGCGACGTGTAGCCCGAGTTGGTCATCTGATCCAGCAAGGTGAGCACTCCGGCGCGCAGACGCACGGTGATGGTGCCACCCTTCGACACATCGGTCTTGGTCTCATCGATATCCGGGGGCTGGGCATATGTGGTGGTGGGCTCCGGTGAGTTGGTTATAGGCGGAACCACGACCGGCGCCGTGGTGGCCGCACCGCCGTTCTGGCCGGGCACGGTGGCGGCGGTGTTGGTAGGGCCGGTTGGCCTTGTGGTGGGGCTGACGACGTTGGTGCCCGTGGGCAGTGACGTCTGAGGAAGGCTCTCGGCAGAATCCGAAGTTCGGGTCTCGGCGCTCGTTTGCGTGACCAGCGAGTCGTCGCCGCTGCTGTCGGCTGGCGATAGGTGTGAGCCACCCCGATTGTTCAACATGATTCCAGCGAAGCCCAATGCGGCCACCACACCGAGTCCGCTCATGATTGCTGCAGAACGGCGCCGACGCGCCGCACGAACCCGATGCTGCAAATGGGCGTAGGCAGCGTCGTCGTCGAGACCGCGGCCACCGAGTCGCTGGAGCTGGCTGCGTAGTTCGGAATCTTCGTAGTCATCCATGGGAGTCTCCTTCACCCAATTGGCCACGCAACGTGGCGCGGCCTTGGTGCAGATGGAACTTGACCGCGCCCTGGGAAATCCCCAGCGTTGCGGCGGTTTCGGCGACGGACAGTCCGTCGACGTAGAACAGTGCAAGCGACAGTCGTTGCTGGCGAGGGAGTCCCTCGAGCATTGCGGCCACATCGTCGAGTGGCGGGGCCTGTGCGGTGCGCTCGGGTTCAGCCGCGAGGCGTTCGACGACGCGGCCCTTGCGCATGTCGGAACGGTGTTCGTCGCGCAGTTTGTTAATGGCAACACGGCGGATCCACCCGACGGGGTCGTCGTAGTTCATGATCGACCGCCACCGCAGATGCGCTTTCACAAAGGCGTGTTGCACCGCGTCCGCGGCAGCCTGTTCGTTACCGCAGGCCACCGTGAGGGCGCGCACAAGTCGCCCGTGGTGGGCGCGGAACAGCGATTCGAGGTCGTCGACAATGCGAGCGTCGTTCATCAGGGCAATCGTCACCGCTCAGGACACGCCCACCGGACGCGGAAGGTTTGGTTGACAGCCAACGTACAGTGCAAAGCAATGCCGCTCCCTCGTTTGGCTTTGCTTGCCCGTGCAACTCTTGCCACCTTGCCAACCCATCTCGAACCCGGCCCACCGTTGCCCGGCGGTGCCAGCCTCTGGGTGAAACGCGACGATCTCACCGGCCTCGGAGTGGGTGGCAACAAGGCCCGCAAACTCGAATTCCTGTGCGGCCAGGCACTGCACGATGGTGCCGATTGCCTCATCACGGTTGGCGCCGGCCAGTCGAATCACTGTCGGATGACCGCCGCAGCGGGTGCGCGCCTCGGGCTGGAAACACACCTGGTCCTGTCGGGCGACGCGCCGACGACGTTCGTCGGCAACCAAGCGCTCGCCCACCTGTTCGGCGCCCACCTGCACTTTACGGGCGTGCCTTCGTCGCACTGGGGGGCGCTCGAGATCGCCCGAGAGGCCCTCACCGAGGAACTCGCCGCCGACGGCCTTCGACCGCACTCCATCCCCATCGGTGGGAGCACCTCGATAGGGGCGTTGGGCTATGTGGTCGCGTTCGTGGAGATCATGCAGCAATGCGACTGGTTGGGGTTCCTGCCCACATCCATCGTCTTCACCTCGTCGAGTGGTGGTACGCACGCGGGTTTGGTGGCGGGCAAGGCACTGTGGCGAACGCTGGGTCACGCGGTCCCTGACGTGATTGCAATTGGGGTCGCCAAGGGTGTGGTGATGGGTCTGCCCGACGTTGCCGACCTCGCCAAAGAAACCCTCGCCCTGCTCGGTGAATCGGGGGTCGAGACAACCGACGTGGAGATCGACACGCGCTGGCTGGGCGACGACTATGCGATTCCGTCCGCCGCTGGAGACGATGCCATCCGTTGGGCGGCACGCCGCGGCGGGTGGGTACTCGACCGCACCTATTCCGGCAAGGGGTTTTCGGGCCTGTTGGGCAATGCCGCCGATGGTCGTTGGGGTGCCGGCGACAACGTGGTCTTCATCCACACCGGTGGGCTTCCTGCGGTGTTTGTGCCGGGCGGGCTCCCCGACTGATCGGCACCACAGCCCACTGCACGGGCTCCAGTCGTGGTCAGCGACTTCCCGTACATCGCAAAGCGCACTACCCTCACGTGCGATGGATGTCGTGCTCGCAATCGATATCGGTGGCACGAAGATGGCCGCCGGGCTGATGACCATGTCGGGCGAGCTCATCGATGTCGAACGTGTCGAGGTGGATCACGCCACGACCGCCGTCGGGGTCTTTGCTCAATTGGCCGAGATGGTCGAGTCGCAACTGGCGCGGGCCACGGGTCACCATCAGGCGCGGCCAGTGGTGGTCGGCGTTGGTTCTGCTGGTCCGCTCACCCAGAACTGCGAGACAGTGTCGCCGTTGAACATCCGGGTCTGGCGCGATTTCCCGCTGCGCGAGCGCTTGCAGATCATCACCCAGCTGCCGGTGTATGGAGATCTCGACGCGAAGGCGTTGGCGCTGGCCGAGGGATGGGTCGGTGCGGCGCAGGGACGAAACAACTTCATGGCAATGGTGGTCTCCACCGGAGTCGGGGGCGGCATCGTGATCGATGGTCAGTTGCTCGACGGCGCCACGGGCAACGCCGGCCACATCGGCCACGTGATCGTCGAACCGAACGGACGTCGATGTGCGTGCGGAGCGCGGGGGTGCCTCGAGGCCGAGGCGTCAGGCCCGGCGATCGAGGCCATCACGGGGCGCTCACCCACCGAGCCCACGTACGACATCATGGTGCGTACCGGCAAACTCGTCGGCCGCGGGGTTGCCTCGGTATGTAACGCACTCGACCTCGATCTCGTCGTGGTGGGCGGTTCCGTCGCACTCGGGTTCGGGGCAACGTTCTTCAACGCGGCTCAGGACAGCCTGTCCGAACACTGCCGGCTCAGCTTCAGTAAGGGTGTGCGCATCACGCCGGCGCGTTTGGGCGATCGCGGCCCGCTCATCGGCGCGGGTGCGGTGGGTCTGCGCGGTATGCATCGCGTCGCCCGACGCGCACCGTCGCGCTAGGGGTGCGGTCGCCGTTGCCGCGGTGGCTACATTCTTCAGATGGTTCAACTGCTGACGGAGTTCGACGACCGGTCCGATGACGCCGCGGTGATCGACGTCGATGGCGTCACCACCTGGGCACAGTTGAACGATCGCACCAACCGACTCGTGCACTCTTTGCGCAGCGCAGGGGTGCAGCCCGGAGATCGTGTCGCTTTGCTGGCGGGGAACCGACGTGAGATCGAAGAGGTCTATATCGCGTGCGCCAGCGCGGGCTGGCTGACCGTACCGATCAACTGGCACTTCTCGCCCGACGAAGTTGCGTATGTGCTCGACGACAGCGGTGCCACTGCGCTCATCGTCGATGGTGAACTCGAAGACGTCGCGGCCGAGGCGCTCACTTTGTCGCCGACTGCCGCATCACGAGCTCGCCTCCTGATGACTGCTGCGCCCGGCGCGCCGTTCGTTTCCTACGAGCTCGCTCTGGCGTCGGCGAGGGGTGACGAACCTGACGAGCAGATGCACGGCGGCGTGATGTTTTACACATCGGGCACCACCGGGCGACCCAAGGGCGTGAAGAACACCTCGTTCGCATTGGGTCTTCCGCCCGAGATTCTCAAGCTGAGTGCGGGCGCCATGGCCAGCGTGGGCATTCCGTCGCCGGGACGCACACTGCTGTGCGGCCCGCAGTATCACTCGGCGCAATGGGCGTTCTCGTTTCTTCCGCTCGTGGCCGGCACGACCGTGGTGATGCAGCGCAAATTCATCCCTGAGGAGACCCTCGAGCTCATCGATCGATACGCGATCACCAACGTGCACCTCGTGCCCACGCAGTTCGTACGCCTGCTTCGTGTCGATGGCGTGACCAAGCGCGACTTTCGGGGTGATTCATTGCAACTGGTATTGCACGGCGCAGCGCCGTGTGCACCATCGGTGAAGCGGGCGATGATCGACTGGTGGGGTTCGAAGGTGACCGAGTACTACGGGGCTACCGAGGGAGGCGTGGTCACGATCATCTCTGCCGACGAGTGGCTCGTAAAGCCCGGTTCGGTTGGCCGGGCGATGCCGATCGTCGAGATCAAGATCGTTGGCGATGACGACGTCGAGGCCGTAGCTGCACAGGAAGGCGTGATCCATGTGCGCAGCCTGCTCGGTAGCGATTTCGAGTACCTCAACGAACCCGCCAAGACGGCTGAGGCGCACCGTGAACCGGGCTTCTTCACGCTCGGCGACATCGGCTACGTCGACGCCGACGGCTACCTGTTCCTGAGCGATCGCAAGATCGACATGATCATCTCCGGCGGCGTGAACATTTACCCAGCCGAGATCGAGGCGATCCTCATCACGCATCCCGCGATCATGGACGTTGCCGTGTTCGGCGTGCCCAACGACGAATTCGGCGAAGAGGTTCGCGCCGCAGTACAACTCACCCCGAACACGCGATACACGCCTGCTCTGGATCGCGATTTGAAGCAGATGGTCCGCGCCAAGATGGCCGGCTACAAAGTGCCCAAGAACATCGACGTAGTGGCCGAGATGCCGCGCAGCGAAGCGGGCAAATTGTTGAAGCGCCAATTGCGGGCTCCGTTCTGGGAAGGCAGCGGCCGCAAGATCTGACGGCGGCGCGGGTCAACCACCGAAGCCGCGATACACGCTCTCCAGCGGGCCGGTGCCCAAGAACCGGTGCCACAACGCGCCGAGCGTGATCGCGCACATCCAAAAGACCAAGCTGAACAGCAACGCCACATCCAGGCCGGTAGGGGTGACCCAGCCCCACCAGTACACGACTGCGTTGAAGACCAGCGCGTGACACACATAGATCGTGAGCGTCATCTGGCCGGCGTGCTGGAGCATACGCGTGCCCCACGCAGTGGGGTACGAATCGGCCACCCACGAGATCACGCAGAACGCGACGACTGACGATCCGATTGCGCCGAACGTGTACAGAAGCCCACGGTCGAAGGGCCGCGTCGACAACAGCAGCGCCCATCGCGATGATCCAGTTCCGCTCGCTGCGCGCATCCCGAAATGACTGAGCAGGTAGGTGCCGGCAAGCAAGGCGGCTCCCACAGTGATCATGCGCCGCTTCGCGGTGGCATTCAGTGCAAGGAAGCGGCCGACTGCCATACCGACACAGAAGAAACACAACCAGGGAAACAGTGGGTGGGTGTACCCCGTGAAGGTGCGCAACAACAGGTTGCGCGGCGAGGTGACCTTGGGGTCGAGCCACGTCACGTCGTGACCGGTTCGAATGTGCTCGAAGTGGAACCACGAGATCGCCGCGCCCGCCAACGCGCTGATCGCGCCGATGGCAGCGATCCAGCGCAATCGCAACGTGAACAGCAGCGAGGCAACCATGAACAATGCGCCGTAATAGAACAGGATGGTTCCCGGCCAGATCCACTCGAGTAGTAGTCCGCCGGAGTAGAGCAGCAGGCCGCGCCGGGCGAGTCGCCAGCGGTCATCGCGAATGCTCGCGGCGTCACCCGAGGCGCGGCTGCGGTTCGTCATCAGCGTCACACCCATACCGGCGACCATCACGAATGTGGCGGCGAACCGCGTGCTCAGCGGGCCTTGAGCTGGATCGAAGATGCGCTCCCCGAGCGAGCGGTTGATGCCATCATCGCCGCGGTTCAGGAAGCCGTGATAATTCAGGATGACAACACCGACGAGGGCCAGCGCGCGGGTGACGTCGAGCCCCGGCAGGCGTGGCGCGCCGATGCGGTTCGTGGGCGGCGGCTCTGCATCGGAGTGGTGAGTCGTTACGACACCGTGATCGAGCGAGGGATCGACGCCGTGATCGACCGCACGGTCAGTCATTGATCCATTCCAGTTCATCGGCGTTGGTGAGCGTCAGCGGGCACTGGACATCGACACCGTCGCCGACAACAGGGCAGGCATTGTCGGCGGGCACGAACAGCATCGAGGTATGCATATGCGATGGCTCGATCAGATGCAGCCGTTGACGTGCGAAGTGGAACGGGCTGCGACCATCGTGAAGGGGCCGAACACCGTGCGACGAACCAGCCGCGGCCAACACCACATGCCCCCTGCCCGGCACTGCCACACCTCGGTAGCCCACGGTGTCGCCGGCGTCGACTCGATACACGTCGAGCACCTGTGCGCTGAGCTGCACCGTCGACTTATCGCCCAGCCACAGGGCTGTGCCGCAACGGATGTTGAACGAGCGATCGGGATGTTGTTCGATGAGACGCGCATATGCGTGTGCATCGAGGTGGCTCAGCGCGACCGGCAGTTTGGGGTCGAGGAGCGGGAGCCATCGCTCGACCTCGGCGACGTGATCGAGCGACGATCCCACCAATGGAAAGTGCAGCGCGTAGCCGGTAATGGCGCAGTCCGCGCCACGTGCAGTCGCAAGCAGAGCTTCGAGGCCGCGTAGTTCTACGCCATAGCGACGCATGCTGGATTGCAGCTTCACGACGACATGACGCTGCCACTGTCGGCTCGGCAGTGCTTGCACATGATCGGCGCTACCAATGGTGAGGGTGACGTCCCGGGGGGCGGTGATTGGTAGCTCGCCCAGATGGGGCGTGAGTACCAATGCCGTGCGGTCGGGCGGCACGTCGCCCGCCTCGAACACAGTGCCCACGGCGATCGTGTCTGCCAGCGCAGCAGCCATGGGCATCAGCGTCGCCCGGCTGAAGCCGTAGCCGTTGCCCTTGACCACCGGAAGCAGGCCAGGGTGCAGTTCGGCGCACGCCTGAACGGCGTGTTGCCAGGCCTGTTGGCGAACACGGAGACGAAGACCCATAGGGACCAGACGGTAGTGCCATCAACGCTGAGCGGGGGGTACATCGGCAATTCCCGAGTTGTCTGATCGGGTTTGTCGGTCTACGCTCGCAGCCATGCGCACACTGTTCCGTTTCCCGAATCCGGTCAACGAAGTCTCGGCCCGGCTGGTCGCTGGTGGCGTGGTCGTGCAGGGCGTCGCATTTCTCGTCTTTCGGCAGTGGTGGTTGCTCGTTCCGCTTGCTTATGGCTTCGTCGCACGGGTGCTCACGGGTCCAACGTTGAGCCCTCTCGGCCAGTTCGTGACCCGCGCCGTCACCCCTCGCATCGGTGCCAACGGCCGGCTCGTCCCCGGACCGCCGAAGCGATTCGCGCAGGGCATCGGCGCAACGCTGTCGGCGGGTGCGGCTGTTGCGTGGGCGTTCGGTTCGCCCGGCACGACGATGATCCTCGTCGCGGGCATCACGTTCGCGGCGACCTTTGAGTCGGTGTTTTCGTTCTGCTTCGGTTGCGTGATCTTCAATCGGCTGATCCGTTGGGGAGTCATCCCACCCGAGGTCTGCGAGTCATGCAACGACATCTCGAGCCGATGGGCCAACGCTGCGCCAATGTATGCGGATCAGGAGTCAGTGACTTCGACCCGATAATGCGGCGCGTGGCGCGATGGGTTGACGCGAGCGGCAGCATGGGGCCACGAGGTCAGGTCCGGTCGTAGCGCGTCGAGAGAACGTGCTGCGATGCAGCCCTGCCAGAGCCCAGCGCCGTAGGCGATGTCGTCGAGGGCTCGAATCGCGACGTAGCGGACCGGATCGATGGGTGGGCGCTTGGTCAGCCAATCGATGGCTGCCGGGGCAGTGAACGCAACGAGCGCGACTCGACGAGCACGCTTCGAGAGCACGGCAGCCATGAGCGTGAGCGGCCACCAAGCACGCGAGAGACCCGTCGCAAGTGACCGGCCGGCGAAGATGTGACCGAGCGCCGCAAGCCGTATGGCCTCGCGCCCGCCGTCGGGGATCGTACGCAACTTGCGTGCGAGGAGTGCGGTGGTGACGGCAGCGACCGCCCCACCTACGACCGGCCAACCCGCGGCGACGGCGAGCCACGACGCAACGCTCCAAGCGCTGACCCGCACCGGAGCGAGCGCGCCCTGATGACGTTGTGCAAGCGGCGCCGCCGAGGTGCCGTAGCTGCATCGCTGCCGTGTCCACTGGATCCACGAAGTACGCGGTTGATGACGCACCGTCACGGCCGGCTCGAAACGAATCTGCCAACCGGCTTGATCGAGACGCCAGACGAGATCCACGTCCTCGCCGACGCGCATCGCGGAATCGAAGCCGTCGACCGCCCGTAGGGCATCGACACGACACACCATCAGCGCTGCCGGCACGTAGCTCACGCGCGTGCCGGCACGTACCCGCGCTGGCTCATCACCGAGGTCAAGCGGAGAACGCGCAACCTCGTATCGAGCAAGCAACGACGAGCCCGGTGCGCTTGCGACGCGTGGTGCGACGAGCGCAACACGCGTATCGGCGAAGTGGTCGAGCAACGGTGCCAACCAGTCGGGTCCCAACTCCATATCGGTGTCCACGAAGGCGACGAGTGGAGTCTTCGCCAGCGCAAGGCCGATGGCGCGCGCGACACCGGGGCCACCGTTGACACTGGCCCGTACGACGGTGGCTCCGTCAACGTCGGCGATTGGCGTGGTACTTGCATCGTCAACAATCAGAACCGCGTCAATCGCAGCACCGCCGTGGGCCCGGCACTGTTGTACGAGTCGGCGCTGTGCGTCGGTGGATGTGTTGTAGGCCGGAATGACCACGGTTACCGTGCCTGCCGTTGACGCATCGGACGTGATCGTGCCATCGAAGGTGGGGTGCAGTACCCCGGCATCGACCAGTCGATCGAGCAGGCGGCTCACCGGCGGTGACATCTCGATCGCCTGCCCCGACTCGATGTTGTCGAGCAGGCCGGCGCCCGCTCCGGTGAGACGGAACAGCTTCAGGGGTGATCCGCCGACGAGGACGGTTCCGCTGCCGACGCGTCGGACCGAAGCATCGATGACGTAGCGGCGCGACTGGTTCATCGAGCCCATGCATCGAAGCAACGAATGAGGTCCTGCGCCAACTGACGAAGCAACAGGGCACCCTCGTCGGCAGTGGCTCCCGTGGGGTCGCCGAGTACGCCGCTGGGACTCACCGCCGCAACACCTCCGGAGCGCAGTGCGGGCAGTATTTCGGGAAGGGGATCGATGCGGCCAGGCGAGGCCTCATCGAGATGAACCATCTCGGGAGCAATGGCGAGCATCAACGACGTTTCGGTTCGTCCCGCGTGCGCATCGCCATCGTCGATGCGAGGCCACCATGGCAGCACGTGTCGTCCTTCGCGATTGAGTATCTCCGTCGCAGCATTCACTGCTGCCAGGTTGCCGCCATGGCCATTCACGAACACGATGCCTGCGGCCCAGTCGGCCGAGCGCACCAGTTCGATCAGAACCATCTCGAGCGCCGCGGTGCCGATGGACAACGTGCCGGCGAAACCCTTGTGCTCTCCGCTCGCCGTGATTCCGAGCGGCGGGGCGATCAGCACACGTGGTCGGGCTGTCGCCAATGCGGTCGCGACGGCGTTGGCGATGCGTGTATCGGTGTCGAGGGGCAGATGCGGGCCATGTTGTTCGCACGATCCGATCGGCAGGGCAAGCACCGTCGGTAGCTGGGACCTCTCGGCGAGATCGGTCCATGTGGCGTCCGCCAGCAAGCCGGAGTTGATCGGTCGGGCGGACTGGCTCATCGCAACGTGACGCTAACGGAATCGCCCACGGACTCAGCACGGCGCGCCACGGTGGGGCGCTGCTGGGTCAGGCGCTGTCGGGTCAGGCGTCTCCGATGCAGAACTCGTATCCCTCGCGGGTACCGACGTAGATGCGACCCTTCCAGATTGCCATTGACGACTCGACATTGTCGCCGATGTCGATCCGCCACTTCATCGGTGGCGCGATGGCGGTGTTGGAAATGTCCCATGCGCGGATCACTCCCTGCGCGTCGGCGAAGAGGAGCGTGTCGTCCACCACCGATGGTGAGCCGAGATTGCCCCAGGCTGTGTCGAGTGTCCAGCGAATGCCGCCGGTGGTTCGATCGAGCGCGTAGATCTTGCCCGGCTTGGTGGGCCAGATCACGATGTCGTTGTAGATCGCGGGTGTCGACCACGTGCCGCTGTCGACACCGTTGTTCACGTCGATCGCCCACACAACGGGATCATCGGGATTCGAGGGGTCGAGCTTGAGGAGCTGACCCACCGTTCGACTACGTGCGGTGTCGCGATCCACCTCCGCACCCACGTAGAGGAACCCCTTCTCATCGGTGACGATGGTGGCGTCGCTGTCGTCGCCTGTCCAGTAGCGGAACACACGCGTCACCTGCCCTACACCGGTACGTAGACTCGACAGGTCCCAACCCTGTACGAGCCCGCCGCTGTTGTTAAGGTAGGCGATGTCGCTGCTCATTGCCACGCTGCTCTCGAGGCTGACCCGCTTGGGATCCTTGCCCCCGAGGTCGCGAATCAGTTGGTCTTCCCAACCCTGCACTCTGGCCACCATGCTCGGCTGCACGGTGACGGTGCCATCGGGCGCATAGGCGCGGTTGATCTTCGCGACATGGATCCAGCTGTTCTCGCCACCCTCGATGAGATAGTCGTTGAGCACGAGCGCGGCGGCATCCCAATCGTCGTTGTGCATACGATCGGCAGTGTGGCCTTGGATGCTCCAGAGTTCCTTTGCCTCAGAGCCGTCGAAGGAGATGATGCGGAACTTGTTGTCGCGCGATCCTTCGTACAGCAGGGGATAGCCGTCGGGATCGATCGTGACGTTGCCCTTGGCCAGATCGCCGGTGACAAACGGTGGAATGATGTCGTTGCCGGTGGCCGCATCGACGAAGTAGATCTTGTAGTCGTAGGCGCCAAAGACCACCCACGTTCGGCCGCCGCGTTCGAACACGGCTGGCTGACCGGTCCAGCCGGTGCCGCACCATTTCCGCGTGACGCCGTATTCGCTGCTCGTTCCGCACATCGGCTTGCCGGCTTGCGGGTACTGCCACAGCACTTTCGGGTTGCTGGGTATGGGTCCGGTGCCGTCGAACGAACGGGTGGGATTGCCGCGAAACGTGAGCATTCCCTGCACCGCTGTGCCCCACGGTTGGTGGAAGCTGTTGGGGTCGACGAGCACATCGGTTCGGGGAACAAACCGCGTTGTGGTGGTGGGCGCGATGGAGGCGGCGTTACCCGTGGTGTTGCTCGCAGCGTCATTGCTGGCAGCGTTGTTCGCCTGGGAGCCGGCAGAGTTGTTCGCCCCGGACGCGCTCCCGCTCGGCATGGTCGCGGCGAGCACCGCGCCTCCGCGCATGGCGTCACGCAGCGTCTGATCGAGCCGGTTGCCCATCGACGACAGCAGTGTTGCGGCAGCGCCCACGAGGACCCCGAATCGTGACCACATACGGCCAAGTTAGTGGGTGAGATATCCCCACTCGCGGAGGGCCGCGAGCACTCGCTCGGCCGCGTCGGACGGCTCGAGAACAACGGTTTCGCCGTGACCTGCGGATGTGTTCGCCTCGGTGATGGCCCGCACCCGGTCGAGTGCTGTCGTTCCAGCGGGGGCGGTGAGTGCACGCGGGCGGGGACGATACGGGCGAGCCAGGGAGACCACACTTTCCGGAGCGATCGGTGCAACGCCCGGCAGTATCTCGATGTGTTTCGTGCCGAGCAGCGACCGAAGCGATCCACGGCGCAGACGCGCCGTGGATCCTTCCACGGAGGCAACGATGGGGCTGAGCATCGCCAGTCGTTCGCGGCGGCCTCCGTCGAGCCGACGCAGGGCAGTGGTGTCTGCTGGTGAGCGGAGTTCGATGGCGATCAGACCGAGGGCTTGCGCGAAACCGAGTTCGTGGGCCAAGAACGCTGGCACAGAACCCGTGCCGCGATCGGGTGAGTAGTCGCCACACAGCACCACGGAGGCATGAGCAACGAGCGGGGCGATGCACGCTGCCACAACGCGACTGGCGGTACCGAAGGGCATGTCGACCCGGATCGCGCGATCGGCGCCGGCCACCAGCGCGTCGTTGAGAATGGCATCGGCAGCCAACGGGCCGACGGTGATGGCAACGACCTCGGAGTGTGCTTCAGAACCCGCGCCCGGTCGTGCGCCTGATCCGTTGCGAGACCAGGCATCGCGGCACCGCAACGCCCACTCGAGTGCCGCCTGATCGGCGGCAGAGACCCCGGCGAATCGCGCATCGGGCGAACTCGGCGCGCCGTACTCGTCGAACTCGGGTCGATGATCGACCCACTTCAGACACACCGCAATCATGTGCGCTTGAAGACCACTCCGTGGCCTCCCTCGGGATAGTTCCACGTGATGGCACCTTCGCGATTGCAGACCAGGTAACACGTGCCGCATTCGAAGCACTGCTCGTAGTTGAACAGGATGCCGCCGTCGCTGGTGGGCACGAACAGCTTTGCCGGACATGCCACCACGCACTCGCGGGTGCTGCAGTCGGCGCAGACCGTGTCGTCGACCACGATGTGCGCCTGATGGTGCACATCGAATACCGCAGTGGCAATGCGATCCTCGAACGAGATCGTCGGCCAGGTGGGATCGGGATTGATGCGTTGTGCCGGGCTGGTCATCCGAAGCTCCTGAATCCGGCCCACGTATCGCGCGCCATGTCGATCCAGCGCATGCCGGCACGTTTGCGTTCCTGTTTGAGAATGTGGCGCACACCGGGTTTTGGATCGGGATTGTCGACACGGAACATGCGCTCGGCTATCGCGTTGGCCATTTCCGGGTACCCGTGTTGCACGCGATCCGACAGCACCAACGCAGGGGCTCGCCGCAACTTCTTGTGGTCCTTGAGTACGAACGTGGCCTCGAGCCGGCGACGGTAACCGCGCAACCCGTCGACAGACGTGTCGCCGCGATCGATGGCCTCGATGGCTGTCTGTCCGGCATACATGCCGCTGGCCATCGCGAAGTTGACACCCTCGAGCCAGATACCCGCGGCGAGGCACAACGCGGCCGCATCGCCGGCAAGGAGCAGCCCGTTGCCCGCAAGCGTGGGGATCATCTTGTAGCCGGCTTCGGGAATGAGGTGTGCGGAGTACTCCTTCAACTCGGCACCCTCGACCAGTGGGGCAACGGCCGAGTGCAGCTTCATCGCCGCAAGGAGTTCCTCGGGTCGGCGTTTCTGAGCGGCGAGCTTGGGTAGTTTGAGCACGAGCCCGATCGCGATGGTGTCGAGGTTGGTGTAGATGAACCCACCGCCGTTCACGTTGCCCGTACAGCCGACAATTTCGATGTCGACACCCTCGTTGCCGCGCACGCCGAAGCGCTCGTCGATCACATGCTTGGGGAGCGCGAGCGTCTCTTTCACGCCGAGCGTGTAGTTGGCCGCGTTGACCTCGCCGTAGAGGCCCTCCTGCTTGGCGAGGAAGCTGTTCACGCCGTCACACGCGATGACGATAGGGGCGCTGAGATCGCCCTCGGGTCGGTCGGTGCTCACGCCGCTCACATGCCCCTTGGCGTCGTGCAGCAGCGATGTGACCGTGGTGCTGCAGATGAGCTCGGCGCCTGCTTGCACGGCCTGACCGGCGAGCCAGTTGTCGAAGTCGGGACGATATGCGGTGGCGCCGTTGTAGGGCGGGTGGCCCCACGCCTCGGTACGGAAGTCGATGTTCAACGCCTGCGTATCGGTCATGATCATTGTCGATCGACGCGTGATCCAGCGTTGTATCGGTGCCTCGAGCCACCACTCGGGAATGATCTGATCGAGGATGCGTGGATAGATCACCCCGCCGTACATGTTCTTGCTGCCTGGAAACGGACCGCGCTCGATGAGGGCCACGCGCTTGCCCGATCGTGCCAGGGTGAGCGCGGCGATGGAACCGGCGGGACCGGCGCCCACCACGATTGCGTCGAAGTCGTCAGCCATGATCTTCCAATCGTTGCAGAAGTTTGCTGACGACAGCGTTGGCGTCGCTCACGATGGCGAGGTCGGCGAGTTGCATCATCGGACAGTGTGGATCAGTGTTGACACTGACGATGTGATCCGGCTGGCCAAGACCGCTGGTGTGTTGCACTGCGCCGCTGATACCGAACGCGATGTAGAGCTGCGGATCGACCACCACACCGGTGGTGCCGATCTGGCGCTCGTGACCGACCCAGCCGCGATCGGTGATGACGCGCGTGGCACCCATCGATGCGTCGAGCAACGCCGCCACCGTCGCGAGTTCGGCAAACGCAGCTTGCGTGGTGAGGCCGGCACCGCCGCCGAGGATGCGCGGGGATTCGGCGAGGTCCATGGTCGCGACGTCGGGTGGGAGGACCTCGATGACGCTGGCGTCTCGGGGTGCGCCTACTTGCGGCTCGAATTCGACGATCGTGACATTGATTTTGCGGGTGTCTGTTGGTGCAGTTGGGTCCACTCCGCGAACGCCGGGTTGCAGTGTGGCGACGAACGAAGCCGCTGGCACGATCTCGTTGATCACCAGGCCGCCGTTACGGGCGAGTTCGATGCGGTGCGGCCTGACCGAGATGGCTCCGGCCCACAGATCGCGCTGCAGTGCGGCGGCGATGCGCGGCGCCAGGTCTCGGCCGTCGGGCGAGGCGGGCAGCACCACGTGCGCTTCGTGAGCGAGTTGCGCAGCAAGGAGCGTGGACCACGCGCCCGGCGCATAGTCGCCGGCTTCGATGGTGATGATCATCGAAGCGGTGCCATCGACCTCGCCGGCCGCTATGGCGACACTCGATCCGATGAGTAGCACGCGGCCATCGCACTCGGCAACCGTTTCGAGGCCGCCTGCAGGCAGGGCTCCTTCTCTGACGGGTACAACGGCAAGCATCAGTTGCAGGCTACGAGGCCGCGGGGCGCGAGCGGAAGTGGGACGGTGTGTCGATTCGTGAATGCTGTACGCATGGTTACGGCGCGCTGAGCATTCACGAAGCAGGCGAGGGCGCGAGCGGAGGTGGAACGTGCGCTGTCAGCGGTGTGCGCCCGGCTTGCGGCCGAGCAACTTGGCGGGCTTGTTCGGCCCGCCGCTGCGCTTCTTACGCACTTCCTTGCGCACGACGAACCGCAACGCCGTCCAGGTGTCGTCGATGGCGCAGACTTTGTTGTCGACCCAACCCGTGGGTAGCACGACTTCCCGCACGACATCGTCGGTGATGTCGGTGGCAACTCCACTCGCCTTCTTCGGCCAGCAGATCCAGATGGCGCCATCGGGAACCACGGCGGCCGCAAGACTCGGCCAATTGGTGACTAAGCCAGATCGGCGGGCGTGGAACGCCATCACGATGTCGAGCGGAGGTCGCAGCCGGTTCGCCCACTCGACCGCGAGCGGGATCTCGCCGAGCGTGTGGCGGAAGTCGGCAGGCGGATTGACGGTGCAGAGGCGCGTACCTTCGACGATGCCCAGTTTCTGAACGAGTGGAATGTCGATGTAATCAGGCATGACAATGGTCCTCAGGCGCGACCCATGATGCGGTCGACGACAATCTCGATGGCCACCCGATCGACTCGCTCTCCGGGCTGGCGGTACCGGTTAGCGTACCCTGCGACGGCGGCGGCCACGCTCGACGCATCGGTGGCGAGACGGACCTGGCCTTCGAGGGTGAGCCATCGGCCTCCATCGACCTGCGACACAGCAGCCCGGCCGCCTCGCGCGGCGTTGCGGGCCTTGATCGATGGCGCGAACGTGATGACCCGCACGAGACGATCGGCAGGGGAGTAGCTGAAACCCACCGGAACGACATGAGGACTGCCGTCGGCACGCAGTGTGGTGAGCGTGGCGAGGTGGCGCTCGGTGAGAAACGTAAGTACCTCGTCAGAGAGGTTGGCAGGATCGATCATCAGTCGGTTCCGATGGCTTTCAAGAGGTCGAGCTTGGTTGCGCGCCACGCGGGGATGACCGCGGCCAAGACTCCGACGACGAATGCAGTCACGACGATGACCACGATGGCCGTAGTGGGTATGGCGTACTTCGAGAGGCCTGAGTCTCGCAGAGCGACGATCACGATGTAGCCGAGCACGAGACCGAGCACCACCCCGACGATTGCTCCGTAGAGCGATGTCAGCACACTCTCCCAGCGCACCGTGGTGCGCACCTGCGACCGGGTCATACCGACCGCGCGTAACAGGCCGATCTCGCGTCGACGCTCGTACACGGCGAGCAGCATCGTGAGCACGATGCCGAACACGGCAATGATCACCGAGAGCGCGAGCAGGCCGTAGATGAAGAACAGGCTGCGATCGATGATGTCGCTGCGACCGTCGATGAATTGTGATCGATTCTGCAATGTGCCGATGCCGTAGGTCTTGATCGATGCGTCCACCGCGACGCGGAACTTTTTGTCGGACACGCCCGGCGCCTTGGTCATGAACACGAAGCCGGCGAGGTTGCTCACCGAGGTGCCCTTGAGAAGGTCGCGGTGCACCACTCGCGCCTGCGCAAGGTCGCTCGACGCATAGATGCCCTGCACGGTGACGGTCACATCAGTTTGGCCCACACGTAAACCAACCGTGGACCCGACGTCGAGCTTGGCCCGCTTGGCTTCGCCGGAACTGACCAGAATGCCCTTCGGCGTGAGCGACGCGAACGAGCCCTGCAGGAACTTGTAATCGAGAATGCCGATGGCTGTTTCTGGGTTCACGGTGGTTGCGAAGAACCCTTTTTGCGTGTCGCTGTACTGCAACCGCGCAAAGCCCAAACCAGTCGCTGCACCGACCTCGGGCAGCGTGTTGAGTTCGTCGACAAAGCTCTGGCTGAAGCTCAGCGAGCCGCCGTTAGACGAATTGATCACGTACTCGCCCAGGAACTGCTGGCCGATGGTGTCGCGTAGTTGTTGCTTGATCGACGCTGCGAACACGCTGGCGCCCGTGACCAACGCGACGCCGATGAGCACCGGTGCGGCGGTGCGCGCGGTGCGGCGCGGGTTGCGCTGCACGTTCGCCCGACTCATGCCGCCGGTGATACCACGGAAGCGTTCGACCGGCGCTCCCAACACGCGGGCGATGGGGTTGGCCATCGTGGGGCCGAGCAGCAGGATGCCCACGAAGATGGCGACCACGGCGACCCCAAGCAGAATGCCTGCCGCACCGACGATCACGGCGATGATCGCGGCCACGCCGAGTGCGATGAATCCGAACGCCGCGAGCACACGGGTTCGGTTGCTGCGCACCTGCTCGAACGCCGATTCGCTCATCGCTGCGACGGGGGGCACGCGTGCCGCCGAGAACGCGGGTACCGCTGCCGCGACCAGTGTGGTGATGATGCCGGCGATCACGGTGACCACGACCGTGCCCGCGGTGATGACCAATCCGCGCGACGGCACGCCCAACCCCGCACCATTCAGCGCAACCTGAATCCCGATGGCGAGACCGGCACCGGCAACGAGACCGAGCGCCGAGCCGAGCACTCCGATGACGGAGGCCTCGGTGAGCATCATCCATGTGACCTGTCGGCGACTTGCGCCGATGGCGCGCAGCAGGGCGTTTTCGCGTCGCCGTTGCGCGGCAGTGATCGAGAATACGTTGTAGATCACGAAGCAGCCCACGCCCAACGCGATGAAGGAAAAGATGGACAGGAAGATCGTGAAGAAGCCGAGGCCCTTCTGAATTTCGGTCTGGCTCTGTGCGGTGATCTCTGCACCGGTGAGGGCCTGCATCTGATTGAGTCCGGGAGCGGCGCTCATGGCTGCCTGCACGCGCCGTGCCAGCTCGGTGTCGGTGACGGTGCTATCGCCGCGGATGAGTACGGCATCGATGAAACCGGGCTTGGCCACGAACTCCATTGCGGTATCAGTGTCGAACAGCGCCCACGTGGCGTCGCCGGGCGTGGCCACGGTGTTGTAGCGGGCGATACCGACGAGGGTGAACGTGCGCGACCCAGCCTCGGCGTTGATCTTCACTGTGTCGCCGAGTACGTAACCGCCATCAGACGCGGTCTGGTCGTCGAGCACTACCTCGCCGCCTCCGCTGGGTGAGCGACCACTCGTAAGCTTCCATACCGAGAGATCACCGGAGTTCAGGGTGCCGCCCGAGGTGGATCGGGTGGTGCGCTCGATTGGCTTACCGTTCTTGCCGATGACCACGGCGTCGCCTTGCACCAAGGCCTGCGCGTCGCTGACGCCCCGCACAGCTGCCGCGACCGCGACCGCATCGATAGGTACCTTGTCGCGCACCTCGAAACCGAATGCGGTTTCGACCGTGTTGCTGGACTGCACATAGGCGTCGACTTTCTCGAACGACTTCGCAAAGATCGCGTCGAACGTGCCCTCGAGCGTGTCGCGAAACATGAAGGTGCCCGACAAGAACGCGGTGCTGACGATGATCGCCAGTGCGGTGAGCACGATGCGCCCAAAGCGGGCGGTCACGTTTTTGAAGGCGAGGCGCAGCATTGCGATGGGCCTAACGCTGCCTGTGATGACGGGTGGTGGTCATGTGGTGGCGATGGCCTGCAGGATGTCGGATTTTGAGGCACGACGTGCCGGCCACCAGGCCGCGACGATTGCGAAGACCACGGCAGCGACGGCGAAGATTCCGATCGAGACGTACGACACGCTGAAGATCGTGAGGCCCTGATCGCCGAGCGCGCGGACCACGATCCAGCCGAGCGCGAGTCCGAGCAGCGTGCCCATGATCGCGCCGAGTACGGCGGTCACGATGGCCTCCCAACGAACACTGTCGCGCACCTGTTTGCGGGTCATACCGATGGCACGCATCAAGCCGAGCTCGCGCCGACGTTCGTACACGGCGAGCAGCAGGGTGAGCACGATGCCGAGCACCGCGATGAATACGGCCATGCCCAACAGTGCATAGATGAAATTGAGAATCGGTGTGACCTGTTCAACCTGAGCGTCGATGAAAGCGGTGCGGGTTTGCACCTTGGCTGTGGGGTACTTGTCGGTGACGGTCTTCACGGCCGTGGTGGCGTCGGCGTCGGAAACGCCCGGCTTTGTCTGCGCGAAGATCTGGATGTCGAACAGGGTTGCGCCACGTCCGTCGAACAGGGAACGGTCGACGATCACGTTCCCGAAAGCTTTCGACTCGTAGACACCGGCCACTGTCAACGTGGCGGTGGATTGATCGAGGAAGGACACCGCAAGTTGGCTGCCTACTCGCAAGCCGTCGCGGTCGGCTTTGCCCTTGGAGACCAGGACCGTCGTGTTGTTCAGCCCTGACCAGCCGCCGTCGACGAACGTGAAGTTGAACAACTTGGCCGCATGCGTGGCGTCGAGGGTGAAGACGCCGGTGGCCTTGGGCGTGCCGTCTTTGACGACCTTGATTTGGGCGATTCCCAAGCCGGCAGCGTCGCTGATCTCGGGGAGCTTGTTGAGGTCGTCGGTGAGCGTGGTGGGCAGCCCGCCGAAGCCCTGACCGTCGCTGGTGCTCACCGCAAAGTTTCCGGTGAACTGCTTGCCGATGGTCTCGCGGATGGAACTCTGTAAGGAGGAGCCGATCGTGGAGACGCCGATGAGGAACGCGAGGCCGATACCGAGTGCCGCGGCGGTGAGCGAGGTGCGCTCGGGGCTACGTGCGGCATTACGAACGGCGATCTCGCCGGTGACGCCCTTGATCGCGCGCAGCGGGCGCGTCAGAGCGGTAGTGACCGGCCCAACGGTGACAGGACCGAGCGCAATCGCTGTAATGAAGAGCGACGGGACGCCGAGTACCAGCCAAATGGCGGCACGGTTGAGGCCGAGAACGACCCCAACTACCGAGAATGCGACGAAAACAGCACCGATGACGATGCGTCGGAGCGACAGACCGGAGCGATCGATGCTGACATCGCGCATCGCGGCAAGCGGTGAGACTCGCCCGGCACGAATGGCGGGGAGTGTGGCGCAGAGCACCGTCACGACGAGTCCCACGATGAGCGTGATCACGAACGAGCGCGAGTTGACGGTGAGCGCTGTGTCGGACGGCCCGCTACCGAGCTTCTTGAGGATCCCGAGAATGGTCGTTGCGAGCACGACGCCTCCGCCGAACCCGAGCAGGCTGCCGACGACACCCACGACGCCCGCCTCGACGAACAACGACCGCACCACTTGGCCACGGTTGGCGCCGATGGCGCGCATGAGCGCGCTCTCCTGCTGGCGTTGGGCTGCAGTGATACGGAACACGTTGTAGATCACGAAACAACCAACGAGCAATGCGATCGCGGCGAAGATGGTGAGCACTTTGCTGAACAGGTTGAAGAACTTGGCGACCGAGTTCTGCGTCTCTTTGGTGATCTCAGCGCCGGTGAGCACCTGCACCGATTGACCCGTGAGCGCCTTTTGGATCGTGGCCTTCAACTGCGTGTCGGTGAGAGAACCATCGCCGCGCACGATGACAGAGTCGATCTTGCCGGCTTCGCCGATCACGAAGTCCTGAGCTGTCGCGAGGTCGAACAACGCCCATGTGGCCGAGCCGGATGTGTCGGATCCTGCGAAGGTGACGATGCCGACCACGGTGAACGGTCGAGCACCGGCTTTGGCCGTGACGGTGACCGAGTCGCCGAGCGAGATTTTGCCTTCCTTGGCCGATCGTTTGTCGATGACGACTTCGGTCGAGCCTGCTGCCGGACGACCCTCGGCCAGCTTCCATGGCGAGCTCTTCGCGCCGGTGAACACGCCGCCGTACTTGGGTGGGCCGTCGATGCCGATGGGCTTGCCGGACGCGGTGGAAATGCGGGCGAAGCTCTGTACATCGCCTCGTGCTTCTGTGACTCCGGGAATTGCGGCGACCTCGGCGATCACCGAATCCAGAAGGCGCCCGCGGGTGTCGGCTCCGAAGTCGCCCTCGATCACGTTGGAGGAACGCACGAACGCATCGGTCTGCGCGTAAGCAGTGGCGAAGAGACGATTGATGCTCGCGTTGATGGTGTCGCTGAATACGAACACGCCGCTCAGGAACGCGCAGCTGGCAATGACTGCGAGCGAGGTGAGCAGCAGCCGGCCCTTTCGGGCCAGCACGTTCTTTAGTGAGATTCGGAACATGTCATTCCCCGAAGCGCTTCATACGATCGAGTACGCGGTCCGCTGTGGGATCCTGCATCTCGTCGACGATGCGGCCATCGGCCAGGAAGATGACGCGATCGGCGTAGCTCGCGGCAACCGGATCGTGGGTGACCATCACGATGGTTTGTCCCAATTCGTTCACGGCGAGGCGCATGAACGACAAAATCTCAGCACCGGTGCGGCTGTCGAGGTTGCCCGTGGGCTCGTCGGCGAAGATGATGGTGGGCCGGCTGGCAAGCGCGCGGGCCACGGCAACACGCTGCTGCTGGCCGCCCGACAACTCGCTCGGCCGGTGGGTGAGACGGTCGCGCAGACCAACGGTGTCAATGACCCGGTTGATCCAGGCTTCATCACCCTTGGAGTTGCCGAGCAGCAACGGGAGGCGGATGTTCTCTTCGGCCGAGAGCGTGGGGATGAGGTTGTAGGCCTGAAAGATGAAGCCGACCTTCTCGCGGCGCAACTCGGTGAGTTCTTTGTCCTTGAGCGTGGCGAGGTAAGTGTCGCCGATGTACACGGCGCCCGATGTGAGGCCGTCGAGACCGGCAAGGGTGTGCATGAGGGTGGACTTGCCCGAACCGGAGGGGCCCATGATGGCGGTGAATCTGCCGGCTTCGAACGCGACGGTCACGCCGTCGAGGGCTCGTACTTCGCTATCGCCTGAGCCGTAGAACTTGGTGGCATCGACGGCTCCGGCTGCAGCGGTGGCGGTGGGGGCTTCAGTCATCCCGTAGTTGTATCGGAAAATCGGCAATTACCGATCCAGAACAGGGTGGATTCGTTACCTGGACCGGTGGGTAGGCGTCTCGTCTCAGCCGCCGGACAGGGCCTCGATGTACTGCACGATCAGTGCCACCTCAGCCGGAGTAAGCGACTTCGTCGCTGCCTTGGCGCTGCGTGGCCGTCAGACTGACGGTTGAGGCGTCGCCAGAGTCGGGTGCACACGACGCGAGCACGGCACCAGCCAACAAGGCAGTGACCACGGACGCGAAGACGATACGTCGCTGTACCACGGCGGCAAACTATCGCAGCGGTGCAGGGTGCGCGGAGACGCGGGATTGAAACCCGTGGCTCGCGCCGGGGTGCCGATGCCGTACGATCTGCCCAGTGAGTTCGTGCCCGTCCTGTGCAAACCCGGTTGCCGCCGGCTCCCGTTTCTGCCCGACGTGCGGGTTTGCGCTAGCGGCCGCATCGATCGAGGAACGCCGTGTCGTGACGGTGCTGTTTGCCGATCTGGTCGGGTTCACGGCATTGGCCGAACATCTCGATCCCGAACACGTGAAGCGCCTCGTGGACTCGTGCTTCGAACGATTGGTCGAGGACATCACCACCTTCGGGGGCACGGTCGACAAGTTCGTCGGCGACGGCATCGTTGCGCTCTTCGGCGTGCCCGTTGCACACGAGGACGACGCCGAGCGGGCGGTGCGCGCAGGTCTGCGCATGCAGGAGTCACTCGCATCCTTCGCTGCAGCGCGCATGTTGCAAGGCAATGCCACCGCGCTGCAGATGCGCGTCGGCATCAACACCGGCGTCGCCCTCGTGGGCACCGTTGCCGGCACCGATCACACGGCGATGGGCGATGTCGTCAACACGGCATCGCGGTTGCAGTCGCTTGCGCCGCCGGGCGGCGTGCTCGTCGGGGAGTCCACGCACGGGCTTACCGTGTCGAGCATCACCTACGAATCGCAGGGAGAGCTCGAGGCCAGAGGTCGCGATGCGGCGATCGCTGCGTGGTTGGCCAAGGGTGCGATCTCCCAACCGGGCGCACGCCGCCGGCGCCGTGATGTCGCCATCATGGGTCGCTCCACCGAGCTGGCCCTCACGGTCGCATCGGTCGATTTTGCGATTGCGAACTCGCAGGCCGCACTCGTGGCGGTCGATGGCGCAGGTGGCGTCGGCAAGAGCCGTCTGGTCGATGAGTTACTCGAGGCGGCGCGCTCGAAACACTCGGTAATCGTCATCGAGGGATCCGCTGTTCCGTACGGTGAATCGAACGTGTGGTGGCCACTTGCGAGCGCGCTGTTCGATCGTCTCGAACTGGACGCAGCGTCATCGCCCGAGACGGTTCGCGAGATCGCTAGCGGCCTGGGTCGTGAACTTTTTGCCGATGCCGACGCCGCCACGGTGACGGGTCTTACCGATGCGTTTCAACATCTACTCGGTTATCCCTCGAAACTCGACGATGTTGATCCCGTCACTGCCCGCGACGCTGTGAACCGCGCCGTGGCCTCGGTCTTCGAACGCCGGCTGCGCACCGGCCCGGTGTTGTTGTCGATCACCGACATCCATTGGGCCGATCCCGTGGTGCTGTCGTTGTGCGAACACCTCCTTGTTGCACTGGCGCGACGGCCCTTTGTGCTCGTCACCACCAACCGCCCCGACCCAGAGCTGGCGTGGCCGCCGTTGTCCACCCGCGCCGCAGTGGTGCGTCTGCCGCTCGAGCCGCTCGGCCCCATCTCGGCGGCGCAGCTATGTCGGGCGATCATCGGCCCCGATGCCGACGAGGCCACCATCACCACCATCTACGAACGGTCCGGCGGTAACCCCCTGTTCCTCGAGGAACTCGCCGTGCTGGTTGCCGAAGGTGGCGACGTTCGCGCTCTGCCCGACTCGTTGCGTGCCGTCATCGCAGCGCGTCTCGATCAGCTCCCACCAGATCAGCGAGCGGTCATCGACAACGCTGCGGTACTCGGACCCTCGGGCGTCATCAACAGCCTCGAACGCTTCGCCCGCGAACTCGGTCAACGGCTCGATCCCCTTGTGCTCGACGGCCTGCTCGATGGTGGCCTGCTCGAGATCGAAGGGCGACGCTGGGCGTTCAAGTCGGACTCGGTTCGCGAGGTCGCGTATCAGACGCTCACCAAGGCCGTGCGCGCAGCACGCCACATGGGTATCGCCAGCTCGATGCAGGGTCGCCACTACAGCCCCGACGACGTGGCGCACCATTTGGCCGCCGCTGCAGAACTGGTCACCGAACTCGGCCCGCTCGCCGGTGTCCCTGCCGACATCGTCGATCAAGCCACCACCGCGCTGGAGGCCGCGACCGAACGCCAAGTCGAGCAAGGCAACCTTCGCCAGATCGTGCGGTACTCCACGCGCACGATCGACCTCGTCGAAGCCGCCGGCCTCACTGACGCATCGCGGGAGATCCGGGCCCGCCAGCGCCTGCATCGTATCGTCGCCCTGGTCGATCTGCGCCAGCTCGATCGGGCACGATCGGAGACCGATTCGGTCCTTGGCGAAGCGCTCACCGACCACGATCAGCAGACCGAAGCGCGTGCCCGTCGCGCATTGGGTCTCATCAGCCAGGTGGCTGGAGACCTTCCCGCGGCGCGTCGTCAACTCGGCGAGTCCATCGACCTCTTTCGCGAGATCGGCGATCATCAACAGCTTGCCGACACTTTGCGCGCCCGAGGCTTTCTCGAGTTGTTCGGCGGTTCGCTCGCCGATGCAGAGTGGCTGTTCGGCGAAGCAGAGGGCCTCTATGTCGATCTCGGCGACCGGCGCGGGCTCGGCTACATCGAACAGCACCGCGCCTGGATGGCCTTTCTCGGCGGCAACATGCAGGTCGCCGAAGAACATCTGTATCGCGCTGCGACGACGCTCACCGAACTCGGCGATCGCGCAGGCGTCGGGTGGGCGTACGGGCTACTCGCCTTCGTGCACTTCTACAATCGTCGCTTCACCGAGGCCGAAGAACTCGCCAATGTGGTGCGCGCCGAAGCCCGTGAACGTGGCGATGAATGGGCCGAGAGCATGATGCTGTCATTGCTTGCCTCGATGCGCCTGTGGACCGGCCACATTGACGCGGCGGCCGCACTGGCCGAGCAGGCGAGGGCGCGCTTCAAGAAGCTGGGCGATGGCTTCGGGTTGGCGCAGGCGCTTGCGGTGCTGGGTCGTACGCAAGTCGCGCTCGGCGATCCGAGCGTGGCTCGCACGAGTGAGGCGTTGATTGCACAGGCCGATCAGTACGGCGAGTCGGCCTTTCCGTTCCTCGCCGCAGCCGGTATAGCAATGCACGGCGGCGACGCCAAGAGCACGGTCACCTACGCCAACGAAGCCATTGATCGTATGCAGAAGGTGCAGGCCGATCCCGGCGAGTCGTGGGTCATCCGCGCCGCCGGTCTGGCCCAGATCGGCGATTACGACGAGGCGCGCACGGCGCTCGCACACGTGACCAACGACGTCGAATCGCATCCGTTCTTTCAATCGGTACGCGCCCTCGTCGCTGTGCTGCAGGGATCGACAGACGAAGCCATCGAAGCCGCGAAAGCGGTCACTGATGCTGTCGGTCACACCTATCTCGATGGTGTCATTGCGAGCGTCGCGGCCGGAGCCTCAGCAGCGTCCACCGGCAACGAGATGGCGGCGCGCGGTTGGCTCGAGCGCGCCGTCTCGATGGCCGCGCTCACCCAGGACACGGTCGCGACGGCGTTGGCGCTGTGTGCATATGCACATGTGCTCGGATCGGCGCATCCCCTCGGTGCCGGCGATGCAGCTGCGCTCGGAATCGGATGGCGTTCCGTGGTCGAGGCGCTGCCCTCGGTTCGGGAGCCGGCGGCATGACGCGGGTACAGCCGACCTCGGCACGCTTGATTGACCTGCGCCCACCGCTCGCCGCTCGAATCGACGACCTGTCGCGCAACGCTGCGGCCGCTGCACCGGGTCGCACCGGTGAGCTGGCGCGGGTTCGCGTGCGTCAGTTGCTCGGGGTCGGAGACGAGACCTTGCCCACCGATCTCGATCCCGCTGAACTCGCGGCGATGGCGGTCGTCGAACAATTCGTCATTGATGTACACGGCCTCGACGATGCCACCTTCGCCGCACTCTGCGCGTACTACACGCCGGCCGAGCAGATGGGTCTGTTGTTCCATCTCGCGCTACTCGATGGGTTCACTCGCCTACAGATCGTTGCTGGCGAGTCAATCGAAGAACAGGGACACCACTGATGGCTACCACGCCACGAATGCCGTCTGCCTTCGATGAGGAGACGCCGAGTTATGGCGGCATGTTGTCGCACCAGCCCGAACTCGTCGGCGCGTACGGCGTGCTCTATTCCGAGTTCTGGAGTCGCGGTGTTGTCGATCAGCCCACCAAGGAAGTGATCCGGCTGCGCAATGCGCGCATCACCGACTGCGGGTATTGACGCAATGTGCGCTTCGCGGTCGCGAGGCAGGAGGGACTCACCGAGGAACTCGCCAACATGGTCGACGACAACTTCGAATCGAGTGAGCTCGAGCCTCGACACAAAGCGGCAGTGGTGTTCGCTGATGCTTACCTCGGCACCAACGGACCTCCCACCGGCGACGCACGGTCGTTCATCTCGGCGCACTTCGACGGTGATGAGATCGCCGAGATGGGTATCGGCATGGCCCTCTTCCATGGCTTCAGCAAGCTCCTCATTGCCGTTGGTGCCGAGCCAGAGGAGATGGACGTCACGATCTTGCGCACGCCGGGTTCGCCGCGCCCCTGACCGGACCCACCGATGAGCACCGCACAGCCCGGACCCTGTTATGCGACCGGCCTGATCGTCGGCCGATTCAATCCACCGCACCTGGGTCATTCGTTCATGATCGAGTGGGCGGCACAACGCGCCGAGCGCCTCGTGGTGTTCGTGAATACGCGCGATGGCGAGTTGGTGCCCGGCGAGCTCCGCGCTGCATGGCTCGCCGATCTGCACTCGCACGTGACGGTGGTGGAGTTGCGTCATGACCTCGACAACGACTTTGCCGACGAGGAACTCTGGGCCAAGTGGATGGCGCTGTTCCGGTCGCGATGGCCGCACGAAATCGGGCCACATGCGGTGTTCAGTAGCGATCCCTACGTCAGCGAGCTCGCCGAGCGATTCGGCGCCGAACCCGTGGTGGTGGATGCGGATCGCACGGCTGTGCCCATCAGCGCGACCCAGATACGCGAAGCGCCAGCCGACCACCTCGATCGGCTGGCGCCTGCAGTACGAGAGTGGGTTGAGTCGAACCTGTGCTGAGTGCCGTTGCGGGCATCGTTCAGCACCGTTGTGATTACTTGCCGGGCTGGTGCAGCACGCGCAGGTAGGGCTTCACGGTAGTCCAGCCCTGCGGGAACAACTGCTTTGCCTCATCGTCGCTGACCGACCCGCCGATGATCACGTCGTCACCATCGGTCCAGTTGGCTGGCGTGGCGACTTTGTACTTGGCGGTGAGTTGCAGGCTGTCGATGACCCGCAGGATCTCTTCGAAGTTGCGACCGGTAGAGGCCGGGTAGGTGATCTGCAGCTTGACCTTCTTGTCCGGCCCGATGACGAACACGGAGCGAACCGTCATGGTGTCGCTGGCATTGGGGTGGATCATGTCGTACAGGTTGGCAACGGTCTTGTCGGTGTCGCCGATCATCGGAAAGTTCACGGGAGTGCCTTGAGTCTCGCCGATGTCGCTCTCCCACTTGAGGTGGCTCTCGACGGAATCGACCGACAGGCCGATGACCTTCACGTTGCGCTTATCGAACTCGGGCTTGATCTTGGCCACGTAGCCGAGCTCGGTGGTGCATACCGGCGTGAAGTCCTTGGGATGGCTGAACAGCACGCCCCAGCTGTCGCCGAGCCAGTCGTGGAAGTTGATGTCGCCCTGCGTGGTGGCGGCGTTGAAGTTGGGTGCGGTATCGCCAAGACGAACGGTCATGGTGGTTACTCCTTGTGAGATGGCATAGATGGGAGAGATGGCATAGATAGTTCTTGCTCGCACAGTATGCACCGATTCCCGATCAATCCACTCAAGAATTGGTCGGGCGGTGTTGACGCCGCGGATAGAGTGCTCTACGAGTCGGCTGACGATCGCGGGGAAGCGATCGTCCCTCGGGGCACTGGAGCAAGGCGATGAGCATCAGACCGCACATCTACGAGATCTACATCAAAGCCACGCCGCAGCAGGTGTGGCAGGCGATCACCGATCCCGAATACACGAGCCGCTACTTCTACGGCACCCGCCTCGAGACCGATGGCGGCGTCGGCGACGGCTACCGCTATGTGGGAGACGATGGCGCCCCGGCGATCGAGGGCCTGATCGAAGCCACCGAGGTCGCCAAGCGCCTCGTGATGACCTTCCGGTTCGTGTACGAAACAAGCCTGGCCGAAGAGCCGCCGAGCCGTGTGGAGTGGGTACTCACCCCGGCAGGCGAACTCACTCGGGTCACGCTGCGTCACGGCGACCTGTTGAAGAGCCCGCGCACGTGGGAGCACGTGCGCATGGGCTGGGTGGCCATTGTCGATGGCCTCAAGACGCTGCTCGAAACCGGCGAGAGCATGGGCGACATCGACGACCCCGAGGCAGCGAAACCTGCGGAGGATCCCGAAGGCGAGTGGCACCGTTCGCAGGGCGTCACGGCGAACAACGGCACGTGGGAGTGGCTGCGCAAGCCCGACGCCGAACGCACTGCCGACGACGAAGAGGCAATGACCCTGTCGGCGTACGCGGCCGCGTATCACTGGGCGCGTGCTGCACGACGCGTCCCCGAAAATGTGGCTCGTGCCGAATGGTTGATTTCACGGGTGTGGGCAGTGCGCGGCAACGGCGCGCTGGCGTTGCACCACGGCGATCGCTGCATGGCTGCGTGCTCAGCCGCGAACTTGGCCGACTTCGATCTGGCCTACGCGCACGAGGCTCGCGCCCGCGCGTTGGCATGCTTGGGTCGCACGGACGAAGCGGTTGCAGAACGCGCGCTCGCTGCTGCAGTGCCGATCGCCGACGCCGAGGACCGCCACATCGTCGTTGCCGACCTCGCCGCTGAGCTGTGGTTCGGAGTGTGAACCGGCCGATCACGATCGTTGGTATCTGTGGCAGCCTGCAGGCCGGTTCGTCGAACCTCGCACTGTTGCACGACGCCGCAGCGCTGATGCCGATCCATGTCGACTTCACCTTCTTCGAGGGCCTCGGTGACATTCCTCACTTCAATCCCGATCACGAGGCCACTGGCGCGCCGGGTCAGGTGATCCAGCTTCGGGAAATGTTGCAAGCCGCTGACGGAGTGATCATCGCCTCGCCGGAGTACGGCTTCTCGTTGCCGGGTTCGTTGAAGAACGCCATTGACTGGATCATCGGCACGGGCGAGCTGGCGGGCATGCCGGTTGCGGTCACGGCCTCAGTTGCCAGTGCCGGGCGCGGCCGACGCGGGCTGCAGGCGTTGCTCGTGCCCCTCGGTGCGGTGGGCGCCGTGGTGGTGGGGGGCGAGACGATCGTGCGCGGACCGGCCGCAGCCGATGCACTTGGCCGGCTCGTGGCAGCGCTCATCGCAGCGGTCGATGAACGGGCATTGGTCGAGTGAATCGCTGACCGAGTCAGCCCTTGACGTCGTGTCCTAGAGTCTGCCCATGAGCGTTGTGGTCACCCTTGCCGATCTTCCCGTCGCGATCGATGTGCAGATCGGATGGTGTTATCTCCTCACCGTGTCCGACGACGCCGAGGCCCGCGTCGTTGCCATCGCCCCGGTCTGGGATCATACGGGTACCTACCTCCACGCAGAGGTGGGGCGACGTACGGCCGCCAACGTGGCCTTGCATCCGAAGGTCTCACTCGTGTGGCCGCCGGCCGCAGCCGATGGATACAGCCTCATCGCCGATGGCGTCGCTGCCGTCGATGGCACCATTGTTCGGTTCGAGCCGATGAGTGCGGTACTCCACCGCCCAGCGGTGCAGGCACCACAGTCGTGAACGACGAACAACTCTCGGCCGCCCTGGCCGACGAGCGTCTCGCCTTGGCCGACCTGCTCGAATCGCTGTCGTCCGAGCAACTGCGAGTCTGGTCGTTGTGCGCCGATTGGCGTGTACACGACCTTGCCGCCCATCTCACGGCGCTGTTCAACGTCTCGATGCCATCGTTGCTGATGCGGGTCGTGAGAAATGGATTCTCTGTCACCAAGTCGTCGAAACAGATCACTGCCGAGTTGGCCGCGCGGCCCATCGCCGAGATCGCTCAGCAGCTACGCGACAACGCGTCGAATCGGAAGCACCCTCCCACGCTGGCAATGGCGCCGCTGGCCGAAGTCATCGTGCACGGCGAGGACATCCGCCGTCCGCTCGGCATCACGCGCGAGATCCCCTTCGAGCGTGTCTCGGCAGTAATGGATTTCATCACGGGAGGCCGCGCAATCGGCTTCCTGCCGGCATCACGAATTCGCGGACTGCGGTTCACTGCCACCGATGGCGACGGTATTTGGGGCAGCGGTCAGATCGTGCATGGCCCTGCGCTGAGCCTGCTGATGGGCGCGATGGGTCGACGGGTTGCGTTCGCCGACCTGGGCGGCTCGGTCGAGGTGTTGTCCACTCGGCTGCAGGGCAAAGTGAAGCGCATCGAGTAGTCAGCGCAACCGCACCACCGCGAGGTCAGCTCAGAGGTACTGCTCCAATTGGGAGGCAATTTCGTCCGGGGTGACCATGGGGCTGAACCGGGCCACTACGGCACCTGAGCGATCGATCAGGAACTTCTCGAAGTTCCATGTGATGCTGTTCGTTTCAGCCACTCCGGGCTGTTCGGTCCGGAGCCATTGATAGAGCTCGCAGGCACCGTCGCCATTCACCTCGATCTTGGAAAAGATCGGGAAATTGGCGTCGTATTTCGATGTGGCGAACTCGAGGATCTCTGCGTCGGTTCCGGGCTCTTGTGCGCCGAATTGATTACACGGGAACGCAAGCACCGTGAAGCCGCGAGCGGCGAAGTCCTGCTGGAGCGTACGCAGACCTGCGTACTGAGGCGTGAGGCCTCAAGCGCTCGCAACGTTGACGATGAGAACCACCTGATCGCGGAACCGGTCGAGTGCAACCGGATCACCACCGATCGAGGTCATGGCGAGGTCATACAGATGTGACATGGGCACCAAGGTAGTACGTGTGGCCTCAGCGTGTCGGCCCGATCGCACATTCGAACGTGATCGAACGGCTATGGGGGACGAACCCGATCGCGCCGTACAGCCGGTGAGCGCCCGTCGGGCTGTCGCTGTCGACGTCGAGCGCAGCGTGAGTGAGGCCGATCTCGCGATACCGGTGCAACGCGGTGAGGATGAGCGCACTCGCGATACCCCTCCCGCGCCACTCATCGAGTGTGCCGACTTTGTCGATGTATCCCTGGGCGTACCCGAGCACGGCGTCGTCGGCTTCGTAGCGGTAGCTGAGCAGCATCGCGACGATCGTGTTGTTGCAGTCCACCGCAACGAACGACAGATCGGTGCGCGCGCCGAAGCCCTCGGTGGTCTGTCGCCAGACCTCGTCGCTTGCCGGCGTGGAACCCCAATGGCTTGCAAACGATGCATTCTTCACGTCCTTGATCTCACTCGAGCGCTCTGTGGGCCAGGCAATGATGCTGATATCAGCAATGTTCGGAATGGGGCCGATCTCTGCGAGAGCGATCACGAGTTCGTCGAAGTATCGGACCGGGCTGAGGCCGCACCTCGCCATCAGTCGGTGTGCATCAGCGACCCCCTCAAGCGCTTGGGTGCGGATGAACTTGGGCAGTGTGTTGGTGCCAGAGTTCAACATGGCGTCTGCTCGAGCCATGCCCCATGCCATCAGCTCGCGCCCAATGTTGCGACCGCGGTACTTGGGGTGCACCGTGCCGAACACATAGCAACGTTCCTGGACGACCTCCGACGGCAGGTACTGAGCCCATGCGGCACCGACCAGCGTGGCGTTCACGAATGCGCCACGCGTGTCGGTGGCGGGGTCCAGCGCGGGCGGGCTGAGCTCCTCACGAACTTCGTCGACATCCATCACCATCTGCAGGCCGTCGAAGTCGTTGCCAGTGTTGATCAGCGCACAGACGGCCTGCATGTCGTCGGGCTCGAGTGGGCGGAACAGGGTGTTGTCCATGCGTCAGGCTGGCACTGTGTTGCGTGACCATCTGGCGATGCTGGCGCGCACGCCTCGTCGAAACGGGTCCTCGACCAATCGGTAGGAGACCACTGTCGCGGCTGCTGTCAATGTCAGCTGCGCTGCGGTCAGCCACCACCTGTCGAGCCCGCTGCTCTCACGCGTGACGAGCGCAATAATCGGCCAGTGCCACAAGTACAGGCTGTAACACCGCGTGCCGAGCCAGCGCAGCGGTGCCCAAGCGAGCACGCCTGCGGCCCCGCCGCCGCGAACTGCCGCAGCGACGATAGCCGTCGTTGCAAGCCCGGTCGCGAACATTCCGCCGTCTGCGATGAAGCGCGAAGCCTCGTCATCAAGCGTGAGCGACAGCACTGCGATGGCCCCCAGACTCGTCGCGGCAATGAAGTTGAGCACCGAGCGCGCCCATTCGCTCGACCACAGAGCCGGTCGCGCGGCGAGGAGGATGGCAAGCGCGCTGCCGGCGAGCAGCTCGGCCCCGCGGACCCCGGTGTTGTAGTAGACGTCGGTGGTGCTGCCCCAATCGAGGCGTGTGATTGCCAGCCCATAGATTGCGCCGAGACCGGCCAGCCCGCACGCGACCATCCCGACAGTTCGAAGGGGGCGGCGCGCAAATCTGAGCGTGACCACGGTGATGATCGGCCACAACACGTAAAACTGCTCCTCGACAGAAAGGCTCCACAAATGCTGGAAGGGTGACACTCTTCCGGAGAACTCAGACCAGTAGTCGACGGAGTGGGCGAGTTGCCACCAGTTATTCGAGTAGAGCAACGACGACATGACGGCGCCGCGATCAGACGCTTCCCAGGTGCCGCCGGCGACCAAGAGTGCTACCACGACGAGCAACATCACGTAGTGCGCTGGCAAGAGGCGCCGGCCGCGCCGCACCCAGAACCGACCCAGACCGACCCGCCCGCCGGTACTGATCCGTTCGTTGAGGATCAGTCGGGTCATCAAGAAGCCCGAAAGCGGGAAGAACACACTCATACCCACCCAGCCGCCCGGCATCTGATGCGGGCGCAGGTGAAGCCACACCACCAACGCGACGGCGATGCCGCGGATGCCATCGAGGGCCGGTACTTGAGCGCTGCGCGGCGGGGTATACATCGTCGTCGCGGCTGCTGTTTGGCTCACGGCCTGATGTCCCACACATTCGCGAGGTGGGCCATCACAGTCTGGGTCAGCAGCGAGTAGAGGGGTGCTTTGTAATGCACGCCATCTGGCTGGAATTGATCGAGGTATTGCAGGGCCACATCCTGCCAATCGAGCACCGAGATGTTCGGCCGATCGCGTACAACGCGCAACAAGGCTTGGTTGTAGGCGGTGGACGCGTCGAGCGACCACGCCGTGGTGGCGCTGACGAGTACCGGAGTGATCCAAACGGTGGGCTCCTCACCGATTGCGTCCGCGATCAAGCGAATCCGCACAGACGGATCGACGCCATCGCGGTGTGTCTCCATCGCGTCCTCGGAGCTCAGCGCGATGACCCAGCACACAGATTTGTTCGGCAGCACCAACCGAAAGTCTTTTATGACCTGCAGGGCCGACGTGCCTCCATTGGCAGCGCTCGTTGCTCCTCGGCCATTCGCGAAGTCCAAATACGCCACCGCGCCAGTTGCCGCATATAAGTCGCGGAAGGCCGAAAACGTCATTCCGAGGTTGCTGTCGCCGAGGTGCACGATGGTGTCGCAGACCGGTCGCGCCGGCGCCACGGTGGTCGTCGGTGCGGCTGGTGTCGAGGCTGCAGCCGGCGACCCGGCTGCTGAGGAAAGGTAGTAGGCGAGGCCCGACGGGATGATGTTGTCGGTGGGCTCCACCGCTGTCGTGGGCCCCATCGCCGCCGTGTGCACCTTTGCGTCCGCCTCCAGGGTTGGATGCCCAACGGCCACTGCCGTGATCACTGCTTGCTCGGGCTGGCCTTGGCCGAGCTGTACCATCACTACGCCGAGCGACAGGGTGATCAGGGCCACGGGCACCGTCACGGAAGGTCGTAACCAACGGACAAGTCGCTGGCGCAACCTCGCCGGCCCCTTGCTCGACCACCACTGGATCGCGATCGCGGCAGCGACGGCGATCACAAGCGGATCGATCATGTGGCGAAAGCGTTCTTGTTCGCCGAGTTCACCGGTCACACCAACGGCAAAGGTCCACGCGGTGGTGAAACCCGTGAGGGCGATGATTGTTGAGCGCGTCAGGTTGGTGGTGCGGGACCGAAGGATCAGCCAAAGGTGCCGAGCGCCGCCCACCAAGACGACGACTGTGGCAATAATGACGAGTATCGACACTGGGCTCTCGTGCGGGCTGTACCAACCCGAGCGAGCCTTCCAGGACGCGGGCATGGGCGGGTGGGCGACGGCGACGAACAGAATGTTGCTCACCGTGTCGATCGCTTCCACGACCGGGGAGCTGACTCGACCGCTGTCGGAGGGAACGCAGAACCAATTGTTCACGGCCCAGAGCCGCGCCGTGAACCAAGCGCCGGGCCGGGCCCGAATGAGTGCGAGCGCGTCGCTGCCGGCACGATCGAAGACAGGGAGATAGCACTCGTAGTTGAAGTTCGGCGTCGGCGATGGCGATGGAACGACTGAGGTGGGGGCCGGATAACGCATCCGTTGGGTGAGTACGGCATCGGTGTGGGAGGCCGCGCACGGGGGCATGACTGGCTCATAGCCGGCGTAGTCCGAGAATGGTCCAACGACGGCCACACCACTGATCGTGCCGGCCTCGTGCAACTTAGCGATGTCCTGAGGAGCAACCGCAGGCCCGACGGATCGCAGTAAGTTCATTCCAGTCCACGACGACAGTGATGACTCACCGAAGAGAACCTGATTCTTCGCTGACCAGCCTCCGATCACGAGCAGCGGAATGCCGATGGCCGCCACCATGGTACGACGCGAAATTGTTCCACGGCGGGTCCACAACGCCACGGCGAGGACGACGGCCAGCCAGAGCGGGTGATACAGACTGCGGGTCATCGCGATGACCGTCGCCACGACGGATCCAGCGAGCACCATCCGCGATCGATCGGGCCGCCGGGCAAGGAGGCAGACCATGAGCGCCAGAAGTGCAGCAACAGGAAGTTCGTACAGTTCGTCAAACCCGTGCATCAGCATGGCCCGGTTGGCCGAGCAAATGAGCGCGATCACAACGGCCGTGCGGCGATTCATGCCAAGCGTGACGAGCAGGGTGGCGATACAACCTGCCAGGACCATGCCGCTGATGAGCATGAATAGTTGTATGGACTGGGCGAGATTCAGCGGGCTCCAACGGCCGAGTGAACCCACGAGCAGATTCCACCCAGGAGGTTGGATGTGCAGATACCAGACGCTACGAAGCGGATGAGCGATGAGCGCTGGCAGCGGCGCCAGCTGCCAGAGAGACTCTCCCGAGGCGTTGAAGGTCTGGCCGGTGAAGGCGGCAATGCAGTAAATGGTCGCCCACAGTGCGGCGCTCGCACCGGCGGGCGAACGAAGCGCTGACTTCAGCCGTGAGCTCAGCGCAGAGGGGATGCCGGGAGGCGTGCTCTCGGTCTGGCCGAGTCTGTAGGAATGAGGTGGCGCGTCCCCAGCGAGGCGCTCGTTGTACATAGAGTTTAGCCCATCGTTCTATTTCGCTCCACAGCACGCGCGCACGGAGCGTTGCGCCGTGCCCGTCGCACAAAGCACCGTACTTGACCGACAGGCGACATGCCGTGCGTGAGGTGATTGACGGCGTGACGGGGGCGACGCGTGAACTGGCATATCATCTGCCACTAGTTTGTGTGCGTCAATCCGCACAGCAAAGGGACCCCGTCACCATGTCGAGCGAAGCCACCCCACGTCTCATCTGCGACATGCGCGACGTGCGCTACGGCGAAGTGTTGGCCGTCTACCTCCGCGACAGTGGTCTCGAGGCCGAGGTGTACGGCACACAGATGCTGAATGACTGCCCGCAGGAATTGTGGGACACACTCGATGCCCCGACCATCGCTGCCGAGATGGGTGCCGTGATAGTCAAGCTCAACGGGCCGCGTTACTGGATGCTTGATGGTCTCGGCCAGAAGGTAGCTGTCGTGGATCCGGTCTTGCGTGACTTCAACGGGCTGATGATGCGCCGTATCGCGGTGGTGAACCTCGGCGACAGCCCGGCCGTCCAGCCATACGTGGACCGATACGTGAACCGTGGCGCGGTGTTCTTTTTCGATGCCGGTTCGCCGGTGTACGAACTCGCCAATGCCGACGGTCTGGCGTACGTGATGCAGGCCTACTGCGTCGCTGTCGATCCATCGCTGAACCAGGACAATCTCGCCGCGCTCGGCGACCGTCTTGCGCTGCCCGAGGGCTGGACGTTTCGCACGCGGATCCTCGACGAGGAACTGGTGGTGGACACCAGCGCCACCATCGCCACCGTGCTTCAAGACGAACTCGAGAACACCTATACCCTTCCGTCGTGATCAGCGTGAGCCGGCCACCGGTGCTGTCGTAGGGACGAACGACCCTGTTCGGCGCTACCGCGCGGCGCGACAATCGCACGATGGAGTCCTGAACCGAAGGTTGGTAGCCGAATGAGTCAGACCGCAACGCTTGGCCAAGACGGCGCTGTGCGCACCGAGCACTTCGACGTGATCATCGTCGGTGCCGGCATTTCCGGTGTTGGTGGCGCGTATCACCTGTCGCAACAGTGTCCCGAGAAGTCCTTCGTGGTGCTCGAGGGACTCGAGAGTTTCGGCGGTACCTGGCAGATGCACCGCTATCCCGGCATTCGTTCCGACAGCGATCTCTACACCTTCGGATACCGCTTCAAGCCATGGACCGGCGCGCCGATCGCGACGGCTGAGGAAATCCTGAAGTACATGGGCGAGGCCATCACCGAGAACCACCTCGCGCCGCACATCCGTTATCAGCACCGCATCACGAGCGCGAGTTGGAGCAGCGCGACGAACCTCTGGACGCTCGAGGCAACACGCAGCGACACGGGCGAATCACTGCGGTTCACCACCAACTTCTTGTGGATGTGTCAGGGCTACTACCGCCACTCGCAGGGTTACACGCCGGAATGGGCTGGCATGGATCGCTACTCCGGCACCATCGTGCACCCGCAGACGTGGCCCAAGGATCTGGACTACGCAGGCAAGCAGGTCATTGTCATCGGGTCGGGCGCGACTACCGCCACGCTCGTGCCGGCCATCACCGGCGAATGTGCGCACGTGACCGTGCTGCAACGGTCGCCCACCTATTTCTGGACAGGACGGAACGCGAACGAACTGGCGGACACGCTGCGCGAGATCGACATCGACGAAACGTGGATCCACGAAATCGTGCGCAAGAAGATCCTGCACGATCAACAGGTGGTCACGCAGCTGTCGTTCGACGAGCCCGAGCTCGTGAAGCACGAGTTGATCGAAGTTGTGCGCACGTTCCTGGGTCCCGACTACGACGTGGAGAAGCACTTCACCCCGCACTATCGCCCGTGGCGCCAGCGCCTTGCCTTCGTGCCCGACGGTGATCTGTTCCAAGGGATCGCCTCGGGGGAGGCATCGATGGTGACTGACGAAATCGACACCTTCACCGAGAAAGGCATCCTGTTGAAGTCCGGCCAAGAGCTAGAAGCCGACATCATCGTGACCGCCACGGGCTTCAACCTTAGCGTGCTCGGTGACATCGCCTTCACCATCGATGACAAACCGCTGGTGTTCAGTGACACCGTCACCTACCGCGGGATGATGTTCACCGGTATCCCCAACATGCTTTGGGTGTTCGGCTATTTCCGTGCGAGTTGGACGCTACGTGCCGACCTGATCAGCGACTTCGTGTGTCGACTGCTGCAGCACATGGACGAGCTCGGGGCGCGTCGGGTCACTCCATCGCTGCGCGCCATCGATGCCGGCGATCCTGTGCTCGACTGGATGGATCCGGAGAACTTCAATCCGGGGTACCTCATGCGCAGTATGCATCTGCTCCCCAAGCGACTGGACAAACCCGAGTGGCAGCACAGCCAGGATTACTGGGTCGAGAAAGACAGCATGCCCGCGGCCGACCTCGACGATGGGTGTCTTGTCTACGAGTGATACTGCTCGATCAGCGATGCGTATGCATCGAGTGTCTGCAGGGCAGCGGCCTCAGACGTCGGTGGTAGGCCGAGCACACACCGGGTGAAACCCAGTTCGGCGTAGGCGTCGATGGTCTTGGCGTCACCGGGGCAACCGAACACACCCAGTTCGAAGTCGTCGGGATTTCGTCCGGCATCCTCGAGCGCCAGACGGAGTTGGGGGAGCTTCTCGCTGATGTCGCGGCGACCGTGAATGGGCATCCAACCATCGCAGTATTCGGCGAGGTGGCGAAACGTGATGGGGCCGCCAGCGCCGCCCATCAGCACCGGCGGATGCGGCTTCTGTACGGGCTTGGGCCAACTCCACGATTCGCTGAAGTTCACGAACGTGCCCGTGTACGAGGCTTCGTCTTTGGTCCAGAGTTCCTTCATCGCCAACACGGTTTCGCGCGCCGCACTGCGGCGCGTGCGCGGGTTCACGCCGTGGTGTTCCATCTCCTCCTCGTTCCAGCCCACGCCGATGCCGAACAGGAACCGACCGTTGGACACGAGATCGAGCGAGGCAACGGTCTTGGCGAGCGTGATCGGGTGATGCTGGGCCACCAACGACACGCCGGTACCGACCAACAGCCGCGTGGTGACTGCGGCTGCAGTGGTGAGCGCGACATAGGGGTCGAGGGTGCGACGGTATTCGTCGGGCAATGGTGCCCCGCCCGGCCACGGGCTGCGGCGATTTGTGGGGATGTGTGTGTGTTCGGTGACCCACAGCGATTCGAAGTCGCGGTCTTGCATCTCGCGGGCGAGACGGCCGATGCCGATCGACAAGTCGGTGGGAAAGATCAGGGCTCCGATACGCATGGCGCGAACAATACGCCCGGGTGACGCCTCGGCGCGCCGAAGTGGCGCTCCAGAGGCCACTCATGGCCCCGTACAGCGCTACTTTGCGAATCGAACTTCGCCAGTCGAACGGGTCAGGGGCCGGTGAAGAGCGAGCCGCGCGAGCGTTGGTCGACGGTGCTGCCGGCCTTGCGCTCGGCCTCGCGATTCTTCACCTCGGCGCGGCCCACGACCTGGTGGTGCACCTCGTCGGGGCCATCGGCGAGACGAAGTGTGCGCTGACTGTGCCACATCTCGGCGAGCGGGAACCACTGCGAGATGCCCGCGGCGCCGTGCATCTGGATCGCTTCGTCGATGATGTCGCAACACTTTTCGGGGACCATGGCCTTCACGGCGCTTACCCACACGCGCGCCTCCGCGTTGCCGAGCGTGTCCATCGCTTTCGCGGCGCGCAGCACCATGAGACGCATCGCCTCGACCTCGATACGAGCACGGGAGACGAGTTCCATGTTCTTGCCGAGGTTGATCAGCTTCTTACCGAAGCCCTCACGGCTGAGGCCGCGATCGACCATCATCTCGATGGCCCGCTCGGCGGCTCCGATGGAGCGCATGCAGTGATGGATACGGCCGGGCCCGAGGCGCACCTGGGAGATCTCGAAACCGCGACCCTCGCCCCACAGCACGTTGTTCTTCGGTACGCGAACGTCGTTGAAGCGGATGTGCATGTGCCCGTGCGGCGCATCGTCGGCGCCGAACACCTGCATCGGCTCGACGATCTCGACACCGGGAGTGTCCATCGGCACGAGGATCTGTGACTGCTGCTTGTAGGTGTCGGCGTCAGGGTTGGTGCGCACCATCGTGATCATGATCTTGCAGCGCGGATCGCCGGCGCCGGAGATGTAGAACTTGGAGCCATTGATGACCCATTCGTCGCCGTCGAGCACGGCACTCGTCTGGATCTGCTTGGCGTCGCTGCTCATCACTCCGGGTTCGGTCATTGCATACGCCGAACGAATCTCGCCACGTAGCAGCGGCTCGAGCCACTGCTTCTTCTGTTCGGGGGTGCCGACGCGTTCGATGACTTCCATGTTGCCGGTGTCGGGCGCCGAACAATTTAGGCACTCTGACGCCAGGCGGTTCTTGCCGAGTTCGTTGGCGATGTACGCGTAGTCGAGGTTGCTGAGGCCGTGCCCGGTCTCGGCGTTGGGCAAGAAGAAGTTCCACAGGCCGAGTTCGCGTGCTTTGGCCTTGGCGGTATCGAGCAGTTCCAGTTGCCCGGGTGCCCAGCTCCATCGGTCGGAGCGGTTGGCGCCGAGCCGGTAGAACTCCTCGGTGATTGGATCGACCACGTCGCGAATGAATGCAACCACAGCGTCGTAGAGCGGACGAACCCCTTCGGACATCCTCAGGTCGAGGTCGTCCATGTTGGCCATCTTGAGTGCGCCACCAACCATGTCTGTTCTCCATTCGCGATCGTTCGATGAACTCACACCGACCGTAATCGGGATGACCCCCGGGTGCCGCACTGCGCATAGCGATGCGACGTACTCAGGCCTCGTGAGTTGGTTCTGTCGTTGAGTTTCCAGGGGCGCGACGGTCGAGGCTCCTGGGCCGTGACTTGTGTGGTCACCTCGGCCGTCTCCATGTTCAGATGGCCCCGCTGGGTCGAGAACCAGCGCACATATCGATTCGTGAGCGGCGACGCAGTGATGCCGTGCGCGAAGACGCTGAGCAGCGCGGTGAACGTGGCGACCTGCACGATGCGTGGCGTACCGTGCAGTCCCGATTCCTCGACAATGGTGAGCATGAACACGATTGTGGCAAGACCGCGTGGCCCGAACCATCCGGCGAATGCCATCGTGGGGCGCGCCGCGCCACTGCCGACGAGCGCGATGGCTACAGGAAGGATGCGCACGACGGTGAGGCTGAGTACGGCGTACAACACGGTTGCGAGATCGAGATGTGGAATGGCGTCAGCGATCACGAGGGCACCGAACACGAAGAAGGTGCACGCGCTGAGCACCTGACCCACTTCTTCCGAAAAGGCTGTGTTCTCGTGGGCGTGTCGGCCCACGATGCGGCCATAGAGCAACCCGGCGACGAAGCACGCGATGAAACCGCTGCCGCCGAGCTTGTCAGTTGCCACGTACGCCAGCGCCGCAGATGCCGGCGGCACGACCTGTTGCCAGTGTTGCTCCATCCAGCCGCGCCGTGTCGCGTGCACGAGAATGGCCCCGCTGATCAAAGCAACGACAACGCCTACGACCGTGGCGATGCCCACCTCTTTGACGAGATCAATGACGATCTGGCCATCGAAGCTCGGCCGCTGCTCAAGCTCGGCCATCGCCAAGTCGGCGAACAACAGCGGCACGCAGATGCCGTCGTTCAGCCCACTCTCTACGTTCAGTCCTTGGCGGATGGGTGAGGGCAACCGCTGATCAGACACGACTGCTTGGCCGAGCGCAGCGTCGGTGGGCGCCAGCAGTACCGCCAAGATCAGTGCCTCGAACACCCCGAGTCCCGAAAACAACGGCACGCGACGACTGTGCCGAGGATGATGGTCAGGGGCAGGCCAAGAGCGAGAAGGCGCACTGGCACCGATGATTCGCGGACGAGCGCGCGTGTGTCGAGATCGGCTGCGTCGGTGAACAGCACGAGCGCGAGCGTGGCCTCGGCCAACAGGCGAATGCCAACTGGAGTGAGGCCGGTGCGTAACGCATCGAGCCCGTTGGTGCCGAGCACGTAGCCCAAGACAACGGAGACCATCGCCGCGGTGACGACGGTGCCCTTGAGCCGACGCGAGAACGCCGCGTATCCGATGAGGATTGCCGCAGTGAGTGCAATTGTCCAGCCGCCCATGAGTCAGCTGCCGACGATCCAGGCCGTCAGGCTCGTGCTAGCAGTCCGAGCTCGCGGGCACGAGTGACAGCCTCGCAGCGCGATGTCACGAACAGCTTGCGGTAGATGTTGCGCAGGTGTGACTTCACAGTGTTCAACGATACGTATAATTCGTCGGCCAACTCGGGATTCGAGAGGCGGGTGGGCAGGAGCCGCAGCAACTGCATCTCGCGCTCGCTCAGTATCTCCGGTGTGCCGCGTAGCGCCGGCGTGGTCTTACCGCGCTGGGACAGCGTGATCACATGCGCCAACTCGGCAGACGGAGCGCTGCGTTGCACGGCCTCGTAGAGCGGGAGCAGGTCGCGCTGCAGGGCAAACGTCATGCGGTAACCGGCGGCCAGCCCGGTGGACAACGCCCGCTCGACGTGTTGGCGTGCGACGGCCAAGTCGCCGAGCTGCACTGGATGGTCGCCTCGACCTGCAGTGACCGCGCCAGTATCTCGGGTCCGGGAACGAGCGCGCCCCACATCGCATGGCCTTCGCGGTAGTCCGTCGATGATCGCGACCTGCAGCGGCGCCCCGTTTTGTCGCCAGAGCCCGACGGCGTGCGCGGCGCGACGCGCGCCGTCCACTACGTCGCCTGTTTCGATGTGTACCTCGGCGAGTATGCCGTCAGCGGCAGCCATGAGCAGCGTGGGGCATGCCGGCGTCTCCACGATGCTGTCGATCATGTGGCTGGCCTCGTCGAAACATTCGCCGAGACGCAGCACTCGGGCCAGGGTCAGCCGGGCGCGGAGCCCGATCTCATTCGATGGTATCCGGCCGACCAACTCGCCAACACGTGCAGCGAACGCCCGAGCACCGGCAAGGCCGCCTTGAATGGCTGCGAGCATGCACCGTATGAGCAGTGCCCGCGCGCGGGTGTCGATCTCGTGTGCCTCGAGCATTCGTTCGAGACGGTCGAGCAGATCGAGGACGGACTCGCCGAGGCCGGCGAATGCGAGTGCCTCGATGTAACCCATCGTGCGGTCGGTATCGGCCAAAACGAACGAGTCGGAAATCGTCGCGATCGCCAAGCGTATGAGCGCCACTTGGCCGTTGCTGAAGAGCGTGAAGTGATTGGCCAGCACCATCTCGACCGTGCGCTGTTCGTCGGCGGCGAGGAGCGCGTGCTCGAGCGCATCGGCGGGTCGCTGCTCGGCGTCGTACTAATCAGCGGCGCGTCGGTGCAGGGCGCGGAAGGCATCGATGCGTACCGCTGGCCCTCGCCCTGGTCACCGCCCGCATGGCGTAGGGCGTGCAGCACCTCATCGCGCAACGCCAGCCGAACCTTAGCCACACTGTCGATCAACGCCCGCCAGAAGAGCGCCGGCTCGTTCTCGCTCGGGCTCAACGAGAGCCACACCCACGACTGCGGTGGGCGTTGTTCGAGCCACTAGCGAACCAAGGTGGTCTTGCCCGATCCCGGTGGTGCGGAGACGAGCGTGATCTTCGCTCCCGTGCCCGGGCCGAGCCGGTGAGAGAGGTGTGGACGCGGTGCATGACCCGTGGGTAACGCCCGGGATCGAAGTCGTGTTGCGACAACCGTCGACACGGTCACGCTCGTGTACTTTGGGTTACAGGCAAACTATACGTGGGTCTCGAAAATCCCCGCAATCGCTGGCAGCGACGGCTCCGCTTCGCTCAGTCGACCAACCGGGTGATGTCGATCAGATCGAGGCCGAGGTCGCTGATCACGGCGAGCACTCCGTGGAGTTCGGCCTGATCGCGAACATGGCCACGAAGTGTCGATGCATCGACGACCGCCATGGGCGAAAGGGCGGCGACGAGACGCGGGCCGACGCCCGGGGCGATGTGAATCTCGTACATGCCTCCATGGTCGGTCATCTGTGCATCTCATCGCAGTTCTTCGAATCGGGCATCACCCCGTCAGGGTGGTCTTCGAGTGAGCGAACCGCGAGCCAAGAGCGATCGTGAGTGGCAGTAGTTCTGCGCCCTGCAGGGCACGTGCACACTGCCAGATCGACCAAGCCGGCGACTTCGTCGAATCCGCGGGCAGGAACGCAGCTCGGGGGTTTCAGCGGCCTTGGTTGCGGGTATGAGTGATGCGTGAGTCGTCGGATCGCAAATCGCTATCTGATCGGCGAACAGATTGGTGCCGGTGCAACCTCGCGCGTGCACCTCGCGCTTGACGAACGCCTTGATCGACGAGTCGCGGTTAAAATGCTCGACGCGAAGATGGTGGAATCGGCTGATCCAGCGGCGCGAATGCGCTTTCTGCGCGAGGGACCGACCTCGGCGTCGTTCAGCCATCCCAATGCAGTCACGGTGTTCGATGCGGGTGAGGACGACGGCGTTCTCTACATCGTCATGGAATTGGTCGATGGACCGTCGCTCGCGGCGCGACTTGCCAGTGACGGCCCGTTACCTATCGACGAAGCGGTTCGCATCGCCCGCCAGGTGTTGGCGGCGCTCGCCGCCGCGCATACTGCCGGCATCGTTCACCGCGATGTGAAGCCGGCCAACGTACTGTTGGGGGCTGACGGTGTGGCCAAACTTGCCGACTTTGGTATCGCCAAGCGATTTGATGAACTCGACGATTCGATCACGCGCACTGGCACCGTGATCGGTACTCCTCGATACCTGGCTCCTGAGCAGGCCCTCGGTTCGCCGGTGACTCCTGCGAGCGATGTGTATTCGATGGGGTTACTGCTGTTCGAGATGCTCGGTGGACGTACGCCCTTTCGCGGTGATTCGCCTATTTCCGTTGTCATGGCCCAGCAGTCGCACGTCGCGCCCGATGTGCGCACTCTGCGCGCCGACATCCCGCCGCAGTTGGCTTCCACAGTGGCGCGTGCGCTTGAACGCGATCCGTCAGCGCGATTCGCCAGCGCCGCAGAGATGGCCACCGGCCTCGATGCCGGCTGGTTGCCGCCAAGCGGCGCTCCGCCGGAGTCGGGAATCGAGACGCAGGTGATTCAGGCTGCGGACGCTGCGGCCGTTGGTGTGCGGTCAGGCGAGACCCAGTTCATGCCGGTGGTGACTCCGCCAGCAGTTCCCGCCCTAGCGATCGCAGCAACGCCTGTGGTGCGCACGCGGAGGCACCACTTCTCCTACAAGGCGGCCGTCGTCATTGTGCTGCTGCTCGTCGCCGTCGGTTATGCGCTGGCAGGGCCGAGGCTCGGACACCCCAGTTCACCGGTCGCCGTCGACGGCGCGGCGCCCACCACCCCCGCTGCCCTGGCCGCCGCGTCGCCCGCCCCCGCGTCGATCGCCGTGCCGTTGGTGAGCGAGGTCATCGCCGGATTCCCGGTGACCACCGATCTCGGCGTGTTTCTACAGCAGCTTCAGCGTGATCCGGCCGCGGTGGGAAAGTCAGGCGGAGCGCTCGCCGACGAACTCGCCCAGGTGCTTGCTGAGCGTTCGTCACGCAAACAGCGCGACCGGGCCAATGAGCTTCGTAAGCATCTGGTCCAGTGGGTGAACGCTGGCGATCTGAACCCGGCCATTGCCGCGGCGCTCGACCCGCTGCTTGCGCCGCTCGCCGACGCGGCGGTGAAGTAGGTGCGGCGTTGAAGTAGGCGCGGCGGTGAGATAAACGCGCGTCAGGCGCCGAGGATCTCTGCACGCAACTCGCGTTTGAGGAACTTGCCATTGGCGTTGCGCGGAATCGGGTCGTTGCGGAACCAGATCTGCGCGGGGATCTTGTATTTGGCGAGGCTGGCCGAAAGGAATTCGCGAAGCTCGTCGTCGGTGAGCTCGTGCCCCGGCTTGAGCACGATGACAGCGGCGACGTCTTCGCCGAGCCGATCGTCGGGCACGCCGAATACGGCCGCTTCGGCGATGGCATCGTGGTGGTAGATAGCACTTTCGACCTCGCTGCAGTACACGTTCTCGCCGCCGCGCAGCACCATGTCCTTGGCACGGTCGACCAGGAAGACGAAGCCATCTTCGTCGATGCGCGCGATGTCGCCGGTGTTCAGCCATCCATCGCGAATCGCGTCGGCGGTGGCCTCTGGTCTGTTGAGGTAGCCCTTGATGACCACTGCGCCGCGCACGCACAACACGCCGATCGCATTGGGATCGGCCGCGATGTCGTTGCCGTCTTCGTCGACGAGTTTGGTCTCCAACGTGGGGACGGCGGGACCGCACGATGACGGCTTGTTCACGAACCAGCGACCCGCGTTGGCCGTGATGATGCCGTGCGTTTCGGTCATGCCGTATCCGGTAGAGGGCGCACTCGACGACACGGCACCCGCGATCTTGTTCACCAGGTCGGGCTGCAACGCCGCGCCGCCACCGCCGAGGCCCTGCAGCGACGATGTGTCGCGCGTGGCCCAATCGGGATGCATCAGCAACTCGCGACTCATTGTCGGTACTCCCGAGAAGTTGGTGACCTGCTCGCGCTCGATGAGCTCGAGCGCGCGACCCGGATCCCATTTGCGGGTGAGCACGATCTTCGCGCCAGACAGCGTGGCCGGATGCAGCAGGCAGTTGCAGGCAGTCACGTGGAACAGCGGCGTGGGCGCCATGAACACTGGAGGGCGGGGAGCGGTAGGCGCCTTCGGCGGAAGGTCACCTGCATCCACGGCCTTCTGCTCGCCGGCCGCCGCAATGGTGGTCATCGCCATCAGGTTGAGGATGTTGGCCACGGAGCCGCGATGGGTGAGCTGAGCGCCCTTGGGGAAGCCGGTGGTGCCCGAGGTGTAGAAGATGGTTGCGTCGTCGTCGGGGTCGATGTCGCACTCGGGGAGTGAGCCCGGATCGTCGCCGGCCATGACATCGGCCCAGTGCACACCGGTCTCGGGAATGGTGTGGTCGCTGCGAACGGAGATCACGTGCATGGGACGCTGGGCCGGCATGTGCTCTAGGCGTTGCAGGCGTTCGTCGTCGGCGATGAGGACCCGTGGTTCGCTGTCGTTGAGGGCGTATTCCATCTCCGGTGGGGTCCACCACGCATTCATGCCGACCACGGCCGCGCCGACGCTGATCGTGGCCCAGTAGGCAACGACCCACTCTGGATAGTTACGCATCGCAATTGCGACCCGGGAATGACGAGTGACGCCGTGGGAGATGAGGTGATGGGCGAGCTTGCGGACCTGTGCGTGGACCTCGGCGTAGGTGTAGCGCTCGTCTTCGTAGACGATGTAGTCCTTGTCGGCGTGGCCTGTCGTTGACTCCCAAAGCAGGCGCATGTGCGGTGGCATGTTGGCGAAGGTTCGGATCGAGGTTCCGCGTACGTCGATGTTGGTGGTGGCGAATGGCGCGCCGGGCGCGGTGAGTTCGGCCCGGGCGGCGAGGTAGTGGTGAATCACACTTCTGATTGTTGTCGCGACAGCGGTGGGTTCGGCAATCGGAGAGGTTCCAGGCAGCGATGCTGCGGTGCCGTCCAGCGCAACCACGGTCTTGGGTATGAACTCGATCACGACATTGCTCGGATCCACTCCGCCGGTCTTCAGTGCTGTGGCGAGACCTGTCGTATCCGGCAGCGGCGGCGGGCCGATCACGCGCACAGTGATCTTGGTGTTATCGGTGTTCACATCGAGGAAGTCCCACCCGACTCCACGCGCCCACGTATCGGTGATGCGGCGCACATTGCGCTCGCGAGTGCTGTTCTGGGCGATCTTGGCCGTCGAGATGGTCAGCGGCACCGCGATCGCGACGAGCAGCGCAACGACGACGACGACAGCGTTGCGTCGGTTGACCGGGCGGTGTTTGCCGTTCGAGGTGGGCTCGACCATCCGGTGCACCTTGTAGAGCCCCATCACGATGATGCCTGTGGTGAGGATCGCTGCGACGTTGGTGCCGAACAACAGCAGCGCGCCGACCGATTGCTTGAACTCGCCGGCCTCTGCAGTGAGACCCACGACTGCGAGCGGCGACGACGTCGTTGGCGACCATGAGGCCGATGAGAAAGCCGACGCCGATCGCAGCAGCCGCCCCGCTTGCGACCAGCGCGATCGAGCGCAACAGGTTGGTCCTGTCGCCGAGCACGACGGCGAGCATGGTGCCCAGGATCGGTGTCATGAGCGGAGCCACGATCATGGCTCCGATGACGGTGGCCGTGGAATCGCCGCCGACGCCGGCCGATGCGATGATCGACTCAAGGGTCAGCAGGATCCATAACCGGCTCAGCCGTCGGCCGAGGTCGGGGCCGTCGAAGAACACCGAGTTACGCATGTGGTCCAGGTCGTTGAGCGCCAAGTTCGGCATCGTTGTCACTGTCCCCGTTCTGGTGATGGGGTCCCTGACGATAGTCATTCCGCGATGAGTGGGGTTCCCCCGATTCGGGTGATCTGCGAGTCGGACGCGGCGCTCGGTGACGACGTCGCGCTTGCACGGCCAGCGTTTTGCAGGCAGTCTGCACGGGGTGAAGGATTTCGATGAGACCGAGATGAGGATGACGGACCATGGCTGAGCATCGACCGTTGCGGTGGGGTGTGCTGGGCGCCAGCAGTCGCATTTTCGAACGGAGTCTGCGCCCAGCCTTCGACGCGTGCGGACAACAGATCGTGGCGGTTGCGAGCCGAGACGGTGTCTCATTCCAGCCATACATCGAGCTGCTCGCTCGTGACGATGTTGATGCGGTCTACAACCCGCTCCCCAATCATCTGCACGCTGAGTGGAGCCACCGCGCGCTGGACGCCGGGAAGCACGTGTTGTGCGAGAAGCCGCTCACGCTCGACCCTGCAGACTCCGCATCGCTCTTCGATCACGCCGAGGCTGCCGACGTGGTGCTGCTCGAGGCCTATGTCTGGCCGCATCACCCTCGGGCGCAGCGCCTGCTCAATCTGGTGCTCGCTGGCGAGGTGGGTGAACCGCTCTGGGGGAGTGCTCGTTTCAGTTGGCCGATGGATCTTGCCGGTGGCGACCATCGCCTCGACGAACGCGGCGCAGGCGCACTGTTCGATGTTGGTATCTACTGCATTGCGCCCTTCATGTTGATGGCGCAGCGGTCACCCGTTGTCGTGGCAGCGAATGCCGTGCGCAATGACGTGGGGGTCGACCTCTCGATGAGCGGATGGATCGATTGGGGAGCCGGCTTTGGCACCGCGTTCGCTGTGTCGTTCGATGCGCCCCCCGTTCGGGACATGACGCTCACCTGTAGCGACGCCGCGGTGATAGTGCCCGGCTGGCACACCCCCGGATCCTTGGACGCGAGCGAGTTGCAGATCATTCGCCGCGACGGCTCGGTCGAAGAGATCACCTGTGCAGGAGGCGATGCCTACGCCGGTATGGTGCAACACTTTGCCGACGTCGTCGACGGTCGCACCTCAGCGATCTTCGGGCGTGCCGAGAGCATGCGTCTCGCCCATGTCCTGCACGATCTCCGGCTCGCCAGCGCTCGCTGAGGCCACCAATCGCCTGCAGCCCTGAGAAATGCAGGCCCCGAGTCGAAGGACAATCGTGACCACCAACTACGCAACGTACCCATCACTCGTCGAGCGAGGCGTCTTCATCACCGGCGGCGCCGCAGGTATCGGCAGCGCCATGGTCGAGCAGTTCGCCAGGCAAGGGAGCAAGGTGGCCTTCGTCGATCTCGACGTCGATGGCGCGAACGTCACTATCGAGCGCTGCCAGGCTGCCGGGGTCGTCCACGTGCCGGTCTTCTTTCAGCTTGATCTCTTGGATATCGCTGCATTGCAACGTGCCTGCGCAGCCGCGATCGAGATGCTCGGGGGGATCAGCGTGCTCGTGAACAACGCAGCCAGCGATGACCGTCACGACTGGCGCAACGTGACCCCCGAGTATTTCGACAACCGCATCAACACCAACCTGCGCCACTACTTCTTCGCGATCCAGGCACTCGCTCCTTCGATGATTGCTGCGGGGCATGGGTCGATTGTCAACATCGGATCGAGCAGCTACCTGATGCAGGAGGACATGTTCCCCGGATACGCGATTGCCAAGTCGGCCGTCGAGGGCATCACGCGAACGATGGCGCGAACCTTTGGTCCGCATGGCGTTCGCGTCAATACCGTCATGCCGGGTTGGGTGCCCACCGAACGACAGCTGACGCAATGGTGGACTCCCGACGGGGAGGCGGCCACGATGCGCGATCAGGCGATCAAGCGACGCATCACCCCCGACGAGTTCGCGCAGATGGTGCTCTTCCTCGCAGCCGACGATGGCGCTGCCTGCACCGCCCAGCAGTTTCTCGTCGACGGCGGTCGCTTCTGAGCGGTGGCGCCGTTGGTTCGGCGCCTGCACCTGCGCCGCATTCCCCGTTAATCCGCCTTGGTATATCGAATACGATATAGTTATCGGATGGACACGGCGGGGGTGGTGAGGGAGTTCAGAGGCCGACACGGCCTCTCTCAGACGACCCTCAGCAAACTGACGGGTATTCCGCAACCGGTGCTGTCGATGTATGAGCACGGCCGCCGCAGCCCCAGTATCGAGACGCTGGACCGCATCCTCGCAGTGGGTTCGGAGATGGTAGGAGTGTCACCCCGGCCATCTCGGCAGGACGACCGTTCGGTGTCGAAGACGATCGAGATTCACCGCATCGTTCTGGAGAGGTTTCTCGAGAGTCCCGACCAGGTGCTGGAACTCGGTCGCACTCGGTTGCGCGTTCTCGAACGATCGCTGAGCAAGCGGAGCTCGCCGTACCTCGCGACGTGGCGACGCCTGCTTGACGGGCCGCGTTCCGACATCGTCCGGCTTTTGCTGTCGACCGACGAGGACGACATCGAGCTGCTCAAGATGTCGCCGTTCACCACGCTGTTGAGCGATCAAGAGCGCCTCGAGGTGACTAGTCGTTCGAAGCTGCGGCGCGCTGGATCTCGATGAACAGGAGGGCCTGCATCGGATGATTCGCGCTGTCGCCGCAATGCTCGGCGAGGAAACCGTGGTGATCATCGGCAGCCAGTCGATCCTCGCCTCGTTCCGCGAGTTCATACTTCCCGATGACGCAACGATGTCGGCCGAAGCGGACACCGTTCCCTTCGACGATGACGACGAGGCAAAGGCCGACAAGGTCGACGGCGTGCTCGGTGAAGCAAGCCACTTCTCCGAGAAGTACGGCATCTACGCTGCTGGTGTTTCGCCCTGGACCGCCCGTCTTCCGGCGGGCTGGGACGCTCGTCTGGTGCGGATCGAGGATCCCGAGGGTGGCGCTGTCGGCCTGTGCCTGCATCCCGAGGACCTGTGTGTAGCAAAAGTTCTGGCCGGCCGAGCAAAGGACATCCGATTCCTCGCTGCCGTGTTTCGGTCGGGCCTCGTGGACCCTGCCGCCGTATCTCGAAAGCTCACGACTGTCGCGCTTCGGCGGAGTGACGCGGAGGCCGTTCGACGAGCCCGAGCCTTTCTCGATGGTGTTCCACGCCTTGCCAAGTACGCCAAGGGACCACCACCGGCGACGCACGACATCTCGCGCGTCAGCGACAAGCTCGCGCGAATGCGGGACGCCTCCGTGTTGTGCGGCCGAACGAATAGCGATGGAACGCTCTGCCGGAACGACCGTCGTGAATGCGGAGATCATCGGTGACTCTTGAGCGGTGGCCCCGTTGGTTTGACATCGTCGGCGAGTGACTCAATACTGGCTTGATGTCCCTGACCGCGATCCGGCCCGACCTCGTGGCCGCGCAGGCCGAAGCGTGGCGCCGAGTCACGATGCCCGGTGCGTCGTTGACCGGTGCCGAACGGGCGGCGATCGCACAGTTGGCATTGGCCGCGCTCGACGATCCCGAACCACTTGCACCGTGGGTGTTGCCCTCGCAGGCCGGACGCGAGATCCCCGTGTGTGCAGCAGTGTTGTCAGCGGACGTTCGCGATGCGGTGTATCGAATCGCACGTCATGCAGCGACCCTGACCGAGGGTTGGTACGACACGCTCATTGCGAGCGGCATCGACCCGTTCGCCTACGTAGAGATGGTTGGCGTGATCGCGGCGGTCGTTGCGGTCGACGGGTTCTTCCGCGCGTCGGGTCTCGAGCGACCACCATTGCCGAACACCGTTGATGGAGCACCGCACGGCCAACATCCGCAGGTGGAACCTGCCACGTTGAACTGGGTGCCGGTTGCTGTGCCCGCCGATGCAGTCGCTGCGGTCGTGCAGGGTCTCAGTGCCTCGCCCGAGGAGATGGATACGGTTCGCCTCCTCGCTGCGGCTCAATACATCCCCTTCGATTCGATGGGCGAACTCGGTTGGAGCCGGGGCACCCTCAGCCGTGGCGAGATGGAACTCGTCGCCGCGCGCCTGTCTCGGGCGCGCGAGTGTTTCTATTGAACGACGTCTCACGAGATGATGCTCCGTGCGAGCATCCCCGCTGATGAATCCGACACCCGTCGGGCAGTGTTGGAAGATTTCGTCGCCGCAGTGGTCGGCCACGATCCAGCCAGTGCCGATGCCGCTCGGGCAATGGTCGTGGACCAACTCGGTCCCGATTGGTTGATCGACGCATCAGCCGTGGTGGCCAACTTCGAGATGATGACCCGACTGGCAGATGGCACCGGCGCACGTCTGCGCCCAGCGCAGATGGAAGCCACGGTCGCGCTGCGAGAGCAGTTGGGTGTCGACGCGTTCCCATCCGCCCGTCGGTGAAACGCGAGGCTCGCGGCGGGTCAGCCGCCGGCGGGCGCCGGCAACTCGGCGACGTTGAGCCACCGTGCGCCGGTGGCGCGCCGAACCACAAAGGTGGTGGAGAACGGTGACGACACGCGCGATTGCAGGTGCCCTGCCGCGTCGTATGTCTCTTTCGCAACCGTGCCCCGTGACACTAGGCCCAAGCTCAAGCCATCTTGCTTGCCGAAGGGGATCAACAGGGTCACGTGAACGTTGTCGATCTGGTAGTGCTCGCTGACGGTCGTGCCGGTGAGTTGGGCCTCGCGCAGCCGAGCTTGCATGGCATCGAGGCGGTCGCCGTGGTCGACGGCGGTGAGGATCGTCGCGTCTTTGCGCAGCAGGGCCTGGTTCTCGAGCTCGAGGTTCTCGGCCAAGGTGAGCACGATCTGTTGCGCACCTGCACCGGAGATCTCGTGGTTCCAGTCGAGCACTCCCTGATCGATGGAGAACGTTGGGAACGTTGCCGGGTTGACGTCGTGTGGCACACGCCCGAGGACGGCTTCGGTGTCTGCGGCGAGGGCCCCGCGCGACGGAGCGCTGAGTGCCAGGATGCCGACGCCAAAAGCGGCAATCACGACGCCGACTACAGCGACGCGGGCGGCGGCGCCCAGCACGCCTCTTTCGCCATCGCGACCGCTCACCAACGACATCACGAACGGTGCGACGTGGTCACCATCGCTGCCCGGCTCGGGAACCAAACGGTCCAGGATCGGACGGAACGCGCAGACCAGTACGAGCCCACCGAGGAGGGCGACCTTCGTGCCGAACTCTGTGGTCTGAGGCGCCATCAGCGCCACGGAGACAATCGCAACGAGCAGGCCGAACGCCAATCGCCCGACCCGACCCGAGGGAACAGTCTTCGGGTCGGTGATCATGAAGAAAAGGAAGATCAGGATCTCCGGTGAGGTGATGATCACCTTCCAGTAGTCGTAGCCACACACGGGTGTGAACGCCCAACGCGCGGTGATGCAGTGACCGGAACTGGCGAGAACACCGAGTCCGATCGCGAGCGCCACCCAGAACGTCGCCGCTGAGGCAAGAAGACGCAGGCGACCGGTGATCAGCGATCCGCCAACCAGGATGACGACGTAGGCCGGGATCATCCATCCGTTGAGCGGCGACCACCAGAAATCGAGCGGCTCGACGCGCGTGCTGCCGAGCAGCAAGAACGCAAGCACGAGTCCGAGGTTCGATGGATTGAAAAGATGCGATCCCCGGTATTGGATCGTGTACTTGGTGAGCAGCGAGAACGCGGCAATGCCGGCGAAGACGTACCACGCATGGAATGTCCAGTGGTCGTTCGGGGTGCCGGGCACGCGCAAGATGAGCGCGATGCCGCTCCCTGTCAGCATTGCGCTGGCTGGCCACACGAACGACTTGGTCTCGCGAAAGCTGATGGCCACGCCGATGATCGCGGTGGTCAAGATTGCAGCCAGGATCTGTGGGACGCTCACTCGGAAGTGGAGCCCGACCTGTCCGAGCACGTGAATGGTGATGACGACCGAAGCAACATGTAGTCGTGGATCGCGGATCTTCGGCAAGATCACCGGGTAACTGCGCGCTCCGAGCTTGAGCGTGCGTCGCTTCGCGGCCGCCGCAACGGAAGCGACGTCGTTGCCCGTCGGCAACCCACGACCGGGCATCGTGAGCACCGTGGATGCTCGTTGCATAGTGACGACTTGCTCCCCCATCGACGGTAAGACTAGTGCAGGACTCCCAATCCGATGTGGGCGAGATCGACCAATCGATAATGAGTCAAGAATTGCTCGTCGGCGACCATACTGCGGGCACTCCGGCACCGCGCGCGAGCGTGACGAACTGGTCGGCCTGCACCGTCATCCACGGGCCCATTTCGCCGTCAGGCCATTGCACGCGAACCTGAGCCTGTGTGCCCGTGCCGAGACCGGTGTGCAACCAGCCGAGTTCGCCGCTGGCATGTCCACCGCCAACGGTGATCTCACGGGAAATGGTGCGGTTGCCGATCTTGATCTCGAGCCTGGCCCCGATCGCATCCACGTTCGGCGCCGCCTGATGCAACGCAATCGACAGCCAGTGCCCCATCGCCACCGAGTGTTGGGCATCACCGCTGCCGGCGTTGCGCCACAGTTGGATGTTCTGATCGCGGTCCACGACGGCAAGGTCGAGCAGGCCATCCATGTTGAAGTCCACGACCGCCGCACCGCGCGACTTGGCGTAGCGCACGATCCCTGCGGCCTGCGCGCCCTCTGCGAATGTGCCATCGGCCTTGCCGATGAGGAGGTTGCTGGGGTCACGCGAAGATGTGTCGACTTGCGCATCGACGTTGCCTTTGGTGACGAACAGATCGATGAAGCCGTCGTTGTTGACATCTCCGAACTCAGGGTGCCATGCGGTGGAGGGCAGCACGTCGCCGCCGACGAAGGGCCGTTGGGCGGTGACCCCACGTTCCAGCGCGATATCGCGATAGGTGGGGTGGGATACGCCGGCATCCAGAGTCTGCAGCTTGTTGTCTCCCTGACTGGTGAGGAATACCTCGGGGAGACCATCGCCAGTGACGTCCTGACTGGCGATGCCCATGCCCCAGACCAGCAGTGGGCGCCAGCCATCGGCGTCGGTGTAGAGGCGCGGCGCGGCGTCGGGTGTCATCTGCCAGAGCTGCTCCTGGCCGTCGGAGTAGTAGTTGCGGTCGTTCGAGACCCGAAGATCGCGATGACCGTTGTGGCCCCAATCGCTGAACAGCATCGACAACGAGCAGTACCCCGGCGCAAGCACCGTCGGTGCGGCGTATTCGTTGCCATTCGCGAGAGGACGCACGAGCCGACTGGTGTCGCAGTCGTAGGTGTCAGGCACGAGGTAGTTCCCGAACGCAAGGGTCGGCAACGTGTTGGTGCCTTCCCATGTGGCGCTGAAACCAACGGTCCATTCCTTGCCACCATCGATCGCGAAGCGCGCGTTCGCCGCCTCGAAGCGGCAGTCGCCCAATCCGTGCAACACCACGTTCCCGCCACGCCGCAGCACGACCAGATCGCTGATGCCATCACTGTCGATGTCGAGGGGATACGCCCCGGTGACCGCGGTGAGATCGGTCACCGGCGACACGACTCGCTCGAAGCGCAACGCGCCACCGACGGTGCTGAGGTTGCGGTAGAGCGCTGCGGATTGTGCGCCGCCCGCGAGAAACACGTCGGGTCGACCGTCGCCGTTGCAGTCGAAGGTGCCCACGCCGCCGCCGACGAAGTAGTCGGAACCTCCGGTGTAGGCATGGTCGATTCCCGACGTCGGCGCGTCGTCGACAAAGTGGGGCACGTTCTTTACGTCCGCGCCAGTGGAGCCGGCGCTCGAGCATGCGGTGATCGCACCGGACACCGCCACGATCGCGGCAACGCCGAAGTGGAAACGGCCGCGAGGGGTCACCAAGGGATTTAACCACACCACGAAAGATCGGTGCATTCGTGCCGGTCACGGTGCTGCAGGGATTCTCAACGGACCCACGTTGGGGTGTTAACCTCGCGTGACGGGTGCCTTGCTATGAGGTTTCCGAAATATGGAGAGATGGGGAGGTAGTTATATGCATACTCGACGTTGGGTAGCATTCGTAGCGGCCACACTTGTAGTGGCCTCGTGTAGCAGCAGTAGCAGCACCAAGACCACAACCGCTGGTACCACCGGTGGCACGACAGGTGCGTCGGCAGGCGGCTGCACGGTTGGTGTTTCTTGGAACAACTACCAAGAAGAGCGCTGGGCCAAGTGGGACGAGCCGGCCATCAAGGCAGCCATCGAAGCTGGCGGCGGCAAGTACATCTCGAACGACGCCAAGTCGTCGGCCGAGACGCAGGCCAGCAACATGGAGAACCTCATCACCCAGGGTGCAAAGGTGCTCATTGTTCTCGCGCAAGACGGTACGGCCGTGAAGCCCGCCGTCGCCAGCGCCATCGCCGGTGGCGTGCCCGTCATCGCCTACGACCGCCTCATCGAGGATCCGAAGGCGCTGTACATTACATTCGACAACAAGGGTGTTGGCAAGATGCAGGCCGAGGCGGTATTCGCCAAGGTCCCCAAGGGCAACTACGTCATCATCAAGGGCAACAAGGCTGACGCCAACGCTGACTTCCTGCGCTCCGGCATGGAAGAAGTCATCGGTGCCGCAGTGAAGAGCGGCGACATCAAGATTGTCGGCGAGACCTACACCGACAACTGGGATCCTGCCAAGGCCCAGACCGAGATGGAGCAGTTCCTCACCGCCAACAGCAACAAGGTTGACGCAGTGTTGGCAGAGAACGACGGCATGGCCGGCGGCGCGATCGCCGCGCTCGACGCTCAGACCCTCGCCGGCAAGGTGCCGGTGTCGGGTCAGGACGGCGAGCAGGCCGCGCTCAACCGCGTTGCGGTGGGCACGCAGACTGTCGACGTCTGGAAGGACAGCCGTGCACTCGGTACCGCCGCTGGCACTGCAGCCCTCGCACTGTGCAAGGGCAAAGATGCCGCAGCAGTGCCCGGCGCCAAGCCGTTCACGACGCCTGGCGGTAACAGCCTGGCCACGATCTTGCTCACGCCGATCCCCATCACCCAGGCAAACCTGAACGTGGTGCTCGACGCGAAGTGGATCGACAAGGCAGCACTCTGCAAGGGTGCTGACGCCGCGAAGGTGAAGGCCTGCGCCTAAGCGCAAGCCTGCAATGCATTGCTTGGATGCCCCCCGCTTGCACCGCAGGCGGGGGGCATTCACTATCCCGGCACAGCAATACAGTTGCGACGCACGTCGCCTGAGAATTCGTATGAGTAGAGGATCCGGATGACGCACGCATCACCCGCCGTCGATAGCGCACAGCCCGACCGACCCAAGCGCTCGTGGCGCGAGTTTGTCACCTCCAGCGGGATCGACACTCGATTGCTCGGCATGGTCGTGGCCATTGCGGTCATCTGGCTCGCCTTCAACTTCATGTCCGACGGCAAGTTCATCACCTCACGCAACCTGTGGAACCTATCGGTGCAGACCGTCTCGATCAGCATCATGGCAACCGGCATGGTGCTCATCATCGTCACCCGCAACATCGATCTCTCGGTCGGGTCACTGCTCGGTTTCATCGGCTACACGATGGCGTTGGTCCAGACCGATGGCAAGATCTCACTCTTCGGTCTGAACCTCTCGCTCGATGCGCTCAAAGTGCATCACTGGTACACGTGGATCGTCGCGCTTGCAGTCGGTCTACTGCTCGGTGCCATCGTCGGTGCGCTGCAGGGTTCGCTCGTTTCATATGTGGGTGTTCCCGCGTTCATCGTGACCCTCGGCGGATTCTTGGCGTGGCGCGGCATGATCTTTCGCACCGGCGGCAAGAAGGGACAGACCCTCGCGCCGCTCGACGACACCTTTCGCATTCTGGGTGGTGCGCCCGAGCGATCGCTCGGCCAAACCAAGACCTGGATCGTGGCGATCCTGGTGTGCGTCGGCCTGGTGGTGTCGATCATGATGGCCCGCAAACGACGGGGGCGCCACGGCCTCACCGTTCGATCGATGGCCGTCGATGTCGGCTTTGCGGTCGGCGGAAGCGCCGCAGTGCTGCTCGGCGTGTGGCTGATCGCCATCCGTTACGAATCGCCAGACACTGGTCAGTCCGTCGGCCTCGCCTACCCGGTGCTCATCCTGATCGGCGTCACACTGCTGATGGCCTACCTCGCGCGCCGACGCCGCTTCGGTCGGTACGTGTACGCATACGGTGGCAACCCGGAAGCGGCCGAGCTCGGCGGCATCAACACGCGTCGAACGATCATGTACACCTACGTCGTGATGGGCATGTTGTGCGCCGTGAGCGCTGCGATTCAGACCGCTCGTCTCAACTCGGCCACGACCAACCTGGGTATCCAGAACGAACTCGACGTGATCGCCGCAGCAGTCATCGGCGGCACTTCGTTCTCCGGTGGCATCGGCACTATTCCGGGTGCGGTCCTCGGTGCGGTGGTCATGCAGTCGCTGCGTTCGGGCATGTCGCTGCTCAATATCGATTCGCCCACGCAGGACATCGTCGTCGCAGTGGTACTGGTGACAGCGGTGGCCATCGACGCCTTGGTGCGCCAGCGGCGTCGCCCCGCGGTGTTGAGCGCACTCGGCATCGGCGCTGCCGTGGCCGCCGTCGTCATCCAGACCGGTCGCCCGTGAGCGAGACAGGAGCCATCGACATGACCGACACCAATTCCACGGCAACAAACGCCACAACCGAAGCGGCGCCGCCGTTGTGCGAATTCCGCGATATCGAAGTGTCCTTTGGTGGTTTGCATGCTGTCGCCGGAGTCAGCATCAACCTGAACGCTGGCGAGGTTGTCGCGGTGGTCGGGGGTAACGGTGCCGGCAAGTCGACGCTGATGCACACACTGTCGGGTGCACATCCGGCCGATGCCGGCGAGATCCGCATCAATGGCGAGCGCGTCGTCATCCACAACCCGCGCGACGCGCGCGCCTACGGCGTGGAGGTCATCTACCAAAAGCTCGCATTGGCCGACAATATGGACGCGGCCGCGAATGTGTTTCTTGGTCGCGAACTCCTCACTCGGTCCGGGTCGCTCGACGACGAGGCGATGGACTCCGCCACGCAGACGGTGATGCAGCGGCTCAACCCGCGCTTCAAGAACTTGAAGACGCCAGTGCAGTCATTGTCGGGTGGCCAGCGTCAGTCGGTCGCGATTGCGCGCGCCGTGCATTTCAACGCACGCATCCTGATCATGGACGAACCCACTGCCGCGCTCGGCCCGGCAGAGACCGCCCAGGTGCGCGAGCTCATCACGCAACTCAAGGCGGAGGGCATCGGCATCTTCTTGATCAGTCACGACATTCACGACGTGTTCGATCTTGCGGATCGGATCTGTGTGATGTTGCAGGGCAAGCTGGTCGGCACGGTGAACAAGGGCGAGGTCACCAAGGACGAAGTGTTGGCGATGATCATCGCCGGCAAGCAGCCCGGCGAGGCCACGCTCGAAGACATCGCTGCGATGCACGGCGGGGCGACGCACTGACGGTCGTTAAGGCGTCGCTTCGACTGCCGTCAGCGAACGCCGAGGAGTAGCTCGGTCACGAGTTGATCGAGGCGTTCGTGGCCGTAGCCCTGGTCGGCCAACGCGACTTCGTCGAACGATGCCGAACGCACCGTCGCGAGCGGGCCGGTGGGCTGGGCCAGCTGATCGGCCTTGGCCACGAGCAGTGCCTCTTGGATCTCCGCGTCGTCGCGCATGCGCTCGGCCTTATCCTTCAAGATGAGATAGGTGCGCATGCAACCTTTCGCGAAATCCCACACGCCCTCGCGGTTCTCGGTGCGGTATGCGTGGGCATCGAAGTGGCGCATACCTGCCCAGCCTGAATCCTCGAGCAGGCGAACGAGATAGAACGCATCGCGTATTCCCTCAGAACCGAAGCGAAAGTCTTGGTCGAACTTGCCGATGCGCTGCGCGTTGAGATCGATGTGGAACAACTTGCCGTGCCACAGCGTCTGCGCCACACCGTGGGTGAAGTTGAGCCCGCTCATCGTCTCGTGCGCAAACTCGGGGTTCAGACCCACCATCTCGGGCGAGGCCAACTCGCCGATGAACGCCAACGCGTGCCCCACCGTGGGTAGCAAGATGTCGCCACGTGGTTCGTTGGGCTTGGGTTCGAGCGCGATGCGCATCGGATAGCCGCGCTCGCGGATGTATTCGCAACACAGATCGACGGCCTCTTTGTAGCGGTCGAGCGCGTGGCGCACGTCCTTGGCCGCATCGGCTTCCACGCCCTCGCGACCGCCCCACATCACGAACACCTCGGCACCCAGTTCGGCACCGAGGTCGATTGCGTCGAGGGTCTTGCGCACGGCGAAGCGGCGTACGTTCTGATCGTTCGCAGTGAACGCACCTTCCTTGAACACCGGCAACGAGAACAGGTTGGTCGTGGCCATCGGCACCTTCATGCCGGTCTCGTCAAGCGCGGCACGGAAGCCAGCGACGATGGCATCACGCTCGGCCGCGGTGGAGCCATGCGGCACGAGATCGTTGTCGTGCAGGTTCACGCCGTATGCGCCCAACTCGGCGAGGCGGTGCACCGATTCGGTCGGTGGCAGCGGTGGGCGGACCTCGTGGCCGAAGGGATCGCGTCCCTGATTACCGACTGTCCAGAGACCGAAGGTGAACTTGTGCTCGGGACGTGGCACGAATTGGTCGGACATGATGGCCTCCAAGGTCAGATTGGTCGGGCGTTCGGTCGGAGCGGACGCTCGTAACGGCCGGTGGGCCTTCGTCGCGAGAACCTAGCATTCGCGTCGCATGACGAGCCCAGTCACTGCTTTGGACGTCGTTCGCAGTCCATTCTTGACATCGCTATTGCGATGCTTAACTATGCTCGCGTCATCCAACTTGAGGAGATCATCATGAGTAACAAAGCAGTCGTCAGTCTCACCACCGGCCTCGAGGATGCAGAGAAGGTGACGGTGGCCTTGCTCGTTGCCGTAGGCGCTGCTGAGTCCGGCCGCCCCACACTGATGTTCCTGACGAAGGAAGCCGTCCGGCTCGTTACCAGCGGTGTGGCCATGGGTACGGCTTGCGAGGGCTGCCCGTCCATCCCCTCCCTCCTCGATCGCTACGTTGCTGCTGGGGGCGTGTTTTTGGTTTGTCCAATCTGCTTCAACTCCAAGAACCTCGACCCAGCCACGCTGATCGAAGGTGCGACCATCGGTGGCACCGTGCCGATGTGGGAATGGATTGGCGACGGAGCAACCACCTTCAGCTACTGACCTGGGTATGGGACAATTGCTCGCATGACGATGTGTGTGAGTCCCCGTGCGGCGATTGCTACTGTCCTCGCTCTGGCTCTCGCAGCGATAACCGCATGTGGTGGTAGCGAGCGCGGTGCCGGCGCCATGGAGACCAGCCCTTTGGTCACAGCTGCAGCGACCACCTCTGCGAGCGGGACGATCGCCGTGGCCACGGCCACACCCCTGCCGGCAACGACGACCACGACGAGCGGGTCAGTGTTCGACTTCCTCACTCCCGCAAGCACGGACGGCTGGCGGGTCACCAACGACACCGTCATGGGCGGCGTATCGAGCGGCGAGCTGGCGTTGTCCGATGGCATGCTCGTGTTCGCCGGCGACCTGTCGCTCGCCAATGGTGGCGGCTTCGCATCGCTTCGTAGTCCCATGATCGAGCCGCAGGTCGCGCTGGACTGGGCCGGCCGTCCGGGGATACGCCTTCAGGTCGATGGGGATGGCCGTACGTGGACCCTCGAAGTGCGTACCGACAAAGACTCCGGTGGCTGGATCCGATCATTCTCGACATCGGTGGCCGGACCGACCGACGTGGACCTGTTGTGGGAATCCTTCGAACCGGTGGGGCGGTTCCTCCAACCGCGGGCGGCGGGCGAACCCCTCGATCCGGCCCGCATCGTGACCGTCGCCTTCTATCTCGTCGACGGGATCGCGGGTCCTTACCGGCTGGGTGTCCGTTCGATCTCGTGACCTCGTGACTCAGCCGTCGTCGAGCAACGGCCTGCCAGGCGCGGCTTCAGCGTCTGTGGCCCAAGGACATGGGGTCTGGCTGAGGTCCGTGGTTCTGAGGGGGCGTGGTCTGTAGCGTGGGGGAGCCCACAAGCAGGTCGGAAACGACCACGCTCCCGTAGCTCAGGGGATAGAGCAACGGTTTCCTAAACCGCAGGTCGCAGGTTCGAATCCTGCCGGGGGCGCCAGCAAGTTACCAGTTCAGAGCACTTAGAGCGACTCCCTCGCCGTTGCGAATCGAGTCGTGGTAGCAGCGTGGTAGCAGAGTCGGTACGCTCGCGGCATGAGCAACGGCACTGTCTACCGACGAGAGACGCCCAGTGGCGCGTTGTCGTGGGTAGCGCACGTCGCCTGGTACGAGGCCGGCAAGCGCCGACAGATGAAGCGCACGTTCCGAACGAAGAAGGACGCGCAGACGTCGCTGGTCGAATTGCTAGCTGCGCATCAGACCGGTCGGTTCGTCGAGTCGTCGAAGCTGTCCGTGCGCGGCTTCGCCGACGCGTGGCTCGATGGTCTCGCCAATCAGGGCCGGAAGGCAACGACGCTCAACGGCTACCGGCGGATCATCGACTCGTATGTTGCGCCGCGACTCGGCGACGTTGCCCTGCAAGACGTCAAGGCATCCGACCTCGACTCGCTGTACGCAGAGTTGCTTCGTGGCGGTGGGGCGAACGGTCGTCGCTTGTCGTTGACGTCGGTGCACCACGTGCACGCCGCGCTGAACAAGATGCTCAACGACGCCGAGCGTAAGGGCGTGGTGATTCGCAACGTCGCTCGATTGGCGAATGCGCCGTCGTTGACTACCGCACGGTCGAAGGGCCCGGAGATGACCGTGTGGACGCCTGAGCAGTTGTCTCAGTTCCTGCGCTCGATCGTCGGCAATCGCAACGAGGCGCTGTTCCGTTTGCTGGCCCTCACCGGGATGCGGCGAGGCGAAGCGATCGGTCTGCGATGGAGCGACGTCGACTTCCGTCTCGGCCACGTGAGCATTCGGCAGGCCGTCACCGTCGTGGATAGCGAGGAGGTCGTCGCCGCACCCAAGACTCGTCGAAGCCGCCGAACGATCGACATCGATGCCGAAACGGCCGCGCTGCTCGAAGCACACCGACAGACGCAGCGTGATGCGCTCGCCCGCGTCGACCTCACTGGCGCGTTCGATGATCGAGTGTTCACGAACGATGTCGGCGACCCGATGCGCCCCGACTCGGTCGGCCAGGCATTCCACCGCTTGGTCGGAAAGGCCGATGTGCCAGTGATCCGGCTGCACGACTTGCGCCACACGCATGCCTCGCACTTGCTCGCTGCTGGCATCAATGTGAAGGTCGTGAGCGAGCGTCTCGGCCACGCCTCGGTCAGCTTCACGCTCGACACCTACGGCCACGTCATGCCCGGCCAGCAAGCCGAGGCATCAGCCGCAGCGGCAGGGCTGCTGGTCGCCAAGTGACGGTGTCGCACGGGTTCATCGACGAGAGCGTCCGGTCCGACGGTTGGTACAGACTGACGATGGTCGAGGTGTCTGCACGCGATCTCGGCTCGGTCACCCTCGCCCTTCGCTCGATGCTGCCAGATGGTCGTCAACGTCTGCACTTCTTGTCTGAAGGCGACGCTCGGCGTCGCCAGATACTGACAGCGATGACGCGCCTCGCGATTTCGGCGACCACGATCGGTGCGCCTTAACGGCGAGGTCGAGACGAGGAACCGGCTCGTCAGCGATGTCTCATCGAATTGCTGGCCGTCATCAACCCAACCGTGGCTGTGCTCGTACTGGACAGTCGCGGGGTGCATCGTGACCTCAACGACCGTCGGGTTCTGCGAAGCGTGATGCGGGCCTCCGGTCGCGATCTGCCGACGTATTCGCACCGAGGTTCAAGCGACGAGCCGTTGCTTGCGCTCCCCGACGCATTGGGTTGGGCAGTTGGGGCCGGTGGCCACTTCGCCAAGCAGGTCGCCCGCCATGTCCACGAGATCTTCCTTTCCGATCAACCCGGTTGATCTTTGGACGCAGAGCGGTGATACTGATCGTGTCCGAGCCACTAGGCGAGGAAAGTGATCCCGGCGTTTTCCCCCGTATCTGAGGAGCCGCCGGGATTTGCGCGTCACGGCAGAGTGAGCGGCACGTGCGCTTGCGTCGAATACTCGTCAACGGTCGCTCCAGGTCTCGCCGATCAGACGGTCGGCGTACGCCTCCAGCTCTCGTTGCGGGATGCGCACACAGCGCCCGATCCGGATGGGCCGCACATCGCCGTGCCGAATCAGTTCATACAACGTCGTGCGCCCGATGCCCAGCAGCGCGGCTGTATCCTCCACCGACACAAGCAACGGCCGCACCACCAGCCGAGTCCTCGTCGTCGCACCACCCATAACCACCCATGGGAACGTCGGGCTCGATTCGGGGAAACCTAGCGGCAAGCTCAGCACCGGTGAGTCGTCGCGCAGCAAGCGGGACGGCGGCCACGGGCCAGAGGCGCTCGCCGCACAGTGCTCCGGTTCGCCGCGATGTGGCACCAATTTGGGCGGGGCCGAAGTTGCCCACTGCGGAGCGGGCGGTCTCACGACAGGCCCTCGGTCCTGTCGCTACTGACGAGCGCGCCTGCCGAAACGCTCTGCCGGACGATGACGTGGGACGAGCACCCGATCGGCCTACGGCGAGGTCGATAGGGACTGACGTGGCAAGTGCGACTGGTGCCGAAAGGACTCCGTAGGGGGTCTTCGGACTCGCAGGCGTCTAACAGATCGAACGCACCAAAACCACACCTTTCACCACACACTAGCGTCGAGTTGTCGTTCGGCTCGACCGGCGACGCGTACGACAACGCCGCGATGGAGACCTTCTGGGCACGGTTGAAGACCGAGATCGCCTGGATCCGCGGCAGCATCCACTTCGAGACACGAGCCGAAGCGCACGCCTACCTGTTCGAGTTCATCGAGATCTTCTACAACCGTCAAC
>JAYUWK010000134.1:0-3317 GCA_043753895.1 Actinomycetota bacterium
GACAATCAACCTTGGTGAGGCCGATGGATTGCCCGCGCTCGAATGGTCCCACGTTGAGACGCAGGTCGCCGACCTCTTGACGCACGACGACCCACGCTCCCCGAACCGCGCGACGTTCTGGCTGACGACCCTCGACGTCGACGGCAGCCCGCACGTCACGAGGGTGGGAGCGCTCTGGCATGCCGGTTCATGCTGGTTCCAGACCGGAGAACGCACCCGAAAGGCGAGGAACGTCGCCCGCGACCCGCGCTGCTCGATCAGTGTCGCTACCGCAGGCTTCGACGTGATGGTCGCTGGCGAGGCCCGGCGTGAAACCGACCCGAAGATCGTCGCCGAGATCGCCGCGTTGTGGGCCAAGAGCAGACAGGGGATCCTCGTTCGCGGTCACTGCTCGTCTTGCTCTCGCACGGTGAACACTGCTCGCAGAGTCCACTTGTACATGGCGTTGACGATGTCGTGCATCACGATGTCAGGCGTGTGAAAGGTGGCCGCAATCATTTCGCCGTGGATCAACTGTTGACGGACCGGCAGTCCCTCCTGGGCGATGTCCTGCGGAGGCCGGAGGAATCGGACAGAGGCGAGTACGGAGCCGTGGACAAGGTCGGCGTCGTCGCCGTATGACACGGTGAAGTGCGGAGGCGTTGGGTCGTACTCGACTGCGAAGTCGCCGAAGAATCGGCGGACGAGATGGAGTTCTCGATGCTTATCAATCCGGTTCAGATGGTGAAGGACAAGCAGCGGATGCTCTCCGATAGGTAGAGAGTTCGGTGGAAGGTCCACGAAGGGCTGTACAGATCGGACTCGATCAATCTGGTCGGCCGTGAGCGCAGCAAGCGCCGTCTTCGCCTGCTTGGCAAACGCTGCCTGCGTCTCGCAGATCGGGAAGTACACCATGCTCGGCTTGTCGGGCTCGCGTCCGAGGTTGGCAACCGACATCTCCCAGATCGCGTGGTCGAGTGCACTGCGGAGATTGTTGAGGTAGTCAGACAGGATCGCCGACCAGTTGTCGGGGAACGCCTCCAGCTCGACGTAGACGTAGTCGATCTCGACGTATCGGTCGGTGTCGACATGAAGGTTGCCGACTTGGCGACCGGCTTCGAGTGGAGATCGGCGACATGACCGCCGTCGACATGGGCGACCGATACGCGTTGGTGTTCCTCGTCTACAACACGATCTTCAACCTGCTCACCGCAGACGATCAGGTGCGGTGCTTTGAGAACGCGGCGCGCCACCTCGACGCCGACGGAGCGTTCGTCGTCGAGACCGCGCTACCGCACGCGTGGATTCCGCCAGACAAACCTGACTACGTCCGAGCCGAACTCGTCGAGCTCAATGAGGTCGGCTTCGACGTTGCCCGCTACGACCCCACGACACAGCTGCTCACAGAGAACCACGTGCGGCTCACCACCGACGGCATCCGATTCACTCCGATCGTTTGCCGGCTGATCACGCCGGGCGAGATGGACCTCATGGCCCGACTCGCCGATCTCACACTCGCTGAGCGTTGCGCGTCGTGGCGGCGCGAGCCCTTCGGAACGGCAAGCCTCGCCCATGTCTCCGTGTACCGCTCCCACTAGGTAGCGCCGAATGCCCGCTCGACGCTCGCAGCGCAAGCGCGTTCGCCGGCACAGAACAACGATCGCCAAGCGGCAGATCCGCCGCCGCTAACGACCATCCCTGAAGAAGAGCGTCGCCAAACTGAGGGTCGCGGCAGCCATGACGGCGAAGAGCATTACCCCGAAAATGACGAACAGCCAATAGCTGGTCCTCAGGAGCGCGATCGAGCCGACAAATCCGCCGACGACCAGAACAACGAGGAAGACATACCCTCGGACCGCCATGAGGTCGGCGCTGGCGAAGCCAGCCTTCGTCTCCTCAGCCGCAGCTCGATCGCTCTCCGCCTTCAGCGATGCATCATATTTTGCCTCCCACGCGGACAGTTCATCCTCATCAGGCATGAGCGCAGAATGCCCGATCGCGGCGCTCTTGTGCATGATCCGAGCGGCAATTCTGCTCGCAGTCCTCAGTCGTCTCCGACACTCATCGAGACTTTTGTTGAGCGGAGCCGTCGATCACCGAACCAGTACAAGCTCGTGACGGCGAGCAGGACAGCGACGACGAGAACGGCGTTGACTGCGACGCGGACGTAGCCGTGGGTGACGACGTCGACGAACGGGTACGGGTACCACTTCGTGATCCGGCCGTAGATCAGGATGTAGGTGAACCAAGCGACCGGCCACAAAATAGCCAACGCGATTGTTCGACCTTCGATTCGACGACGGGGGCCGAACAGCAACCAGGCGACGACCATCATGATCGGCACGATGTAATGGAACAACGTATTGGTGGTCGTCTCCTGCCAGCCGTGCGGGTCATGGATCTTCGCCAAGACCGTGCCGTAGACGATCCCGGTAACTGTGATTCCGAACAGCGAAGCGAGCCGTACCGCTCTCCATGCTCGGCCGTCGCGGTTGGGGTTGCGGGCAAGCTGCGCGGAAGTCACGCCGCTGAGAATGTTGCTTTGGATCGTGAAGAAGCTCAAGACACGCAGCACTCTGTTGGCCGTTGGGGTACCGCGTAGCGTGCCGACGGCGTGACCCTGCGGCGTGGCGCTGACGCGAATCGCTATCCACACCTGCACGAGTATCGCCAGCGCCACGAGCACCGCAATCGCCAAGTTCCAGCTACGCGCCCACCGATTACTCATTGGAAGGTCCCTCCGCTCAGGTGTGAGAAGCACGAGACCATAGTCCGATCATCGCACCGCGAGCGCACATTGCACGCTCGATGCTCACGATGCAAGGGCAATCGACGATGCAGAACAACGAGCACCGAGCGGCAGTTCGGCGCGTGCTAGGTCGGCATGCGTCCGGTGAGATCGAGAAGCTTCGCTTGTGCCGACGCGCTCGCAGGAGCCTGGCCAAGTGCGGTGATTCCGAAGCCCATGCCTGGAGGCCCGTTCTCGACAATGTTCAACACGACATCTACGAGATCCGGGGCAAACTGTTCATCCGCACCGATCGCACGCGCAAGGTCCCAGGCGTGCAACGTGATGTCGAAGACGCGGAAGGCCAAGAACTCGCGACCCGAGATCTGACCAAGCGGATGATCGATCTGCCGTTCCAGGGCGGCGTCAGCGTTGAATGCTGTGGCCTGCATCTCAGATGTCGACGCCCACGCCCCACGTGGGTCGTCGCCGAGTTGCGGTGTGGTCATGATCTGCTCGATCGCTTCCATCGCTGGCATCCCTCCCAGGATGTGAGAGGCGAACCTGTTCCCCCCGATCACATGCGCGGCGAGATAGTGAACATCCCAGT
>JAYUWK010000135.1:0-3315 GCA_043753895.1 Actinomycetota bacterium
CCTCTCATGGCCGCCCTCGACCTGTTGGGTCGGCGGTGGGCGCTGCGATTGCTCTGGGAGCTCCGCAGCGGACCTCTCGGTGCTCGAGCGCTGCGCCAGCGATGCGACGAGATGTCCTCGAGCGTGCTCTACGAGCGCTTGAGCGAACTTCACACGGCCGGGCTTATCGCCAAGGACGACAACGGCGACTACGCGCTCACCTCGCTCGGAGCGGACCTCGGATCGGCCCTCGAACCTCTCGACCAATGGTCGCGACGCTGGGCCAAACAACGCAACACCGAGTAGGTGCCCAACTTGAAGCTGCCGTCACCCACCCAGCCCGAACTACCGCGCGCTACATATCCGCACGCAGAATCTCGACCCGCAGATCGAAGACGCCATTCGGGAACAGCCTCCACGGTGCGCCGCAGTATCACGGACAGGGATCGCCCCAAGTCGAGCGCCACACCGTGCTCGGCTAGATGGGCTTCGGACTGCGATGCTGGGTCCGTGGCCGCATCGATCGTTCACCACTCAGCGAGGATCCGACGATCGCTCGATTCGAGCCCCACGTCCCGAAAACGAACCCAAAGCAGCGCCCTGCGGTCTGGGCGATCGACCCAGAGCATTCACCCCTCTACTGGTTCCCTCGAAACTGTCCACGCGTAACGGCATGGCCACGCGAGCTCGACGAGGCCTCCCAGTTCCGCCGACGACTGGCGACGAGCGCGCACCGGCTCCACGCCATCGAGACCAGCTGGCTCGACCGCATGCGCACTACGCAGCTGTATCGGTATGACTTCAACGCCAGTGACTTCGCCCCCTGGCCCGAGGCGTCGGGACAATGGATCAGCGACGAGGTCGTCGAGCCTGTCGAAGTCACTGCGATGGGCAACCTGGTCGATGCCCACCGTGAGGCTGGGATCGAGTTCCGACTCGTACCGAACCTCTGGCCACTGGTCGAGTTGGTAAAAGACGGCCCGTGGGACTTCAGCTGCGTACGTCTCGTGCTTGCCGAGCCGCCCGATATCGGCACGCAGTAATCCGGGTGACATCTACGACGATCCCGCACAATGCGGCCCCTTATGCGGTACCGCAGTATCCCGCTGACATCTGTCGATCGGAGGATCCGCTACCGCCTCCGTACGGATCCGCTACCGCCTCCGTACTTGGGGACGAGTCGCACGCGCCCGCCAGGTCGCTGACGCTAGTTTGAACGCATGGCCGAGAAGATCTGGACTGCAGCTGAGCTCGAGAAGATGTCACCGGCCGAACGTCATGAGCTGTTCGACGCGAGCATCGTCACCGACTTGGATGCGATGGCAGGCGATCCATTGCTTGAGCGAACCCGAGCCAAGCTCGAGGTGATGATCGCCAAGGCCGACGCAGAGGCCAGGTGAGCGAGGAACGGCTCACCGTTCGAGTAACGATCTCGTTCTTCGAGGACCTCGACCGCCAGCTGCGACCCGAGCGAGGGTCGCTCGGTCAACCGTCGAGGGCAGACTTCCAGGCGTTCGAACTCGTCGAGATCATTGATGGCTTCGCCACCGGGTTCGACCAACTCCCGGAGCTCATTGCTGGACGTGGCGACTATCGGCTGATGATGTCGATCGGAATCCTGGTTCGGGCATACACCGTGTCTGCTCAACGAGCGCCCGACGGCGCAGTCGAGTTGATCTCACTCGAACTGGATCTTGGTCAAGACTGGTCGTAACCAGGACCAAATGCTCCCAAGTGCGCGATGCAGATGTAGCCCGATAACGCTTCGCATCAGAACATCCTCTGACTGATCGACCACCACCGCGCTGCGGCCGAAGTTCCACGCCAGGATCACGGCCAGGCGCCGAGTCCGGTCAGAGCGTGTCATCCGGAAACAGGCAGAACGGGTGACCGTCGGGGTCGATCATCACGCGGACGTCATCTTGCGGTTGATGGTCGGCAAGTCGCGCGCCCTGCTCGACCGCCCAGAGCACGCCGGACTCAAGGCCGGCGACTCCGATGTCCAAGTGCATCATCATCGTTGGCTCACCGCCTCGGCTGGGCCAGGTCGGAGCATGGTGGTTCGGCTCCCACTGGACCTCGATCTTCATGCTGCCGTCCGGAGAACGCAGCATCGCCCATCCATCAGTTGACAGGCTCCCCAGTCGCATGCCCTCCCGGGCGACGATGGGCCAACCGGGCAGTCGTTCGTAGAACTCGGCGGGAGCGATCGGATCGCTCGAGTCGAGCGTCGGCCCAGAGATCCGCATAATTGGACGCGCCACAACCAATCGTTGCGCCGTCTCGGTCAATTGGCAAGGAAGAAATCGCCCTGAGAACCGCCCGATAACAGGCGCACGGAATCCCGGAGTTCTGGTCAACGGGCGCGCCACACCACGGCCCAACCGTGACGCGAGCTAATCCCGGTGCGATTTGTCGCTCGGGGTCAGACTGTGATGAGTCGAACCGATGCGCCAAGCGTTTGAAGCAGGTGTCTGAGGTCGTTTGGGTCGGACGTGACGAGGGCCACTGCGCTGCTTCTTGCTCGGGCGGCTGCGATCACCGCCACGGACGCGTCGATGATGTCAGCGGTGCCGGCCTGTCCGCACAGCAGCCCCGTGGCCCGTGCGAGCTGTCCGTCGAGCGGGACCTCGTCGCAGTGTGCGAGTGCCCGCGCGAGGAGCGCTTGGCGGCTCCCGTCGCGCCACGCTTGCGCGATCACGCCTGCGGGTACCGATACCTCAGCGGAGTCGTCGGCTGCGTTGCGCAGCATCGCCCAGACCGCGCGGTCGTTGCGGTCCAGCGCGATCAGCGCACCAGCGTCCAGGACGAGTGTGGTCATCCGTCTACGAGCGCGCGTGCGGCAGCGAGCTCGTCAGCGCTGAAGGCGCCGTGCTCGTGTTCCCAGGCCGCAACGATGTCACGAAGTCCGCGGTTGGCGAGTTGGCGGCGCGCAGCGTCGGCGAGCCAAGCGGAGACGTTCTGCTCGTCTGCGTCTGCAGCCTCGCGGACGGCGATCGCAAGTTCTGATTCCAGCGACACGGTGAGTCGTTCGACGGTCATGGTGTGATCATACTTCGTCATACCACACAGTGCTACATATCGCCGCACGTATTCACCATCAACGACGAGACGCTCGCGTGCTGCTTCGGCCCAAGCCGCGCACCCGATAGTCACCCGTCGTGCGAGCGGCCTGTCGAGACCGGAGGGAGTGCAGATCCGCAGATAGGTGCGAGTCGACCGCCGGTAAGCATGCCCCAACCGGCACCTTGGTGATGCTCCGTTCACCAAGGTCGGCGAGTGCAAGGGGGCGGTGAGTTCGCCACAGTTTGCTGGACATTGTGCTGGCTCGCAGCG
>JAYUWK010000136.1:0-3314 GCA_043753895.1 Actinomycetota bacterium
AGCCGATGCCGTGCTGACATCGCGTATTCCCGGAGCAGCGGGACAACCCCACACGACGATGGTCGGCGGTGGACACTTCCTCCAGGAAGACTGCGGCGCAGAGCTGGCGGCGATCGTGGTCGCCTTCGCATCGTTCAAGAAAGCGCCGGATCAGCCGATCTAGAGATGGTGAACGGATTCGTGACATCGCCGTTGAGCGATCGTGACATTGCCGATCGCTACCACCCCGATGTGACCCTGGTGTTGGACTGCCATGGCAACATCGCGCTCATCAGCGAGTCGGTGGAACGGATCGGTGGTTGGAAAGCAGCGGATCTTCTCGGTCGGTCGGCGCTGGAGCTCGTGCACCCCGACGACCACGCCTACACCTTCGGTTCGTTGCTGGAGGCGGGCCTGCATCCCGGTGATCACGGGGCCATCGAGCTGCGCCTTGTCTGCGCTGACGGCTCGTGGATCCACACCCAGGTCATGACCTACAACTCGCCGGAGGACAATGACGGTCGAATGGTGATCGCCATCCGCGACATCACCCATCTCCACGATCTGCCCGAACGGCGGCGAAAGCTGGAACAGGCGACGCTGAGCATTGGCGCCGAGTGTGCCGGTGTCTCTGTTGACGATCTCGAGGACGCAGTGGCGAACGTGATCTGGAAACTGGGTGAGATCGTTGATGCCGACGAGGTGATGGTGGTCGCTGTGGGCGCTGCGTTCGATGAGGTCACCTCGTGGAAATGGATCAGGGCGGGCGCCACCGATGAACTCACCGCACCGACGAGCGACGAGGACGCTGTGACCCAGGCGTTGTGTGTCGACAACCCCTCGCGGCTGCGCGCATCGCTGGGCCTCTCGGTGTCCGGCATCGTCGAGCAGCCAGTTGTTGACGATGATGGAATCGTCCTGGGCATGCTCACCGTGTCGTGGCATACCCCCGAGGCGCGTCGCTACTGGGACGAAGGCAACAGCCCACTGCTGGAGGCTGCGGCGCGGATCGTGTTGATGACCGCCCACCGTGTACAGCGCGAGCGGCTCCTCGCCCATCGCGCGGTGCACGATCCGCTGACCGGTCTCGGGAACCGAGCGCGCCTTCTCAATGCCTTGACCTACGAGCTGAATCGGGCGTCGGGTCGTTTCGATGGTGGGTTGGCCTTGGCGTTCTGTGATCTCGATCGTTTCAAGGCCGTCAACGATACCTGGGGTCACGAAGCCGGTGACGAAGTGTTGGTGGCGGTTGCGTTGCGGTTGCGCGAGTCGGTCCGCCACGGTGACCTGGTGTGTCGGGTCGGCGGCGACGAGTTTGTCGTCCTGTGTCCCGCCGTCGAGGATGCGGCGCTGGCTCAGACGCTCGCCCAGCGCATCGCCGAGCAGGTTCAGATCCCCGTGCCATTGTCGCGCGGACCCGAGGCGTCGGTGAGCGCAAGCATCGGTCTGGTGATGGTCCATGGCCGGGCTGACGGGCCGTTGGAAGCGGCCGATCTGCTGAGGTTGGCCGACCAGGCCATGTACGAGGCCAAAGCGCAGGATGGTCGGGGTATCCGATTCATCGACGTTGACCTGGCGGCTGGATGAACCCGATGACTCCCGCACTCCGGGACACTGCCCTCGAAGCGCTGGTTTTGGCGAGCGCTCCAGCCGTGATCGCTGCGGTCGACGAGACGGGGACGTTCCGGTACATGTCGGCCGCGGCTCATGCCGTGCTGGGGTACACCGAACGGGAACTGGGTCGAAATGTCGTCGAGTTCGTGCATCCCGATGACCTGGAAGCGGTGCTCATATCGATGGTGGGCACGGCCGGCCGTGTCGGGCCAGCGGAGCCCATCACGCTGCGCTTCATGCATGCCAACGGCGAATGGATCCGACTTGAGCTGGTGGCGTCGAGCGTGAGTGACGAGGCGTTCACCGGGCTGGTGATCGTGGTGCAACCGTTGCAGGAGACGACCGCCGCCACGCCCCGCAATGACGCCTCCCGCTCTGATTCCGCCATGGATGACACGGCGGTGCCCTGCATCGTCGTCGATCGGCAATCGGCGGTTGTCCGCGTCAATGGCGCGGTAACCCGCTATCTCCGTGATGTTGTCAGTGGGACAGTCGTCGGTCGACCCTTGGTGGATGTGCTGGCACCGGTGACCGATCCATCGGTGTTCGGACCAGCGCTGATCGAGCACTCGAGCCGCTCTGCACGCTGGGCGATCGAAACCGAACTCCGATGCCATGACGGAACCCGCACGGTGAGCTGGACGGCGAGCGCTCAACGCGACCGATCAGGTGCCACCGCGTTTGTGGTGCTGTCGGGGTTGGACGTCACTGCGCAACGGGTCGCCGAGTCGGCGCTTCGGGCAAGTGAGGAACGATTCCGCGCCCTCGTTGCCAACACCAACGATGTCGTTGTGGTCATCGACGACCGTCAGGTTGTGACCTATGCCAGCCCGTCGGTTCAACGGATCCTGGGTTGGCCGCTCGATGATGTCGTGGGTCACCCGATCGAGCGATACCTCATTCATCCCGATGATGTCGAGCAGGGTTCCAACCGGATCCACGAGGCCATCACCCATCCGAATGTGACGAATCGCTTCGAACTCCGGTTCCATTCAGCGAAGCGACTCGAATGCCACATGGAGATCACCGCAGTAGCGCTCCCCGACGTGCCCGGCGTCCACGGGACGGTCATCACCGCGCATGACATCACCGAGCGCCACGAACGCGAGGCCGAGCTGGAACGACGGTCGCTGCACGACGCACTGACTGGTCTCCCCAACCGAACCCTGCTCTTCGATCGCCTCGCCCAGACACTGCATCGCCGTCAGACGGCTGGCGTCGCCATCCTCTTTGTGGACCTCGACGGGTTCAAGTCGGTCAATGACAACTTCGGTCACGATATCGGCGATCAGGTCCTGATCGAGGTGGCGCACCGCATGGTGAGGGCGGTTCGCGACGCCGACACCGTCGCCCGCTTGGCGGGCGACGAGTTCGTCATCCTCTGCGATGAGGTGGAGGATCCGGCACTGGCAGCAGAACTGGCTGATCGCGTTGTCGCCGCAGTGTCTGAGCCGATCATGACCGAACGTGGAGCGGCAGTCGTCGGCGCTTCGGTCGGCATATCGATGGCCGGCCAGAACGCCGATCCCGAGATGGCGGTACGGGTGGCCGATCAGGCGATGTACCGGGCGAAACGATGCGGTAAGGGTACGTACTCGTTCAGCGAGGACGAAACCCCGGTTCCTGGATAGGTCAGTCCTCCATGGGCCGGAGCACCTGCTGGAGGAACTGCTGGGTGCGCGCCTCCCGCGGGTTCTCCAGGATCTGATCGGGGGCACCCT
>JAYUWK010000137.1:0-3298 GCA_043753895.1 Actinomycetota bacterium
GACAGTTCGCTCGAAAAATTGGCGTCGCTACGGGTGTTGTCGGGCATCGAGGGTGGACAGGTCACCGCGGGCAACTCGTCGCCGCTCAACGATGGAGGCGCGGCGATGGTGCTGGCCTCGGGGGGGTACGCGACCACCAACGGCTTGACGCCGCTGGGCTACGTGCGCAGTTGGGCGGCGAGCGGCGTCGACCCGGCGCGAACCGGTTTGGCGCCGACGATCGCCATACCCCGCGCGGTCGAGCGGGCGGGGCTGTCGATGGATGACATTGACCTCATCGAGATCAATGAGGCCTTTGCGTCGATGACGGTCGGCTGCATCAAGGTGCTGGACCTCGATCCTGCGCGGGTCAACGTCAACGGGGGCGCTGTGGGGCTCGGTCATCCGGTGGGGTGTTCGGGTGCCCGGTTGATCGTGACACTGATGCACGAGCTCCGTCGACGCGGCGGCGGATTCGGGGTGGCGTCGTTGTGTGCCGGCGGAGGCATGGGCGGCGCGCTCGTGATCGAGGTGCCGCGAGCCGGTTGAGGGGCGGTTCACGTTCATGGCGCATTCCGGTCGCGTCGAGCGGCACGCAAGCGCCATGGATTCGAGCGCCATGAACGTGAACAAGCGCAGACGAACGGGGTCAGTAGCCGGATGCAAGGTCGACGATGCCGATCAGCGGCGCACCGGCGGCGAATCGGGCAATATTCTCGGTGACGCGGGCCGACAGCAACGGCTTCGCCATCTCCTGGGTATTGCCGACGTGTGGGGTGATGATCGTGTTGGGAGTCGACCACAACGGGTGTTCGTCGGGCAACGGCTCGGGGTCGGTCACATCAAGCGCCGCTCCACCGATCACACCATCGTTCAACGCCGCCACGAGATCATCGGTGACGATGTGCGCGCCGCGGGCGACGTTGACAATCCACGCCGTCGACGTCATTTTCGAGAGGCGGCGCGCGTCGAACAACCCGCATGTCACCGGTGTGAGGGCCAAGGCGAGCACCACCAGATCCGCAGATCCCAACGCCTCGTCGAGCCTGCCCATCGTGATGACCCGGTCAGCACCGGCAACGGGCTCGGCACGCCGACGAACCACCGTGATCGAGCATCCGAACGGGCCGAGGAGCCGGAGGAGCGAGTCAGTGATCCCGCCGGCTCCCAGGATCACGACGTTCGCCCCGAGCAGGTTCTGTCCGTGCGGTGCGGCCCAGGTGTTGGCCGATGCGTAGTCGGCGAGGCCACGCATGCCGGCAAGTGCCAACATCATGACGTGTTCAGCGACCGGCTCGGCGTAGACGCCCTTTCCGCAGGTCCAGAGATGGGCGTCATCGAGAACATCGATGAACGGTTCGATGCCGGCCCATGGCAGCTGCACCCAGTGCACGTGAGGAGCAGATGCCACCGACGTAGCGAGGACGTCTGGTCCAGTTGGTGAGGACCATACGATCGCCTCAGCCTCGGCTAGTGGGACGATGACGCCTCCGCCGGCCTCGATGGCCTCGACCAGCCACGGGTGAGTTCCGTTCGGCTCCAGTGCGATACGTGGGGGTCCCACGAAACTACGTCGGCCGATCTCGTTCACGCCGAGATCCTCGCGCACTCCACCCAAACCGTCGTTCTGGCTGCAAACTCGGGCTGAAAACGGCCCGAGTTTGCAGCCAGAACGGGAAACTCGGGTCGGTCAGGCGGGGGGTGCGCAGGCGGGGAGGTGGTCCAGGGAGAGGGCCAGTTGGGTGGCGATGGCGACCGCCGCGATTCGATCGTCGATGCTCACGGCACGACCCGCGGTCGGGGTCACCACGACGTACCCGAAGATCTGGTCGCCGCAGTGCACCTCGAGTTCAATGTCGCCGTCTCCGAGATCGATGCCGTTGCCGAGCGCCCGGAACTGGAGATTCTTGACACCACCCCGCATGGTGATGCGCGACCGGGTGCCGACATTGGGCACCGGGCCATCCTCGTAGCGGGCTGAGCGACCACCGAGCTGCGCGCAGACCGCCGAGCACGACACCGTGATCCGGTCAGCGGCCGACGCAGTGGTGGCGAGCAATTGTGCGTGGGCGAGAACCTCGTCGAGCTCGTCCCGACGATGCAGGGCCGTTCGAGCGGCAGCGTGTCGTCGACCAGCCAGCTCGCCGACGACAAGACCGATGGCCAGGATGAGCGCCACTTCGACGATGTCGCCGGTGCCCCGGATCCGGAGCGTGTTGTACGGAACGGTATGGAAGAAGTCGTGCGCCAGAGCGCCCACGATCGCCGTCGTGGCACCGCCGCGCCGGCCGCCGAGCACGCCTGCCGCCACGACGACGAGCACGACCGCCAACGCAGAGTTCGTGGTACCCCGCTCACTCCCCGAGGCCATGACTCCCGCCACTGCGAGGGTGACCAGCGCTCCGATGAGCCCGATGAACCAGTCGACCTGGTTGGCGTGTCCGAGACGATGTTGTTCCATCTGTCCGTTCTACGACGTCTCGGACCAGTTCGATACCAATTCGGCGTCAAGGTTGCGTAACGACACGTCAAGAAGGCATCAAGACCCTTCACAATCACCCGGCGTCGCGATTACACCTGCTGAGGCGCCGCTCGACCCACGTGGTCGACCCATTCAGGGAAGCGGCCCAACGAAAGGAATCTCCTCATGGCTGATCTGGTCGTTGTCCTCATCGTGATCGTGTTCTTCGGCATGGCTGTGGCGCTGGTTGCGGGGTGCAACAAGATGCTCGGCGAGGACGCCGAGTACGAGCTCGATGGCATCCCGACCGGCGATCCTGCCCACACCCCGATCGCGACGTCGACTGGAGCGCCGCGATGAGCGGCGAAGAGATCGTCGGGCTCATCCTCACGGTGTTGCTTGTCGGGTACCTCGTGGCAGCCCTCGTCATCCCGGAGAAGTTCTGATGCGCATCGACGACTGGCTGCAGATCGCAGCACTCCTCGTGGCGCTCGGCGTCGGCGCCCCCCTGCTCGGCCGCTACATGGCGACCGTGTTCCGCGATGACCCTGAAGCAGCACCGAGCCGTGGCGACAAGGTCTTCGGCCCGATCGAGCGATTGATCTACCGGGTCTGCGGGATCGATTCGAAGCGCGAGCAACGGTGGAATGTGTACGCCCTGTCGGTCGTGGCCTTCAGCGCCATCTCGGTGTTCGGGCTCTACCTGTTGCAACGAATCCAGGATGTCCTACCGCTCAACCCAACTGGTGTCCCAGCTGTCCCTCCCGGTATTGCGTTCAATACCGCCGTCAGCTTTGTGACGAACACCAACTGGCAGGCGTATGGCGGCGAATCGACGATGAGTCACCTGACCCAGAT
>JAYUWK010000138.1:0-3290 GCA_043753895.1 Actinomycetota bacterium
AGCGATCCGCTCCCGATCGAGCTCGCCGAGCGTCAGACAGTTCTTCGCCATCCACTTCTCGAACCGGGCATCGCGCTCGCCCTCAGTGTTGGGTGACAAAGCGGACTGAAGGTAGACGCGCAGACCATCCGGTGGCTTCGCACCGTGCTCGACGGCGATTGTGATGAACCGGGCAAGTGCTTCGGTTGCTGACGCCCTCGTCCGTGGCTGCCACTCCTGCCACTGTTCGCCAAGCCAGCGCCGCGACCACTCGTGAACGCGAGCCTCTGACAAGGGAGTCTGCCACGAGTCTGGTTCGCCCGTGGCCTCGTTGAATCGTCGGCCCGCCTGGACTTCCTGTAGCAGCAGACTCCGGTAGCGGTCAGCCTCAATTCGGGTACGGAACGACTTGCCGCGATGGCGAACGTCGATCGTGTAGCGCACCACCCACGGCAGTTTCGCTTGCGTGGTGGAGCGCCGATCCTGGACTCCGTAGACCTTCACCGTTTGCATCGGGCGAACCATCATCGACCACCAATCAACTTGCCGCCACTGACCACGAGTGACCCACAGTTTTGGGAAGGCTTTGGGATGACAGTACCCGACGGGCTCTCGTCACCATGTCTGACCTGGTCGAACACCCGTCCTGACTGGAGGGTTCCTAAACCGCAGGTCGCAGGTTCAAATCCTGCCGGGGGCGCCCGAAAAGAGCTTGTGAGCTGGGCATTCGTGCTCTTGCAAGAAACATTCGGCTGAACCGTTTCGCTCAATCGCCTGCGAATTCGCAACGCGATTGGGAAGGATGTGGGAAGGGAGACGCCGAGAGTGATCACGGTTCTTGCCACGCGGAATCGGCACGCAGTTGGTTCGGTGGTGCTCGCCGCGATCGCGTCGGCATCGGGACGGCGATGGCCCATCACCGGACGACGTCGACGAGCACGCCGCCAGTGCTGCTGCCGTGGCACACGCGTGGTCCTGTACCTCGCTCCCACATTCGCGAACCCGACAGGCCGATGCCTCTCGCTCGCACGCCAACACAACCTGCTCGAGGTAGCCCGCACCCGCGGCATCCATGTCATCGAAGACGACGCCTACCGAGATACGACACCCAACCTGCCTCCATCGATGTGGCTACTTCCTCTGGCTCCAGCTACCCGACGGCGTGACGTCATCACGTGCCGTCGTTGCAGCACGCCAGCACGGCGTTCAAGTTTCCGACGGCCGCAACTTCTACGTCGACCGGACCGACAACACCGCCGTCCGAGTGTCGTTCAGCATGCTGGATGCGGAACTGCTCGTCGAGGGCGCAGGACGGCTCAACCGTGCGGTGTCCTCGCTGCTCCCCCGGTGCCGGAACACGCCAGACCTGACAGGTCTCGACAGTCCCTTGCTCTCTTCAACTGTCCCGTTCTTCGTCGATGAACAGCAAGGCTGGCGATTCCAGCAACGCTTTCAGGCGCTGGACAAATGTGGCGCCGTCCCAACCATCGACGATGCGGTGATCGAAGCTCGACGAGAGATTGAACATCTGCCGGGGCACCACTGCTCCGTCGCGCCAGGCGGGTCTGATCTGCATTTTGTTGACTCCGACGATCGCGACTTCTGGTCGGTTGATGATCGGGGTTGTCATCAGCCCGCCGAGCGCGCCGAGCGAGGTGATGGTGATGGTCGAGCCGGAAAGCTCTTCTCGAGTTGCGCTTCCGTTTCGTGCCGCGGCGGCGAGCCGGATGACCTCGGTTGCTGTGGCCCACAGTGCATGGTCTTCGGCGTGTCGCAGCACGGGCACCAGGAGGCCGTCCGGTGTCTGCGTTGCAATGCCTACGTGCACGGCGTCGAAGATCGACAGTGACTGGGACTCTGCGTCGTAGTGGGCGTTGAGGCGAGGCTGCTCTCGACAGGCGATCGTGAGCGCCCGGATGAGGAATGGCAGGAGCGTGAGCCGAGTTCCGGACGCGCTCCCGCGGTCATTGAGTGATGCTCGAAGCTTCTCGACTTCGGTGGCGTCGACCTCGTCGACATAGGTGATGTGCGGAATTTCGGACCATGCCTGGCTGAGGCGCTCGGCTATTCGACGGCGTAGCCCTCGAATCGGTTCGATGAGCACGCCGTCGCTGGGCGGCCGTAACTGAGATGTGGCCGGGATGCCATCCCCCCGTTGATCGAGGTCGGCGTGCGTCACCTGGCCGAGCGGTCCGGTGCCGACGATGTCGCGCAAGTCGATGCCGAGGCTGCGCGCGCGTTGCCTCACCGCCGGCGTTGCTGTCGCGCGCAGACGAGAATCGATCTCATCGCTCGATCGAGTTGTTGGTTCGCGCTGGACGATCGCTGGTGATGCGATCTCGACGAGCGGCGGTTCTGCCGCCACCACAACGGGAGAGTCTGGGACGCCACCGCCGGTGTCGATGCCGACGAACTCGGAGCCGACTGCCAACATCTCGCCGGGCTCGCCGCGCAGGAACGTGATCGTGCCAGTGACCGGCGATGAAATCTCGACGGTCGCCTTGTCAGTCAACACTTCGGCGAGGGGAACCTCAGCCATGACGTGGTCGCCGACGCGAACCAGCCAGCTGATGAGCTCTGCTTCGACGATGCCCTCCCCAACGTCAGGAAGCTTGACCCCGAAGATGCTCATGAGGTCATGATCCCCCGCATTGCCTTGCCGACGCGATCGGGCCCAGGAAAGTACGACCATTCCAACGCATGGGGGTACGGCGTATCCCACCCGCATACCCGCGTGATCGGCGCTTCGAGGTGATGGAATGCGTGCTCTTGCACAGTGGCGCTCAGCTCCGCCCCGAACCCAGAGGTGAGCGTCGCTTCGTGCACAATGAGGCAACGCCCGGTCTTCACGACCGACGCGATCACGGTCTCGGTGTCCAGCGGCACCAACGTGCGAAGGTCGATGATTTCGGCGTCGATTTCGAACTCTTCCGCGGCCGCCTGTGCCACGTGGACCAGCGTTCCATAGGTGAGCACAGTGAGGTCGGAGCCCGCCCGGTGGATACGCGCTTTGCCGAGCTCGATTGTGTACAGCCCCTCAGGAACCTCGCCGAGTGGATGCGCCGACCAGGGTACGAGGGGGCGATCGTGATGACCGTCGAACGGCCCGTTGTAGACCCGCTTGGGTTCGAGGAAAATCACTGGGTCGTCATCCAAGATTGCCGAGAGCAAGAGGCCCTTCGCGTCGTAGGGATTTGACACCACGACGGTCTTGAGTCCGGCCACATGCGTGAAGAGCGCCTCGGGACTCTGCGAGTGTGTTTGTCCGCCGAAGATGCCGCCGCCGGTTGGCATGCGGATGGTGATCGGTG
>JAYUWK010000139.1:0-3285 GCA_043753895.1 Actinomycetota bacterium
GGGCGTCGAGTCGTGCGGCCAGTGCTCGGCGTGCAAGCTCGGTTGTCAAGCGATCACCGAGTTGTTGTCGGGTCTCGACGGCGTCACCGAGGGTGCGGCCTACGGCGACATCTCGGCACGCTTGGCGAGCGTTACCGATGCATCGCGTTGCTTCCTGCCGTCCCAGGAGCAACGCGTCGTGACGAGCTTATTGTCTGACATGCGCGACCCTCAATCGCGTCGTCCAGCACGAGGGCTGGAGCTGACCAAGATCGTTGACCTTGTCGGTGACCGATTCGTCCTCGATGACACCCAGGCCCGCAAGCGCCCCGATTGGACCTACGAGCCCAAGGCGACTTGATCGAACCGCACGGTTTGCCGCGTCATCAGGTGTCCAAGAAACCGGCGCAACTTCAACGGTGGGTCACGGGATGATGACTGCCCTGCCGTTGATCTTTCCGGAACGGAGGAGTTCATATGCGCGCGGTGCTTCATCGAGCGAAAACGTCTGTACTTCGACGGCGATGACGCCGCTTCGAGCAAGGTCAAGTACCTCGATCAACTCCGATCGTGACCCCCAGTACGGCGCCCTGACGCCGACATCCCACGCAGTGGTTTGGATTCCGACCCGAAGTGCTCCGCCGCCGATGCCGACGACCCGGATCTCACCTTCGACTGCTGCTATCGCTCCGGCGATCTCTACTGTTGGTTGAGAGCCGACGAAATCGAACACGGCGTTCGCGCCGACGTTTCGGGTGAGTTCTCGAATGGCTGGGACAGTGGAGTCGTTCGAGAGGATCGTGTGATGGGCGCCGACCTTCTTCGCAAGTGCCAGCTTCTCCTCATCGATGTCCACTGCGATAACCGTTGCGCTCGTCAGCGCACGGAGCAACTGGATGCCGACGTGGCCGAGGCCCCCGGAACCAATCACGACTGCCGTAGTCCCCGCGCCGAGGGCGCCAAGAGCACTCTTAATCGCATGGTACGGCGTCAGTCCCGCGTCGGTAAGTGACACGTTCTTGACGGGGTCAAGGTCGTGCAGCTGAACCAAATGGCGAGGAGAGTCGACAAGCATGAATTCCGCCATTGCCCCCGGGGAGCCGAGCCCTGGTGGCATGATGTTCATTGACGTTGCGTTGCTGCAGTAGTTCTCCTTTCCCGCTGAGCAGTTGTGGCAGAACCCGCACCCCCACGGTCCGTACACTGCGACTGAATCACCGAGCGACACCTCGGTCACGCCGTCACCAAGCTCCTCAACAGTGCCGGCACCCTCATGGCCCAGCGTCAACGGCAGCCCGTACACATACTGCTCTGCGGGGAGGCTCATAATGAACTCATCAGAGTGACATACGCCCGCAGCAGTCACTTTCAAAAGCACTTGACCTGGGCCAGCGACGGGTTTTTCTATGTCGACAATTACCGGAGGTGAGCCAATGCTGACGTATTGGAGAGCTTTCATGCCAGCGCTGTACCCGAACCGTCGACTATGCAAACGAAGCTCGTCGCCGGGTTGGCGACGGCGTGGAGAAACGATGACCAAGGAGCGGACGCGGACGTCCCGGTGGCCTCTCGCACCTGGACCACACGTGTCAGAGGCTGACCTCGTAGGCGCAGACGTGCGCACCGGCGGTCTTGTGTGTGACGCGTTCTACGGTGGCTTCGGGCAGGAGCTCACGAAGGTAGTCAAGCTCGGTGGAGCAGGCTTGTCCGTAGCGGGCGGCAACGGTCCAGATGGCGCAGCTGTGCAGGTTGATTCGATAGTGGCTCGAGTCGATCTGGTCGAAGTCGGCGAGAAAGCCCTCCGCATCGAGTTCCGCTGTCAGGACGGCGACCTTCTCGCCGAAGTTCTTGCCAGCGAGCTTGCTGGTCGTCTCGGCGACACGTCGCCGGCGTCTGCGTTCGAACACACGGGTGACCAGATCCGGGTTCTCCTCTTCCATGAGGGAGAGCAGCTCGACTGACAGATCGTTCGAGTCCGTGACGAACATCGCCTCGGTCAGCTGGGTCGTGTGGAATACGTCGGCGGGTCGTCCGGGCAGGCCGCGTTGTTGAGTGGCGGCGATGTATCCAGCCGATCGGAGCGCGTTGAGATGCTGGCGAACGGCGCTCGCGGAGATCTCGAGTGCCTCGGCGAGCTCGTCTGCTGTGGCCTCACCGAGTCGCTTGAGGATCATCAGGACGCGGCGTTGCATCGGCGAGATCAGCCCGGTCGGCGTGTTCATATCGCCATCGTAGCCGGTGTCACAGAGCTTCCTGAGTTATGCAGTATTTAACTTGCTCAACTCCTGTTACTATGTCGACCGAGCCACACGTTCGGCTCACCGATGAGAGAGAGTGAACTCACATGACGAGATCTCAGCTTGATTCCCGACCGACGCAGCAGTTGCCCCTGGCTGGCGGTGCTGTCGGGAGCCTCATTTCGAATGAGGTCCGCGAACTCGCGGCCCGTGAGTATGAACACGGGTTCAGCTCCGACATCGACACCGATGTGATTCCGAAGGGTCTGTCGGAGGACGTCGTGCGGTTGATCTCGTCGAAGAAGAACGAGCCGGACTGGCTGTTGGAGTGGCGACTTCAGGCCTATCGGCAGTGGTTGACGATGGATGTGCCCGACTGGCAGAACGCCCACTACGAGCCGATCGACTTCCAGGACATCTCGTACTACGCGGCGCCGAAGCCGAAGCCGGTGTTGGGGAGCATGGACGAAGTCGACCCCGAGCTGCGCGAGATGTTCGACAAGCTCGGGATCTCGTTGCGTGAACAGGAGAGGCTCAGCAACGTCGCCGTCGATGCCATCGTCGACTCGGTTTCGGTCGCGACCACGTTCAAGGTCAAGCTCGCCGAGGCGGGCGTGATCTTTTGCTCCTTCTCCGAAGCCGTCGCCGAGCACCCCGACCTCGTTCGAGCGAACCTCGGCACGGTGGTGCCGGTTCGTGACAACTACTTCGCTGCGCTCAACTCGGCGGTTTTCTCCGATGGCTCGTTCTGCTATATCCCCAAGGGCGTGCGCTGCCCGATGGAGCTCTCGACCTACTTTCGAATCAACTCGGCCCAGACCGGGCAGTTCGAACGGACCTTGATCGTTGCCGAAGAGGGCTCCTATGTCAGCTACCTCGAAGGCTGCACCGCACCTCAGCGCGACGAGAACCAACTCCATGCCGCGGTTGTCGAACTGGTCGCCCACACTGATGCCTCGATCAAGTACTCCACGGTGCAGAACTGGTACCCCGGTGACGCTGAGGGCAAAGGCGGCATCTTCAACTTCGTGACCAAACGAGGCAAGTGCGCCGGTGATCGGGCCAAGAT
>JAYUWK010000140.1:0-3283 GCA_043753895.1 Actinomycetota bacterium
GCAACGTTCGAGGCCACCCGCCCCGCCGTCGGCGCCCAAGCGCTCGGCGTCGCTCGTGCGGCGTACGAGTACGCCCTCGACTACGCGAAGGAGTGTCACGCATTCGGCAAGCCGATCATCATGAACCAGGCGATTGCGTTCAAGCTCGCCAACATGGCCACCGAGATCGACGCCAGCCGTCTGCTCATCTGGCGCGCGGCGTGGCTTGCCAAGAACGGCACCTTCAAGAACGGCGAGGGCTCGATGTCGAAGTGGAAGGCATCCGAGACCGCCGTCCGCGTGACCGAGGATGCCATCCAGATCCTCGGCGGTTATGGCTACACCCGTGAGTACCCCGTCGAGCGTTGGCACCGCGACGCAAAGATCCACACGATCTTCGAAGGCACCTCAGAAATCCAGCAGTTGGTCATCTCCCGGGCGATATCAGGCCTGCGTATCGAGTGATTCTGGCGCTCGGCGTTCAGGCTGAGAGTTGACAAAATTCGGCCATCCCTGGAATCGTCCCTACGGCTTTCCTGGCGCTCCGCCGATACCCGCAACCCAAGCTCACCGTCTGAAACCAAGCCCGATAACGGCACGCAGAATCACTGCGACCTCGTCTCTGATAGTGACCCGGTTCGGCCCCACTGCACTGCAACAGAATCACGGAGTCAATCGACGGCATATGGCACGTTGGTCATCGTTACATGTAACATTGGCTGCATCCCTCGTCGACAGTCTTCGTCACCCACCGCCATTCGTGTCCGCGCTCACCGCCAGCGACTCCGCGAACAAGGGCTCCGGCCCATCCAAATCTGGGTTCCCGACGTCCGATCCCCCCAGTTCGCCCAGCAGGCGCACCAACAGTCACTCGCTATCGCGTCGAGCCGACACGAAGCCGACGATCAAGCGTTCATCGACGCGCTGGCCGACGACGAGTGAAACGAGGCGAGATCTGGACCGCGTCGGCGGGCAGCGGCTACGTCGCCAAGCCCCGACCCGTCGTCATCGTGCAAGACGACCGCTTCGACGCCACCGCTTCGGTGACCGTTTGTGCGTTCACCACTGATCCGACCGACGCACCGCTGATCCGATTGCTCGTCGAGGCCGACGAAATGACCGGCATCCGAGAATCCGGTCGGCTGATGGTCGACAAGATCACAACGATCCCCCGCTCGAAGCTGGGCGAACGCATCGGCCAGTTGAGCGACGACGACACGATCAGGCTGTCGCGTGCTCTCGTGGTGTTCCTCGGTCTCGCAGGAACCTGACGAACCCGCACACGTCACACACCCAGAACCAACCGATGACGGAACGCGTCAGCACCCTGCAGCCCTTGACCTCGACTTCGGCCCGTGGAAACTACGAGCTGCCTGGGGAGTCGGCACGCATGAGCACGGCGCGCAGATCAGGCCCTCCCGGATCGGCGAACTCGTGCACGCGGACGAACCCGCAGTGTTCGTAGAAGACCCGCGGCGGCGTCAGACATTCGAGCACGACGGTCTCGACCGCTCGAGATCGGAGACTGTGGATGAGTGCGGTCATGAGGTGCCGACCCACCCCGGTGCCGTGCAACGTCGGGTCAGTGGCCCCGGTCGTGATGTGCGCGTGTGGTGGTAATGCGTTCGTCAGATGCGAACGACGGGAGCGCAGCAGGAACTCGTCGTTGATGCGCTCCGCCTTGGTCGCACGGATCTTGTCGGTCCGGTCGAATACGTCACACAATCCGCGTTCGCCCGGAAGTGTGGCCAGAGCGACGCCGACGAGGTGGCCTGCAGCTTCGACTCCGATCAGCATCGGGTGAGATGACGAAGGCCATGTGGCGTAGTCGTCGGCGAGTCCGGCGAACCGGTCCAGAGGCGAATCGCCGTACATGCCGCGTGCGAACGGTTCTCCTGCGAACGCCGTCGCCACGATGCGTCGCGCTATCGGATACTCGTCGACATCGACCATTCGAGTTGTGAGCGCTGGCACGACGGACACGCTCAAGATTGCCCGATCCGGGGCCCACTGTCCATCCTCGCCACCGGGCTGCCGTGATGCCACGGCCCCGTGGAGCATGCGCCGCTGCGGCCTGATTGTGCCGCATACAGTGCGTTGATGAACGAAACCCGCTCGTTCACCTCGCAGCAAGTCCCTTTCAAGGAACTCTTCGTCGGCACCCTCATCTACGCACTCGTACTGGGGTTCTTCGACGACCACACGTCGATCGTCGAGGCGCGGAACCACACCTACGTCTTCCTGGCTGCGATCGTCCTCGAGGTGCTCACGCGCGCGGCGTTCGCCGTGAAGGACGCGATCATCGGTCGTCTTCGTCACAGGGACTTCCGGGCTCGACCGCACTGATGGCCTTCGGGGTGTGGTTCGTGATGTTCGCGCCGAAGTTCGTGTTCATCTGGACAATCGACCTGGTGTTCGGCGGCGCCGTCGACATCAACGGGTCTTCGGCATCTTCGTCGTGGCGCTCGTGGTCACGGCGGTGCACCGGCTCGCGGACTGGGTGCTCATCCGGCTCGGACGGTCGGCGACGCCCGAGCGAGCCGGCCTGGAAGGGTCCTGAGCGCCCCGAACGGGGTCGGTCACGGGAGGGCGTCGCCCACAACGCTCACCGCTACGCCAGGAGATCGGTCAACCAGTCGATTCGTTCGCGCATGAGATCGAGGCCCGGCTGCGGCGGGCACGGTTGCACCGACGAGCGCGGGCGATCGAACACGATGTGTTGGGGATCGCCCACGTCGTACAACGGCCATTCCTCGCGCCCGACCGCATCGGGAACACCTGTCGCGGCGAACGCGAACCATCGGGCGCCCATCTCGCTGGTCAAGAGGTGAGCGTCGTCGGCCACGGGGACCAGCGGGAACTTCGTGCCGAAGACGTACCAGATCTCCGCAGCGTGGAATGCCCCGATGGTCTGCTTCTTCGACGGTGGCACCGCTCGGAAGTGATACCGATACACCGGGTGGCCCGCATTCGAGTGCTGCCGGGTGGCATGGTCGACGTGGACGCCGAACATGTGGTCACCCAGGTGGGTGCGAAGCGCAGTCGGATCGAGCGACGCCAGACCGGGGTACGCGGCCATCAACCGGTCGACGTGCTGTGCGCTGGGATACGAGCGCTCGAATGCCGCGCGGGCGGCGGCCGGTTGCACGGTGGTGCCATCAGCAGGTGCTTCGAATTCGGATCCGGCGGGATGGAAGAACGGGGCAAGCAATGACCCTTCGTCGCCGTTGTACCCGATCATCAACGGAACCGAAGCCTGGCGTTGGTGGCTGAAAGCCGACATCGGTGTCTCCGGAAGGATCAC
>JAYUWK010000141.1:0-3273 GCA_043753895.1 Actinomycetota bacterium
GCCGACACCCGCCGGCGGAGCACCCGGCGCGACCAGATTCGACTCGGCGATGAACGACGAAGCTGCGAACCCGATGACGACCTGATCACCGGACTTTCCAGCCTGCGCAGCGAGCAGGTCACCGCGGGTCTTGAGGGCGGCGCCGTCGTTCTCCTCGGCGCGACCGGTCACGTTGCCACCGAGCAATGCGTTGCACTCAGTGGTTGCAGTCGGCTCCGTCGTGGAGCTGGCCGTCGTGACGCCGTTCCAGAATGAGTAGGTCCCCGAGCTGGTCTGGATGCCGCACGGAACGACGCGAACCCCGCCGATCGTCTGGGGGCCAGTCGTGAACAGCGCTGTGAGCTCGGCACGGGTCAGGCTGGTGACAGGGCTACCGGCGGCGCGGTAGTAGGCGAAGCTGACGCCGTCGCGACCGAACGGCAGGTACGTGACCGTCGTGCCCGAGGCGCTGGAAACCGATGACGATCGGGCGAAGTCGACCTGGCCGGAGATGTCCACGCCAGTCGCGCAGGTCGGGTTCGTACCGGCGCCCGTCCAACCAGTGGTGGACAGGCCGCTCGAGGCATACAGCGCCTTACGGCCCGCACCCGAGCCGTTCGGGCGAGTGAACGTCGGCCCGCCGAGCTTGGCGGTGACGCAAGTGTCGCTCACACCGACGGGCGGCGTGGCGTCGAACGAGATCAGCTGACGGAAGTTCGTCGCCGACCCGCTCGTGACCGGAAGGTAGGAGATGCCGTTGGACGAACCGGCGAGTGCGTTCATGACGGCCTGCGTCGTGTCCGACCCGACGCCGACGGCTGCCGTGTACTGCTTCGGGTCCGCATTGGCCGCACCGCCGGTGAGCGCTGAGCCCAACGTGGCGGCAGCCACGAGGCCGAACGCCAGTTTCTTCTTCGAGCTGGATTTGAACATGATGATATGGGGTCCCTTCGAACGTGTGCCTCGAAACGATCGAAGCGAGAGGATCGTGACAGCCCGATCTTTCGGCGAGGTGGCCCTCAGGTGAACTGTGGGCGTCTACACCAACTGTTCACTCAAGTTCTGCCGGGAAGCGCCCGCGAATTCGCTGATGCGCCGCCAACAGATGTCATTCAGCCAAAACGCCCGTTGACGTAGTCGTTCGTTCGGTCGTCCTGAGGGGATCCGAACATCGCCGCAGTGGGCCCGTGCTCGACGATGGCGCCGGGGGTGCCTTGCTCCGCGAGAAAGAATGCGCATTGGTTGGAGACGCGAACGGCCTGCTGCATGTTGTGCGTCACGATCACAATGGTCACCTCGGAAACCAATTGCGTGATGGTCTCCTCGATGCGCCTCGTCGATGTGGGATCGAGGGCCGAACACGGCTCGTCCATCAGCAACACCCTGGGTCGGATGGCGAGGGCGCGGGCAATGCACAGGCGCTGCTGCTGTCCACCTGAGAGTCCGCCACCAGGTGAGCGCAGACGGTCGCGAACCTCGAGCCACAGCCCTGCCTTGGAGAGGCACGATTCGACGAGTTCGTCCTTGACATCGGTCGTTGCCTTGACTCCGGTGAGTTGGAGGCTCGCCAGCACGTTGTCGTAGATCGACATCGCCGGAAATGGGTTCGGCTTCTGGAAGACCATGCCGATCTCGCGCCTCGCATCCGTCAGCTTCCTGCTGGAGTCGTAGATGTCGTGTCCCTCGAGCAGCACTTCGCCAGCCATCGAGGCGGAGGGGATCATCTCGTGCATCCGATTGAGGATCCTGAGAAATGTCGATTTTCCGCATCCCGAAGGACCGATCAGAGCCGTGACCTGCCCGGCTGCCATGTCCAACGAAACGCGATCCAACACTTGATGAGAACCGAACCAGGCGGAGATGTCTCGGGCCTCGATCCCTGCGAGTGACGTCAAGGGAGCCAACTGGTGGAGGGATGTCACCTTTCCTCGGGAGCGCTCTCGGACGCGCACCCGGGCGGGGCGGCGGTGGTCGCTGTCAGCTTCGATCTGATTCCCTGCAGCGGCAGTGGCGATCGCCGTCACCGACGTCGCCTCGGCATGCGTGCGCTCGGGCGGCGAGTCCATGAGCGTGTCGGCGAGCGAAGGTGCCGCAGGGAGTGGAAGCCCGATGACAGCAGCAGATACCTCGGTGATCCGGACGGGCTCGGTGATGCGATGCGGACCCTCCAGCGTGGGCGGCGGCAGAACGAACAACGGCTCAGGAGATGTCGAGGGTGCCGAAGGTGTCGGAGGTGCCAGAGGCGACGTGTCAGGACGAGCATCGACCGGCGACGGCACCCCGACCGATGGAGGTGTGGCCTCGTTTTCGGACGCTTGCAGCTCGATTGCAAGCCCTGGAATCGTTCCGACGATGCGCCGGAACTCCGTCGCTCGATCATGCGCGATGGCGACACCGAAGTCCGAGATCTCAGGCACCACGAGGATCGACCACGACCCGTCGGTGGCGTGCACGATTCGTTCGATGTCCGAGACCAACCACTCCCATGCCACATCGCCGTCGACAGCTGCAATCCGCGTCATGTCAACCGTGACGGTCGCGGAATGCAGTTCCTCGACCACCGCACTCGGATCGGACGGCTCGCCCCGAACGAGCTGCACCACAGCGGAGTTCGCGAACGAGGCAAGGGCGCCGCCCGCTCCGTCCGGCCCGGTGATCTCCATCACATCGTGCGTCACAACTCTCATCCCCTCAGTGGACATCACGCTGTCCATGGTCGGCTCTCATTCACAACAGATTGGGCAGGAGGCGCGCAGCCTCACCGGACGCGGCGAGGCCCACGAGTACGAGCGGCGGAATGAAGACCACCCAGGTCTGGGCTCGCCCCCAGCGGTGCCAGGTCCAGACGCTTGCGACCGACAGGGCGATCAGCAGCTGCAGCCACATCGCCAGAGCCCACAGCGTCCGACCGTCACCGGCCATGATGCGCTCAGGCCCGGGAAGCCCTGCCGCATCCACGACGGGCGACGCTCCGACAACAGGCGTACCAACGAGGTCGGCGTCGACACGCAGGACACCGCTGGGCAAGAAGGCCGAGCCTGACGCTGTCACGAGGACGACACGAGCCGCGCCCGCGGCTGGCGCCGCCGGTGCCGGATCACCCTCAGAGCGGACGTCGAGGACCGAGAACTCGAAAGAACCCTGACCCGTCGTGATAGTGATCCGATCAGCGGGCTTGAGCTGATCGATATCCGAGAATGGACCTCCAAAGGCAGCGCGGCGGCCGAACAGAATGCTCGAGCCGACCTGTCCCGGGAACGGGGTGTCGCGCCGATGCCCCGGGCCATCGAACAA
>JAYUWK010000142.1:0-3257 GCA_043753895.1 Actinomycetota bacterium
ATCGTCATCCGGTTCCTGCTCCGACCCTTCTCGGCGGCATTCGGGGAGTTGGTCGGCCAGGGTTCGACGCCAGCACGGGAGGCGATCATGGGGTCGGCCATCCGTCGTGCGCAGCCGCTCGTTGCCGTGATCTGGCTGGCGCTGCTCAGCGCTACGGCGCTCGGTGCACTCAAGGTCACACTGCTCCCCTGAAAAGCGGATCCGGTTCGAATCGCCGACTATTGTTTCTGTGAGCGGAACGCTGTTCCACCAACTAATTCGTTCCACCCCGAACTGGAGAACCCATGCGACTTGCTCGTATCGCCGCAGCCACTGCCATCCTCGCCGCCGGAACCGGAGCGTTCCTCGTGATTCCTGCGGGGGCCACCCACGACGGTGAAACCATCACCGTTTCCAGGTTCGATGGGCTCGCCGACGGCGACGTCGTCGATGTCACCTTCGCCAAGTTCACCCCGACCAGCGCTGGCGGCAAGCCTGTCAAGGTGGTGATCGCCGGTCAGAAAGAATTCACCACGGTTCCCGACAAACTGAACTTTGCCGAGTACGGAGCAGCACCGAAGCTGGACGTGGCTGCCGACGGCACCGGCAAGACCACCTTCACGGTGAAGAAGGACCACGGCACCGACAACAACGGCGCGCCCTTCGTCTGCGGTCAAACCGGCCCGTGCTACATCGTGGCGATCCAGGAGCCGTTCATGCCGATCCCCCGTTGGGCTGTGCAGGAGATCACCTTCGGCGGGAGCGGCGCACCGGTGACCGCAGCCCCGGCAGCGACCACCACCACCGAGGTTGTCGCGACGACCACCACCGAAGCTGCGACCACCACCACAACGGTCAAGGCCGCCGTCATGACCGAGGCACCCAAGGACTCGACCGTCAAAGAAGAGAGCAGCAACACCGGGCTGATCATCGGCGGCATCGCCGCCGCGGTCGTCGTACTCGGTGGCATCGGCTTCGCCCTGTCACGCAAGTCCAGGGGTGATGACGGAGCGCCGCCCGCACCGATGTCCCAGGAGCCCCCGAGCGCTAGATGATCGAGGCTGGCCAGGGTGACACGAGCGCCGTCGCCAGCTTCCACGGCCGACCATCGACCAGGTTGGTGCCCTTCGAGATCTGCCGATTGACGGCGCGCTCCGGATGGATGGTCGACATTGTCGTCCCACCGGGCGCACACTCCACCACGTCCGGCTGATTGATGGTGCCGTCGAAGACACGGGTCCGCGACGGCGCCCACAACGTGAAGTCGGGCGGGAGATCAATGATGGCGCCGTGGCCCGCCGCGTTGGCTGCCACCAGGCACATCCGGTTCTCGGCTGCCCGTTCAATCAGGCCGGTGTGTGTCTCCCACGCCTCGCGTTGGGTGAACGGAACGGCGACAACGTCACAGCTGGCGAGCGCTGCCATGCGGCTGACCTCGGGAAAGATCGAGTCGTCCCCGACAATGATGGCAAGTCGCCCCCACGGCAGATCAACGGGCGTGAGTTCGCTGCCGAGACTGCTCTGCCACGGCGAGTTGGCCTCGATCTCGTGGATCTGTACCTGGCGACCGATGATGCCGGCCGCTGTCAGCGCGATGCCGACGTGTTCGTCACCTTCACGGATGGTCGACACGATGACGGCATCACCGGCCACGGCACGAAGATCGTGGACCCGACCATCGGCGGCGAACTCGGGGAGCACCACCAGCTGCGCTCCAGATGCCACTGCGTCGCGGACCAACGGGATCGGGTCGACGGCCGGCGCAATGGCGCACACTGCGACCATGATCTCGGCGCCGCGATGATGATCGTCAAGCTGGGGAGTCGGATCGGCCAGCGCCGAGTAGACCCCGGGGCGCCGGGCGGCCAGGACATCGGTACCGTCCGGGCGCCGCTTGTCGAGCGCTGCGGACAGATCGATGTCGGCGATCACCACCGCCTCACCCGTGCGTGGCCCCATGGCCACAACGGTGCCGTCGGGCGCCACGATCTGGCTCTCGCCAGCGCCACACAACGCGTCGTCCGGAACGTTCATGGCCGCCGAGAACATGGCGACCTTGTCGGCCGGAAGCAATGGTCCGACCTTGCAGCACGCAACGAGCCACGTCTTGTTCTCTGCCGCCCGAACCGGAACGTGCAACGACGCCTCGTCGAGGGCGAACGAGTTGAGACTGTTCAGTAACAACGTGGCGCCCCGGAGGACCAGACCCCGTGGCACTTCGGCGATCACGCCATCCATGCAGGCGTAGCTGCCGATCGTGGCGAAGCCTGCGTCGATCAGGTCCGCTGGTTCGTCGGCGGCGGAGAGGTACTCCCCCTCGGCTCCCATGAGGACCGTCTTGTCGTTGTCAGTCATCAACACGCCATCGGGCGAGAACACAAAATTGGTGTTGGTGATGCGACCGGGCGTTGGTTCCCGCGCCGTGGACTCGCCGGCGCGGCGCACGGTGCAGTTCAGCTGAATCCAACACGTGTGGCGACGAGCCCGTTCGCCCACCGATTGAATCCACGGTCCGTCGATATCGATGGCCACCGACCACGCATGGTCGCCGTCGTCGTACACCGACAGGTGATTGCAGAACTCGGGGAGCACGATCACGAGTGGCTGCTGGTCGGCCGCTGTGTCGATCATGCGCAAGGTCGTCGCCAAGTTCTCATCCACATCACAGCCGGTCGAGAACTGCGCAGCAGACACCCGGATGATGCTCATTTCGGGAACATGCCGGCCTTGCCGACCAGGCCGGGGACCGGGTGATCGAGAACGTCTTCAAGCCACGAGATGTTGCCGATCAACGCCTCGAGATCGACACCGGTGTCGTATCCCATGCGGTGCAACAGATAGATGAGATCCTCGGTGGGGATGTTGCCCGTGGCGTTGGGAGCGAACGGGCACCCGCCGATCCCGCCCAACGAACTGTCGAGCACCCGGATCCCGGCGTCGACTGCGGCAGCGGCGTTGGCGAGGCCGGTATTGCGCGTGTTGTGGAAATGGCAGCGAAGCGTGATGCCGCCGACGAGTTCCCGAACGGCGGCGACGCGCGCCGACACGTCAGTGGGCACAGCCACTCCAATGGAATCAGCGAGGGCGATCTCCCTCGGACCCGATGCTGCAATCTGCTCGGCGACCCAACGCAGTCGATCGATCGGAACCTCGCCCTCATAGGGGCAGCCGAAGCTGGCAGCGAGGGTCACGCTGACGGGCAATCCGACCTCGCGAGCGGCGGCGACGATGTCGTTGGAGGTATCGATCAGCCCCTGGGTGGTCTGGCCCTGATTGCG
>JAYUWK010000143.1:0-3237 GCA_043753895.1 Actinomycetota bacterium
CAGTCGGAGCAGCAGTCGCGCCAGTCGCATCTTGTCGGCCAGCGAACCAACCGGCGCCAGCGCCGACGAGATGAGCGTGGACGGTTGTCGCAGCGGATCACCCACGCGGTGGAGGCGCTTGCCAGTCCAGACCAACGCGCCCGGGTCGAACGCCCGCAAGTGGAGCGCTCCAACGTCAAGTTGCGTTGACACCTCCGGGTAGGCGGTCAGCAGCACCTGGAATCCTCGATCGAGATGGAACCCGTCGACATCGTCGGTGCGGACCCGACCGCCGACATCGTCCGACGCCTCCAGCACCACGACCGAGCTGCCGTTGGCGACCAGCAGCTTGGCGGCCGACAGTCCGGCGAGTCCGCCGCCGACAACGATCACATCAAAGATCTCGTCGGGCATGCTGTGAGCCTATGGCGTGCCCGGCGCGTGAAACGGAATCGCTGCTACAGCGAGTGTTGATGCGACGCCTGCCGGTACGACGAGGTAGGCCCTTCGCACGATCCATCGATCGGCTCGGCCGACGCTCACCAGGTGGTCATGAGCGAGCAGTTCGCCACTCGCGGCGTTTTGACGCCTGTCCATCGATACTTCGCCATTGTGCGACCGTTGCAGGGTGATCGGTTGTGCAGGGCGATCGATTTCGGATTCATCCGGATGACCAGTTCAGAGCGACGACGTGAACTCAGCTGTCGGCAAACCGCTTATCCGGAGATGCATCGAGCGTCAGGAACGCGATCCCTTGGCGGTTGCCACGGTCTTCTTGGACGCCCGCTTGGCGGTCGCGGCGGTCGTCGAGGCGGCGGCTCCTGCGGTGTGCCGAACGTTGGTGGTCGCACGTTTGGCCTGAGTCGCCGTCGACCGCGCCGACTTCTGGGCGGTCGTCACCGTCCCCTTCGCGCCCGCCTTGGTGGCACGGACGGTCTTGTTGGCTCCCGCCTTCACGGTCTCGACGGTCTGCTTCGCTCCGTCGGTAGCAACATCGGCGGCACGGCGAACGCCCGTTGCCCGCTTACGAGCCACGGAGCTACCTACCGGCGAGGTCTTCGGCTTCTTCGAGTGGAGAATTCGCGCAATCAGGTCCTGGGCAACGCTCACACTGCCTTGCGCAATACCGCTGATGTTGTCGCCGATCCGATCGACAACGCCACCCACCGCGCCCGTGACCATGTTCCCGGGCGGCACATCGGGCGAGGTCGGATGCGGGTGTGTCGGCGCGGTCATCTTGGCTTTCGCCAACGACTCACCGAGGTCGTTCAAGGCGGTACGACCGAGCTCCGCGCGAACGAGCGGGAAGAGATCGTGCTCCTCTTCCTTGACGTGATGGCGCACATTCTCGATGAGCACCGTGACTTTCGCATCGAATCGTTCCTCGCCGGGTTGCATCTTCTCCAACTCCGACAGCGTCCACTTCACAATGTGGTGCTCCTCGAGGCTCTCCAACGCGATGTCTTCGGTCTTCGGCACAGTCGCCCGGGCAACGGGATAGAAGACCAGCTCCTCGATCGCCGCATGGATCGACAACTCCTCGATGATTCGGTCAACAATCTGGCGCTTCTCGACCAGCGCTCGGTCGCCAGCTTGTTCGAAACGCTTGAACAGCGCCTCAACCGTCTTGTGATCGTTTTTCAAAAGCGTGATGGCATCCATGAAGTGACGATGCCCAGATCCGGCGCCAGCCAAACCTGGACGGCCGTCACATCTGAGCTGACAGCGTGTTTCATCGTGCCGATGCGACGGTCGACGTTCGTTTCGGTTGAACAGTTGATACCAGTTGCTCCGGGAGGTGCGCGATGCCCGACATTCTCATTCGAGACGTACCCGACGACGAGGTTGCCCTGCTCGAGCAACGCGCACGGCAGCTCGGGCTATCCCGCACCGAATACCTACGCCGAATGCTCGCCCGCGAGTCGGCCGACCGAACCACTCCCGCCACCGTCGATGATTGGAGGGCCTTCGCCGTGCGGCACACCCGACCTGGACGATCCCGAGGTCATGCGGCGAGCCTGGACATGACCTCAGCCGACAACGGCTGGCTCATCGACAAGTCCGCTTCCAGTCGAGTACCTCCGACCCGCTGTCGAAGGTCGCTCCGTCGAGGTCCAAGCCCTTCCCGTCGACCGGGGAAAGCATCGGGCTCTATCGATCCCGGACATGCTGATCGCCGCTACCGCAGTGCTGAACGGCCTCACCGTCCTGCACGTTGACAAGGACTTTGAACTCATCGCCGCGGTCACTGGCCAACCCGTCGAACGCCTCAACGTCTGAGGTGGGGCCAAGGAACTGCTCGACATCCCCCACCGCCTGGAACCCGCCCGACGCCATCACCACCGGAGACCTCGTTCACCTCGACCCCGCCAGGCCACACGTGTTCATTTCCACGACGAGTGGGCGTGGAGGGATTCGAACCCCCGACATCTGCCATGTAAAGGCAGCGCTCTGACCAACTGAGCTACACGCCCCGAACATCACAACGATGCTGAGCGACCGATCATGGTAGCGATAGTCGCCCAGATCGCTCGATTGCAGACCACGCAGCCATGGTTTCCTCCTGCAGGTCGGGCAGGTCATCGAGGTCGAACCACGCCACCTCGACGATCTCGACCGACGCCGCCCGAGCCGTGTCCGGATCAACTCCTGGGAGCAGTTCTGCGATCACCACGATTTCGACCCGCTGCGTGTGGGCATCCACCACCACCATCGGCTCGCCAACCGTTCGCACGCCCAGGCCCACTTCCTCGCGGGCCTCGCGGACCGCAGCGTCCTGAGGCGATTCGTTCCGGTTGACGAAGCCACCGGGCGTGGCCCAGCGCTGCTTGTAGGAGTGGCGCACCAGGAGCACACGTCCATCGGATCGGACAACGAACGGAATTGTCCCCACGGTGTAGCTCGGCTTGAAGAGTCTGACGGCGCGATAGCGGATCGGCTTGGGCAACCACCCATAGAACCTGAGAAACCAGAGATACAACACGTCAGCGGGAATTCATCGGCGTCTCATCGGCCCGGGAACCCCCGCCGCGCCGTGATCAATGCGTCGTGCAACTCGACAGTGCCGCCGACCACCGGGGCGCGCCGGGCGGCATGGTCCAATACGAGCAGTTCCCGATCGTCGACGTCAGTCACCACTCCCCCCGCTTCGGCCACCACGAGCATCGCCCCGAGGTAGTCCCACACACCGTGGTTCGAATCGGTGCAATCGAGATAGCCGTCGATGGCCCCCTCGGCTACCAGGCACATATCGAGCGC
>JAYUWK010000144.1:0-3188 GCA_043753895.1 Actinomycetota bacterium
TTCGGGGCACGCAGCGTCTGGATACCACCGGCGATGAACGCGGATGCGAGCAGTGGACGGATGAGGGTACGAGGGCCGAACATGCAGCTCCGGTACCCATCTGATCCACTTCTCACACGGATCCGCCGGTTCTCGGTGGCCATCGGAAAGTGCCCACTGGCGGCCAAGAGATCCCGACGAGAAGTGAGCACTGAACCTGCTCGGGGCCTCGCTGATGATGGTGGATCTGGTGCAAGCGATTCCATTGCTCGAGCGCGGTGTCGAATGCTCTCTCGCCGCGGAGGACTGGATGATGGCGATCACGAGTTCCGGCGATATCGGATTTGCGTACTCGAGCCAACGCGATCTCGCGCGCGCCTCGGGGGCGTTCGACGCACTTGCGACGCTTGAGCGCACGTACCCGACTGACATTGCCAACAGCGCCGAGATCAAGGGCAATCTGCGCCTCGAATGAACCTCCACGAAGAGTCAACGGTTCGTTCTTCGCTGATTTGGCAAGAGAGTGCGAAGTTGGAAGCGCCTGAGCGGAAGACAAGAACAGTCGTACCTCACACATCGAGGTATCCATGTCTTGGTTTCACCCACAACGCAGCCAACGCCGACCCTGCGAACGCACAGCGTCTGTTGAGTTGCGCACGGCGTTTGTGCTTTCCGGTGGCGGTCCATTGGGAGCGATTCAGGCCGGACAGCTTCGCGCTGTACTCGAGGCGGGCATCAAGCCTGATCTGATCATCGGCGTCTCCGCGGGTGCCTTGAACGGGGCAGCAATCGCTGCCGCGCCAGTGATCGAGACCGCCGTGATGCTCGAGCAGACGTGGTCCCGGCTGCGTCGTGAAGACGTGTTTGCGGGCACCGCGTCGGCCAGAGCGTGGCATCTCGTGCGTCGCCATCCGAACGTATTCGATCCCTCTGGACTCGCCGCGCTTGTCGCGGCCCTCATTCATGTTGATGACCTTGCGGATCTGAGCGTCGAGTTCGAGGCAGTGACTTTGAACCTCGACGCCAGTCGGCTCGACTATCACCGCAGCGGCAATCCGGCTGCGGTGCTGCTGGCGTCATCCGCACTGCCGGGAATGTTCCCGCCGGTGGTGATCGACGGCGATCGCCACGTCGACGGAGGCATTGCCAACAACCTGCCACTGCAGCGAGCACGCGACCTCGGCGTCACCAGAATCATCGCCTTCGACTGTCGCGCTGGAACTGACCATCACCTGCCGATGCACCTCTCGGCCCTTGATGTGGTTGCCGCCTCGTTCGGTGTCGCTCGGTCTGTGCTGACTGTGCGATGCGTAGGAAGTGATGTCGTGATGCTGCCGGCTCCTGACACGACGGGGATCGCGATGAACGACTTCTCCCACGGATCGCGACTGGTGACATCGAGCTACGAACTCGTCGCCCGATTCCTCGAATCCGATGCCGGAGCCGTGCTCACCGATCCCTTGCGATACGCGCTGGTGTAACGACGCGGGGCGGTTGCGAATCATCTGCGGCGGTAGTGGGGCGCTCGACTGCTGGTTGAGCGAGTCGACGCTTTCAAGTTGTGGCTCACGTCGCGACGGCAATGGGGGTGCGGGACGGACACTCATGAAGGCGCTCACTGACGTCCTCCGTTCGGAGGGTGTCGACCACGTCGTGCTCGAATGCCCAGCGAGCCGCGTCGCGCTCTACCAACATTGTGGGTTCCAGGTTGTCGACGAGTTTGCCGATCCAGCAGGACCCGACTTGCACCCTGGTCGCGCGCCGATCGTGTCACATATCTCGCCCGCGGGTCCCCAACTGAGCAAGGCTCACATCTGATCACTCAGGCGAGATGTTGGCGGGCCGATGGAAGGTCGTGTGTCGAGGGACCCGACACGGCAACGGCATCAACGCGGCCAGCTCACCTGGCCGCCGCCGGTCAGAACTCGTGCCGATCGCACCGCTTCCTCGATCACTGGCGCCGGCGGCACGAACAGATCGGGGCACGTCTGATGGCTCGTTTTGTTGCGCCCGAGACGACTTCAGCGGCCTTCGGCGGTCCCGCAGAGGTCAGCGAGCGGCCAGGCGTTGCGCGCGACGGCGCTTCTTCTCGGCGTACATCGCTTGGTCAGCCGCAGCGAACGCTGCGGGGAATCCGGCGACGACGGTGTACGGAGCGTGCCCGATCGAGCCCGACACTCCCGCATCGTCGAAAGCTTTCTGGATCCGAGATACGAGGACATCGCAATCAGCTGGCAATGCGTCGCCGGCGATGATCCCGAACTCGTCGCCACCCAACCGTGCCGCGACGTCACAATCACGAATCGTGTCGCCGATGACGCTCGCCGCCAGCTTGATCAACTCGTCGCCGGCCTGATGACCCTGGGTGTCGTTGACCTCCTTGAGCCCATCGAGATCGACCACGATCACCGCGCCAGGATCACCGAAACGCCGGAACCGAGCCTCCTCGATCTCCATGTAACGATCCCAGCCCCGACGATTGAACAACCCCGTCAGCTGGTCGGACTCAGCAGCCATCTCGGCTCGCTCCAACAGACGCGCCTGGCGGGTCCGTTCGAGATCCGCATCCAGAATCGTTGACAACAACATCCCGAGAATCTCCAACAACGGCGCCTGCGCCAACAACGCGTCGGACTGCGGCGCCTTGTCGAGACCACACAAGGTCCCGAACAACTCACCATCGGCGCGGGTGATCGGAATACCCACATATGCACCGATGTCGATCTGCGTCGCCACACCAGCAGCCGCGTACTCCGGAACCGCCATCGCATCAGGTGCAATCCGCGGCGTCTTGCCGGCCACCATGTTGATGCAGAACGAATCATCCCACAGGTGCGACCCACCAGGGCCCAGACCATAGGAATCGTCACGCACCTCGAGATACAGCTGCCGTTCTCCATCGAATCGAGTGACCGCCCAGAAACCCATCGGCAGCACCGACTTCAGATAATCGACCACCGCAGCCGACGCCTCGTTGAACCCCATCCCTGCGCGAGCAGTCGGAAACTGCGGCGCGCTCGAGACGGTCGTCTGGGACGTGGATTCAATGGTGGTCACGGTGCTGGTCCTGTCTGCGCGTGCGTGTGCGTGTGCGTGGCGGTGATTGGACACAAGCGACCGTCCAGGTGTCGCCGAAGCACGCACGAGTCCGAGGGAACGGCCGTATCCTCGAGCGCCCGTGGCCCATTGCGCTCGGGTACCGGCGGGCG
>JAYUWK010000145.1:0-3182 GCA_043753895.1 Actinomycetota bacterium
CTCGTCACCCCTCAGCAGGTGAGCTCAGCCTCCGTCGGGGCATAGACCGTGATGGTATTCAGAGAGAAGCCAGTGGCCGAACCCTGAGCTGTGAACGAGTTCACAGTTGCGCTGGCGGTCGCTCTGACGCGACGTGCTTTCCAGCAGGTGTTGACCCAACCAATTTCCCAGGTGTAATTGGGCGGTCCTGTCGGATGGGGCCAACTCGAGTAGGACGGGAAGTTGGAGAGCGTCCCGTGCTCCGGAACGTTGGCGATGGGAATTGAGATGTCCTGAGTGCCGTTCGCCGTCAGGAGCACGGCTCCCGTCAGGTCGTCGGTCAGCGTCCATTGGTACGAGCTCGGTTGTGACGGATAGTTGATCGGCGTGGCATGGAAGTGGAACGCCGAATTCGCCGTATTGGTCAACATCACGCCCAGGTGGGCCGCCCCGAGTGTGATGTAGACACCCAGGTTGCCATCCAAGTTGTGCAGCTCGACGGAGTAGACGGGAAGCCCGAGGACCGATGGGACTCTGATCTGACCGATCGTGTTGTGGGTGAGCTGGGGCAACAGTGATCCACCCAGCTGATTGGCGAGGTCGGTCAACGACGTCGGAAGCCCCACACACAGCGACCAGAGCAAGGACTCACATCGAAGGGTGAAGATTCCCAGACCGGCCGCAACATCGGACACGCCGATGGTGGCGGGTTGCAACGAGTTGGTGGCCGCGTCGAACGTGACATCGACTCCGACTGCCAGGTTGGCTGCGTATCGCCCGAAGCCACCCTTGTCGAAGCGGAGATCCGGGATGAACAGCCCGAGCGTCTTGTTCGACAGCGACTGCCTGAGGAAGATGGGCGCCGCAGCGGGCGACATGTTCAAGATGGCTCCGTCGGCGATCGCCGCGTCCAGGACGCCCCTGTTGGGAATCCCGCCTTCGGTGATCGATCGCAAGAGTTGATTGATGGTGTCGCCGGCAATGAACGCGGCAGCACTGAATGGGTTCCCGGTGGTCGGCGAGACATGGGTGCGGATCAAGCTCGATACCGGCTGGCCGGTGCTCGGCGAGTAGCTGAACGGGAAGCGCCGTCTGACTTGGCCGGTCTTGCGGTCCGTCACCAGAAAATCGGCTGACGCCTCCAAGCCGGTCGACACCATGGCCATGTCGCCGGCGTGAACTCCGTTGCACCCATACGGCTGACATGTCGAGTTGAAACCGGGAAGCGCCGTGACGAACCCGTTGCCGTTGGCCATCGACACCGTTGCGCTGACCTGCGCCGCAGCGTTGGCCCGTTGGCTGACGGTGTTGGCGATCATCTCAGGGAGGTTGCCGAGCCCGTCGTTCACCGCCCGGGTGATTCGTTCCTCGGCGGCTCGCCCCAGAAAGAAATACAGGCTGTTGCAGATGAGCGGAACAGGCGAGATGAACTCGTTGTGGAGGCTCACCCCAGACAACGTCACGCTCACGTCAGGCATGAGAAACGCTCGATTGGGATTGTTGATATCGATGGTGCCGGTGGCACGAACGTGCGCGTCGGCCTTGAACTGGAAGTAGCACGGAAGGATTAATCCATTGATGTAGCCCTTGAGCTCGTAGTTGCTGAGGTCCAAGTCTGCGACGAACTGATACTCGTCGTCGTTTCCACCTGACGGACTCGGCGTTGGTTGCAAGCTGAGGTCCATGCTCGTGGATCCCGGATTTGCGTCGTTGATGTGGAAGCCGAGCATTCCATAGTTGGGGCCGCCGACCGCCCAGGCGTTGGTCCCATCGAGGTTGGAGTAGCCGGATTCCAATGCTGAGGTGATTGCGGGCCTCGCCAGGCTCTCCAAGTCATCATCGCCATGACCGTTGGTTTCGGTGAGGAATCCGGTGTTGAGTGTGGCGCCGACCGATGCTGGAGCGGGGTCGTGATGAGCGAGCGGTTTCGGTCCCACGTGGACAGTGTGCTGGTCGGCCCCGAAGAAGAACGAGTACGGAACCTGGAGCCAATAGCTATCCGAGACTGCGACGCGGACCTGATATCCAGGCTCGGCGATTGCGTAGTCCCGCCCGCTACCGACCGTTCCTGCTGTGGGCATCCAGATCGAGTAGTAGCCACGGGTGATCGGGGTGTTGGGGAGGAGGCCGGAGTCTTCTGCGTAGCAGAGGAACCGAATCTCGAGCCCGTCAGCGGTGGTGGTTCCGGAGCTTCCCCACCACTCGATCGGCTGGGCCCGACCTGGCAGCTGGAGGAAGAGGTGAGCCTGAAAGATGTCGATGTTGTTCCCGTAGGTGTTCGTGAGCGCGGTACCTGCGAGATGGCCCTCCACGAGGAGCTGTTCTCGGCCACCCTCGATCCGCTTCTGGACATTGCCGCTGTAGATCGGCCGATTCTGTGAGCTCAATCCGGTCCAGGCGTCTTGGCTCGGGGTATACATCGTGCCCGGTCGCAGGTTGGAGTCGTCGGGAGCGAAGCGGGTTCCGGTCCGTCCGGTGCACGGACCGCTCAGGGAGATGTTGCCGCTGCCGTCGTAACCGAGCGCCGCGAGGTTCTGGGCCAGTGGATCGCCGGAGGTCTCACCCGAGGCGAGTTTGGCGTGAACCTCGGGGAGGCGGGCGGTGATGGCCGCGAGCGAATCGGCGGCCCCCTCTTTGGCAGCGGTCGTTTCGGCGGTTTCGATATCGATATCAGGTCGGGCGTCAGGCCCGTCCGCGACGACCTGGTCGTGACTCGGGGCGTCGACGAGCTCCTTGGTTGCAGTTGCCTGCGCTGCTTGAGCAGCAACAGCAGTCTCGGCGTCCTTTGTTGCCTTCACGTAGGCCGCGTCGCTGTCAGAAGCTCGCTGTGCACTCGCCGCAGCAGCGTCGAGCGCTGCGGGATCGAAGCCGTCGCTGGGGTTGGCGATGAAGTTCCGAATGGCCTGCACGGCGTGGACCCTCTCCTCGTCGGTGCTGCCAAGCGATTCGATGAACGCCGGATCCTGAAGCCTGGCAGTGAGTTCTGCCGCCCACGCAGCGGGTCGCGGGTCGACCGCACCCGTCGTGGCTGGCGCGCACGCTGCAACCAACGCCGTGACAACGAGCGCAACGATGGCGCCGCCCGAACGCAGATGACGAGTTCGTCTCATGAAATCTCCCTAGATGTTTCCCTTCGTTGACAGTGCCGCCCGCAACTGGAGTCGTCAATCCGTATGCGTGATTCCAACGCTCAGCCCGAACGC
>JAYUWK010000146.1:0-191318 GCA_043753895.1 Actinomycetota bacterium
AACGAGGGCAGAACCACTGACCGCCAGTGGGCAGAACTATTGGCCACCAACGGGCAGTTTCGTGACCGCCTATGGGCAGGATCTCATGTCCGCCGACACACCGGCCAGCCCGGCCGTTGGTGCGAGACCAGGCCGTCGGTAGGGGACCGGGATGCACGACAGAGACCATCAACCGCCCAGCGAGTCCGCCACGACACGCGACTTCGCAACGACTTGTGCGGACCGCCTCGATAATGGGGCGTGTCGTTGGCGACGAGCCAGCCGAAGTCGTCGATTGATTGGCGGCGTCCTCGAACGCGATATCGCCCGGACAACCCGAGGAACACGATCGAGGTCATCGAGCGATTCGGTTCGGCATGGGCCGACCACAACCTTGAATTGGTGATGTCTATGCTCAGCGATGACTGCGTCTTCGAGGCCACCGGTCGGGCACCTGATGGGATGCGCTGCGAGGGCCGTGAGACGATCTGATCGCCGCACCGTTGAGCATGTTGGTGGTGTACCCACGAAGCTGCCCACAAAAATGGGCCGAGTGTTGGGCTACTTCGTCGTGTCGACGATGAGCAGGCTGCAGGGCGCGTGATGCGAGATCTTGTTCGGCACGCTGCCGAGGATGAACCGCTTCCTGCCGGTCATGCCACGGTTGCCGACGACGAGCAGATCGGCTGACACCGATGTGGCAACGCTGATGAGCGCATCCACCGGATCGCCAGTGACGGCGTGTGTTTCTACATCGACGCCCAAGTCCTTTGCGGTGGCGAGTGCCTGATCACAGACCGAGCCGGCGCTCTCGGCGATGCCTGCATTGAGGCGATCGAGATCGATGACCGGTCCTCCCGAGCTGGCCGACATCGCCGCAACGCTGAACGACACCGGCTGGTACGCGTGTACCACGTGCAACTTTGCATCGGCGAACTTGGCCAAGGTTGCGGCGTGCAGGACCGCGACCTCAGCAGTTTCGGAGCCGTCTGTTCCCACCACGATGTTCTTGTACATTCCGCTGATTGTGACAGCTGCGCTGTGTACGTGCAAGCGTCGGGGCGCCAACCGCTCGGAGGACGCACAGCCCCAATCGCTCTGGGCTGTCGTGACACACTGTCGCGATGTCAGAGACAGCGATGCCATTCGCCGACCGTCAGATCCCCACGTGGTACGACGACGCCAAGTTCGGGATCTTCATCCACTGGGGCCCCTATGCCGTGCCGTGCTTCGCTCCGCTCGATCACGACATGGGTGATCTGTTCGGCCGCGGCAACTGGACCGAGGCGTTTCGCGCCAGTCCCTATTGTGAGTGGTACCTCAACTCGTGGGCGCTGGAGGGCAGCCCCACGGCGTTGCACCACGCGGCCACGTACGGAGAGCGTGGCTACGACAGCTTCGTCGAGGAGTTTCGAGACAGGTCGCGTGGAGTCGACGTGGCCCACTGGGCCGATCTGTTTGCCGCGTCCGGCGCGCGCTACGTGGTGCCGGTGACCAAACACCACGACGGATTCCTGATGTGGCAGAGCAACAACCCGAACCCGAATCGCTCGGGATGGATGGCTGATCGCGATCACGTCGGCGAACTGGCCGAGGCATCGCGAAACCGTGGCATGCGTTTCGGCACATATTACTCGGGTGGTCTTGACTGGACCTTCAACAAGCCCGGCTTCGACAGCATCATGGGCATGGTGCAGAACATCCCGGTCACGCCTGAGTACTGCGCATACGTCACCGCGCACGTTCGCGAGCTCACCGATCGGTACAGCCCGAGCCTGATGTGGAACGACATTGCTTGGCCGATGCCGCTCGACCCCAACGACATGTTCAGGTACTACTACGACCGCGTGCCCGACGGCATCGTGAACGACCGGTGGAACATCATCGCGGTCAAACAGGGCACGCTGCACGCCGACATCGACACGCCCGAGTACTCGACCACGGCATCCAGCGATCGCAAGTGGGAGGTGTGCCGTGGCATCGGCCGATCGTTCGGGTACAACCGCATGGAAACCGAGGCAACCATGCCCACGGCTGACGAGTTGGTGTGGATGCTGGTCGACATCGTCGCCCGCGGCGGCAACCTGTTGCTCAACGTGGGGCCAACCGCCGATGGTCAGATCCCCATGGCGCAGGCAGCGCGCCTTACCGCGCTCGGCTGGTGGCTGCGGGTCAACGGCGAGGCCATCTATGGCACCCGCCCGTGGCGCATCCAGAGTGGTGTCGCCGGCGACGGTCGTCAGGTTCGATACACCTGGAACGGTGACACGGTGCACGCATGCGTCGAGGGCGGACCGAGCGGTGAGGTTCGTCTCGCTGGCGTGTCGGTGGCGCAGGGATCCTCGGTACGAATGCTTGGCAACAGCCGCGAACTCCCGCACCACGTGGATGACGACGACCTGGTGATCACGCTGGTCGATCACCTTCCGGCCTCACCGGCGACGGTATTCGCGATCGTCGGAGCGCATTGACCACAGCGTCTCAGGTGCGTGGCGCTCCGACGAAGCGTCCTGCCTGAGCGGGACGATCCAGGCCCGCCTGCCCGTCGGCAATCGTGGTGATGCGATCGATCATGTACTGCGGTGCAGGAACGGTCTTGGCGAGTTCGGTGTCGACATGCAGATACATGTGCTCACCGGTCGCGATGATGCTGTGATCGTCAGCGCGATGGATGCGGTTGAACAGATGCAGCCGCTTGGCATCGTGGGCCATCACCTGCGCAGTCACGTACACCACATCGCCGGCATGCGATTGGGCGATGTAGGAGATGTGGCTCTCGACGGTGTAGTAGCTATGCCCGCCGCGCAGGTATTCGGCGTCGACGCCGATGTAGCGCAGGAACGCGTCCGCGGCGTCACCCGAGAGTTGGGCATATCGACTGTCGTTGGTGTGCCCGTTGTAGTCCACCCAATCGGTGGGAATACGAATGTCGTGCACCCGCAATGGCTGGGACAGGTCGCCTTCGGCTGATGGCGCCGGGGCTCTGTCGAACAGGGCGCGTTCATAGTCGGCAAGCACCTCGCCGGCGCCGTAGCCAACGGTGCGCAGGCCCTGCATCACCGACACGAGGCAGTCGTCGCGCAGCGCCTCGAGCTCGCGAATGGTCGCGCCAGCGGCCTGGTTGTCGGATTGCCCCACGAGCCGCTCGAGCAGGTCGTCGGTGAGTTCGGGCACGTCCATCAGCTTGGTCCACGGCCACTGCAGTGCGGGGCCGAACTGTGCCATGAAGTGGCGCATTCCGGCCTCGCCGCCAGCGATGCGGTACACGAGGAAGGTGCCCATGAAGCTCCACCGCAGGCCCGCACCGAATCGAATGGCGTCGTCAATTTGCTCAGTGGTCGCGACGCCGTCGTTCACGAGCCAGAGCGCTTCTCGCCACAGGGCCTCGAGCAGGCGATCGGCGACGAATCCGTCGATCTCCTTGGCAAGCACCAACGGGCGCATGCCGATGGCGGTGTAGACCTCGACCGCTCGCGCTTTTGCAGCGTCGGACGTGGCGTCGCCGCCGCAGACCTCGACCAGCGGCAGCAGGTACACGGGATTGAACGGGTGGCCCACGACCAAGCGCTCAGGGTGACGCATTCCCGTTTGTATGTGCGTGGGCAACAGGCCCGACGTAGACGAGCCGAACACCACCGACGGGTCCGCGGCTGCGCTGGAGCGAGACAGGATCGACTGCTTCAGGTCGAGCCGTTCGGGAGCGCTCTCCTGTACAAAGTCGACGCCAACCACGGCCTCTTCTGGCGTCGTGACGAACCGCAGGGTGCCCTCGGCCGGCAAAGGAGCCATCGTGAGCATGCCAAAGGCGCGGCGGGCGTTTGCAATGACCTCTCCCACCTTGCGCGGCGCCACGGGATCGGGGTCGTACAACGTGACGTCGACACCGTTGAGCAGGAAGCGTGCCGCCCAGCCTCCGCCGATCACGCCGCCGCCGAGCAGGCCGACGTGGGCGAGACCGGGGATGGGACTCACCGCTCCACCAATTGCAGTTGGTCGCGCACGCCTTGGGCGGACATGACTTTCGCGTTCATATTCGTGAGGATGTCGACGGCGCGGGAGACCAACTGGGCGTTGGTCGCCAACTGGCCGGCACCCAGATAGAGGTTGTCCTCGAGCCCCACGCGCACGTTGCCTCCCGCGAGGGCGGCCATGGCCACATACGGGATCTGCATCCGCCCGATGGAGAACGCAGAGAACACACACCCGGCGGGCAGCAGGTTGATCATCGCCATCAGCGAGGTCACGTCGTCGGGCGCGCCGTAGGCGATACCCATACACAGTTGCACCATCACGGGATCGTCGAGCAAACCGTCGCGGATCATTTCTCTCACCATCACCAGGTGACCGGTGTCGAACACCTCGAGTTCGGGGCGCACGCCCAGTGCCTGTACCTGCCGCGCCATCTCGCGCAGAATGCTCGGCGTGTTGACCATGATGTAGTCGCCACCCGACGCGAAGTTCATCGTGCCGCAGTCGAGCGTGCAGATCTCGGGCAGGATGGCGCGTACGTGCTTCAGTCGCTCGGTGGCCCCGGCCATGTCGGTGCCATCGGGGTTTGCCGGCAACGGGTTCTCGCCGCTGCCGAGCACGAGATCACCCCCCATTCCCGCTGTGAGGTTGATCACCACATCGACATCGGCGGCACGGATGCGTTCGACAGCTTCTGCGTATAGCTCGGTGTCGCGGGCGCCGACGCCCGTGTCTGGATTACGCACGTGGAGGTGCACCACGGCAGCCCCCGCGCGGGCGGCATCGATGGCGGACTCGGCGATCTGCTGCGGAGTGACGGGCACGTGCGGGCTCTTACCCGTGGTGTCCCCGGCGCCGGTGATTGCGCAGGTCACGTATACGTTCCAATTCATCATTCACGTCCTTGTTTCGGAAAGATTCCGTCTAGCGGAAGCCAACAATACACACCGCCGAAAACCGGCGCGCTATGGTCTGGGCAGTGACGACACCCGACTTCGACACCTATCCGATCGACTACAGCATCGTGTCGGCCGAGCCCCACGAGCGCTGGGTGCAGGTCGGGTGGTCCGATGGTCGGATCAGCCGTTTCCACCACGTCTGGCTGCGCGACAACTGCCCGTGCAGCGAGTGTGTACAACAGGGAACAAGGGAGCAAACGTTCGAACTCGTGTCGGTCTCGCCCGATGTGCGCGCAACCTCGGCCCACATCACGCCCGCCGGTTCTCTGGCGGTGGTGTGGTCAGAGATGGATCACGCCAGCGAGTTCCATGCCGGATGGTTGCGTGCCAATTGCTACGGCGACGAAGCACGCGCTGCGCGCACCACGCCGATCATCACTTGGGACAGCCACACCTGGTCGGTGCCGCCCACGTTCGACGGACAAGCAGTACTGAGCGACGACGACGCACTGTACGAATGGCTGGTCGCGCTCCGTACCTACGGTGCCACCCGGTTACGCAACGTCCCCTGCACTGATACCGCCATCGGCGATATTGTCGGCCGCATCGGCATCGTGCGCGAGACCAACTTCGGCGTGCTGTGGGACGTCTGGAGTGAGCCGAATCCCGCGACCAATGCGAACACAGCGCTGCCGCTGCCGCCGCATGTCGACCTGCCCACACGCGAGTACCAACCCGGTTTGCAGTTCCTGCACTGCGTCGAGAACGAAGCCATCGGCGGCGACAGCATTCTCGTCGATGGTTTCCGCATTGCCGAGTTGCTGCGCGAGCAGTACCCCGAGCATTACCGCACGCTCACCACGGTGCCGTGGAACTGGGCCAACCGCGCGACCACGACCGACTATCGGTTCCGTTCACCGCTCATCGTCACTGCGCCCGATGGTTCGGTGAACGAGGTGCGCGTCGGAAACTGGCTGCGAGCTCCTCTGGATCTCCCGTTCGACGACGTCGACCGTGCCTACAGCGCCTATCGCGTGTTGTTCGAGATGACCTATCGGGCCGATCTGCAGCTGCGCTTCCGTTTCGCGCCTGGCGATCTCATTGCATTCGACAACCGCCGCGCGCTGCACGCGCGCAGCGAGTTCACCGATGTTGGTGGCCGCCGTCATCTACGGGGTTGCTATACCGAACGCGACGAGCTGTACTCGCGCCTGCGCATGCTCGAACGGTCGCAGCGTGAACGGCGCGTTGCTGCAGCGGCGCAAGATATCAACGCCGCGTCGCACTCAGCGCTTCGGTAGCAACAGGCTCACATCGCCATCGACATCGCGCCCGCTCATGCGCGCCTCCACGTTGTCCGAGCAGAACAGACGGGCCAGCTTGCGGTGCAAGGTTGCCAGACCGTCGGGCTCATCGAGATGGTCCATGAGGGTGCAGCGCAACTCGATCGAGTCGTCGACGTGGCGCAGTACCTCGATGGAACGTGCTTGCGATGGCCAGTCGATGATCGATGAGGTCGTGATCTCCCAGAAGCCGCCGGCCGCGCCGGGCCGTGGCTCGATGCGGTTAATGTGGCGGTGCCCGACGAGCCACGCGATCACGCACGGATGGCGGTGCACCACAGCCGCCATATCAGGCGCCAACCCGCGATCGGCCCGATGCCCGCGATCGTTCACGAGTGTGTCGGCTCCATGGTGACTCACCAGGATCGCCAGCCGCGAGGACTCACCGTCGACCTCGGTGAGGCGTTCGTCGAGCCAGTCGAGTTGCGCCAATCCGATGCTGCCTTGGTAATCGCCATCGGGATGGTTCGTGTCGAGCAGGACAAGACGCACGTGTTCGGTGTCGATGACCGTGTCGCAACTCGATCGCTGCCGATTGGCCTCTGAGTATCCCGTCGCTCCGGCGCGGATGTGCGCGTCGATCCATTCCAGCCGATCGATAGCGCGCCTCGAAGTGTCGGAGGAAACCGGGAACGCAGGACCACACGAGAATGCCTCGGGCTCGTCGAGGAACAGATTGAGTGGGTCGTCGGGCTCGAAACCGACCGGACGGGTGAGCGATTTCGTTGCACCGGTCGCGAGTCGCTCGAGCTCGGGGTTGGTGAGCGCCGTGCCCTGACGCATCAGGTCGTGATTCCCGGGCACGCTGGTCCACGGAACTGCGAGACCCGCTGAGGCGATGGGGGCGCTGACGCGCTCGATGAAGTCCGGCACGGTCGGGTAACCGAGGTCACGCCACATGTCGTCGATGTGTCCATCCGGGCACCAGTAGGGCCACGGCTCGCCGAGTGCGCTTTGGGATGCGTCTTGGGCGCTACCGATAGCACTTAGTCGGGCCACGCCGCCGCTCATCAGCGCGAGGTATGCATCGAGCTCGTTTCGCTGCGCGTTGTCGATGTTGTCGCCGGTGGACACCACAAGATCGAAGGCGCTGTTCGATCCGGGGGCAGTGGGATTCTGCGCGATTGCTTCAACATGTGCATGCAATGCCCAGGCCGTAAGCGCGTCGTAGGGTCGATGCATATGCAACAAGGGTCGAAACGATGGGTCGTGCGCCTCGAGTTGCACCCACTCGGCACGAGCCGGCGATGCGGCATCAAGTACGTGTGTGTCTGTCACGTGCGCCAGTGCGAGCAGTACCTTCCCATCTCCAACGGCAGGCGCGCCGCCCAGATCGTTTCGGGTCACTCTGGCCATGCCGCCGAGGCTACAACGACCGCGTAGCGTGTGGATGTGACAGCTTCGTCGACCAGCGGTGCGCTGTGGACTCCCGACCCAGAACGAGCGCGCAGCTGCAACATGGCCCGTTTTGCGCAAGCCGTTGGTCACGATCCACTGGACTATGCCTCACTACACGAATGGTCGGTGCGAGAACCCGAGCAGTTCTGGCGCGCGATCTGGATGCAGTGTGGCATCGTCGGTGAACCCGGTGACGAGGTGTTCCGCCCGGGCAAGAACCTCGCCGCGTCGAGGTTCTTTCCGCACAGCCGTCTCAACGTGGCCGAGAATCTTCTCGCGCGGTTGCCCGCAGACGCAGCGGCCATCGTGGCGTATGACGAGTCTGGGCGGACTCGATCGTTGTCGGCCGATGAGCTCCGCGCTGCGGTCGCTGCGTTCGCCAGCGCCCTTTGCGAGGCAGGAGTACGGGTGGGCGATCGGGTTGCGGCGTTCGTGGTGAATGGTCCGGAGGCAATGGTCGTGATGCTCGCGGCCGCAGCGATTGGCGCGTCGTTTGCGTCGGCCTCGCCCGAGTTCGGCGTGACGGCAGTGCTCGATCGTTTCGGTCAGATCGAACCGGTGGTGCTGGTCGGCACTGCTGAGTACGTCTATGCGGGCAAGAGCATCGATTGTCGCGCCAAGCTCGCCGACATCGCCGCGGATCTTCCAACCGTGCGTCTTCGCGTGGTCATCGGCGAGCCGACACAGCACCTCGGCGGTTTCGTGTCATGGGACGACCTGCAGCGCGCCCATCAGGGCGCACCGCTCGAATTCGAACAGTTGCCGTTCGATCAGCCGTGGTACGTGCTGTTCAGCTCGGGGACCACCGGTCGGCCCAAGTGCATCGTGCACAGGGCCGGCGGCGTGCTGCTGATGCACGCAAAGGAGCACCGCCTGCATTGTGACATCAGCCCGGGAGATGTGGTCACGTACTACACGACCACTGGCTGGATGATGTGGAACTGGCTGGCATCCGTTCTGGCAACCGGCGCAACCATCGTGACGTACGACGGCTCACCGCTGCACCCGACACAGCATCAGCTCTTCGACCTTGCCGAAGTGGAGAGCGTGTCGCTGCTCGGCGTGTCAGCGCGATTCATCGACAGCCTCGCCACTCACGACACCGACATCGGTGGGACCCATGATCTGACGGCTCTGCGAACCATCTGTTCAACGGGCTCGCCGTTGTCGCCGCACGGTTTCGACTACGTGTACCGCAAGGTCAACAACGATGTGCACCTGGCCTCCATCTCAGGCGGCACCGATCTCTGCGCGAGTTTTGTCGGCGGTGTGCCCACCATGGCGGTGTTCTCCGGCGAGATTCAGGCGCCGTTGCTGGGTATGGCGGTGGCGTTCGTTTCCGACGCCGGCGTTCCGCTTGTGGTCGGTGAGGGTGCGGGCGAGCTGGTGTGCACGCAGGCCTTTCCCTCGCAACCGCTCGGTTTGTGGAGCGACCAACCGTTCGGGGCAGATGGCCCGCAGTATCTGGCCACCTACTACGACCGCTTTCCGGGTTGGTGGGCACACGGCGATTTTGCCTCGTGGACTGCACATGGCGGGGTGGTCATCCACGGTCGTTCCGACGCCACGCTCAATCCCGGCGGAGTGCGCATCGGTACGGCCGATATCTATCGGGTCGTCGATGCCATGCCAGAGGTGGCAGAGTCGATCGCCTTTGCGCAACAAGTCGACGCCGATGTCCGCATCGTGCTGGCGGTGAGGCTGACCGACGGACACGTGCTCGACGATGCGTTGATTGGACACATCAAGTTGTCGATCCGCTCCGCGCTCAGCCCCCGACATGTGCCGGCGGTCATCCTCTCCGTCGGCGAACTCCCGCGCACGTTCAGCGGCAAGTTGGTCGAGATCGCCGTGGCCGATGCAGTCAATGGTCGCGTCGTGCGCAATCGGGACTCCATCGCCAACCCTGAGGCTGTGGATGCCATCGCGTCGCATCCGGGTCTCAGCCGGTGAACTCTGCCTCCGGGGCCATCACCGACTCGCGGTTGTGCTGAACCCCCGGCCATGCACCCATGCGCTCGAGTGCGGTGACGGTCGTACGCATTGCGTCGGCTGGAATTGGGTGGCTGATGAGATACCCCTGCGCCTTAGTGCAACCGAGTTCGCTCAGCACCTGTAGCTGGAGGACCGTCTCGACGCCTTCCGCAACCATGTCGAGTCCGAGCGATGAGCCCATCGCGATAATCGTGCGCACGAGGGAGCGGTCGTTCGCGTTGTCAGCCACGCCCTGAACGAAAGCGCGATCGATTTTGATGCGTTGCAGCGGGAAATTCTGGAGCGATGACAACGACGAATAGCCGGTGCCAAAGTCATCGAGCGCGACGCGTACGCCGAGCGACCGCAGCCGTCGCAGCGTTGCCAGCGCCAACTCGGGCTCTGTGATCATGATTCCCTCGGTGACCTCGAGCCACAGCAGATGAGGTGACACACGCGACCGCAGCAGGGCTTCGTTGACGATCGCCGGGAAGTTGGGATCAGCGAGCTGGCGCGGCGACACGTTGACAGACATCGTGGCCATGGTTGAGCACACGCCGTCGTCGATCCAACTGCGTAACTGGTTGAGCGCTTCGAGCAAGGCCCATGAGCCGATGGCGATGATGTTGCCAGTCTCCTCGGCGATCGGAATGAACTCGGCCGGAGAGATGATGGTGCCATCAGCCTGCTGCCAACGCATGAGCGCCTCGAACCCGATGACGTCACCTGTGGTCATCTCGAGAATCGGCTGGTGGAACAACCGCAACTCGCGTCGATCGAGCGCTCTGAACAGCGCCGTCTCCACGGCGAGACGATGGGCGACTCGTTGGTGCATCGACTCGTCGAATAGGGCAACACAATTACGGCCGGCATCCTTGGCCCGATACATCGCGGTGTCTGCATGCCGGAGTAGGAGATCGGCGTCACGATACGACTGCGGCTCCGAGCGCGCTACGCCGATACTGGCGCTGACGAAGACGTCACCAGCTGGGAGGGGGAGGGGTTCGCGAAATTCGTTGAGTAGACGCTCGGCCAGCCTCATCGCCGCGTCGAGCGACGGTGAGGCTGGATCGAGTACGACATATTCGTCGCCCGAGATCCTCGCGACGATGGCCCGCTCGGGAACGGCCCGCAGCAGTCGATCAGCGACCGTACACAGCACGCGATCACCGGCTGCGTGACCGAGGCTGTCGTTGATGTTCTTGAAACGATCCAGGTCGATGAAGAACAGGGTCGGATGCGTTGAGCCCCGCCAAGCATCCTGCAGGGTTGCGTTCACGTGCTCGAGCAGCAGGCCTCGGTTCGGTAAGCCTGTCAACGGGTCGGTTTGAGCCGAACGGAGGAGTTGCTCCTGGGCGGTTCTGTTTGCGCGCACTGCGTGCACCACACGTAGGGTCGCCAGCAGCGAGAGCAGTCCAACCGACATCGAGCGCACGGCGACGTCGAGTCGGCCGTGGGGCACCGTTGCTGCAATGACGATCATCGGCACGACGAGCGCAGCCGTGGTCGTGATGACGCGGCCGAACAATGGGCGATGGGGACCGATGGGTTGGCGCTCGGAAAGCCCGCGAACGCTCGGTTCCAACAGCGCCGCGAAGACGAAGCCGTAGGCGACCAGATCGAGCGAACGCTCAACGTCGGCAAAGCGACGGATGTGGCCGGCGTCCGCGAGAGCCTGGAGGAGATCGGAGCTGAGGCTCATCACGATTGCAGAACTGATGCACCACACCGCCCGCGTCCGTACTGTGTCGGAGAAGACGAGGACGATCAGCAAGAACACGACGATGGCACTGAGCGGCTGGTATGCGCTGCGGAAGACGACACGCCAAACGTTGTCGGTGCCCGTGGCGATTGCTGGTCGAACAAGTGCGACCCAGGCGAGCAACCACGTACCGAGGGCCACGATGGCCCCATCGGCCAGGACGCCCCGCACATCTCGACCCCGACGATTTCTTGCCGCCAGCGCCAGCACAGCAATGATGCCGAGCGTCGAGAACAACGACACCGAGCCGGCGACGTTGTTGGCGAAGCGACGGTCCTCGGCCATCGATCGCAGGAGCACCGCAGCGCCATTCGCCAGTCCGACGACGATGAGCAACAGGCAGAGTCGGACGTTGATGAAGCCCCGGCGCAGCGATACGAGTGCGACCGGCACGATCTGGGCCGTGACCAGAAACAAGAGAGCGGTCTTCACTGCGTCGGACGACGTCGCCAGACTGACGAGCGCGGCACAGGCGGTGGCTGCTGGAAACCACCATGCTTGCGCGTGGATCACTCGCTTCATGCCGTCTGTCCTTCGAACTCTCGTGTCCCATAATCTACCATAGCTGTGGTTGTTTGAACACGAAGAGTGGCGAAATGTGACATTATTCCTCTGTGGACCCGCCGCGTCTGGTCGCGCGAATGTGCACAGCGTGGGCCGCAGTGGCGCTACCGTGGGCGAGATGAAACCACTGACGGCTCGGGTTCTATGACCCCACTCGGTACCACGGTCACCGTTGTCGTCCCCGGTTCACATCTGATGTCCTCGCTCGTGGGCCCTCGCGATGAATTCGTCCGCCAGATCGAGCAGGCATTTCCTGGCGCCAGCGTGATTGTCCGTGGTAATGAGATCAGCCTCGCCGGTGACGACGCCGAGCAAGTCGCCCGTCTGTTCGAGGAACTCGTGCTGGTGCTCCAACGCGGCCAGCACCTCGACACCGCGATGGTGTCGCGCTCCATCGACATGGTGAAACAACACGAGCTGCCAAGTCGGGTCCTCACCGACGACATCCTGCGTGGGGCCAAGGGTCGTGCCGTGCGCCCCAAGACTGCCGGACAAAAGCGCTACATCGACGCCATCCGCGAGAATGTCATCACGTTCGGCATAGGACCCGCTGGCACGGGCAAGAGTTGGCTTGCCATCGCGATGGCCGTGCAGGCGCTCCAGACCAAGCAGGTGCAACGGATTATCCTCACACGGCCGGCCGTCGAGGCCGGCGAGCGGCTTGGTTTCCTGCCGGGCGATCTCATGGCCAAGATCGATCCGTATCTGCGCCCGCTCTACGACGCCCTGTACGACATGATCGAGGCCGAAGGCACGCAGAAGCTGATCGAGCGACAAGCGATCGAGGTCGCGCCGCTCGCATTCATGCGCGGGCGCACACTGAGCAACAGTTTCATCATTCTCGACGAAGCGCAGAACACCACTCCCGAGCAGATGAAGATGTTCCTCACCCGCATCGGGTTCGGGTCGAAGGTGGTCATCACAGGCGACACCACGCAGGTCGATGTACCCGATGGGCGTAGTGGATTGTCGGGTCTGGAACGCATGCTGGTCGATATCGAGGGGCTCAGCTTCGTGCATCTCGGCCAGGGAGATGTGGTGCGTCACCGCATCGTCGGCGACATCGTCGCCGCTTACGAGCGCGCAACTGCAGCGTCGTCAGCTCCTCTCACTGTGCTCCCTGCGGCGGGCGGCAGACGTGGGTGATTCATCGCGACCCCGTCTCGGTGGAAAGACCAAGGTGGGTGGAGATGTCGACCCTGAGGTCTTCTGCTCCGACGAGCAGAGCGACGTCGACGTCGACTTGATGCGTTGGCAGTCACTCGCCGAGGGCGTGCTCGCGGCAGAGGGCATCCGCGGTGGCACGGAGATGTCGGTGATCTTCGTCGGTGAAGCCGACATTGCAGAGTTGAACGAATCGTTCCTCGGAGTGCCGGGTCCCACCGACGTGTTGTCGTTTCCAATCGACGCAGCGGACCTCGACTTGTCCCCGATCGGGTCGGGAGCCACGCGCGGCCCCGATCGTGCACCGCTCGATCCGTCCGATCTGCCGATGTTGCTCGGCGATGTCGTGATCTGCCCGAAGGTCGCGGCGCGGCAGGCGCCGACACACGCGGGAACGCTCGACGACGAATTGGCACTGCTGATCGTGCACGGCGTCTTGCACATCCTCGGCCACGATCACGCCGAGCCCGCCGAAACGACAGCGATGCGCGCTCGCGAAATGCAACTGCTCGAGCAGTTGCATTGGAAGGGCTCGGCCCCCGCCGGGTTTCGACAGGAGCTCCCGCCAACGTGATCGCCAACAATTTTTCCAACGCCGACGTGTGGATGCTGGTGGCAATCGGCATTCTGCTCATCACGTTGGCCTTTTGCTCGGCGGCTGAAATGGGTCTGTCGCGCATGACACGGCCCAAAGCCGCTTCGCTCGTCGACAAGGGACACCGCTCGGCCAAGGTGCTCGTCAAACTGGTCAGCGAGCCCGAACGGTGGATCAACCCGCTGCTGCTCACCGTCTTCACGGCCCAGATCCTGCAGTCCACGCTCACAGCGATCGTCTTCGACGACCTGTTCGGGCGGTGGGGCGTTGCACTCGGCGTTGTCATCAACGTGGTGGTGTTCTTCGTGTTTGCTGAGGCGGTGCCCAAGACGTATGCAGTTCTCCACCCCGAGCGCGCTGCGCTGGCAACTGCCCGTCCGGCCGCGGCGCTGGTGGCGTTCCCGCCATTACGCTGGATCTCGCGGGGATTGATCTGGCTCACGAATGTGATCATGCCGGGCAAGGGCCTAGAGAAGGGCCCGTTCGTGTCCGAGCAGGAACTCCTCGGCATCGTGCAAGCCGCCGCCCACGACGGCATCGTGGAGCCCGAGGAGCATCTGCTCATCGAGTCCGTCATCGAGTTCGGCGACACCGTTGCACGCGAGATCATGGTGCCTCGGCCCGACATGGTGGTGGCCGACTACGACGCCACGGTCACCTTGGCGCTCGACATTGCCATCGACAAAGGCGTCAGCCGTCTGCCGGTGCTGGGCGAGGGAGACGACGACGACGTGATCGGTCTCGCGTATACCAAGGATCTGATGCGCCTCGAACGAGAGGGCAAGGGCTCGGCCCTCGTGCGCGATGGTGCCCGGCCTGTGATCGTGATCCCCGAAAACAAACCAGTGAGCCGGTTGATGCGCGAGATGCAGGCGCAGAAGTTCCACCTCGCCATCGTCGCCGACGAATATGGAGCAATCTCCGGCCTGATCACGCTCGAGGACTGCCTCGAAGAACTCGTCGGCGAGATCGTCGATGAACATGACACCGAGGAAGAAGAAATCGAGCGACTGAGCAACGGCGACTACATCGTCGATGGTGGAATGTCCGTGAGTGACCTCAACGACCTGCTCGAACTCAACCTTCCCGATGACGATTGGGAGACCATTGGGGGCTTTTTGTTCGGCACGCTCGAGCACGTGCCAGCAGTGGGCGAGAGTGTGGACTTCGAGGGGTGGCGTTTCTCGGCATTCGAAGTCGAGGGTCGGCGCGTACGTCGGGTTGCCGTGAGCGTGGTGACAACCCGCGAAGTCGACCAGTCGGCAACTCCGCCACCCGCTCTCTGACCCTGTGCCGGCACGGCCCTCAGTCGCTTGCGATGGCGGCTGCGATGCGACCGGGACTGAGCAGGTGCGCTCCGAGCGCGAACGCAACCAGGATCACGCCTCCGCCCACCACGAAGGGCGTCCGCAGTCCGAAGTGATATGCAAGCTGTCCGCCGATGAGCGCGCCCAGCGCGGCTGAGCCGGTACCGATCCAGCGATACGCACTGTTCACCCGACCGAAGCGCTCGCTCGGAATGATCTGCTGGCGCAGCGACACCGACACGATGTTCCAGATCGTGGTGGCCAGCGCTTCGACGAAACTGAATGCCGCGACGAACCAGTAGTTCGGCGACAGGCCGGTGCCGATGGACGCAAGGCCAAGACAGAGGAAGCTGATGCGAAGCGCGCTAGATCGTCCGAGCCGACCGACCATGCGGTCACCCACCAGGCCGCCGACGATGGCTCCGAGTGCCATCAGGGCGAGCAGGGCTCCGTACCAACGTTCACTGACGTGCAACGTCTCGAGCGCGAACTTGACGAAGATGCTCACGCCCAACATGCTGGCCAAGTTTGCTGCGCCGAGCATCAGTGCCATCGTGCGCAAGAGTCGATGGCCCCATAGCCATCGGATGCTCTCGCCAATTTCATTGCGAAACGATGTGGCGTGCTGCGGCGCCGAAGCGGGCAGCGAGCGGGGGTGTACACGTATTGAAGCGACCAACACAGCGGCGACGGCAAAGCTGGCTGCGTCGAGGCCAAATGGCAGGCCCACCGCAAACGCGAACAGCACCGCACCGAAAGGCTGCCCCAGAAAGAAGTTGGTGATCGTCTCGACGGTGTAAAGACGACCATTTGCGCGTGGCAGCTGCTCGGGCGCCACGAGCGCAGGCAGGAAGGCCTGCGCTGAACTGTCGAAGATCACCTCGCAGATTCCGACACCGAGCAGCAGGAGGTAGAGCAGCCAGATGTTCAGGGTGCCTGTCGCAGCGGTGATTGCCAGACCGGTCATCAGCGCGCCGCGTACGAGGTTGGTGGAGACCATCAGTGTTTGGCGGTTGTATCGGTCGACGACGACGCCAACGGGCAGGGCGAGTACGAACCATGGCAACGTTACGGCGAAGGCAACGCCGGCAATGAGGCGGCTGTCGCGGGTGAGCGAGAGCGCAAGCAAGGGCAGGGCCGCGGCGTTGATGCCGTCGCCCATGTTCGAGATAGCGCTGGCGGTCCATTGCCGCCAGTACGCGCTGCCGAGCCGAGTTTCAGCCGCTGCTGCGGCGGGAGAGTTCATGGGGTGGGGTTTTCGGCCAATCGTGCGAAGGCGCCCGGTAGATCGGGGTAACGCTTTGTGGCGGCACCGCCATCGACGGAGAAGAAGCTGGCGCTCACAAAGGTGGATTCGTCGGATGCGAGAAACACCGCCATATTGGCGACGTCGTCGGGTTGCGCAAAACGGCCCACAGTTGTGTTCTCGACGAACTCATCGACGACGCTCGACATCATCCAGAACGCGCTGGTCGCGTTGGTCTCGACCAGGCCGGGTGCGATGGTGTTCACGCGGATCTGGCGATGACCGAGTTCCATCGCTGCCACGCGTGTGAGCATCGCAACTCCGGCCTTCGCGGTGCAGTAGGCCACCATGCCCTCTGCAGGCTGGATGGCGTTCAGGGAGGCGATGTTGATGATCGACCCGCCGTCGCGCATCACCCGCCCTGCGTGCTTGACGGTGAGGAACACACCGGTAAGGCACAGGTCGATGATCTCCTGCCATGACTCCAGCGAATGCTCGGTGATGAGGCCGAAGGTTCCTTTGCCAGCGTTGGCAACCGTGATGTCGAGGCCACCGAAACGTTGCACGGCACACTGCGCTGCGGCCTCGACATCGCCTTCATTGGTGACGTCGCAGCGGATGTAATCAGCGTTCTCGCCAGCCTCGGCGGCGAGTGCACGAAGGCCGTCCTCATCGATATCGGCCATCAGCACTGAGGCGCCTTCAGCGACAAAACGAGCAGCGATCGCTCGGCCGATGCCGCTGGCCGCGCCGGTGACGAGCGCGACCTTTCCCAAGAGTCGTGTGGTCATGCGCGGAGACACTACTCCCCGGGTGTCGCTGAACCGGGTAGAGCGTCGCGGCGGATCTTGCCGAGGCTGGTGCGCTCCAGCGTGTCGACGATATGGAGCATTCGTGGTGCCATGAACGCGGGCAAATGTTCTCGGGCGAAGCCACGAAGTTCATCGAGCGTCGGCGGACTCGCCGCGTCAAGGGGCACCACCCACGCAGTGACTGCCTGCCCCCACTGCGGGTCGGGTCGGCCCGCGACGGCAATATCAGCAACGGCTGGATGTTGCGCGAGCACGGCCTCGACGGCTTCGGGCCACACGTTCTCTCCACCCGTGATGATGAGATCGCCGCGGCGGCCCTCGACACGCAGGCGGCCGTCGGGTCGCCAACCACCGAGGTCGTCGGTGTGCAGCCAGCCCTCGGCATCGATGGGCGTTGAGCCGTCGCGATACGTACGCAGCATCATCGGACACCGCAGCAGGATTTCGCCGTCGACCGCAATCTTTACCTCGACACCATCGAGTGGTACGCCGTCGTAGACCACACCACTTCCGGTCTCGGTGAGGCCATACGTGGTTACCGTGTTGGGCGGACGATCCTCGGGTGGACGACTGCCGCCGAGCACGATGCATCGAAAGATCGACGGGTCGATGCGAGCCAACGCCGTTGCCACGAGGGACGTGAGCGTTGCTCCGGCTGCGGCTGCGCGTGTGACGGCGTCGGCATCGAAGCGAGGGAGCACCGTGAGGGTGACACCGCTGAGGAGCGCGCGCGTGACGACCGAGAGGCCCCCGACGTGGGCCAGCGGAAGGCATGCAAGCCAGTGGTCGCGTGCCGTGACCCGCATCCGCGCGGTCGTGGCCGCAGCCGAGGCGGCCACCGCATCGTGCGTGAGCACAGCGCCCTTTGGGCGTCCCGTGGACCCACTGGTGGCCATGACCAGCGCATCGCCCGGTTCAGTCGGCTGACCATCGTCGAGGGTGTGCCGGCCACCTCGGTCGATGACGGCCCCCGCCTGCATCGCACGCACGAGCGCGACGCGCCCGTTCGGGTCAAGGCGTTGGTCGAGGGGCAATGCGGCGTCTCCCGCTTCCCAGATCTGTTGCAGCACGTGTACGAAATCTGCGCCTCCGGGCAGATCGAGTGCGACGAGCTGTGGCATCCGTCAGCTCAGGACTGGATCGATCGGAGTGAGCACGCCGGGGGACTGCTCGATGAGTTCGGCAATCGACAGGCATGCCAGATCGTGGAAGCGATCGCCGATGACCTGAACGCCAACTGGCATTCCTTCGGACGGTCCCGCTGGCGTTACGGCAACGGGCAGGCCGAGCAGGTTCGGCGGCAGCACCGGACGCATGGTCTCCAGCGTCGCTGCGGCCCCGGCGGCCCCGGCGGCATCGGCGATGTCGACGCCGTGTGCAAACGCGGGATGCGCCCACACGGGTGTGATGAGTGCGTCGAAGTCAGCGAAGAACTCGGTCCATTCACGCGCGACTGCGAAGCGCTCGGTATGCACCGTGCGCCAAGTGTTCACATCGATTTCGGGCATCGCTGCGTCGGTGAGGTCGAGAAACGCCCTGCCGCCCTCGCCCATGACGGCATCGAGCAGAGGTCGCAGCGCGCGCAGGTCGCCCGAGAGGATCAACGCCCAGAGTTCGACCGCTCTGGCGTAGCTGGCTGGGCTGGTCTCGGTGATCGCGTGGCCCATATCGGCCAATGCGTCGGCGGCGCGACGGGTGGCCGCTGCGATGCCGGCGTCGGTACTGCCGCCACTGGGCTCGGCAAGCACGGCGATGCGCAGTGCTCGACCCGTGGGCATCTCGCTCAGCTGAGCCGGGATGCTCAGGGGGTCACGGGTGTGGACGCCGACCACAGCGTTGAACCCGGCACGGACGTCGGCGATGTGTCGACCGAGCACACCCTCGACCGCCATGATCTGGAACGAGATGGACTTGTCGAGCGGCGGTATACACGTGGCTGATGGAACGACTCCCGTGGTGGGTTTGATGCTCGAGATTCCACAGCAGTGGGCCGGGTTGCGCAGTGAGCCACCGAGGTCGTTGCCGAGACCCATCGGGCTCATCCCGCTGGAGATCGAGGCCGCCTCGCCGCCGCTCGACCCTCCGGTGGTGACGTTCGGATTCCACGGGTTGCGGGTGAGCCCATGCAGGTCGGAGTCGGTGTGGACGAGCAGTCCGAAGTCGGGAAGGTTCGTGCGGCCGATCGGAATCGCACCGGCAGCGCGCATGCGCTCGACCACCGGAGCGTCGATGGTCGCAACAGCATCCACAAGCATCTTCACGCCGTTGGTCGTCGCCGTGCCAGCGAGGTCGATGTTCTCTTTGACCGTGAAGGGAACGCCGTGCAGTGGACCCATCGGTTCGCCCTTGGCGCGAGCCCGGTCGGCGGCGTCAGCGCCAGTGCGAGCGTCGTCGGCCAGGACCCAAACGTTCGCATTCAGATGCGGGTTGATCGACTCGATTCGCGCCAGATGGGACTCGATCACCTCGCGGCTTGAGACGTCGCCGCTGCGGATGCGGGCGGCCATACCCAACGCTCTCTCGCGCCACAATTCACCACACATCAGTGTCCCCTCTCAATGCTGCTGAGGGTGAAGTATTGCCTCTATTCGTCCGGAGCACACATTTCAGATCACACTGTGGCCATGACGAGCGCAACAGCTGTGGGCAACAAGTGGGTCGCGGGGTCGCGACCGCGAACGTTGCCGGCAGCGGTGGTGCCGGTGGTGGTGGGCGCTGCATGTGCGGCGGCTCTGCGCGACACTGTCTGGTGGCGTGCGGCGCTCGCGCTCATTGTGAGCTTGGCCCTGCAAGTGGGCGTCAACTATGCCAACGACTACAGCGACGGTATCAGAGGCACCGACGATGTGCGCGTCGGACCGATGCGCCTCGTTGCGTCGGGGCTTGCCTCCGCCAAATCCGTGAAGCATGCGGCTTTCACTGCGTTCGGGGTGGCGGCCATCGCTGGACTCATCCTTGCAAGTGCAACATCCTGGTGGTTGCTCGCTGTCGGCGTAGCCGCTCTGCTCGCCGGGTGGTTCTACACCGGCGGGCCGAAGCCGTACGGCTACCTCGGGCTCGGCGAACTCTTCGTCTTCGTATTCTTTGGCCTCGTCGCGACGGTCGGTACCACTTTCGCTGTGACGCAGCAGATCACCGGGCTCTCGATCGTGATGGGCTGTGGCGTCGGGGCACTGGCTTGCGCGCTATTGGTGATCAACAACCTTCGCGACATTCCCACCGACCGCGACGTGGGCAAGAAGACGATGGCGGTCCGTCTGGGTGATCGGCGCACGCGGTGGGTCTACGCGTCGCTGATCTCGTTGGCATTCGCGGTGGGAATTGTTGCTGCCATCGTGTGGCGCCCCTGGGTTGCCCTCGTTCTCGTCGCAATCCCCATCGCGATCGTTCCGGTGCGCAGGGTTTTGCGTGGAGCGGCGGGGCGCGATCTCGTCGCAGTGCTCGGCGAGACAGGGCGGCTGCAGATGGCGTATGGCGTGCTGGCCGCGATCGGCCTGATCCTCAGTCGCTAAATCGGCTCGATGAACTCGCGCAGGGCGGCGGTGAACGACTCGGGTTGCTCGAGGTGAGCAGCGTGACCGGCCTCGGGAATCGACGCAAAGCGAGCATTGTCACCAATGGCCGCCACGAGGTCACGCGCAATTGTGGTGAACTTCTGGTCGAACTGGCCCGCGAGTGCCAACACAGGCACGGTGATACGCGACAACCTCGACCACAACGGCGCTTGGCTGCCGGTACCGGCGAGGCGAAGACTGCTGGCGAGTCCACTGGTGCTGTTGCTGAGTCGGTCATCGAGTCCGGCGACTGTCGGCGTGAGTGTGGCGAACAGCGGCTGTGCGAGCCACGTCGTCATGAACGCCTCGACACCACTGTCTTCCAGATCAGCAGCGAGCGCCTCATCGGCTGCAAAGCGAGCGGCCCGTTCGGCATCGTCGACAATGCCTGGCGTCGCGCCAAGCAATGTGAGCGATCGAACAACCTCGGGGTGCGCGAGTGCAAGGTGCAGGCAGAGCCGGCCACCCATCGAGTACCCGATGAAGTCCGCCGGCCCCGTCGTGGCCCCGAGCAGATCGGCACCGTGTTGCAGATCGGCGCGAACGTCGCTGGAGCGGCCGTGGCCCGGGGCGTCGATGAGCACCACCTCGTGCGCATCGATGAAGTCCTGGGCGATCGGCAGCCATGACTGTCCGGTCTGGGTGAATCCGTGGACGAACACCAAGCGCGGCCCCGAGCCGCAGCGCAGCGATGACAACGGGCCATCGACGCGTTGCCACACGCTGGGAGTATCAGACATCGCACACGTCGTCGACGCAGACCTGCCCGTTCTCGGAAGAGGCCAATTCGACGAAGGTATCTTCGGCCTCTTTGGCGAGTAGCCGCTCGAAGACACGTTCGAAGGCATCGACATCTTGTGCTCCGGGAACGGCCCACTGACCGTTGATCACGAACGTCGGCACCGCTGTGATGCCGTTTGCCGCAGCCGTTGCGAGTTCTTCCATGACCTCGCCGTGGCCACCGTCGGACTCGAGGAACGCTCGAACCTGGTCGGTGTCGAATCCCACCTCGCCGGCGCAGCTGGTCAACACATCGGGGTCGCTGATGTTGAGGCCCTCGGTGAAATAGGCCTGCAGCAGGCGCTCCTTGAGGGCGATCTGGTCGCCGTGTGCCTCGGCGAACCACAGCAACCGATGGGCGAGCAACGTGTTGGCGCGTAGCGCCCGCTCCATGTGGAACTCGATACCGTCCGCGGCAGCGACAGCGGTGAGCTGTTCGATGATCTCTGCGGCGCGCTGGGGTCCACCGAACTTCTTGGCGTAGGCCTCGGTGACGGGCTGCACCTTGCCAGGTGATGCCGTGGGGTCGAGCTGATACGGCTTGAAAACGACCTCGATGTTGCTGGCGCCGGGCAGGTGTTGCACATTGGCCAGCGCGGTTTCGAAACGCCGCTTGCCGATGTAACACCACGGACACACAACGTCAGACCAGATCTCTACACGCATACCATGACACGATAGAACCGATGTCGCCCGCAACCACGTCCGCACGTTCACCCGCGAATCCGCCGGAGGACACCGCCGCCACATTCTGCGCGACCCTGGTCGACGAGTGGATTCACCACGGCGTACGTCACGCCGTGATCGCACCAGGCTCGCGTTCCACGCAGATGGCGTTGGCGCTTGTCGAGCGGGCCGAGCTTACGGTGCACGTGGTTCATGACGAACGGGCAGCGTCGTTCGTTGCGCTCGGTATCGGGCTGCAGGGCGTTCCGGCGATCGTACTCTGCACCAGTGGCACGGCGGCTGCTCACTTCCATGGGGCGGTCGTCGAAGCGCACCAATCTGCTGTCCCAATGATCGTGTGTACCGCTGATCGTCCCCCGGAACTGCGCGACGTGGGTGCGCCACAGACCATCGATCAGACCAAGCTGTACGGCGATGCCGTTCGTTGGTTCCACGACCCGGGCGTCGCCGACGAAGCGGCAGCCCACACGTGGCGTTCACTCGCAGCACATTGCTTCTCCTCGGCGACCGGCGCGTTACCCGGACCAGTGCACCTCAATCTGCCCTTCCGCGAGCCACTCGTCGGTCGGGTCGACTCGTTGCCGCCCCGACTGGCCACCAGTGGTCAGCCGGTCTCGTTCGTCGCGACCAGTGCGTTGGACACGGCGGCGTTGGCGGCGCTCGTCGCGTTGTTGCAACACGCGCGCGGCGTACTCGTGGCCGGCAAGCGATGTGGTGACCCGGACGCAATTATCGAGCTCGTGAATGCTACGGGTTGGCCTGTGCTCGCCGATGCAAGGTCTGGCTTGGGTGCGCGCGGGGGTTCTGTGGTGCGTGCGGCCGACCAAGTGCTCCGCTGTGCCGAGTTTGCGCTCGCGCACGTGCCCGATGTCGTCGTTCGCCTCGGCGAGCCCCCTGCATCGAAAGTGCTCACGCAATGGCTTGCGAGTTCGCAGGCCGTACAGGTACACATCACGTCTGTGCCGCAGTGGATCGATGCCGACGGAGTGATCGCGCATCGGGTCGTGGCCGAACCTGCCGCTTTGTGCCGCGCGTTGGCTCAAAGTCTGCGATTGGGCGCATCCGATTGGATGGACGAGTGGCAGACCGCCGAGGCAAGCGCTCAATTGGCTCTCACCTCTGTCCTCGGCAACGATCCAAGCACCATCCTCACCGAGCCGCTCGTCGCCCGTTCTATCGGTTCCATGTTGCCCAGTCGCGCCCACCTGGTCGTGTCGTCCTCGATGCCGATACGCGACGTGGAGTGGTTCGGTCTCATCGACGAAAGCGTCACGGTGCACTCGAATCGTGGGGCAAATGGTATTGATGGGGTCATTGCCACCGCCATTGGTGTGGCCGCATGCACGAAGCAGCCGACGGCTCTGCTGATCGGCGACGTGGCGTTCCTGCACGACAGCGCTGCGCTCGTCGGGCTGATGGCACGTGACATCGACCTCCGCATCGTGGTCGTCGACAACGACGGTGGCGGCATCTTCAGCTTCCTGCCACAGGCCGACTCATTTTCCGGCGACCGCTTCGAACAACTCTTCGGCACGCCGCACAACACCGACTTGGTGGCCCTTGCTGCGGCACACAACATTCCAGCGTGCGCGGTGACGACCCTGCACGAACTCGGTGACGCATTGTCTCAGTCCGGTCCCCGCGTGATCCGGGTGTCATCCGATCGTGCCGCCAATGTCGCGGTTCATCAGCGCATCACCGACGCGGTGGTGAGCGCGCTTGGTTCCTGAGCGTCCCTTCGCCCGCGCCAGGTTACTTCGCCTGCGAACCGCCATCTGAGCGCTCAAAGCCACTCTGGTAGTGGCGACGTGCCTCCAGGGCGCGAAGCAACTGCCAGACTCGACCCCTCCCCGGCGCACCGCACCAACACAACACCCCGTGCCTCGAATCCCACCGGCGCCACGTCCGGAATTTGCCCGAGGCAACACGTCAACCTTCAACCTGTTTGCTCGGCCAAATGCTGAGGACGCTGGATAGAGGACCCGAAGGGCGCTCAGGGGCGGATGATGGCCGAAAGCATTGCTTGGAACTTCGCCTGCGTTTCGGCCAGTTCGGCCAGCGGGTCGCTGTCGGCAACGATGCCGCCGCCCGCGAACAGCCGCGCTTGGCGGCGGTTCGGGGAGAACTCGGCGCAACGGATCGCCACGGCCCAGGTGCCGTTTCCGCGTGAGTCGACCCAACCAACAGCGCCGCCGTAGCGGCCTCGCCGAAACCCCTCGACTCGCTCGATGAGCTCGATCGCGGCACGTTGGGGGTGTCCGCCGAGGGCCGGCGTGGGCGACAGCGCTCGGGCAAGCGTCAACACATCGGGACACGGCTGAGAGAGTTGGCCCTGCATGCGCGTGCCAAGGTGCTGAACATTTGCAACAGCAACAATCGACGGTTCGGGCTCCCAATCGAGATAACTCGCCCACGGAAGGAGCGTGTCGTGCACGACATCGATGACGACACGATGCTCGATCTGGTTCTTGGGACTCGCCAGCAACTCGGCCGCGAGGCGCGCGTCGGTGGATGGATCACCCGTGCGCGGAGTGGTGCCCGCAAGCGGATGTGAGGTAATGGTGGAACCGTCGAGCCCAACCAGGAGTTCGGGTGATGCTCCGACGAATCCGTCGATTGCGTATCGGTAGCTCGACCCGAAGCTGGCGCGCAGGCGCAACATCACCGCATGCACATCAATGGGCTCGGTGCACGTGATGACGATGTCACGCGCGATCACCGCTTTGTCCAGCTCACCGGCGCGCACTGCATCCCGCGCAGATGTGACCGCCGCCAGATACGTGGCAACATCGACGCCGGGTCGAACGGTGAACTCGGCCGCCGAGGGCGCCGGAGGTGAGGCTGATTCGGGCACGTCGGCACCATCGATGATCGTGATCCACTGCTGGCCGTTGGCGCCTTTGCCGATGGTGACGGAAGGAACGACGAGCTTGGCCGATGCGCCGGGCTTGAACGGCAGCACGCCCATCGCAACAGGGCCGGTGCCCGCGACACCCACGTAGTCCTCGCACTCGATCGTGGTTAGCAAATCGAGCGCTGCGTCGGCCTCAACGCGCGCTGCCACGCCTTGTCCGGCTAGGCCGATGCCATCGCGAACGAACAGAAATCCGTCAGGTCCCGCGAAATTGTTGAGGTCGACGTCCCTGTCGAAGGCAGTGGTGACGGCGCGCACGGTGCGACTCGGGCTACGACCGGGTGCCGAGTAATAGCTGCGTGATGCCGCCGCTCAGCAACTGATGCGACGCGTCGGCAAACCCAGCTGCACGCAGCGCGATGAGCATCTCCTGCGCAGAAGGCAGATAGGCGACGCTCTTGGGAAGGTAGCGGTATGCCGCCTTGTCGCTGAGCAGTCCTCCGATCTTGGGAACCACCTTGCCGAAGTAGAAACCGTGGCCGCTACGAACGAGGCGGTTCTTGGGAATGCCTACGTCGAGGAGCGCGATGCGGCCTCCGGGTCGCACAACGCGTCCGAGTTCATTGAAGAAGGCCGGAAGGTCGACGAGGTTGCGCAACGCAAAGCCACACGTGACGCCATCGACGCTCGCATCGGGGAACGGCATGTTCAAGATGTCGGCTTGAGCGCGAGGTGAACCACTGCGATCGGCGGCCAGCATTCCGTAACTGAGATCCACCGAGAGCGGGCGGTATCCCGCCCGGGTGAGATCGATACACAGGTCACCCGTACCGCTGGCAAGGTCGAGCACGCGGCTTCTCGCAGGCAGTGCCAACAACCGCACGGCCTTGCGCCTCCAGCGCACGTCGAGCCGGAAGGTCATGATGCGGTTCACCATGTCGTACCGCGGCGCGATGCTGTCGAACATCTGCCTGACGGCAACGACCTTCTCGTCGCCTTGGGGCAGGGTGTCTCTATCCCATGTCGATTTCGTCATCACGTGCAGGCTACGACCGAACGAGTGGCGCAGCGCAGGTGTGACCGACGAGACTCGCCTGATTCGCTTGCGGTTGAGTGCCGCACACTCACCCGGAGGCCCCCATGATCGACTTCACATTCCCGCCAGAGGTGGAGGAGACCCGCATGAAGGTGCGCCAGTTCATGGACGAAGTGGTGCGCCCCCGATGGGACGCCACCGACCAGAACGACCGTGCCGAGGTTGTGAAGACCATCGCCAAGTTGCGCTACAAGGCCAAGCAAGAGTGGGGTCTCTGGCTGCCGCACATGCCCAAGGAATGGGGCGGGATGGCGCTGGGGCCAACGGCGATGGCAGCGGTGTCAGCCGAGGCAGCCAAGGTGGGTATCGGCCCATTCGTGCTCAACGCGCAGGCCCCTGACGAAGGCAACCAGCACACGCTCGAACACTGGGGTACCCACGAGCAGAAGGAGAAGTACCTCCGCCCGTTGTGCGAAGGCGCGACGCGCAGTTGCTTCGCGATGACCGAGCCCGAAGTGGCCGGTAGCGATCCCACACTCATCAAGACGTTCGCGTATCGCGACGGCGACGAGTGGATCATCAACGGGCACAAGTGGTTCATCAGCGGTGCCCGGGGAGCGAAGTTCGCGTTGCTCGTGGCGCGCACCGAGGAAGACCCCGATATCCCGCAAGCGGCCAACAGTTGTTTCATCGTCGATCTCCCCAGTCCCGGGTGGACCATCGTGCGCGATGTGCAGACGATGAGTGGTGGTCACAACCACTGCGAGATCCTCATCGAGGATCTGCACGTGCCGGCCGCCAACATGCTCGGCGGCCAAGGCCAGGGGCACCTACTCGGCCAGTACCGGCTCGGGCCGGCCCGCCTTGCACATTGCATGCGTTGGTTGGGCCAGGCTGAGATCGCGCTCGACATGATGGTGAAGCGGTCGATGGAGCGCTACAGCCACGGTTCGTACCTGGCCGAAAAGCAAGGCATCCAGTGGCTCATTGCTGACTCGACGATGGAGCTGTATCAGTGCAAGCTGATGGTTCTGCATGCCGCGTACAAGATCGAGAACAAGATGGACTTCACCAGCGAGGTGTCGATGGCGAAGCACTTCGTCGCGAACAGCCTGTGGCGCATCATCGACCGTGCGGTACAGGTGCATGGCGCACTCGGCTATTCCACCGATACGCCGCTTGCAGGCATGCTGCAGCAGGCCCGTTGGAGCCGGTTCGCCGATGGCGCCGACGAGATCCATCAGATGCGCATTGCTCAGCGCACCATCGCCGCCTGGAACGACAACGCCAGTACCAAGAAGGCCACCGGCGACCTGCCGTTGTAATTGATCAGCGACTCGAAGCGCGCTGTGACGACTGGCGTGACGATGCAACTGACCCTGCGCGGCTGAACTGCATGGCGCCATCATCGAGCGGCGACTTGCGAAACATCTTCTTGTCGCTGTTGTAGTTCTGCGGATTGATCCACGGTTCGTGGTCACCTTGGCGCGGCATCATGTGCATCGACCGCGCCATGTACCCAGCGGAGAATCCCTCGATCCATGGCCGCTCGGGCATGGACGTGTCCATTGGACGCAGCATCGGGGTGCACTGCACAGTGCCGGTGTCTCGCATGTGGTTCAGCAAGCGACAGACGTATTCGCAGGTGAGGTCTGCGCGCAGAGTCCACGACGCGTTGACATATCCGAACGACGACGCAAGGTTCGGAACGCTGGAGTACGCGAAGCCCTTGTAGGTCCACGTCTTGGAGAAATCCACCGGTTCGCCATCGACGACGAAGTCCATCTCGCCCAACGTGACCATTTGCAGGCCAGTGGCCGTCACGATGATGTCGGCATCGAGATGCTGCCCGGACTTCAGGTTGATGCCGGTCTCGGTGAAGCTGTCGATCTCATCGGTGACCACCGATGCCTTGCCGGAGCGGATCGCCTCGAACAGGTCGCCGTTGGGCACCAGGCAAAGACGCTGGTCCCACGGGTTGTAGCTCGGTGTGAAGTGCTTGGCCACGTCGTAGTCAGGGCCGAGTTCCTTGCCCACCATCTCGACGAGTCGCGCCTTCACCTCCGCAGGCTTGCTCCGGGTGCGCTTGTAGATCAGCTGCTGCAGCGCAACGTTCTTCGCTCGGGTCAGGTTGTACGCGGCCTTGTCGGGCAGCACTTTGCGCAGCGCGTTCGCCACGGGATCGTGATCCGGTCGGGCCACCACGTAGGTGGGCGAACGTTGCAGCATCGTCACGTGGCCGGCGGTGTGCGCCATCGCCGGGATCAGTGTCATCGCAGTGGCCCCCGATCCGATGACCACGACGCGCTTCGCGCTGTAGTCGAGGTTCTCGGGCCACGCCTGAGGATGCACGATCTGGCCGCAGAAACGATCGGCGCCAGGGAACTCTGGGGCGTACCCACCTTTGTAGCTGTAGTAGCCCGAGCACATGAACAGGTATCCGCACGTGATCGTCACGCTGTCTTCGCTGTTCGTTCGGCGGGCGTGCACCGTCCAGCACGCGTCGTCGCTGGACCATTCGGCACTGCTCACCAGATGGCCGAAGCGGATGTGCTGGTCGATGCCGAACTCGGTGACGGTCTCGCGCAGATACCGCATGATGGACGGCGCATCGGCGATGCTCTTGGCGTCGGTCCAGGGCTTGAAGCTGTAGCCGAGCGTGTGCATGTCGCTGTCTGATCGCACGCCGGGATAGCGGAACAGGTCCCACGTTCCGCCGATGTCGTCACGGCCTTCGAGAATGACGTAGCTGCGATCCGGGCACTCTGACTGCAGGTGATAACCCGCGCCGATGCCAGACAAGCCCGCACCCACCACCATCACATCGAAATGTTCGACCGTCATCTGCTGCATCCATCGCATCCATCGCGCATCGTGTTCGGCGCAACCTACGGACTCTACGTTCGGTACTGATCCGACCCTGAGTCTGAGGGCCAAAGCGCGAGCAAATGTGCCCCGAGAGAGGCGGCCTCAAATCCTTCGTGAATGCTCACCGCACCCAGACGGTGCGCTCAGCATTCACAGAGCGGGGGTCGGCCCGGTCGGCAGGGTCAGCGTTGGGCGGCGGTTTGCTTGGCCCAGCGGTAATCGGCCTTGCCGCTGGGGGAGCGCTCGATGTGGTCGACGAAGACGAATGCCTTCGGCAACTTATAGCGGGCGATATGACGGGCGGCCTCGGTGAGCAGATCGGCCTCGGTGACGGTGTATCCCTCTCGAATGCGTACGACAGCGACGACCTCGTTGCCCCAACGTTCGCTCGGGCGACCAGCGACCACGCAGTCGTACACGCCTTCGTGCGCTTTGAGCGCGGCCTCGACTTCCTCGGCGAAGATCTTCTCGCCCCCACTGTTGATGGTGACGCTGTCGCGCCCGTGCAGCTCGATGGTGCCATCGCGCCGTAGCTTCGCCCGGTCGCCTGGAACGGCGTAGCGCACACCGTTGACCACGGGGTAGGTGCGAGCAGTTTTCACAGGGTCGCCGAAGTAGCCGAGCGCAAGCCGCCCGCTCTTCGCAAGCCAGCCGAGTTCGTCCTCACCCGGGGCCAACTCTCGGTGGAGATCTCCCGCCAGCACGTGGTTGCCGGGGCTGATCGGGAAGGTACCGGTGGTGGCGCGGGTGCCGACAGATACCTGCGACAGTTGCCCTCCCGCTTCGGATGATCCGAGGCCGTCGACGATCATCAGCGTGGGTAGGTGGCGGAGGAACTCCTCTTTCAGATTGGCGGACAACGCAGCGCCGCCGGACAACACCACCGTGAGGCTGCAGAGGTCGTACTGGTGTCGGTCCAACTCGTCGAGTAACGGTCGTGCGAAGGCATCACCGACGATGAGCAAGAAGTTGAGCTTCTCGCGCTCGATCAGACCCCACACATCGACAGGATCGAGACGGTCGGGGGACTCCTGCACGAACACGGTTCCGCCGGAGTTCCACGTGCGAAAGCTCATCCAGTGCCCGGCACCGTGCATGAACGGAGGAGCCAGGAGTGCACGTAGTCCGCCGACGGCCTCCTCGGCGAACTCGTCGAGCGTGGTTGCGGTCTTGGACCCGCCGAAGCATTCGACGATGGCATCGCCGCCACGCCAGAGCACGCCCTTGGGCATGCCCGTGGTACCCCCGGTATAGAGGATGTACAGATCGTCGCCCGACGGCGCGACCGGGGGGCGCTCGGTCGACGACTGTGCCAGCGCGTCCTCGTACCACACGGCGCCGGGCAGCAGATCATGGCCCGATGCATCGGGTACCTGCAGGATGACGCGAAGCAACGGCATCTCGGGGAGCACCTCAGCCAAGGTGGGCGCGAACTGCGAGTGCACGACCACGGCCGATGCCCGCGAATCGCTGAGCAGGTAGCGAAGTTCCTCGGCCACATAGCGATAGTTCACGTTGAGGGGAGCAACGCGTGCTTTGAACGCACCGAGCATCGCTTCCAGGTATTCGTTTCCGTTGTGGAGGTAGATGGCAAGGTGATCCTGCCCGCTCTCTGAACCCAGCAGCGAGCTGCGCTCGGTATGGCACCCAAGTCCTTGCAAATGCAAGTAGTTGGCGAGGCGTCGTGTGCGCTCGGTGACATCGGCCCATGTGAGCCGACGATCGCGAAAGACCAGACACAGTTCGTCGGGGCGAGTGGCGGCGATTGCTTCGTGAATGTCACCGACGCTGAAATCGACGTTGCTGGTTTCCATGAGAGGGCAAGCTAGGGGCACGTCAGGCGATGCAACGAATTCACCGCTGAGCCGATTGCGGGTGTCATGGATGCCGACGCGGCATAGCGTTTCGGGCATGATTGATGCGGCCGCAGATGTAACGTTTGGTGTGTTCATGCCCCAGGGCTGGAAGATGGAGTTGTCCTCCATCGACGGCGCAAAGGCGAAGTGGAACAGGGCAGTCGACATTGCGTTGCTGGCCGAACAACTCGGGTACGACTCGATCTGGTTGTACGACCACTTCCATAACGTGCCCCGCCCAGCTCACGAGGCCGTCTTCGAGTGCTGGACCACCATCGCCGCGATCAGCCAGCGCACCAGTCGCATTCGTCTCGGCCAGATGGTCGGCTGCAACAGCTATCGCTCGCCGGCGCTGCTCGCCAAGATCACTTCCACCGTCGACGTCATCTCCGGTGGACGTTTGGACTGGGGCATCGGAGCTGGCTGGTACGAGCTCGAATACCGGGGCTACGGCTACGAGTTCCCAGCGCCGAAGGATCGCATCGGCATGCTGCGCGAAAGCGTCGAGATCGTCAAGTCGATGTGGTCGCAGCCCGAGACCACCTACGACGGCAAGTACTACAAACTCGTACGCGCCAACTGCGACCCCAAGCCACTGCAGCAACCGCATCCGCCGATCTGGATCGGTGGTGGGGGAGAGCAGCTCACGCTGCGGGTGGTCGCTCAGCATGCCGATGCCAGCAACTGGGGTGGAAAGCCCGAGGAATGGGCACGCAAGCGTGAGATCCTCAAGGGCCACTGTGCAGCCGTTGGCCGTGACGAAGACACCATCCGCAAGACGTGGTCGCCCGAGTTGTTCATGCGCGAAACAGAGGCTGAGATCGTGGCGGCAGGCAGCCAAAGTCTCAACGGAGAATCGTTCGAGTCATGGCGAGCCGGCAATCTCGTGGGTACCCCCGAACAGGTCAGCGAAAAGGTCGCTTCCTATGTTGCTCTCGGTTGCCGCGGATTCATTCCGTGGTGCAGCGACTACCCCGAGACCACATCGATGGAGTTGTTCGCCAGTCAGGTAATGCCGAACTTCCGCTGAATCGGCCCACGCGGTGGGAGCGGGCCTAGACGTAGCTGCGGAAGATGATTTCGGCGACGCACGCGGGCTTGGGATTACCCTCGACCTCGAAGGTGAACTCCATCGTGCTCTGGATGCCGCCGGCGATGTCGTCGACCGCAAGCAGCTTCACGCCGAGGCGAAGGTTGCTGCCAACAGGAACTGGCGACATGAAGCGAATCTTGTTCGCGCCGTAGTTGACACCCATGGAGAAGCCACGGATCTGCACCACCTGTGGGTACAGCACCGGGCCGAGCGAGAGGGTGAGGTAGCCGTGGGCAATGGGACCTCCGAACGGGCTCTCTTTCTTCGCGCGCTCGACGTCGATGTGGATCCACTGGTGATCGCCGGTGGCGTCGGCGAACAGGTTCACGCGTTCTTGCGTGACCTCGAAGTAGGGGCTGTAACCAAGGTGTTCGCCGATGAGCGCCTTGATGCCGTCGATGCCGTCGATCACTCGTACTGTCATACCCGTGAGTGTTGCAGGTGAACACGTGCCGCTCGCAAACGAGCGTCACGGTCGGGTCGGGTCGGACAGTACTGTGCACTCATGAGCCTCTCCCTGTTCGGTCGTGTCCGCACGCTGCTCGATATCCCGGTGGTGCTGGTCGGGATGGCTCGGGATGCGAGTGGCCTTGCGGTCCATGCTATGAACGGACGTATGCCCGACTTCCTCACCGTGTACGCGCAGATCCAGCCAGACAAGGCGGCCGTTATCGACGATCGTGCCGGCGGCCAGGTCACCACGCTCACCTACGCCGAACTCAACGAGCAGGCCAACCGTTTGGCGAATGTGCTCGTCTCCTTCGGCGCTCAACCCCCCGAGACCAAGGTCGTGTGGTGTGGTCAGAATTCCATTGGTCTCGTGACGATGATCAACGCGGCGCGAAAACTCGGCGTGACTGCGGTGCCGTTGAACTACCGGCTTTCCGACGAGGAAGCTGCCTATGTCACCGATCACTGCGACGCCACCATCGTCTACGTCGACGCAGAGTTCGCCGGCACGTTCGAACGCATCCGCGAGTCCATCCCGCAGGTGCAGCACATTCTTGTTTTCGACGGTGCTGCGCCGGTGGGAATGCAGAGTGCCGATACGTTGATGGCTGCGGCGAGCGTCGAGGAACCGCAGATCCCTGCGGCCACCGAGGCCGGCGCCACGATGATCTACACCAGTGGCACCACCGGCAAGCCCAAGGGCGCCCTTCGTCGTGGGGGCGGTAACGCCGAGCAGTCTGCTGCGATGGTTGCCATTGTCGGCTACGGAAGTGACGACGTGTACCTGCCCACCGGCCCGTTGTATCACTCGGGTCCCGGCGGCTTCATGGGCATGGCCCAGGCACTGGGTCAGACCGTGGTGCTACAGCGCAAATTCTCTCCCGAGGATTGGCTGCGCATCGTCTCGACGCACGGAGTCAGCTCGACATTCAGCGCGCCGACGCCGATTCGCATGATCTGTTCGCTGCCGGTGGACGTGAAGCAAAAGTACGACACGTCGTCGATGAAGCGCATGATCGCCAACGCCGCGCCGTGGAGTTTTGCGCTCAAGCAGATGTACCTCGCCGACTTCCCGGGTGATTCGCTGTGGGAGGTGTACGGCAGCACTGAACTGGGAGTCAACTGCATCCTGCGCCCCGAGGACCAGTTGCGTAAGCCTGGTTCATGTGGGCGACCCTCGCCGATGGTCGAGGTGAAGTTGTTCGACGACGACGGCAACGAGGTCACGGGGGTCGGGCCGCACCATGCTGGCGAGTTGTTCGTGAAGAGCCCCAGCGTGTTCGCCGACTACTACAAGCAGCACGACAAGTACGAAGCTGATCAGAAGCACGGATTTCAGACCGTTGGCGACATCGCGTACCGAGACGACGAAGGCTTCATCTATATCTGCGACCGCAAGAAAGACATGATCATCTCCGGCGGCATGAACATCTACCCGGCCGAGATCGAGGCGGCGCTCGAGGCACACCCCGATATCTACGAGGCTGCGGTCTTCGGCATCCCCAGCGACGAATGGGGCGAGACCGTCCACGCCGTGGTGGTGGCCCGCGAGGGCTCGGGGCTCGACGAAGCGCAGGTAAGCGCATATGCGCGCGAGCATCTGGCGAGCTACAAAGTTCCCCGCTCGCTGTCGTTCACCGATGAGCTGCCCAAGACCGGCAGCGGCAAGCTGCTGAAGCGCGAGCTCCGTGCGCCATTCTGGGCCGGGCGCGACAGTCAGGTATAGGTGCCGCAGCCTTCCCGATGTCCGCCCAAACCGAAGCATCGGTGGGCGCCGGTAACCTGCAGGTCACATGAAATCTGGCTTCATCACCTTCGTCGGCCGCCCCAATGTGGGTAAGAGCACATTGCTCAATGCAGTGTGCGGACAGAAGGTGAGCATCGTCAGTGACAAGCCCCAGACCACGCGCACGCGTATTCGCGGCATCCTCAATCGCCCCGATGCACAGCTGGTGTTCGTCGATACTCCCGGGCTGCACAAGCCGGTGACCGCGCTCGGCAAGCGTGTCAACGCTACTGCGCTCGAGTCAGCCGAGGATGTCGATGTGGTGTGTCTCGTGATAGATGCAACGATGCCGTTCGGCAAGGGTGACGAATGGGTTGCGAGCCGTATTGATGCCAAGAAGGCGATCATCATCGTCAACAAGGTCGATGCCGCTTCGAAGCAGGCCGTGCTGAAACAGCTCGTTCGCGCCAGCGGTCTCGACGCCTCGGCGTACTTTCCCGTATCGGCGCTCACCGGCGAAGGCGTGCCCGAGCTCATCGATCACTTGGTCACCCTGCTACCCGAGGGGCCGATGTACTACCCCATCGAGACCGCCAGCGATGTGGAGGAAGCCACGTGGATCGCAGAGTTGGTGCGCGAGCAGTTGCTCGCCATCTTCGAGGACGAGCTGCCCTATTCCATCGCAACCCGGGTCACCGAATGGGAGGGCAAGCGTGTTCGTTGCGAGATCATCGTCGAGCGTGAGAGCCAGAAGGGAATGGTCATCGGTAAGCACGGCGCTGTGCTCAAAGAAGTCGGCGTTCGAGCACGCGCGCAGTTGCCCCCCGATACCTATCTGGAGCTATTCGTGAAAGTCGACAAGGACTGGCAGCGTCGCCCAGCCCGAGTCGAGCGCCTGGGCTACTGAATCGGGCCCGACTCGCGGGGCTCAGGGTGCCGAGGTGGTGGCCGTTGGTGGAGCCGTCGGCAGTGTGTTGGCCGCGCTCGCGCCGCTGAGTAGTTGTTCGTAGTCGGCGCTCACCAACAGCTGGCCCGGCTGGGTGAGATCGCCACCGCCGCGTAGCACCGAGATGGGGAGACCGTTCTGTGTGAAGGTGACCTGGCCGACACCGCGTTGATTCGTGAGCGTCAACACGATCTGAGCAAGTGCCAGGCGTTGGTCCTGGGGAGCCATGTCCTTGAAGAACGTCGGTGGCAGGTCGACGGTGACGACTCCGCCCGTCAGCGTGATGCCGCTCGAAACACCATTTGGTATTGCCGTTCGCAGCCCCAAACCGAACTCGCGCGGCGGGCCTGCCTCGAGCACTGCCATGGTCTGCGCGGTCGACACCGGACGTGGCAGGTATTGGCTCACACTCACCACCTGTGTTCCGGCAACGAAGTACAACGACACCGGTTCGGTGGCGATGGTGGTGGCCGGCTCCGCCAACGTGGTGGTGCTTTCCATGGCGATCGTCGTGCTGGTCGTCGTGCTGGTCGTGGTCTCAGACAGCCCGAAGGGAATGTTGGCTCTGTCGATGGTGGTGAACTTGCTCGAACTGGGAACTCCGCACCCAACGGCAAACACGGCCACAGCAACACAGCAAGTGAGAAGGACGACTCGTCTCATGACTCGACTCCTGGTCGATCGAGGGGGAAACGCACCACAAATCGAGCGCCGCCTCCAACGCGGTCCTCGACCCATGCCTCGCCGCCCAGGGCGTGAGCGTGTTCGGCAACGAGCGCAAGTCCGAGCCCGGTTCCCACACGGTGGCGCGCCGCGGTGCCACGGGCGAAGCGTTCGAAGATGCGTTGTCGTTCGCCACGGGCCACACCGGGACCGGCATCCTCGACGGCGAGTAGCAATCCACGGGCGGGGTCGGGTTCGATACTCACCCGTGTGGGACCGCCACCATGTTCACGCGCGTTGTCGAGCAGGTTGGCAAGAATGCGTTCCAGGCGGAGCTTGTCGATCCACACAGTCTTGCGCGCGCTCGGGTGCACTTCGATGGGCACGTCGGCAAACCCGTAACGCTGAGCGATACGCGGAACGATGTCGTCGAGGCGGAGTTCCTCGTTGTGCAGGTCGCCGACCCCAGCTTCGAGCCGCGAGAGCTCGAGGAGATCCATCACCATCTGATCGAAGCGACGAACTTGGTTCACCACCACATCGAGGGCCTGTTGGGTCCGATCGGGCAGGTCGGCGCGGCGGGCGTCGAGCACCTCGACGGCTGCGCTGAGCGCGGTGATCGGCGAACGAAGCTCGTGGCTGACATCGGAGGCAAAGCGGGCCTCGCGCTCGATACGAGTCTGCACCGCGTCAGCCATGTCATTGAACGATTGAGCCAGGCGATTCAGCTCAGGGTCGCTCTCTGGAGCGAGCCGTGTGTCGAGCCCACCCGAGGCAATACCGCCAGCGGCAGCTGCGACGCGGCTCACCGGCTTGAGCAGCCGACGACTCGTCCACCAGCCGAGCGCTGCGGCGAGCAGGGTGATGATCCCTGAGCCAACGAGCAGCGCCGTGCCGATGACTCGAAGCACGCGGTCGGTGGTGGCCAATGGAAACGCCTCGAAGTAGTTCGCGTTGGATTCGCGGATGCTCACGCCTACAGCGAGATACGGCTTGCTATCGATCTCGAAGCGCTGTTGCCCAGTCTGGCCATCGAGCACCTGCGCGAGCAGATTGGCGGGGAGCGATTCTTTGGGGAACTGCACCTTTTGCGGATACGACGTCTGGCCGACGAACAACAGCGCGAATCCGTTCTCATCGGTGCGAATACTGGTGATGAACCGTCCGAGGTCGGTGTTGCCGAGGCGGAGTTCGTCGCGTGCGGCCTTGGCATTGGCAAAGGTCTGCACCCGAGCAACCGACGAACGTTGATCGAGTAGATAATTGCGCGCTGCGGTATACGTGAGCAGCGTCAGCGCCAACGAGGCCACGAGTGCAGTGAGCGAGAGGAACAGCGTGACGCGTGTACGCAGGCTCAGCGTTCGTTTCGGTTGCTTCACCCGTGCCACCCCGCCAGTGTTGCCGATTTCTCAGAGCGATGTTCGACGCGGTGTCAGCAGGTCCTGCTCACGCAGCTGCGGCCACGATCTGGCGTGCCTGGGCGAGGTTATGCAGGATCGGCGCCAAGGAGTCGAGGTCGCTAAGGATCAGATTGGCGCGCACGTCGAGCGACTCGCTGACAATAATCATCCACACGCCCTCGCTCGTGGCAGCTCCGGCCAGCTCGCGAAGACCACGCAGACCCGCTGTTGACAGCGTGGTCATCTCGTCCATCTCGATGATCAGGCTGAACCCGCGCGGTACGCCGCCGAGCGTGTGTTGCAGTCCGGCAATGTGATCCGAGGTGGTGAGCGGACCGGACACGGTGAGAATCACGGCACCTAATGTCGCATCAGTGCGAGAACACAGTACGGGGGAAAGCATGTGCAGAACCTCCAGCATCGCAGTGGACAACATCAAAGAACTTGACAGCGCTACCGCCCGCTGATTTTGTGCCCACATTTCTGTGGTTGTTTCTCGCTGCCGGTGAGGCACCAGGGGGAGGAAGGTACCCCACCGAAGCAGCGTGAACACCTGTCATGATGGTGCAGGTGTGTGACGAGCCGCCGTCCGGCTTGTGCGATTTGTGTAACAGAATTGGTGGTCCATGTACTCGCTGTTGTTCGTTGAAGACGATGATTCGATCCGTCTTGCGCTGCGTCTGGCCCTCGAGGACGAGGGTTATGAGGTTCGCGAGGCCCCCGACGGACGCTCTGGTCTGGTCGCTTTCGCCGAACGCGAACCCGATCTCGTACTCCTTGACCTGCGCCTTCCCGATATGTCCGGTTTCGAGGTCTGTCGAGCCATTCGCTCGAAGAGCATCGTGCCGATCATCATCGTCACGGCACAGACCGATACGCATGACCTCGTGGTGGGCCTCGAGGCCGGCGCTGACGACTATGTGACCAAGCCCGTCGTGCCCAAGGAGCTGGCAGCGCGAATTCGTGCTCAGCTGCGTCGGGTACAACTGCACGAACTGCCGGCCATCGGCGGTCGTCCCAGCCGTTTCGGAGATGTCGAGGTTCGCCATGAGCAGGGCATCGTTCTCAAGGGTGGGGTCGAGCTGAGCCTCACCAAGACCGAATTCCGATTGATGTGTGAATTCGCCGAACATGCGGGGGCGGTGTTGTCACGCGACCAACTCCTCGAGCGCGTATGGGGCTACGAGTACCTGGGCGACAGCCGCCTGGTCGATGCGCACGTTCGACGCCTGCGATTGAAGATCGAGGATCAGCCCGACGATCCCAAACTGCTCATCACGGTGAGGGGTCTTGGGTATCGCCTGCTTGCGTGATGTCGCGCAGGAACATTTCCACCTCGCTGCGATGTCGCGTGCGCTTCATCGGCGGCAACGCTTTGATGATGTCCCAGCGATAGGGCGCGTTGGCGAGCCGTGGATCCATCACGGCCACGACCCCGCGGTCTGATGCGGTGCGGATCAGCCGACCGGTGGCTTGCGCCAACAATGTGGCTGCGCGGGGTACGTCGATCTGGGCGAAGGCCCTGTTGCCGAGCAGTTCCTTTCTGGCAGAGAGCAATGGGTCGTCAGGGCGTGGGAAGGGCAGGCGGTCGATGGTCACCAACGAGAGCGTTCGTCCTGGAATATCGACACCTTGGAAGAAACCCGCCGTTGCGAACAGGCACGAGTTCTCGTCGTCGCTGAACGCCTTGACCAGCGCGGTCTTGGGCAGATCGCGCTGCGTCATTACGGCGAATGGCACGCGAGCCCTCACTGCCTCGGCCGCAGCGTCCATGGCCTTCCAGCTGGTAAACAGAGCGAGGGTCCGACCTCCGGCGGCGGTGATGAGTGCAACGAGCTCGTCATGCGTGGCCGCCGCGAATTCGGGCGACTTCGGCACTGGGAGGTGACGCGCGCAGTAGAGCATCGCGTTGTGTTCGTAGTCGAACGGACTGCCGACGTCGACGATGTCCACGGAGTCGGCGGGCAGTCCCACCCGCTCGGACAGCGACGCGGGAATCGTCGCGCTCGTGAGTATCGCAGTGTGTTTGTCCCAGACGCCGGTTCGCAGGGTTGGTCCGACATCGAGCGGAGCGATCTCGAGCCGGGGTGAGTCCATACTGCCGGAGACGAAGGCCACGTACCCCTCGTGGGTGCCGATGGCGGTGTCGATGTGTTCCATCAATCGAGTGGCCTGCGTCTGTGCGCGCAGCTTGCGCTGCTTGGCGTCTTCCACGTCGGTGTCGATCGCGCGTAAAGCTGCTTGAGCAGTGTCGATGCGCATGCGCCCGTTGATCAACGCCGCGGTGATCTCCGCGGGGAGAGGCGCTGGGAGGCGCCGGCCGACGAACGGCGTCAACGACTCGCGTAGCGCCGTACCGGACTCCGCCACAGATCCGAGTAAAGCCGGGTCATCGAGGATGCGCTTGAGCGTGATCATCAAGCTGGTGAAGCGGCCGCTTCCGATGGAGACGCCGACGGTGTCGCTCATGATGTCCTCGAGCGAGTGGGCTTCATCGATGATCACCACGTCGTGTTCGGGCAACAGCATCCCACCACTGGCAACGTGCAAGCCGTACAGGTAGGTGTTCACCACGATCACGTCGGCGTTGGCGGCGCGCTGGCGCGCCGCTTCTGCAAAACAGGGTTGGCCCATCGGGCAACGGGACGCGCCGGGGCATTCGTCGCTGCTCACCGAGACCGACTGCCATGCCTTGTCACTGGGCAGCCAGTCGAGTTCGGCGGCGTCGCCGGACGCCGTGGTGCCTGCCCACTCGCTGAGCTTCTTCACCTCGAGGCGCACCGTCGGCGCGAGTTCGGCAATCTCCAGTTGGCCAGTGTCGGTGGCATGCACTTCGCGCACACGCTGTAGGCAGATGTAGTTACTACGCCCCTTCAGGATCGCCCATTCGAACGGTCGACCGAGGTGTTCGGCGAGGAAGGGCAGGTCCTTCGACGCCAACTGATCCTGCAGTGCTTTGGTGGCTGTTGCGACCATGACCCGTTGGCCCGTGAGGACCGCTGGTACCAGATAGCCCATCGTCTTGCCCGTTCCAGTACCAGCCTGTATCACGAGGTGCCGCTTCGACTCGATCGCGGCAGCGACTGCAACAGCCATCTGCTGCTGACCTGGCCGCTCCTCGGCTGCTGGCAACGCGGCAGTGACGAGCGCCAGTGCAGTAGTGAATTGCGTGCTCACAGGAGCGACAAGGCCGCGTCGAGTTCGTGCTCGTCGAAATCAGGCCATGCCTTCTCGCTGAAATACACCTTGCTACCGGGAATCTGCCAGAGCAAGAAGTTGGAGATGCGCATCTCGCCCGACGTACGCACCAGTACATCGACCGCCGGCAGGTCGGGGAGGTAGAGCCGTTGTCGGACGTTCTCGGCTGTTGCCGGAACACCATCGACGATGATCTGCTGCGCCGCGCGTGCCAGTTCGGCGCGACTTCCGTAGTCGAACGCGATGGTCAGGGTCATGCCGGTGTTGGCCGCTGTGTCGGCGATTGCCTTTCTGATCGCGCGCTGCACGTATTTCGGCGTGCGTGCATCGGGAGAATCGAACGGGCGGCCGATCCACTGGACTCGCACGTTGAGGTCGTTGAGTTCGGCCACGCGGCCGAAGAGCTTCTCGTGGAGTCCGAGAATGTGGCGTACCTCGGTGCGTGGGCGAACCCAATTCTCGGTGCTGAATCCAAAGGCGGTCAGCCAACCGATGTTGCGCTTCACAGCCGCTCGCACAACACGTGCAAGGTTCTCTTCGCCCTCTGTGTGCCCGGCTGTACGGGGCAGGCCCTTGGCCTTGGCCCAGCGGCCGTTGCCGTCCATGATGCATGCCACGTGCGCGCCATCGCGCCCGGCCGGCTGTGCTTGGTTCGACGGTGATGTGGTGGGTGTCACGGCACGGTCACGTTAGCGATCTCGGAGGGAGTCGTCCATGCGGTTCGATCGGGGTCTGCCGTGCGAGAATCGGGTCGTGGCGAAGAAGCGAACAGACACCGACGGGTCCGCTGTCCGCGACACCGAGCTGCTTCGCCATGTGCTGGTGGTGGGTGGCACCCTGGCCGAGTGGGACGAGCTCGGCGAGCGGCGTTGGGCCCAGCGCCGAGCGGATCTGGGTCGTATTGCCGCTGCCGCGGGGGCGATGTGGCTGACGCTGCGTCCCTATGAGCTCGGTGCTGTCGTGTCCTCCACGATTCCTCCCGATCTGATCGCGGGCGGCGCGAAGCCGAGTCTTGGCGCCGTTCAGCGACTCGTCGACATTCACGAACGATGCACGGTCATCGTCGATCCGAACCCCGACGGTCAGGCTCGGTTCCTCGCTGCTATCGATCAGCTCCGTGACGCGTCGGTTGCGGTTATCGACGAGGTCACGCTCGCTGGCGTGCTAATGGCTCCCGCTCCCGTCGAGCCCGATCTCACCGTAATTCTGGGGCCCTCGACGCAGCTGCCGCCATCGCTCGTGTGGGAATTGTCCTACAGCGAACTGGTCTTCATCGATGCCCGTTGGGATGACCTGTCGGATGCCCATATCGAGCAGGCAATCACTGCCTATTCGCAGCGTCATCGCCGCTTTGGCGGTATCGAGTGAGCCGGCTGTATCGCGATACGGGCGTCGTGCTCCGCACGTACAAACTGGCTGAGTCCGATCGGATCATCGTGCTACTGACCGAGGAGCACGGCAAGGTGCGTGCTGTGGCGAAGGGCGTACGCAAGACAGGGTCGAAATTCGGTGGCCGCCTCGAGCCGATGAGTCACATCCGTCTGTTGCTGCACCAAGGACGTGACCTCGACATCGTCAATCAGGTCGACACCGTCGACTCGCTCGCGCCGCTGATGGTCGATCTCGATCACATGACCCAGGGCCTGGCTGTGCTCGAGGCTGTGGACCAGATGGCGATGGACCGCGAGCCCAACCCGCAGCTGTATCGGATGCTCGTGGGTGCACTGCGCACAATTGCCACGAGCGCTTCCCCACTCGTCGTGCCGGCGTTCTTCTGGAAGCTGCTCGCCCTCGAAGGTGTGCGTCCAGAACTCGATGTGTGCGTGCGATGCGGCGAAACCGAACCGCTGGTCGCCTTCGACATGGATCATGGAGGTGTGCTCTGTCGAAACTGCCGTTCGGGAGCACCGATCAGCGCCGAAGCGTTGCACCTGATGCGGCTGATCCTGGGTGGTCAACTGAACGTCGCACTCGCCGCGCCAGAGTCACAGGCATCCCACGAGGTCAATGTCCACGCCACTCGCGCCGTGGAGCATCACATCGAGCGCAAGCTGCGTTCCGTGGCGGTGTTCGAACGCCACTGAGCCGGGGGCCGCTCAGTGGCGTTCGGAATCGCCGTGCGCGGTCAATGGAAGTGGCGTCCCCTGCGGTGACTCGCAAGGCTGGAACTGGCGGCGATGGCAGCGAGCAGCGCCGCCCAGTCGAGTACCGAGCTGTCGTGTCCGCCGGGGCAGAGCAGTTGTCGCGTGTTCACGGTTGCGAACCTACGATGAGGCCGATCGGGGGTCATGAGTATTCGTTACTCAAACCCGGACAATTTCGTTCCCATTGCAGGCCGAGAGAAGCCGCTCCCAGACCTTTTTGGAAACCATTTCGTGACTCGCGGCGAGTCGCCCATAACCTTGGCTCCTATGCCCGCCACCGAGCTCGAACAAATCGTCAACCTGTGTAAGCGCCGCGGTTTCGTGTATCCCTCTGCCGAGATCTACGGCGGCTTTCGGTCGAGCTACGACTACGGCCCGCTGGGTTCGCTCATGCTGCGCAACGTGAAAGACGCCTGGGTGCGTTCGATGGTGCAACAGCGCGACGACGTCGTACTCATCGATGCGTCGGTGCTGTCGCCGCCTCAGGTTTGGGAGGTCAGCGGCCACCTGGCCAACTTCACCGACCCGCTCGTCGATTGCACGAAGTGCAAGCAGCGATTCCGCGAGGACCATCTCGTCGACCCCAACGTCTGCCCGAACTGTGATGCCGTCGGATCATTCACCGAGGCCCGCGCGTTCAACCTGATGTTCAAGACCCAGGCCGGCCCGATCGAAGGTGCCGGTGCCGACGTGTTCCTGCGCCCGGAGACGGCGCAGGGGATGTTCTTGAACTTCGCGAATGTGCTCCAAACGAGCCGCAAGAAACCGCCGTTCGGGATTGCCCAGGTCGGCAAGAGTTTCCGTAACGAGATCACGCCGGGCAACTTCATCTTTCGTACTCGCGAGTTCGAGCAGATGGAGATGGAGTTCTTTGTGCCGCCCGCCGACGGTCCACAGTGGTACGAGTACTGGTGTGCCGAGCGCATGAACTGGTACCTCGAGTTGGGAATACCGGCCGCGATGCTGCGGATGCGAGCGCACGACGACGACGAATTGAGCCATTACTCCACGGGCACCAGCGACATCGAGTTCCTGTTTCCGTGGGGTTGGGGCGAACTCGAAGGCGTTGCCCAGCGAACCGATTACGACCTCAAGCAGCACGCTCAGCACAGCGGGCAGAAGCTCGACTACTTCGACCAGGCCACTAACGAGCGCTACGTGCCGTACGTGATCGAGCCTGCTGCGGGCGCGACCCGCACGATGGCTGCGTTCCTCTTGGCGGCATACGACGAGGACGAGGTGGGCGGCGAAGCCCGAACCATCTTGCGGTTGCACCCTCGCCTCGCTCCGTACAAGGTGGCGGTGTTGCCGTTGTCGAAGAAGGACACCCTGTCCCCGTTGGCTCGCACCGTGTTCAAGACGCTCAGCGAGCGTTACATGGTCGACTACGACGACACCCAGTCGATCGGGCGCCGCTACCGTCGTCAGGACGAAGTGGGCACACCGTTGTGTGTCACCGTCGACTTCGACTCGCTCGACGATGGTGCTGTCACTATTCGCGACCGTGACACCACCGAACAGGTGCGGGTGCCGATCGATGCCCTGACGAGCGAGATCACGAGTCGCCTGGGCTTCTGATTGTCGGGCGTCAGCCGGCAACCAGCGGCGTCAGCCGGTAACCAGCGGGAGACGTACCACGAATCGTGCCCCGCCCGTGGGTGACTGCGCTGCGGTCACCACGCCGTCCATCGCCTCGACCAGTTCTTTCACAATGGCGAGCCCGAGCCCGCTCGAATTCTCCTTGCGAGCTGGTGCATGTCGCGCAACGTAAAGCCGGTCGAACACGTGGGGCAGATCGGCTCCAGAGATACCAGGCCCGTCGTCGTCGACTGCGAGTACGGCCCACGTACTGTCCTGTGCCGTCGTGACGGTGACGGTGGCCGCTGCGTACTTCAGGGCGTTTTCCATGAGGTTTGCTGCCACCTGCGAGAGGCGATCATGATCGGCCGAGACCATCAGCTGACCGGTTCCGACATACTGAATGTGCACGTTGCGTTCTGCGGCGTCAATTTCGAATCCATCGATCGAAACCCGTGCAAGTGCAACAAGATCGATTCGTTCGAGATGTAGCGAGAACCCCTGAGCGCGCAACTTGGCGAGGTCGAGAAGATCGGCGACGAGACGTTCGAGTCGACGCGCCTCACTCTGGATCACCAGCGCCGAGCGCTGAGGATCGCCCGCTCCGTCGCTGATGGCCTCGGCGTATCCGCGAATGGATGTGAGTGGCGTACGGAGGTCGTGTGACACCGACAGGAGGAACTGTTGCTCGAGAACGCGAGCGCGTTCGAGTTCGGCAGCCATGGCATTCACGGAACGGGCGAGATCGCTCAACTCGTCGGTGTGGTGCGGCGAGGGTTCGGGCAGTCGCGTCGACAGGTGGCCGCGGGCGATGTTCTTGGTGGCCTCACTCGCGTCGCGAATCGGCCGCGTTAGTCGGCGCCCCAGAATGATTGCCGCGCCGGCGCCGAGCGCAAGCGTGGCGAGTGCCGCGAGCAAAAAAGTGCGAAGGGAGGCGGACAATCCCGAATTGGCCTTTCGTGACAACAGCACAACAACCGTGTTGCCGTTCGGTAGGCGTGCGGGTGCCGCGGCGTAGACCAGGTTCCCACGGTTGCCTGAGACCACATCCAGCGCCTGCAGTTCGGCCGCATGGAGCGCATCGGCATCGAGGCCTGGTGGCAATGTATCGCCTGTGAACGTGCCGTTGCTCTGCAGTGTGAGAATCGACAGTCCATCAAGCCTGAGAACGGTTCGGAAGGCGTTGAACAGACGTAGGCGCCGCTTCACGGCCGCCGGCGTGGCACTGATGGTGTCGTTGCTGATCACCGAATCCAAGCTGGCGGAAATCGAAACGGCCTGGTTGCGCAGCTCGACCTCGGTGGTATGGCGCGCTCGCAAATTACCCACGACGATCGTTCCGACACCCGCCACCAGCAGCGTGGCGAGAACCACCGACACGATCACGATGGTCAGCCGGCGGGTCATAGAGGATCACACTGTGCATGGTGCATATGAGGAAAGTGTTATCCCAGCCTGTATCCGATGCCCCACACCGTGGCGAGGGGTAGGTCCTCGCCAAGCTTCTTGCGGAGCTGGCGCACGTGCACGTCGACCGTGCGATCGTCGCCATACCAATCGGCACCCCACACGCCATCGAGCAGTTGCTGACGCGAGAGTGCGATGCCCTGATTGGTGGCGAGATAGGCGATGAGGTCGAACTCCCGGGTTGCCAACGCAATGGGCTGACCCTTGAGTCGTACCTCGCGACGATTCACGTCGATGTCGAAGTCATCGCCGATGCTGATGACCGTTGCGTCGGTCGACCCAACAGGCTGGCCGCGCCGCAGGATGGCTTTGACCCGTGCGACGATCTCGCGTGGTGAGAACGGTTTCGTCACATAGTCGTCGGCGCCTAACTCGAGGCCGAGGACGCGGTCGATCTCGCCATCGCGGGCCGTGAGGAAGAGCACGGGCATCGAACTCCTCGCGCGAACGCGGCGACACACTTCGAAACCATCGATATCGGGCAGACCGATGTCGAGAATTGCCAGAACGGGGGACTGCTGCGAGATCAGGTCGAGCCCGCGTTCGCCTTCGGCGGCGAGCAGTACCCGAAAGCCTGCGCCGCGCAAGTAAGTGTCGAGCAGATCGGCGATGTTGGGATCGTCCTCGATGACGATGATCGTCTGTTCGCTGGCCATTGACACATCGTTGCACCTCGATCATGATCGACACGTCATTCACTGTGTACGGTCGCTTTGCTACAACTCGAGCGCACCTGTGGAGGCCGTCGTGTCACAAGTAACTGTCATTGCCAAGATCCCAGCAGTACCCGGCCAGCGAGTGCAGCTCGTTGCAGCCATGCAGAGTGCACTCGACACTGCGGCGAGCGAGACCGGCACGCGTTATTACATCCTGCACGAGGACGCCGTCGACGCCGATGTGCTGTGGATGTATGAGATGTACGAGGACCAGGATGCGCTGGACCTCCACTCAGGAAGTGAGAGCTTCAAGGCGCTCGGGCCTGCGATTCGGCCGTTTCTCGGCGGACGGCCTGAGCTCACGTTCGCAACACCGATCGGCGGCAAAGGGTTCTGACCCATCGGTCGTCAGCGATCGGTGGAAGGGTTTCGTGAGATCCGATACGGCAGGCTCACCCGCACGTGGACACCGGGGGAGTACTGCACGATCGGTTCACCGCTTGGCGTGCTCAGGCCCGTAGCGGTGACGAGCTGATCGTCGTAACGTTCCAGGGTCGCACGATGCAGGGTCCATAGGTCGTGGTGAGCACGTGCCCCCCAATTCGACCCGAACATCGTGCTGTAGAGGCGCCAGCGCGCTGACAGGAAGTGGTCGCGCTCGTCGAGTTCGTCGGCGCGAATGGGCTCGCCGATGCGAACGCTCACGTCGCTGCTCGCACCTCGCGGACCGGGCCAGCGGCGTACACATCGATAGTCGGTGCGATCGCTCGTGACTGCCACTGACATCTTCGACCACAGGTATGGCAACCGGTAGCCCGCCTGCGCGGCGAGCACGGCGGCCAGACGACCAGCATCGAGGCTGAAGAACCAGATGCCCTCGGTGCCGTCCGCCGCGGTCACGTAGGTTCGTACGTTGGTCTCGGGGAACACCGACAACCACGGCACCACGCCGACCAGCGGAAACTGCACACGCATTACGAAGGGCACCAGCGAGATCCACGCCCGGTCATCGAAGGTCTGCACGGTGAGGCCGGGAGGCAGATGGCGCTGCACCTCGGCAGGGTCGTACGCCCAGTGCACGAACGTGAGCTGTTCCCAACCCATCTGCATGACGGGATGTGAGACGACGACGGTGGGATTCGGACCATGGGTCACGGAATCAGGCTAGGACCTCGTTGCGCCGTCGAGCAGTTGATGGCGCAGAGATGGATAGCGTCATGCGGCACATGGCTACGTATCTCGACCGAATCCTCAACCGCCATCGCGAGGTCGCCGCCGCCGATCAGCGACTGCTGGCTGACCTCGTCGCCGAGGCCTGCGCGCAGCCGGACACGCGACCCTTCGCTGACTCGCTGCGTCGCGCAGTGTCTAGCGGCGATTTGGCCGTCATCAGTGAGATCAAGCGCCGTTCGCCCTCGAAGGGGGCCTTGAACGCCGACCTCGATCCGGCTGCGTTGGCAGGTCTGTATGAACGCGGCGGGGCCGCTGCGTTATCGGTGCTCACCGACGTGGAGTTCTTCGATGGCTCGACTACCGATCTGCGTACGGCACGTGCGGCGGTGTCGTTGCCCGTGTTGCGCAAGGACTTCACCCTCGACGCGCGCGATGTGTGCGACGCGCGGCTGATGGGTGCTGACTGCGTCCTGCTCATAGCAGCGGCGCTGACCGCTCGCGAGTTGGTCGAGATGCACCTTGTGGCCGACGAGATCGGCATCGAGGTCCTTGTGGAGATTCACGACGAACCCGAGTTGGATACTGCACTCACAGCCGGTGCCCGTATGGTCGGCGTCAACCAGCGCGACCTCGTCACGTTCCGTGTGGATCACGAGCGTGCCGTGCGTATGGTGGGTCTCATCCCTGACGGCGTGGTGAAGATCGCCGAGAGTGGTGTGCGCGGCGCGCACGATGCCCGTCAACTTCAGCTCGCCGGCTATCACGCTGTGCTCGTCGGCGAATCGTTGGTGACCGCGCTCGATCCAGTCGACACGCTTCGGCAACTGCGCACCGGTCGCTGAGACGCTGCGTCCCTCGCCCGCTCGTCAAACAGCGAGAACAAACAGGCAATCCCCAGCGTCGCGCTGTACGGTGCTGAGCGGAATGTTCGTCAAGATCTGTGGAATCACCAACGAAGACGATGCGCTGTTTGCCGTGGCAATGGGCGCGGACGCAGTGGGATTTGTCTTCGCGCCGTCGCCTCGTCAGATCGCTGCGCAGCAGGTGTACGACATCACCCGTCGCCTTCCACCGGAGATTCTCACGGTCGGAGTGTTTCGCGACGAGCACCCGAGCCGCGTCATCGACATCGTCAATCGCTCCGGCGTGCGCGCCGTGCAACTGCATGGCCACGAGACTCCAGCTGACGTCGCAGAAGTTGCGACCCAGGTGCGTTGGGTCATCAAGGGGCTCTCCGCCGGCACCACCGACGCTCGTCGAGCAGATCAATTCGGCACCGACCTCATCCTGGTCGATGCCTCGTCTCCTGGCTCCGGCACGATGTTTGACTGGTCGCTGATGGACGACATTCCCGACGGACTACGCATCATCCTTGCCGGTGGGCTCACTCCCGACAACGTGGCCAACGCGGTACAGCGGGTGCGACCGTGGGGTGTCGATGTGTCGACGGGTGTCGAACGGTCGCCGGGTAAGAAGGACGCGTTGCAGGTGAAGGCGTTCATCGAGCGCGCCCGTCAGGCTGCTCCCGAGCAGTACGTCGGGCCGGACGAGATGCCCTACGACTGGATGGACGACGAATAGCCCTCTGCAGGGCTCGTGAAAGGAAAAACTGTGACGATCATGGCCGAACCCTCCGCAGAGGGTCGCTTTGGTGAATTTGGTGGCCGCTTCGTGCCGGAAACGCTGGTTCCGGCATGTCAAGAACTCGAGGCTGCTTTTCGTGAGGCCTGGGCCGACCCGTCGTTTCGCGCCGAACTGCATCAGCTGCTGAAGGAGTACGCCGGACGTCCGAGCATCATCACCGAGTGCCACAATCTAGGGCGCACCCTTGGCATCCGCTTGATCCTGAAGCGTGAAGACCTCAATCACACCGGCTCGCACAAGATCAACAACGTGCTCGGTCAGGCGCTGCTTGCCAAGCGCATGGGCAAGACCCGACTCGTTGCCGAGACGGGTGCTGGCCAACACGGCGTGGCGAGCGCTACCGCGGCCGCACTGTTTGGTATGTCGTGCAAGGTGTACATGGGCGCCGTCGATGTCGAGCGTCAGGCGCTCAACGTGTTTCGGATGAAGTTGCTCGGCGCCGAAGTCGAGGCTGTACACAGCGGAAGCCGCACGCTGAAAGACGCGGTGAACGAGGCAATGCGCGATTGGGTGGCCACTGTCGGCGAGACGCACTACTGCCTCGGATCCGTGATGGGACCACATCCCTATCCATGGATGGTTCGCGAGTTTCACCGGGTCATCGGCGACGAGGCAAGTGCGCAGTGTCGCGAACTTCTCGGTGGCAGCGACCCCGATTTCATCGTCGCGTGCGTCGGCGGAGGCTCGAATGCGATGGGCATCTTCAGCGGCTTCATCGACACTGACGCGCGCCTCATCGGTGTCGAACCCGCCGGAGGTGCGGCCGTCGGGCGTGGCGTGCCGGGTGTGGTGCACGGCATGCGCAGCTACCTGATGCAGGACGAATACGGTCAGGTGCAGGAGGCACACTCCATCTCCGCTGGCCTCGATTATCCCGGAGTCGGTCCCGAGCACTCGTACCTTGCGTCCATCGGTCGGGCCGAATACCCCACGGTCACCGACGCCGAAGTGATCGACGCCTTTCAGTTGATGGCCCGAGCCGAGGGCATCATCCCCGCACTCGAATGTGCACACGCGATGGCATGGATCGCGAGGGAGGCGCCGTCGATGCAGGGCAAGGTCGTGTTGATGAACCTGTCGGGTCGCGGTGACAAAGACGTTGCGCAGATGATGGAGATCCTCGGCTGATGACCTTCGGACGGATGGAGACCGAGTTCAGGGCCAAGCGCGAAGCGGGCCGCAAGTTGTTGGTTCCCTACATCACCGGCGGGCTCACCGGTTGGCAGCAGGCCATCCGCGCCGCGGCTGACGCAGGTGCCGACGCGATCGAGATCGGCATTCCGTTCTCCGATCCCGTGATGGACGGCCCGATCATCCAAGAAGCCTCGCAGCGTGCGCTCGATGCCGGCGTGACTCCCGTGAGCATCTTCGACGAGGCCCGCGAGCTCGAGGTGGGCATCCCGCTTGCGGTGATGTGTTACTACAACACTGTGCATCACGCCGGACACGAGCGATTCGCGTATCAACTGCTCAGCGCCGGTATTTCTGCGGCGATCGTGCCCGACCTGCCGCTCGAGGAATCAGGGTTGTGGTGCGCAGCGGCCGATGCTGTCGGCATTGAAACCGTCATGCTTGCTGCACCGACCGCCCCCGACGAGCGGCTTCCCCGAGTGGCGTCACGGGCGCGGGGGTTCGTCTATTCGGTTGGTCTGCTCGGCGTCACGGGTGAACGCGAGTCGCTTGCGGCATCTGCCACGGCGTTGGCCCGCCGGCTGAAAGCCATCACCGATGTGCCGGTGCTCGTTGGCGTGGGGGTGTCGAACGCCGAGCAGGCCCGCCAGGCATGCACGGTTGCCGATGGCGTGATCCAAGGCGCCAGTGTGGTTCGCAGGCTCATGGACGGCGGCCCCGAAGCAGTGGGTGACTACGTGGCCGAAGTGCGCGCAGCAATTCAGCACTAAATATTTCATCCAGACCGACTCGCGCTCCGTAGAGAGTGTGTGACGCAGTCGTTGCGTCAAGACCCCAAGGAGTTCCACGTGAACAAGAAATTCCTCGTCTTTGCCCCCGTGCTGGTTGCGTCGTTGACGCTTGCAGCCTGTGGTAGCGACAGTAAGACCGCAACACCAGCCACCACCCCGGCCACGGCCGCGATGACCGATGGCACCACCGCAGCGGGACCTGGCAACATTGTTGATGTAGCCGTGCTTGCTGGCTCGTTCAAGACCCTCATTGCAGCCGCCACCGCAGCGGGCCTCGCCGAAACCCTGTCTGGCCCCGGTCCCCTCACCGTCTTTGCGCCGACTGACGACGCCTTTGCGAAGTTGCCAGCCGGCCTCGTCGAGAAGCTGCTGTTGCCCGCCAACAAAGCGACGCTTGTGAAGATCCTCACCTACCACGTAGTGCCAGCGAAGGTGCTTGCTGCCGATGTGAAGACCGGCGACGTTGCATCGGTCGAGGGTTCGAAGCTTTCTCTCAAGGCCGCTGATGGCAAGGTCATGGTCAATACTGCGACCGTCACCACCGCCGACATCATGGCCAGCAATGGCGTGATCCATGTCATCGATCAGGTCCTGGTTCCCCCGGACGTGGATGTCACCAAACTCTAAGCTGCTGACACCACGATGAACGAAGGGGCCCTGCGGGGCCCCTTCGTCGCGTCTGGGATCCGCGTCCAATCGACGCGATCGGACTAGAAGTGACGGCATGAGAAGTGAGCACTGCGACCTGTGTGAAGCCGCCCGAATCACTCCGTGGTTCTACGAAGATGAGGTGTGCTGGATCGCGGAGTGCGAGATCTGCTCGGTGCCGATGGTGGTCTGGCGCGAACACGATGCTTCACCGCCACAGGCGGTGAAGGAGTACTTGCACCAACGGCTCGAGCGTGTGGTCGCAGCGCACTTCGACTTTGTGCATTACGTGGATGACAACATGCGCAACATTCCGGACCACTACCACGCGCATGCGCGCCCTCGTGGAGGCTTCTTCGGCCACAGCCTCAAGCGTGACACGCGAGGCGGTGAACAGGACTAGTTCCACAGACAACAGCCGCCGTTGCGTGCGTCGGGATGGCAGCAACGGTAAAGACTCAGATACGACAAGTCAGGAACCCACGCACAGTGGGCGCCTCTGAACAATCAAGAGATCTGATTCTGGCGACGACTGGTCAACTAGATCGTCGGGCATGAGTGCACCCGGCTAGAGGTACACCACAGATCGTGAACTTTCTCAGGGTGAGAAAGTATTCACGAAGAGTGGGAAAAATCACAGAAGACGAATAACAATTCCACGCATTTCCCTGACCTCCTCACCTGATTCAGGAGCATCGCCCCTTGCCAACGGAGATATGTCTAACACGCCCAGCTCTCGCGCGCAAGGAAAAGAAACCGATAAGGAATCGGAAATCTTCGTCACCCTTCGTAGCGAGACCACACAACGCGGTCGCAGTTGAAGGAACCCGAACGAAATGCCGGGATCCAAGGCACTCGAGTCCTGTTTCCGCGATCGCCGGAGGGTCGGCTAATGTCTTTGCGCATGCTCACTCCTGGTGATATCGCTCCCGTTGTCGATTTGCTCGATCAGGACGGAACTGCATTCGATTGGGCCGACCTACGCGGCCACCGCACGCTGATCTTCTTCTATCCAAAAGCCTCCACACCTGGGTGCACACAGCAGGCATGCGCCCTGCGAGACATCCGTGCGACAATTGACGACACGCGCATCATCGGCGTCAGCCCCGACAAGCCGGCGGCTCAGAAGAAGTTCGCTGAGAAGAACTCGCTGCCATATCCCCTTCTCGCTGATCTGGATCACGAACTCGCCGAGGCGTTTGGCGTCTGGAAGCAGAAGCAGAACTACGGCCGCTCCTACATGGGCATTGAGCGTTCGGCGTTTCTCATCGACGCCGACGGCGTCGTCGAGCATGCCTGGTACAAGATCAGTCCGAAGGACACTCCGGTCAAACTGCTCGAGGTGCTCGAGGCATGACGTTGTTTCCCCGGCCCGCCGACGTCATCGCCCACCGCCCGCCATTTCTGTTCGTCGATGAGATCACTGCGCTCGAGCCCGGCCACAGCGCCACCGGGCTGTGGCGCCTCACAGGTGACGAGTGGTTCTTTGGTGGGCACTTCCCTGGCCGCCCCACCCTGCCCGGGGTGTTGATGTGTGAGGCCATCGCGCAAGTCGGTGCGATCGCAGTGCTCACCGACGATCGATTCGCCGGGAAGCTTCCGCTGTTCGGAGGGCTCGACAGTGCTCGCTTTCGGCGTCAGGTGGTGCCCGGAGACACGCTCGAGTTGTCGGTCGAGCTGGGTCGAATGTCTGCCCGCGCTGGCAAGGGCACCGGCAAGGCGTTGCTCGACGGTGCGATCGCGTGTGAGTGTGAGCTGATGTTCGTACTCGTCAACGCGTAGCGATCGGTACACCCAATGAGCGTGCACGCAGCGGAGGTTCCCGAGCCGTTCGACGCGGGGATGCTCGACGTGGATGACGGCCACATGCTGTACCACGAACAACTCGGCCGGCCCGACGGTGTCCCGGTGATCTACCTGCATGGTGGGCCGGGTTCGGGCTGCGAGCTTGGGCCGCGAACTCCCTTCGATCTCAAGCGCCATCGTGCTGTCCTGATAGATCAGCGTGCGGCTGGCAGGAGCACGCCCTACGCAGGCGACGACGGCGTGAACTGGGCGGCAATCGACATGAACCACCACATTGCCGACATCGAACAACTCCGTGCTCACCTCGGTATCGACAAGTGGATCGTCTTCGGACTCTCGTGGGGGTCTGTGCTCGGTCTGACCTACGCCGAGCGGCATCCTGATCGTGTGGCAGCGGTCGTTGTTGCGGCCGTGAGCACTGGCACGTCAGCGGACATCGACTGGCTGACGGTGCATGCCGGACGGTTCTTCCCGTCGGAATGGCACCAGTTCCGCGATCACATCCCCGCCGAGCTGCGCGGTATACGTCTGGTCGATGCCTACAACGAACTCCTCATGCACCCTGATCCGGCGGTACATGAGCCAGCGGCCGCGGCGTGGTGTCGCTGGGAGGATGCCCACGTGGCTACGACGCCTGGCGCCATGCCGAATCCTCGATTTGAGGATGCGAGGTTTCGCCTTGCCTTCGCGCGCCAGGTAACGCACTGTTGGCGCCACGACTCGTGGCTCAGCGACGACGAGATCGTCCGAGGCGCCCACCGGTTGACAGGTATTCCCGGGTGGCTCATCCATGGTCGCCTCGATGTCAGCAGCCCGCTCGACGCGCCGTGGCGTATCCAGCAGGCGTGGCCCGGAAGCGAGCTGATCGTCGTAGACGACGAAGGCCACGGAGGAACGACCATGATGTCGCATTGTCGCCGTGTGCTCGCCGATCTGGGTTGACATGCCACTGCGGGCGTGCGTGTCGTCAGTGGCCGGTGCCGGTGCCGATGACGACCGAGCCGTTGTGGCCACCGAAACCGAAGTTGTTCGAGATCGTCGGGCCGGGTTCCCAGGCGCGGGGCTGGCCCATCACGATGTCGACCAGCATGTCGTCAGATAATTGCGTGGTGCCTGCGGTGGGAGGAATGAGACCGTGCTCTATCGAAAGCAGCACGGCGGCCGCCTCGAGCGCGCCAGCAGCACCGAGCGGATGGCCGGTGACACCCTTGATGCTCGTCATCGGTGGGCTCTGGGGGCCGAACACGGTACGAACGGCTTCGGCCTCGGCCGCATCGTTGAGCGGCGTGGATGTGCCGTGAGCGTTGATCTGGCGGATGTCGGCCGGCGACAGGCCGGCGTCGTCGATCGCCAGGCTCATGCAGTGAATGGCACCGGTTCCGCCGGGGGCGGGGGCGGTGATGTGGTGAGCATCGGCAGTGCTCGCCGCGCCGAGGATCTCGCCGTAGATCGTGGCTCCGCGGGCCTCGGCGACCTCCCAGGCCTCGAGGATGAACGTGGCCGAACCCTCGCCCATCACGAAGCCGTCGCGCGTGATGTCGAAGGGCTTACTCGCCCCGCTCGACGACAACGCGGTCATGTTGGAAAAGCCGGCGAGCGACGTGAGCGTTGCGGCCGCTTCGGAGCCGCCGGTGACCATGGCATCGCAACGGCCCCAGCTGATCAGGCGGGCGGCATAGCCAATGGCGTGCGTGGCCGCTGCACAGGCGGTGCAGATGGTTTCGTTGGGGCCCTGAAGGCCGTAGCGCATCGAGATCGCAGCGCCGGAGGCGTTGCCCATCATCATTGGTACGAGGAACGGCGAGACTCGGCGTTCGCCCTTGGTGAGGCGCAGTTCCACCTGCTCTTCGAGTGTACGCAGACCGCCGATGCCCGTGCCGTAGACCACACCGAAACGGCGTGGGTCGACATCGGGTTGGCCGGCATGTTCGAACGCTTCGATCGCAGACGCGATCGCGAACTGCTCGACAGCGTCGGCGCGGCGTGACTCCTTGGGACTGGCGTAATACGGCGAGGGATCCCAGTCGGCGAAGGTGATCGATTTGGTGCCGGTCGTGGCAGGGCCGAGAAGGCCCTGCCAGAACGCAGCTTTACCCATTCCGCAGGGCGCGACCACTCCGTAGCCGGTGATGGCGACGCGCCGTCCGCGCCCTTCCATCAGAGCTTGCCGACGACCAGGTCGTATGCCTGGCCGACGGTCTCGATGCCTTCGAGTTCCTCTTCGGGAACCTCTACACCGAACTCCTCTTCGAGCGCCATGACCAACTCGACGAGGTCGAGGCTGTCGGCGTCGAGGTCGTCGGCGAACTTGGCCTCGGGCACGACCTGATCGGCCGAGACCGACAGCACATCGACGGCGCACTTCTTGAAGCGATCGAACTTTTCCTGATCCACTGCTTTTCTCCAATGCTGTTCTTGGTGTTGTTGAGATGAGTTGACTGACGGTCGGCGGACTAGTGGCCCATGCCGAGGCCGCCATCGACGGGGATGACCGCGCCGGTGATGAAGGCAGCATCGTCGGAAGCGAGGAAGGCCACGACCCCGGCGATTTCCTCGGGCGTTGCCATGCGCCCGAGTGGTACTGCATCGGTGAACTCGGCGAGACGTTTCTCGCCGAGAGCAGCCGTCATGTCGGTGGCCACGGGGCCAGGGGCCACGACATTGCAGGTGATGTTACGCGACCCGAGCTCGCGCGCGAGGGAACGAGCGAGGCCGACAAGCCCGGCCTTGCTGGCTGCGTAGTTGGCCTGGCCCGCAGAGCCAAGCAGGCCCACGACTGACGACATGAAGATCATCCGTCCGGCGCGGGCGCGCAGCATGCCCTGTGTGGCGCGTTTGGCAACCCGGTAGGCGGCCGTGAGGTTGGCGTCGATGACACTGGTGAAGGCCTGCTCGTTCATGCGGAGCAGCAGACCATCGTTGGTGAGCCCTGCGTTCGAGACCAGAACCTGCACTGGGCCGTAGCGCTCTTCGGCAAAGGCGAAGGCCGCATCGACATCGGAGCCGGAAGTGACATCGCAGCGGACACTGGCGAAGCCCTCGGGAGGGGGAGTGGTGTTGTAGGTGACCACCACGTTGTCGCCGAGCGCGGCAAAGCGATGCGCACACGCGAGGCCGATGCCTTTCGAGCCGCCGGTGATCAGCACAGTACGGCTCATCCGGTGCCACCCCAGCGCAGCACCGCACTTGCGGCGGTCATGCCGGCACCGAAGCCAACGAGCAAGACGAGGTCTCCAGCCTGTACACGCCCCGCATCGAGCGCTGCGTTCATCGCCAACGGTATAGACGCAGCGGACGTGTTGCCCGTGTAGTGAAGAACCGTCGCGGCGCGCTCCATCGGGATGCCGAGACGATTGCACGCTGCCTCGATGATGCGCACGTTGGCCTGGTGTGGCACGACCAATGCAATGTCGTCGGCAGTGACGCCAGCGTGACCCATCGACTTGGTGGCAGAGTCCACCATGATGCGCACTGCGCGACGGAAGACTTCCTTGCCCTCCATCTGGATGAAGCCACCGACCTCGGCGTAGAGAAAGCGCTCGGCGCTGCCATCGGCATCGAGGTCCCAGCCGAGCAGCTGTCCGGGGCCCGGCACGTGTTCGAGCACGGCAGCACCGGAGCCATCGGCGAAGAGGATCGCGGTGTTGCGGTCGGTCCAATCGGTGATGCGCGCCAGCGTGTCAGTGCCGATGATGAGCACCTTGTTGGCGCCCATTGCGATGAGTCCGTGCGCGGTGACGAGCGCGTACATGAAGCCCGAGCACGCCGCGTTCACGTCGAAGGCGCCGCAACGCAGACCGAGTTCGTGCTGCACGGTGGCCGATGTGGCGGGCACCGTGCGGTCGGGTGTGGTGGTGGCCAGGATCAGTGCGTCGATCTCGCTTGGATCGACCCCTGCCATCTCGATGGCGCGGCGTCCGGCCTCGATAGACAGCCCAGCCGTGGTGCCACCGACATGACGCTCGTGGATACCCGTGCGTTCGATGATCCACTGATCGTTGGTCTCGAACATGCCCTCGAGATCGGTGTTCGTGAGCACCTTCGGGGGTAGCGCCGAACCCCAACCGGTGATGATGGCGCCGCGGATGCCGTGGGGGATGGTGGGCATGTCAGATGGTCCTCAGCCAGGCGATGGGTTGGCGCAACGTGATTCGCTCGCCGTGCACGGCGATGTAGCTCTGCAGGATCCCTGCGAACGGCGAGCGCACCTCGATGTCACCGATGTGGCCGAGCACCATGCCGACGGCGATGGTGCTGCCGTCGGCAATGTCGGAAAGGGGCGTGAAGATACCAGCGGCAGGGCTGACCACAAGACGCTCGACCGCAAACAGGTGCTCGCCCTCGAACTGTGCAACCGACCGCGACGAACCGGTGTTGAGCCACTCGATGAGTTTGTCGAGATCCTCGGGCGTGGAGACCGAAATCGTGCGGGCTGTATCGACGGTGCGTTTGGCCATACCGGTGAGCACACCACCGGGCCCGAGTTCGGCGAAACCGTTGACGCCGAGTTCGGCGAGAGTGAGCAGGCAGTGCTTCCACCGGACCGGGCTGCTGAGCTGCGCCGAAAGCAAGCTCGCCCACGCCTGGCCAGTGTTGTGGGCCAAGGAATCGACGTTGGAAACAACCGGCACCTCGGTGTCGCGCGGGCTGGCTTCGGCGATGGCTTTACGCAAACGATCCCGGGCGGGCGCCATGAAGGGTGTGTGGAACGCACCACTGACCTGCAGAGACATGACTTTCTTCGCGCCGAGTTCTTTCGCGACCATGCTGGCGGCGACCACGCCCTCTCGCGAGCCGGCAATGACGACTTGGCCGGGCGCGTTGAAGTTGGCGACCCACACGTCGTTGTCGGCGCGACGGCATGCGACTTCGACCTGATCGTCGTCGAGCCCGAGCACCGCAGCCATGGTGCCGGGATTGTCGAGCCCCGCTTGATGCATCGCGTCAGCGCGCTCGCACACGAGTCGAACCCCATCGTCGAAACTCAGCGCGCCACTCGCCGTGAGGGCGGTGTACTCGCCCAAGCTGTGCCCCGCGCAATAGCTGGGTTCAATGCCGAGACGCTCGACAGCGTCGAGCACCATCAGGCTGGAGACGAAGGTGGTGAGTTGTGCATTGCGAGTATCGCGGAGCTCTTCGGCATCGGCATCGAGCAGTAGTCTGGCCACGTCGCGGTCGGCGTATTCCGACGCTTCCTCGACGAGCTCCCAGCTCTCGTGATCTGCCCACGGGCGTCCCATGCCCGGCCGTTGTGAACCCTGGCCGGGGAAGGTGAAGGCAAGCATGATTCGGTGTTCGGTCTCCTCGTGTGGGTTTCCCCCGTGGATCGAGAGGCTAGACGCTCGACTACCCACGCGTGTTACTACCCGCGGGTAGCAAGACGCGCAGCGACACAGAGGGACCGATTTGCCCGTGTCGTCGCCCGAGGTCGCTGGCTACACTGGCGGCGCAACTTGCCCGAGTGGCGGAATGGCAGACGCGGAGGACTCAAAATCCTTTGTTGGAAACAACGTGTGGGTTCGAGTCCCACCTCGGGCACTCCTCGACGGACTCCAGTCCATTTTCTGGAATCAGATGACTCCTCTGATGGGATGCAAGATGTTGCTCGGCATGGTGTCTCGCGGTGCGGACCTCATCGCGTTACGCACATAGCCGAGGTCCGAGGTCGTGACGCCGTTGGACAGCCTGGGCAGGCGTCGCGGTGCCAGACGTCGCCATCGCTGCGCTTGTTGTTGGACGCCAGAGGCGATCGTTTTCAGTGAGATCCTCTCACGGAGAGGGCAGCGACGAGTTCGCGACGGCTCCCTATCCCGAGCTTGTCGAACACAACGTGGAGGTGCTCTTGGAGAGTGTTCGCGGAGATGTGTAACTCGTTCACGATCGACGGAGTCGAGCGTCCCTGGAGCACTAACGCGACGACCCGGCTTTGGGCGGGCGTGAGGCCGTGAGCGGCCAGGATGAGCGAGCTCACGGCGGCGGTGTCGGCTGCGTTGAGGACGATCGCCAATTGAAGGCCTGCGGTCCCGTTGAGCGACGATGCCTCCACGGTGACCCAGCCGCCGCCTCCTCGACGCAGTCGAGTTGGGATCTGCGCCGCGATCGCGTCGCGATGGTTGCCGAGCAAACGGGCTGCCGCGGCGTAGATGGGCGCGGGAAGCTCGAGATGTGTTGGCCAGTCCGTGTCGACGATGTCGGCGAGGATCGATTCGGCTCGCGGATTGACGGAGACCACCGTGAGATCGGCGTCGAGGATGATGATGCCCGGTCCACTGAAGTTCGACGCTTCTGGTAGGGCGGGGAACAGGGCGACCGTGCGACGCAGGCCGTCGGCGAGGAACGGAGCGACACGGCGCACGAAGTCGACCTCGTCGGCGTCGAAACCGAGCGGAGATTCGGCGCGGTGCAAACAGAGCACCCCCCAGCAGAGACCTCCGGCCACCAGCGCGACGCGCAACTCGTCGCCCATCCCGATGGGGGCGAGCACATCCCGGTACACGCCGGTTCGGCCGCCATCTGACGAGTAGTACGGTTCAGGAGGTCGCCGGTTCGGCGACCAAGAAAGGGGATCGGCCATGGCCAAGTATTTGTTCAAGGGGAACTACAAAGGCGACGGCATCAGGGGACTCTTAAACGAGGGTGGTTCCAAGCGTCGTGAGGCCGCTGACGCGGCGTTCGAGTCCGTTGGAGGCAAGATCGAGTGCATGTACTATGCATTCGGTGAAACGGACCTGTACGGCATCTGCGATCTTCCCGACGTCGCCAGTGCAGCAGCCATTTCTCTGATGATCAACTCGACGGGTGCGTTGACGGTCACCCTCACACCGTTGCTGACAGTCGAGGATGTCGACGCTGCAATGACGAAATCACCGTCGTACCGTCCGCCGGGCGGCTGAGGGCAACTGATGAGACGATGACTCGAAGCTCGAGCGGGCCACGAACAAATCGTAGGCAGGCTCTGGGCGACCGACAGCTCTGGTGTTGAGGATCCCGGTCGCCCGAACGCTCATAGCGTCCCACCCAACGAGCGTCCTCACAACTCCCAGTTCGACTCCGACGCGCCGTTCGCCGCAGCTGAACGGCGATTGGTTCGGCGCGTTCTCGGGTGAGTGTTCTGCGTTCTCCTTCAAGACGCCTAGCGCGTTGAGCGGCGACTGGGCCTACTGTCCTGGTTCGGACGCGCGAGACTTCTCAGGTGAGAGCGTTCGATTCTGTCTCGACCTGGAAGCGGCTCGTGCCGGACAAGGCGTCCGTCGAACGCCAATCGCTCCTTGAGATCCTCGCTTGGCGCATCGTGACCCTTAAGCGTTCGAGAATCCGAGTTGCGATTGACGGCTATACGGCGAGCGGCAAGACCACCTTCGGGCATGAGTTGGCGGGAGCGGTGCGAGCCGTGGGGAGGCCAACGCTTCGCGCGTCCTTGGATGACTTCAAGCGTCCTTGGCGCGATGCGATCGACAAGGGGTACGACCGCGTCTCAGGTGACGGCTATTACCGCAACGCCCCGGACTTCGAGTCTGCTCGCGAACTCCTGCTGAGGCCCGCAGGCGTCAACGGCTCAGGTTCGGTAGTTCTCTGCGCGCACGATCCGCTGACCGGCAAGGATCACCGCGACGTCGTCGTCGACGCCCCCGTTGATGCAGTGCTCATCGTCGACTCGGTCTTTGCGATGCGACCGGAGTACATCGAGTTCTGGGACTTCACCATCTGGCTCGACGTCAACGCGGACGTCTCGTTCGAACGGGGCGTGCGGCGTGACGCTGCGATGGAAGGGTCGGCCTCAGCAGAACGGCTGCATCGTGATCGATATCGTGCCGCCGAGGAGATCTATGTGGCGGAGGTCGATCCCATGTCGATGGTCGACGTGGTGATCGACAACACGCACTTCTCGCAACCGCGAATCATTCCTCTGGCGTGACAACCGGATCCCGGCCACTCCGTTATCGGGCGTTCAGCACGGCTGCCCATCGTGCCGATGCGCCGTGGAACCTCAACATTCATTACCACCGCGTTGTGCTTGACGCGGTGCCGACACGTGCGGTCAACGCGCTCGATGTTGGATGCGGGAATGGACTGCTGACCTTCGATCTTGCCGATCAGGGACTTGACGTAGTCGGCGTCGGCTTCGACCGTCCGAGCATCGAGCGCGCCCAGGCGAACCCGTTCGTGTCAGATCGGACGACGTTGGTGTGCGCCGACGTCTTCACCCATGAGTTTGAGCGTGGCTCGTTCGATGTGGTGGCGTCGATTGCAATGCTGCATCACATAGATGCCGAGCGCGGTCTACGGAGGATGCGTGATCTTGTCCGACCGGGCGGGGTCCTCGCGATCGTCAGTTTCGCGACACCGTCGAGTCCGGTCGACCGGGCGCTCATCGCCGGCGGCTTCGTGATGAAGAAAGCACACGAGTTACGTGGCCACTACTGGGAACACGATGCGCCGATCTGCTGGCCGCCGCCGCTGTCGATCGATCGAATGCGCGAGGTGGTAAAGCGGGAGCTCCCCGGCGCTCGCTTTCGCCGGCATATGGCTCACAGGTACTCCATTGTCTGGACCGCTGAATAGGGCGTGCATCTTGAGACGCCGATGCGCCGTTCGGGCGCAGGCTTGTGTGGTGCGAGCTGCGTCGTCCGGCGTGGCGGGTTCGGCGCCGCCAAGCCGCCAGCTTGGATCATGATGTGCGGCTCGGGTGATAGCTCCGACGCAACCGATCATTGGTCAGACGAGGCGGTCGAGGTCGCGCATCGCGTAGCGCAGATGTTCGAACTCCTCTTCGAAGACGACGTGCAGGCACTGCTCGACGGTGGCGTCGCCGTTCTCAAGCACGGTGGTTGCGCGATCGAGTTCGTCGGCTGTCACCGAAGCGATGAACTCGCCGAACGTCGCAGCCCGCTGAGCGCGGACGGCGCGCACTTCGTCGTAGTCGGGGTCAGCCGTGACATCGCGGCCCGGCCAGGGGTAATCGTTCGATCCGACGTTTGGAAGGATAATCGGGTGCATCTCGACATGGCCCAGCACAGGCAGCGTGAACCACTTGTCCATCGCCATCACCAGGTGGCGCAACGTCTGAATAAACGACCACTCGCCGTCGACGGACTGGCGGCGCTGCTCGTCGGTCAACGCGTCGGCTCGGGTCAGCGCATCGACCCATTGCGCCTCGAGCAGACCCCACGCGTCAATCGCGGCAGCACTGTCCTTCGGCGTGAGCATCGATCGCAGTGGATACCAACGGTCGCCCTGGTTGACGAAATCGGTGACGTCGACGCCGTTGATGACCAGGCGGTCGATCACGCCGTCGATTGCGACGTCCTTGAGCATCACGTGGAACATCGTTGAGCCGGAGAAGTCGGCGTCGCGGAAGTGGACGTTCTTGAGATACACCCCCCAGAACACCGAATCGGTGAGGTCCTGGTCCTCGAACTCCTGTCGCATATGGGTCCTCCATCTCAACTGGCGCCGTGACCGGCTGGTCGGGCATCGACGTACTGGCCGGGCCCTATGCGTGGTCTGGCTGGTCCGTCCCGCAATATTTGCACTTTGTGGCGGCTGGGGGCAGGTCGTCGGACAAGCACGCCGGGCAGGTCTTCACCGGCGTCGGTGCGCCGAACACGGTGATGCCTCGTTTTGCGGAGATGGCCTTGTACGGAATCACGATGACGAAATACAACACGGCCATGAACACGATGAAGTAGATGACCGCAGAGATGAATGAACCGAAATCCATGAAGGTTTTCGCGTTGGCGGATTGACCGAGTTGTATACCCAACCCTGCTGAGCCTTTGCCCTGGAGGCGGTTCAGTAAGGGTGTGATGAGAAAGTCGGTGAATGCCTTGATCAGACCGCTGAAGGCCAGTGCGGCCATCAAGCCGATTGCGATCACGATCACGTCACCACGCAGTAGGAAGTTCTTGAAACCTTTCACCATTGAAGTGTCTCCTTCTTAAGTCGTGCAGGAACGTAGGATTCCGTGCGAATTCTAAGCACATTCGCAGGCATGCAAACGCGGACCACCCGCCGCGCTTCCTCGGACCGCTCGACATCGTCGACGTGTCGCGCGATTCTGTCCCCATGCCAGCGTTCGAGATTCGCGCCGCCCGTCTCGACGATGTTGCGGTTGTGGATGAGTTTTTTCGTCGGTCCTCATTGTCGAACTCGGGTGATAGACCCGTGCTGCTGGCGAATCCCGCTGCGTTGGTCTTTGAGGACGTATCAGTTCGGGAGCAACGAACTCGGGTCGCCCTGAGCGGTGAACGCATCGTCGGGTTCGCGACAAGTCGCCCGGTTGGCAACATCGACGAGCTCGATGACCTGTTCGTCGACCCCGATTGGATGCGCCGCGGCGTCGCTCGCGCACTCATTGTCGATGTCGCCGCGATCGCTCGAGCCCGAGGCGCTCGTCGCGTCGAAGTGACCGCGAACGGCCACGCGCTCGCGTTCTACATCGCTTCCGGTTTCATCCTGGACAACACGGCGGAAACCGAGTTCGGACCCGGGTACCGAATGCATCTCGTTGTTGCGGTGCAGCCCGCCTGAGCTTCGGAGGCACGCCATGCCTGTTCGATCTCGACGACCTCGATAACGGGAGTCCTGGAAGCAGGCCGACGGCACGCGATACGACTCGATGATCGACTTGCGGTCGGTGTACGTCGTCCGATCATTCCCGACTTCTAGGGCCACTTGCTCCTTTACCGCCTCGTACTTGGCGCGAGCCTTGGCGCTTCGGCGAAGGAGGTCTCTGAACAACAGGTACTTGCGCCACTGCTCGCCGTCGAACTCAACGACATGGGCGTGTGCAACGCGGTGCGACGGCCTGGCCTTCAGCACGAACACTTGGCCGCCGTTCGCGCCGGCATCGCCTCGGTAGATCCACCCTGCAGCCTCGAAAAGTTCGCTTACCGGAGGTAGTTCTTGGTCAGCGGCGACGCCCACGGCGATGTCGATGATCGGCTTCGCAAGCAGCCCGTTCACCGACGATGAACCGATCTGCTCCACCCCAGACGCCACGCCGACGAGTCGGGCCGCGACGTCGTCGCATAGCCGCCGCCCCGCCTCGATCCAACGTTCGTCGGTGCGGTCCAGCCGAAGAACGTGATAGTCGAGGCCCAGTCCAACACCCGTGAGCCAATCCACGCCCCTATCTTGCTTGACAACCATCCAGTCGCAGCGCGATCGGCGAGGCACTGGTGCTGATCTGTCGATCCGCAACGTCGCTCAGAAACGGTCGCGGTTATTCCGGTAATCGGGGGCGACTATCCGAACGCGCCGTCTCGAGCCGGCAGTGCCTCACGCTTGAGCGCATACACCTCGGGCACTCGTCGCGCTGAACCCGTCGGATACGGCGACTACGGACCTTTGATCGCCGCGACCAGCGAACCGGTGCGGATCGCGGTCACCACCACACAGACGACGCGATCAGTGCGTTTGCTCGAGATGAGGTAGCCGGCTTGGGCATCAGCGGCGTTGGCAACTGCGGAGAGAATGGCCGGCGCCACGTCGGTGCGGCAGATGCGCACGAGTTCGGGATCGGCGAGATCTTGAGCCGAGTTGGTCAGGGTCATGATGACCGCGGTGTCACCGATGGCGTAGACCTCGCGCGTATGGGGCTTCGCGCACTCGACCGTGGTGAGCTTGGTGACCGTTGTCGCCTCCGGCAGGTCGAGGCAGTCGCCCACTTTGAGCGCGGTGAAATCAGGACCGCTTGATCCCGACGACATGAGTCGGAACGCAATCGCCGCCACGACGACCGCCCAGACGATCAGTGACCGGCGGTGGCGCCTCAACCACGTCGTCGGCTCCGGCGTCGTCGTGGGCGGACTCGGGATCTCGATGGTCGGCGAGGGCCGTCGCGTGGTCGACCCGGACCACCGCGCAGGGTTGGCATTGGATCCAGCGGCGGAACCCGTCATTGGATCTGGGATCGTCGGGTCGCTCATGTCGGCTCAGGTCGGTCACGGAGCTGTCCGGTTGCGACCGTCGTGAAATTGATCGCGTCGACCGACGTCGGGAGTCGGCGGCGCCAGTTCGATCCACCTACCGTTCCTGGCAGGTTCGGTCGCTCCGCAGCGGCGCACACATCGTCCATCGACAGCAACCGCAGTGCCGGGGGTGAGGCGATGAGGGCCGCATGGATGTGCTCGATGACGTCGTCGATGGTCTCGCTCTCGGAGATGGCGCGAAGCCGTTCGAGCTGTTCGCTGTTTCCATCGGTGCCCGCCAACACGCCGGCGATGGTGGGTAGATCGTGGGTGGTCACGGTTGCGAGTGATCCGGCCGGCCACTGCGCTGGCGGTTCCGGCTCGAACCACAGGACGCGGGTGCCTGCGATCGCGCGGGCGCCAAGGGCCTGGCGCACGCCATCGGCGACGGTGCCCAGATCCTCGCCTATCACGAACACGCCGGCGCGGGTGGCCTCGAGGCAGACAATGGCCAGCAACTCGTCCGCTGGAAACTCGACGTATGCGCCGTCTGTCGCTGGCATTCCTGCCGGCACCCAATACTGACGAAACAGTCCCATCACATGGTCGATGCGCAGACCATCGACGCTGCGCAAAGCTGCGCGCAGCGTGGCGATGAAAGGCTGGTAACAGGCTTTGCGTAGACGCCACGGAACGAATGCCGGGATACCCCACTCCTGGCCGAGCGTGTTAAACGGATCGGGCGGGGCGCCGATTCTCACGTCGAGCGCAAGCACATCCTGATACTCCCAGGCATCGGCGCCGTTCGGGGCGAAGCCCACCGCTAGATCGCCGATGAGAGCGACGCCACATGAGCGCACATCAGTCAGTTGCTCGTGGAGGATCTCCTGACACCACTGATGGAAGCCTGCGCGATGTGCAAACTCGCGGTCGGCGCGCAGGCGCGCGGTGATGACTCCAACATCGAGTCGGCGCAGCTCTTGTGGCCAGCGTCGCCATTCGGGGCCGAACTCATCGCAGAGGGCGTTCCAGAGTGCGACTGAATTGGGCAGGGGCGTGGGCGAGGTCGAACGCGCGCAGCGCTGTTCGAGCGCGTTGCGCTTCGCTGTCCACACCTGATCGCGATCGACGAGATCGTCCGGTGTGCATCGCAGGCGCGCTGGTGGCGGATCCGCCATCGCGAGAAGTAATGGATTCCAAGCGCGACGACTGCTCGGGTAGTAAGGGCTGTGCTCTTGAGGATTGGTGGGAGCGGCTTGATGCAGGGGGCTGATCAATATGGCGCCGCCGCCGTTGTCGACGAGTGACGATGCGAGCGTTTTCACATCGGCGAGGTCGCCGATGCCCCACGACCGGTCGCTCCACAATGCGTACACCTGCGCCGTCACACCCCACATCTCGGGAATTGGAGGACAGTTGACGGGATGCACCACAAGATGGGTTATCGGACCGTCGGCGAGTGGTCGCAGCACGTGATAACCGAGGGGGAGATCGTCCGGCAAGGAGTCGAGTTCACCGAGATCGGTTCCATCCTCGAGGACGAGGCGACAGCGGTCCCACAGCGTGTGTGTCTCGCCGGCCTCGAGAAACCACATCCCCGGCCCGGGCTCCGGTTCGCCCATAGCGACACGCAGGCGGTCGCGGGCAAGATCGCTGACCTGATGCCAATCGCCCGCGAGATCGAAGTAGCCGTCGCTGATTCCCCACTCGTCGTGCACTCGCACAGTCTGGCGCGCATCTTCGGGAAGTCACCACTACAGCCACGGCCATTCGTAGACTGAGGCAGTGGGAACATGGCTGGTGGAGCGACGACTCAAGCAAGCAAGCGTGCGGCTTCGACAACTCCGCGAGGAACTCAACGTGATCGACGAACAGCTCGCGCATCTGTCTGACGAAGCCGACGACATGGGTTTGCGCTCGTTGGTGTCGGAGACGCCGGGCGCCTCGCACGACTTCCACCATGCGCAGGCCCATGCCGACGCGATGTCGAAGCACCGCCTCTACGTGGTGGAGTCCATCGCCGAACTCGAACGGCGCCAGGACCTGTTGCTCGACCGTATGGTCGGCTGACGCACGTTCGCGGCGGGCCTTCCGCGTGGTTGAATGGGTGATGAGGGACTGCCCGCTACCGAAAGGACCGTTCTGTGACCATCCGTGTGGTGATCGCCGAAGATGAAGCCATCATCCGGCTCGACTTGAAAGAAACCCTCGAGGAAGAGGGCTACGACGTCGTTGGCGAGACCGGCCGCGGCGACAAGGCCGTGGAACTGGTGCGCGAGCTGCGTCCTGATCTGGCCATCCTCGATATCAAGATGCCGGGCATGGACGGCCTTGCGGCAGCGGCACTCATCAATGCCGAGCGCCTCTGTGGTGTACTGATCCTCACCGCGTTCAGTCAGCGCGAGATCATCGAACAGGCTCGCGATTCGGGAGCGCTGGCGTATCTCGTGAAGCCGTATCAGAAGAGCGATCTCATCCCAGCCATCGAAGTAGCGATCGGGCGCTTCCGTGAACTGCAGTCGCTCAGCGGCGAGGTCGATGCACTGGGCGAGCAACTGGAGTCGCGCAAGATCATTGATCGGGCCAAGGGCATCCTCGCCGACGAGTGCGGCCTCAAGGAGCAGGAAGCCTTCACGTTCCTGCAACGCACAGCGATGAGCGAACGCGGACGCATGCGCGATGTTGCCGAGCGTGTCATCGCCGGCACGCTTCGGCCGTAGGCGCTCCGTGGCGAAACTGCTGGTTCTCGACGGAAACTCACTGACGTACCGGGCGTTCTATGCCCTGCCCACCGATATGGCCACGGCTAGTGGGCAGGTCACCAATGCCGTGTTCGGCTTCACGTCGATGTTCATCAACCTCGTCAAGGAACACAAGCCCGATGGTGTGCTGGTGGCCTTCGATCGCCCTGAGCCGACCTTTCGTCACTACGCCAATCCGCAATACAAGGCGCAGCGCGAAGCCGCCCCTGACATCCTTCGCCAACAGATGGGTCTGGTGCGCGAGGTCCTCGCCGCGCTCGATGTAACCGCCATCGACCTGGTGGGTTTCGAGGCCGACGACATCATCGGCACCGTTGCGCAGCAGATCAAAGAGCGCGGGGACGACGTCATCATCGTCACCGGCGATCGCGACAGCTACCAGCTCGTCAGCGATCCGCATGTGCGCGTGCTGTACAACAAGCGCGGCGTCAGTGAATACGCGCTGTACGACGAAGCCGGCATTTTCGAAAAGACGGGTGTCACCCCCGCCCAGTACCCGGAATACGCAGCGCTTCGCGGCGACAGCAGCGACAACCTTCCGGGTGTGCCCGGCGTTGGCGAAAAGACAGCGGCCAAGCTCATCACCACCTACGGCAATCTCGATGGCATCTTCGCCAACGTCGATCAGCAGACCCCGAAGCTGAAGGAATCGTTGATCCAGAACGAGGCCCTCGCCCGCTTGAACCATGAACTCATGGTGGTGCGCTGCGATGCGCCCATCGAGGTCGACTACGACTCGCTCGGGTTCACGCCGCGCACCGACGAGGTGCAGCGGCTGTTCGAGTTCCTCGAGTTCCGTTCGCTGCTCGATCGCCTCAACGACGCGCTCGCATCCATCGGCCTACAGGGTGCTGCGGTGACATCAGCTGAAGTGCTGGAGGCCGAACTTGCGATCAGCGCCTCGCCGCAGGAGTCATTGGCGGTCCTGCAGCGCCTACCGCGTCTCGACCTCGCCGCGCGTTGGCTCGGCGAACCGGGCCGGGGCGAACTGCTCGGGTTCGGCATCGTGCTCGACGCCGATACAGCCGAATGCGTGTGGATCCCGGTCGATCATCTCAGCGACAGTGGGGTCGGTGCAGCGCTCACGTCGCATCCCAACGTGCGTGGGCACAACGTGAAAGCGGCGATGCGTTGGATGTTCGGCCACGCACTCGATCTGCGTGGGCTGGTGCTCGATACAGCAATCGCTGCATACCTCATCGACCCTTCCGAATCACGCTACGCGGTGGCCGATCTCCTCGAGAAGTACACCGCCTTCCGGTTCCCTACCGACGAGCCCGGAGCGCGCGGGCAGCTCGACTTCGGCGACAGCGGCGTCGACGAACCAAAACGCGCAGCCCGCGAGGCTCTGGCCGTGTCGCGACTGGCCGACGCGCTGCACGAGGCGCTCGAATTGCAGGGAATGGGCGATCTCTACGCGTCGATCGAGAACCCGCTGGTGCGCATCCTGGCGAAGATGGAACACGTCGGTATTGCCGTCGATGCCGACGAACTTCGTCAGCTGGGCAACCGATTGTCCTCCGAAGCGCGGCGCCTTGCGGTGGTGCTGCAGCAGGTCGTTGGTCGTGCCTTCAACCTGAACTCGCCGGTGCAATTGCGCGAGATCCTCTATACCGAACGCGGGTTGGCGCCAGGGAAGAAGACCAAGACCGGCTTCTCCACCGATGCCGCGACGCTCGAGAAACTGCGCGATCAATGGCCGGAGTTCATCGACCCGCTGATGCAATACCGCGAGGTGGAGAAGTTGCGCAGCACCTACGGCGAGGGCTTGCTCAACGAGGTCGCGGCCGATGGACGCATTCACGCGACCTTCAATCAGACGGTGGCGCGCACCGGTCGGCTCAGTAGCGACCAGCCCAATCTGCACAACATCCCGGTCCGGTCCGAAGAAGGTCGCCAGTTCCGTAAGGCGTTCGTTCCCGGTCCGGGTTGTGTGCTGCTGGTTGCCGACTACAACCAGATCGAACTGCGCTGCATCGCCCACCTGGCGGCCGACCCCGGGCTCATCCATGCCTTTGCGAGCGGGCAGGACATCCACAATGCCACTGCGGCGCGTGTGTTCAACGTCGATCCGAGCGACGTCACGCTGGATCAACGATCGAAAGCAAAGATGGTGTCCTACGGGCTGGCGTACGGCATGGAGGCGTATGGCCTCGGCCAGCGTCTCGGCATCGCCACCGATGAGGCATCGATCATCCTGAATGCCTACTTCGAAGCGTTCCCCAAGGTCCGCGCGTACATGGATGCCACCGTCAAGGAGGCTCGAGCCCGTGGCTTCACCGAGACACTATTCGGTCGCCGCCGCCCAATACCCGAACTCAGCAATTCCAACTTCCGCATCCGTCAGGCGGGTGAGCGGCAAGCCATGAATGCCGGGATTCAAGGCCTCGCCGCTGATGTGTTCAAGGTTGCATTGGTGCGCATCGACGACGCGCTCGAGCGCGGTAGCTACGCGAGCCAGGTCATTCTGCAGGTGCATGACGAAGTACTGGTCGAGGTTCCCGAGGCCGAACGAGAAGTCGTCGGTCCGTTGATCATTGACATCATGCGCAACGCAGCGCAGCTCGATGTGGCCCTCGAAGTGAACGTGAGCTGGGGCCAGAGCTGGGCCGCAGCGAAAGGCTAGCGATGAGCAATGTGGTGCCAACGGATGGGCACTGGTTCGAGCCCATCGCCGAGCACATGGGCCCCGCCTACCTGCGTTACTCGTTCACCAAGGGAACCGTGCAGGAGGTCGAGCATCTCGTCGGGGCGTTGTCGCTGCAACCGGGCATGCGTGTGCTCGACGTCGGCTGCGGCCCTGGTCGTCACTCTCTCGAACTCGCCCGCCGCGGCATCACCGTGCATGGCGTCGACATCAGCCAGGCGTTTATCGACCTAGCCGCCAAGGGCGCGCCCGACTACGCGACCTTCGCACGATGCGACGCCAGATCACTACAATTCACGGCCGAGTTCGATGCGGTGATCTGCCTATGTCAAGGCGCGTTCGGTCTGATGACCGCGAACGGCGACGACGTGTCGGTGCTGGCGGGGATGGCCCGTGCGCTCAGACCAGGCGGACGCCTGGCGCTCAGCGCATTCAACGCCTATTTCGCCGTGAAATACCACGGGGCTGCCAGCTTCGACGCTGCCTCCGGGGTGAGCCACGAACGTACCGAGGTGCGCAATCCCGCGGGGGAGGCAGTGGAGGTGGATCTGTGGACCGGGTGTTACACGCCCCGCGAGCTGCGCCTGATGCTCGCAGGTGCCGGTTTCTCGGTCGACGTAATCAGCAGTGTGGAGCCCGGAAAGTACGGAGTCGAGGTGCCCTCTGTCGAGTCACCTGAATTCCTCGTGCTGGCGACGCGCCTTGGTGACGAATTCCCAGCGTGCTGATAACATCGCACGAGCGCCATGGTCGGACAGCCGACCGATGACCGCTGTCTCCATCCACCTCTGAAAGCGAATACCTCCTTGTCCGATACCTCGACCGCCACCTCATCTGCCTTTGGCACCTTTGATGAAGAGGGCAATTACACCCCCCGCCAGGTCATCTCCGACGACTTGGGCATGTCTTTCGCCGACGCAATTGCCGGCACGCTCGTAGAAGTCGAAGATGGCCAACTGGTGAACGGCACCGTTGTGAAGATCGACCGCGACGAAGTCCTGTTGGACATCGGGTACAAGAGCGAGGGCGTCATCCTCGCTCGCGAGCTGAGCATCCGTAACGACGTCAACCCGCACGAGATTGTCAAACTCGGCGAAAAGATCGAGGCGCTCGTTCTGCAGAAGGAAGACAAAGAGGGCCGTTTGCTGCTCTCCAAGAAGCGTGCTCAGTACGAGCGGGCGTGGGGCAACATCGAAAAGCTCAAGGAAGCCGATGGCATGGTCGAAGGCCTCGTCATCGAAGTCGTCAAGGGCGGACTCATCGTCGACATCGGCCTGCGCGGCTTCTTGCCCGCATCGCTTGTCGAGCTGCGCCGTGTCCGCGATCTGCAGCCCTACGTCGGCAAGATGGTGCAAGCCAAGATCATCGAACTCGACAAGAACCGCAACAACGTGGTGCTCAGCCGTCGCGCGTATCTGGAAGAGACGCAGAAGGAAGCTCGCGACGAGTTCCTCACCAACCTCAAGCCCGGCGAGATCCGCTCCGGCGTCGTCAGCAGTGTCGTCAGCTTCGGTGCGTTCGTCGATCTCGGCGGCATGGACGGCCTCATCCACGTCAGCGAGTTGTCGTGGAAACACGTCGATCACCCGGGTGCCGTGGTGGCCGTCGGCGATCCCGTCACCGTACAAGTGCTCGATGTCGACTTCGATCGCGAGCGCATCAGCCTGTCGCTCAAGGCCACCCAGCAGGATCCGTGGCAGATCTTCGCCAACAGCCACGAAGTGGGCCAGTTGGTCTACGGCCGCATCACCAAGCTCGTGCCGTTCGGCGCGTTCGCTCAGGTGGGCGAGGGCATCGAGGGTCTGGTGCACATCAGCGAAATGAGCGCTCACCACGTCGATTCACCCGAGCAGGTCGTCACGCCCGGCGAAGAACTGTGGGTCAAGATCATCGATCTCGATCTCGCCCGTCGTCGCATCAGTTTGTCGATCAAGCAGGCTGCCGAGGGTGGCGAGTTGGCCGAGGAATACCGTCAGCACTTCGAGATGGACGAACACGGTAACTGGGCCGTCGGCGCCGACGATGTCGAGCGCGAAGCCGCGTGGGCCGAGTACTACGAGGAAAACGGTGGTGGTCCCGAGTCCGCTGAAGGAGATGGCGCAGCCGAAACGGCAGCTCCAACTGCAGCGGTCGCCGAAGAAGCCGTCACCGAAGAAGCCGTCACCGAAGAAGCCGTTAGCGAGGAAGCCGTTAGCGAGGACGCCGTTACCGAGGACGCCGTTACCGAAGCAGCGGTCACCGACGAGGACTGACCTGCATATCCGGGTTCACTTCAAGCGGACAATGCCCATACGTACAGCCGTGAGCACGGCTTGCGTGCGGTCTCGGGCATCGAGCTTTTCATAGATCGAGGCGAGGTGGTTCTTCACCGTTTTCTGGCTGATGAACAATCGTGTCGCAATTTCGGTGGTGCCGAGACCGTCGACGACGAGTTGCAGTACCTCTTCCTCGCGCGGGGAGATGATGGCTTCACCGTCGGACTCGACACCGCGCGCTGCGGTCAGCATGACTGCTGCGAGGTTTTTCGACAGCACGGTGTCGCCGTTTGTGGCGAGACGGATGGCTTCCACGACCTCGGTCATCGAGCAGTCTTTGGTGAGATACCCAGACACGCCCGCTCGCAACGCGGTGTTGATGATGTTGCGGTCCATGTGCATCGTCAGGATGATCACCTTCTGGCGACCGTCCGCTCTCAGCAGGCGGCGAGACGCCTCGATACCGTCGACGATCGGCATCGACACATCCATCAGTACGACATCAGGTCGGAGCTCAAGCGCGAGCCGAACCCCGGTGTCGCCGTCTCCGGCTTCGCCGACCACGCGGATGCCCTCGGCTTCGAGGCCACGGCGAAGGCCTTGGCGCAGCATGGTGTGGTCGTCGACGAGTAGTGCGGTCAATCCCATTGTCCTGCCCCCTGAGGTTGTCGGAGCCCGACGCGAACCACGGTACCGCCCGGTGATGATTCCGTGGTGAGTTGGGCACCGATACTCGCAGCGCGTTCGTGCATGCCCACCATGCCGTAGGAGTCAGCGCGGGCAGAATTCGTGGCGAGTCCGATGCCGTCGTCGCTGATCGTCAGCAGTGCGTGCGCAGGCGTGGAGATCCATGTGATCGACACGCTCGTGGCTCGTGCGTGACGCTCTACGTTGATCAATGCCTCGCGGGCGATGTGCCAGATCTCGCGTTCCTGGGCAACGGTGAGGCGGTCGTGTTGGCTCGACTCGAAGATGATCGTCAAACCGCTCCGACTCCGGAGTCGATCGACGAACTGCCTCAGTGTCGATGTCAGGTCCTGCGTCTCAGAAACATCGGAGCGGAGGTCGTACAGGGTTTCGCGAACGTCGCCGATCATGCCCGTGACCTCATCGCGAAGTTCCTTGAGCGTGACCTCAACCGACTCACCACGCGCAGCAGCACCGATAGACCGGTCGAGTTCGAAACCCAGGAAGGCAAGCGACGAGCCAATGTGATCATGGATGTCGCGGGCAATTCGGTTGCGCTCCTCGTCGGCAGACACAATTCGTAGCCGCTGGAACAAGCGGGCGTTGTCGATAGCGATACCGAACGGTTCGGCAAGGCCGTGCAGGATCTCGGCCTGCTGTTGCGCGAAGTGTGCCGGTTCGAGCGACTCGACTGCGATGATGCCGATCACGGCGCCGCGGGCGCGCAAGGCGGCGTACAGCCCGGAACGTGCTAGCGGGCCGAGTCCGCCGATCGGCTCGAGCTCGTCGCGACGTACCGTCTTGGGTGCGCGCAGCGCCTCGTGCACGGTCTCGGGGAGGCCATTGCGAGTGGAGGCGGCGGCGGCGGCGGCGGCCGAGTATCCCTGAATCTGTACTGGCTCGAGCCCACTGGTGATGTCGCTATACAGCAGAATCGTCAACATGCTGTGGTCGATGAGCGACTGCACCCGCGCGACAGTTGAGTTCAAGACGTCGCGGAGGTCCAATGACGCGGGCAGGGTCTGGGCCACGCGTTGCAGTGAGAACAGCAACGCATTGGCCTCAGCCAATCGCCCAACGCGATCGAGCGCCGCCTGTTGATGGCGGGCAGAGTCGAGCGAAGCGCGGTGCGACAGACCGCTCGTGACGGCCACGAGCAGTAACAGCGCGAGCCACAGAACCGCTTCACGAAGGCCCTGCCGTGCACCCACGTCCTTGAGGTACTGCACGGTGATGATGGCCGTGGCGCCCAGCCCGAGTTGGGCACTGAACAGGATGCCGCCCACGAATCCGGCCAGCATGCACGTGGGCACCAGGCAGAGCGCGAGCGGCGATGCCCAGCCACCGGTGACCAGAACGGCGCTCGTGATGAGCACGAGTTCGACAACAACGCGCCACCTCGTGCGATTATCGTTGCGATACGCGATCGGTCGTAAAATGACAGACACGGTGTAGGCCGCGACGATCGCGCTAGCCACCAACCACGACCAGTTCGACCGGTTGTAAAACTCGGCGCCCCGGATGATCGACCCGACCAATGCGGCGATTCGAAAGGGCAGCAATGGTGCCGCCTCGATGGTGGCGACGAGCCCAGCAGTGCCGTGGCGATTCGGTGCGGAGCGGCCGTCAACCCCGCCTGCAGCCGGGGGATTCCGTCTGCGCTCGACCAGCGGCCACGACAACGGTTCGCTCTCGGCGGCTTCGTGGCTCACGTTCGTGATGGTAGCGGTGTGGCTTGCTACCGTCGTCGCATGATCGTTGTAGGTCTCACGGGTGGCATTGGTTCCGGCAAGTCGACCGTCTCGGAAGGCCTCGCCGAGTTGGGGGCTGTCATCATCGATGCAGATGCGATGACCAAGGAATTGCAGCAACCCGGAGAGCCGGTATTCAACGCGATCGTCGAGCGCTTTGGCAACGACATCGTTGCTGCCGACGGTTCACTCGATCGGCTCGCGCTTGCAGCCATTGTGTTTCCTGACCCGGAGATCCTCAAGGAGTTGAACGCAATCGTGCATCCCGTGGTAGGCGGCGCGATCCGTGGACGTATTCGCGAACACCTATCCACCGACCACATCGTGGTGCTCGACGTTCCGTTGCTTATCGAGAACACGCGGTATCCGATTGCAGGGGTGGCCGTGGTCGACACACCGATCGAGGTCGCGATCAATCGTCTGGTCACGTTTCGGGGTATGGACGAAACCGATGCACGTGCCCGAATGGCTCGCCAGGCCACGCGTGAGGAACGTCTGGCCAAGGCCGATTTCGCGATCGACAATTCGGGAGATCGCGACGCACTGATGGCCCAACTTCCAGCGCTGTGGTCGTGGATGCGGAGCCTTCCACCGGTTGCCGTCGACGACACCCGCCTCGCCGATCCGGCCGATTCGGCACCGCCGAGCGATGGCAAGAGTCTGGCGTAGCTCGCGTCGCTCGGTGCCGATGGCATGTCGGTAGCGAACACCTGTTCGCTGATACACTGATCGGGTGATTCCGTTCAAGGTTGTCTCCGACTTTGCGCCTGCGGGCGACCAGCCCAAGGCCATCGCCCAACTGAGCGAGGGCATTGAGACCGGGCTTCGCTTCCAGACGCTGCTGGGCATCACCGGATCCGGTAAGTCGGCCACCATTGCCTGGACTATCGAGAACGTGCAGAAGCCCACGCTGATTCTGGCGCCCAACAAGTCCCTCGCGGCACAGTTGGCACAGGAGATGCGCGAGTTCTTTCCCGACAACCGTGTCGAGTACTTCGTCAGTTATTACGACTACTACCAGCCCGAAGCCTACATTGCCTCCAGCGATACCTACATCGAGAAAGACTCCTCGATCAACGACGAAATTGATCGGCTGCGCCACAGTGCTACGGCAGCGTTGCTCACCCGGCGCGACACCATCGTGGTCGCGTCGGTCAGTTGCATTTACGGGATGGGCAACCCCGAGGAATACAAGGGTCAGCTGCTCGAACTCCACACCGGCGTCGACTACGACCAGCGCAGCATCTTGCGCCGGCTTGTCGATCTGCAGTTCGATCGCAACGACATCGCGCTCGGCCGTGGCAAGTTCCGTGTGCGCGGCGACACCATCGAGATCCACCCCTCCTACGACGAGACGGTGCTGCGCATCGAGATGTTCGGTGACACGGTCGATCGCATCACGGTCATCGATCCGCTCACTGGAGAACAGCTCAACGAGATGAGCCAAGTAATGATATTCCCGGCCACGCACTATGTGGCGGGCGACGAGCGCATGCGCAAGGCTGTCATCGGCATCGAGGCCGAACTGCAGACGCGCCTTGCCCAGTTCGAGACCGAGGGCAAATTGCTCGAGGCGCAGCGGCTGCGTATGCGTACGCAATACGACCTCGAGATGATCCAAGAGGTCGGATACTGCAACGGCATCGAGAACTACTCCATGCACATCGATGGTCGCACACACGGCGAACCGCCGTTCACGCTCATCGACTACTTCCCCGACGACTTTTTGCTGGTCATCGACGAAAGCCATGTTGCGGTGCCGCAACTGCACGGCCAGTACATGGGCGACCTGAGCCGCAAGGACCAACTCGTCGAACACGGCTTCCGTTTGCCGAGCGCACGTGACAATCGGCCGCTGCGATTCGAAGAGGTGCTCGAACGTATTCCGCAGTGTGTGTTCCTGTCGGCCACGCCATCGCAGTACGAACTGAAGGTCTCCCAGCAGGTGGTCGAGCAGATCGTGCGGCCCACCGGTCTCATCGACCCCGAGGTCATCGTGAAGCCCACCAAAGGCCAGATCGACGACCTCATCGAGAACGTGAATGCGCGTGTGGCGCAGGGCGACCGAGTGCTCATCACCACGCTCACCAAGAAGATGGCCGAGGATCTCACCGAGTACCTGCTCGAGCATGGTCTCCGAGTGCGTTACTTGCACAGCAACATCGACACCATCCAGCGCATCGAAACCCTGCGCGGACTCCGACTCGGTGAGTTCGACGCGCTCGTCGGCATCAACCTGTTGCGAGAGGGCCTCGACCTGCCGGAGGTGTCGCTCGTGGCCATTCTCGATGCCGACAAGGAAGGCTTCCTGCGCAGCGAGACCTCGCTCATCCAGACGATGGGTCGCGCCGCCCGTAACGTAGATGGTCAGGTCATCATGTACGCCGACCGCATCACCAACTCGATGACCAAGGCCATCGAGGAGACCCAGCGTCGTCGCGAGCGTCAGATCGCCTACAACCTGGAACACGGCATCAACCCGCAGACGATCCGCAAAGCCGTCGGCGACATCTTGTCGCTGCTGCGTCCCGACTCGTCGTCGCCTGTGCCCGGCAAGGATCGCCGCAAGCAGCGCGAGCGCGACAAAGTGCAACGCGAACTCAAGACGCTGCCCCAGCAAGAACTCGCCCGGCTCATCCTCACGCTCGAGGAGGAAATGCACGAAGCCTCTGTCGAGTTGCGCTTCGAGTACGCGGCGCGTCTGCGTGACGAAATCAACGACCTGCGCCGCGAACTTCGCGATGCGGGCTGACCCCTTCACCACTTCTCCTGGATAGGTTCGCCACATGGCCGACAAGATCATCGTTCGCGGCGCCCGCGAGCACAACCTGCGCAACGTCAGCGTCGATCTGCCCCGCGACAAGCTCATCGTTTTCACCGGGCTTTCGGGCTCTGGCAAGTCGAGCCTGGCGTTCGACACCATCTACGCCGAGGGCCAGCGGCGCTATGTCGAATCGCTCAGCGCGTATGCCCGTCAGTTCCTCGGCCAAATGGACAAGCCCGATGTCGATGTAATCGAGGGGCTTTCGCCGGCTATCTCCATCGATCAGAAGTCTGCGAGCCGCAACCCGCGGTCCACCGTTGGCACCATCACCGAGGTGTACGACTACCTCCGCCTGCTCTATGCGCGCATCGGCATCCAACATTGCCCGAACGACGGCACGCGTCTGCAGCGCCAGACGCCCCAGCAAATCGTCGACCGCATCCTGTTGATGCCCGACGGCACGCGGTTTCAGGTGCTCGCGCCGGTGGTGCGCGGCCGTAAGGGTGAGTACAAGACCTTGCTCGAGGATCTGGCGGGGCAGGGCTTCGTGCGTGCTCGGGTGGACACCGAGTTGGTCGACATCGCCGAGTTCCTGAAGCGCGACGAGAGTCTGGCGCGCTACGAGAACCACTCCATCGAAGTGGTCATCGACCGACTCGTGCGTCGCGACGGCATCGAACGCCGTCTCACCGACAGCCTCGAGACAGCGCTCAAGCTCGCAGAAGGCGTGGCCGAGATCGAGATCGTCGGCAAAGACGGTGAGGCCCAGGACACGCTCACGTTCAGCCAGCATCTTGCCTGTCCCGAGTGCGGTACCAGCTTCGAAGAACTCGCGCCGCGAAACTTCTCATTCAACTCGCCATACGGGGCGTGCGGTGCGTGCGATGGGTTGGGTACCACCTTCGAGATCGACCCCGAACTGCTGATCCCCGACCCAGAGTTGTCCATCACCGGCGGAGCCATTGCACCGTGGCGCTCAGCGCACACGCAGTACTTCAATCGGATGATCGAAGCTGTCGCTGAGGTGTACGAGATCGATGTCGATGCACCGTGGAGTGCGATGAACGCCAAGCAGGTGAAGGTCATCCTGCATGGAGTCGACGGCAATCTGGCGGTCAAGTACAAAAACCGTTACGGCCGCGTGCGTGCGTATTCCACGGCCTACGAAGGTGTCATTCCGTGGATCAAGCGACGCCACGAGGCTGCCGAGAGCGACTGGAGCCGCGAGCAGTACGAGGGTTACATGCGCTTGGTGCCGTGCCGCACGTGTGCAGGCGCGCGGCTCAAGCCGGCGAGCCTCGCGGTCACCGTGAATGGCCGCCATATTTCTGATGTGTGCGACATGAGCATCGGCGAGTCGGCCAAGTTCCTGGTGGGTCTCGAACTCAGCGAGCGCGACCGCATGATCGCCGAACGCGTGGTCAAGGAGATCAATGCGCGTCTCGGTTTCCTGCTCGATGTCGGCCTCGACTATCTGTCACTGTCGCGTTCGGCCGGCACGCTGGCGGGCGGCGAGGCGCAGCGCATCCGACTTGCCAGCCAAATCGGTTCGGGGCTTGTCGGCACACTGTACGTGCTCGACGAGCCGTCGATCGGGCTGCATCAGCGCGACAACCACCGCCTCATCGAGACGTTGGTTCGACTGCGCGATCTGGGCAACACGGTGTTGGTCGTCGAGCACGACGAAGACACCATCCGCGCCAGCGACTGGATCGTCGACATCGGGCCCGGCGCGGGCGAGCATGGCGGAGCCGTTGTCTACAGCGGGCCGGTGAAGGGCATCCTCAAGACCAAAGAATCCATCACGGGCCAGTACCTCTCCGGCAAGCGCAGCGTGCCGGTGCCGAAGCACCGTCGCTCGCCTGGTGATGATTGGCTCACCGTAAAGGGCGCCCGCGAGCACAACCTGCAGAACATCGACGTGCGCATCCCGCTTGGGTGTTTCGTGGCCGTCACCGGTGTCTCCGGCTCGGGCAAGAGCTCGCTGGTACGCGACATCCTGCTGCCATCACTGATGCAGAAGATCTACAAGTCCAAGCAGGCTGCTGGTCGGCATACGTCGGTGCAGGGTATCGAGTTGCTCGACAAGGTCATCGACATGGACCAGAGCCCCATCGGGCGCACACCGCGCTCCAATGCGGCCACCTACACCGGCGTGTTCGACAACGTACGCAAACTCTTCGCCAGCACCCAGGAGGCCAAGGTGCGCGGCTACCTGCCGGGTCGCTTCAGCTTCAACGTCGCCGGCGGACGGTGCGAGGCATGCAGCGGCGACGGCACGATCAAGATCGAGATGCACTTCCTGCCCGACGTCTACGTGCCATGCGAGGTGTGTAAGGGCGCGCGATACAACCGCGACACGCTCGACATCCAGTTCAAGGGCAAGAACATCGCCGAGGTGCTCGATATGCCCGTGGCCGAAGCGGTCGACTTCTTCATCAACCAGCCCGGTATCGCTCGCTACATGCAGACATTGGTCGACGTCGGTTTGGGTTACGTGCGCCTCGGGCAGCCGGCGCCCACGCTGTCGGGTGGTGAAGCGCAGCGCGTGAAGCTCTCGGCCGAACTGGCCAAGCGCTCCACCGGCCACACCATCTATCTGCTCGACGAGCCCACCACGGGCTTGCACTTCGAAGATGTGCGCCGGTTGCTCACGGTGCTATCACGGCTGGTCGATCAGGGCAATACGGTGTTGGTCATCGAGCACAACCTCGACGTCGTCAAGACCGCCGATTGGATCATCGACCTCGGACCCGAGGGTGGTGGTGGCGGCGGACTCATTGTCGGTGAGGGCACACCTGAGCACATCGCTGAGATTCCCGGCAGCCACACCGGCCGTTTCCTGAAGCCACTCCTCGCCGGCTGAGCGCCCACGCGCGCCGGCTGGGGCTGTCGTGCCCGCGAGCTACGCCTCGGCACGTCAGGGGTCTGTTAAAAAACCACGTGACACGTGGCGATTTCACCACACCCCCGGCAGCTTGGGTCAGGTGCCCTTCTTGCGTAGTCGTTTGCTGGCTTCGTTAAGCCGCTTCTTCTCATCGCTCGTGAGACTGTCCATGCCCACCAGAGCGATCTTGTCGAGGATGCGGTCCACCTCGGCCTGATCCTGCATGGGTGTGTACGTGGGAGTGCTGGGCCATCCGCCGTCGATGACCACGGCTGCGCCAGTTCCACGCTTGGTGGGCTTGCGTTTGGGCGGTTTCGCGGGGCGCGACTTGCCGAGGGTGATGGGTGGCAGCCAGTGCAGTTCGTTGAGCATGCCGAAACTTCGTACAGCCCACACGGCAGTGGCGATGCTGATGAGCAGCACGATGATGAGCTCGTAGGCGCCATCGGCGTTGTACTGCAAGATCTCGATGCCCACGAAGACAACCGCGATGATCCACGCTGGAATACCGAAGAAGAACGGAGCCTTCGGATACTGGGCGACGAACACGACAAACAGCGCCACCTCGATCTGATGGATCGAGTACAGGTTCACGTTCAGCGCCGTGGCGGCGAGGCCGGAGATGAGCGCGATCAACGTGAGTGTCCATGCGAACTTGGCGCGCCCGATCTGGTTCTCGACCTCTTTACCGAAGTACCAGAACAACGCGATGGAGACAACGTTCCAGATCGCCTGGTTGCCGGCGAGGTTGTTGGTGATGGGCCAGGTGAACAGACGCCACACCTGGCCGCCGCGTACTTCGCTGGCGATCAGCGCTGTGTGCGACCATGCCTCGGCGTTGGCGGACCAGACGAAGAGTGAGATGACGCACATCGCGGTGACCAGCACGGTGGTGGTGATGTCGAGCGAACCGACGCGGAACCACGGGTCGGTGTGGCCGCGACGGGACGGGAACGAGAACTGGTAGCGACCTGCCATCGGCGCAACCCTACCGTTGCCGTCGGTTGTGTCGCGGACAGCCGGATGGTGTGGCACATGCTTCTCGTATGATCGAACGCATCATGGTGACGCGTCCGCCGACCGGCAGTATCCCCGAGAATCCGGGGTCGTATCAGTTCAAAGACCTCGAGGGTCGCGTCATCTATGTGGGTAAGGCGTCGAACCTGCGCCAGCGTCTGAGCAACTACTTCCAAGACCCGCGCAACATGCATGTGCGAACCGCGCAGATGGTGGCCACGGCCGACACAGTGGAATGGATCGAGGTGCGCAACGAGGTCGAAGCCTTGATGCTCGAGTACAGCCTCATCAAACAGCACCGGCCGCGGTTCAACATTCGCCTGCGCGACGACAAGAGCTATCCGTTCTTGGCGGTCACGATGGATGAGGAATGGCCGCGGGCGTTGGTGATGCGCGGCCACAAACGCAAGGGGGTGCGCTACTTCGGACCGTATGCGCACGCCTACGCGATTCGCGACACACTCGACCTCTTGCTGCGCAGTTTCCCGATTCGCACCTGCAGCAACGGCAAGTTCAACGACCACCAGCGGCTCGGCCGGCCCTGTCTGTTGTTCCACATCGAGAAGTGCAGTGGCCCATGCGTGGGCAACATCGAACGTCCCGAGTACTTCCAGCAGGTGACCGAACTGTGCGACTTCCTCGACGGTGACACCGACGAGATCGTCGATCGCCTCGAATCCGATATGCGCGCGGCGGCGAAGGGGCTCGAGTTCGAGAAGGCGGCCCGGCTCCGTGATCGATGGGCAGCCGTGCAGCGTGCGATCGAGAAGCAGCAGATGGTTGCCGAACGGAGCGAGGACATCGACGTCATCGGTATCGCCGACGACGAACTGGAAGCAGCGGTGCAGGTGTTCTTCGTGCGCAAGGGCAGGGTGGTCGGACGCAAGGGTTTCATCATCGACAAGGTCGAGGATCTCACGGCCGGGGGCTTGGTCGATCGCATCATGGAGCAGATGTACGGCGACGAACCGCCATTGGGCATCCCCAAGCAAGTGCTCGTACCCGTCGACGCAGAAGATCTGAACACGTACGAGGAGTGGCTGACACATCTGCGTGGCACGCGGGTGCAGATTCGCGTTCCCCAGCGCGGCGACAAGCGGGACCTGCACGAGACGGTCACGCGTAACGCCAAGGAGGAATTCGCTCGTCATCGCCTGCGGCGCGCCGCCGATCACAACACGCGCAGCCGCGCGCTCACCGAGTTGCAGGATCTCCTCGGGCTGCCCGAGGCCCCGCTGCGCATCGAGTGTTACGACATGGCACATCTTCAGGGCACCGACTACGTGGGTTCCATGGTCGTGCTCGAAGACGGTCTGCCGAACAAGCGCGAGTATCGCCGCTTCAAGGTGAAAACGGTCGCCGGTAACGACGACTACGCCGCAATGGAAGAAGTCCTCACTCGCCGCCTCACTGCGTATCTCGAGCAGCGCGACCAACCGGTGAACGAACGGGGAGACCGGCCCGGCAAGTTCGCATACCCACCGCAACTGCTGCTGGTCGACGGCGGCAAGGGGCAACTCGCTGTTGCCGAACGCGTTGTCAAGGCGTTGGGTCTTGAGCATGAAATCCCCATTGCATCGCTCGCGAAGCGATTCGAAGAGGTCTATATGCCCGGCAGCAGCCTGCCCGTGAACGTGCCACGGGGCAGCGAAGCTCTCTTCATGCTCCAACGCATTCGCGACGAGGCGCATCGGTTTGCCAACAGTTTTCATCGCGAGTTGCGCGGCAAGCGGATGACGAAGAGTTCGCTCGACGACATCGCCGGTCTCGGCGACACACGCAAAGTACGCCTTGCCAAGGAACTCGGTGGTGTCAACGCCGTGAAGAAGGCGTCGCTCGAGACGCTGAAGTCACTCACCTGGCTGCCCGACGTCGTTGCCGAAACCGTGTACGCAAAGTTCCATCCGCCCGGGTCCGAGCAGGTTGCGCCCTAGCCACTGCGCTTGATCAGAACGCGGACAGCACCTCGGCGTGGATGCGCTGCAGGACGTGCATGCGCTGTTCGGCGGTGCTGCCGAGCGTGAAATCAGGAACTGCGAATTCGTCGACGCCCAACTGCACGTAATTGCCGATGAGGTCGATGAGCTCGTTCGGCCCACCGACCAAGGACCGACCGACCGGGACGACCTTGCGCAGGTTGTCTCGCGCCGCGTCGTTGTCGGTGAGAAAGATCATTGCCTGCGCAGAACGGCGAATGCTGGCAAAGTCACGGCCTTCACGCTCGCACGCCTGCGCGAATGTTGACGTGCGTTCGGTGACCAGAGTTGGGTCACCCCAGGTGTTCCATTCGTCGGCCCAGCGCGCCGTGATGCGCATCATGCGCGGGCTGCCCGTTCCGACCAGAATCGGGAGCACATCCTGAATCGGCTTGGGTTCGAAGGGCGCGTTGGCGAGCTCGTAGTACGCCCCCACCATGTCGGTTCGTGGCTGACGCAACAGGCGGCGGATGACCTCGATGCCCTCTGCGAAGCGGGTGACCCGCTCTGCGGCCGCTGGGAGTTCGAAACCGTATGCGGCGTGTTCGTTCACCTGCCATCCGGCGCCGATGCCCAGAACCACGCGCCCCTCGCTGATGTGGTCCACAGTCGTTGCGCGCTTGGCCAACACCACGGGGTGATGAATCGTGAGCGGTGACACCATCGAGGTGAGGCGGATTCTCGGCACTGCAGCGGCAATGCCGCCGAGCACGCTCCAACACTCGAGCGCCGGTCCGTCGCTGATGGTGTTGTCGTCGGTTTGGGGCATGAAGTGATCGGCGCTCCACAGCGCGTGCCATCCGGTGCGCTCGGCATATCGGGCGAGCTCGAGCAACTCCGCCCAGGGTCGGTCAAAGGATGGCCAGATCGAGAACTTCATCCCCTGACCGTAATCCAGCGATCGCGGGGGACACGCGGCCGTCCAAGGTTTGGTCGTAGCCTGACGGCATGCCCCATCAGCCTGGCGACGATGACCTGTGGGAAACACATGCGGAGTGGTGGATCGATGGTTTCACCGATGGAGCCGACCCTGAGTACGAAGAGCAGATCCTTCCGCTCGCCGCTGCCGAATTGGCCGATGCAAAACGCGTGCTCGACGTGGGTTGTGGCGATGGACAGGTGAGCCGGCTCGCCGTGAAGCTCGGGGCTCGTCGTGTCATCGGACTCGACCCCACGTGGAACCAGGTGAAGGTGGCCCATCAGCGCGGTGGGGGAGCAGTGTTCGTCCGATCTGGCGCGGCGGCGCTGCCCTTCCCTGATGCATCCTTCGATGCGGTTGTCGCCTGCCTCGTGTTCGAGCACATCCGTGATGTCGACGATGCCATCGCCGAAGTCGCCCGGGTACTCGAGCCGGGAGGACGGTTCTGTTTCTTCCTCAACCATCCGCTGCTGCAGACGCCGAACAGCGGGTGGATCGACGATCAGGTGCTCGACCCGCCCGAACAGTATTGGCGCATCGGCCCGTATCTCATCGAGGACGAAACCATCGAAGAGGTTGAAAAGGACGTGTTCATCCCGTTCATCCACCGTCCGCTCAGCCGCTATCTCAACGCGTTGGCCGACAACGGCCTCTTCCTCCAGCGCATGGTCGAACCCGCCCCGCCGCCGGGCTTCCTGGCGAAGGCATCCGAGTATGAGGCCGCCGCGACAATTCCCCGTTTGTTGTATCTACGCACGTGCAAGCGATGACCACTACCATGCGGCGCGATGGCTGACATTCTCGTCATCACGGGGCTTTCTGGAGCGGGGCGCTCGAACGCGGCCGATTTCCTCGAGGACATGGGCTGGTTCGTGGTCGACAATCTGCCCGTCACGCTGATGGACAAGATCATCGACCTCGGAGTCGGTTCCGGTGCTGGCTCGGGGTCGGGCATCCAGCAGTTGGGTGTCGTAGTAGGACCTACCGCGGATCAGGCCGATGTCGTCAACGAAATCCGCCAACTCCGCACCAAGGGTCATCGTGTGCGTGTTCTCTTCCTCGAGGCCGGAACACCCGAATTGGTGAAACGTTACGGCAGTACGCGGCGCAAGCATCCGCTCGACGATGGCGCAGCGTCGATGACCATGGCGATCGAACGCGAGCGTTCATTACTCGAACCAGTGAAGGCTGAGTCGGACTTGATCATCGACACCACGACGTTGAGCGTGCACCAACTCAAGGCGCGCATTACCGATGCGTTCACGAATGATTCCGCGGGCGCGGCGATGCATACTGCGATCACGAGCTTCGGGTTCAAGCAGGGCATCCCGCTCGATGTCGATTTGGTCATCGATGTGCGGTTCCTTCCGAACCCACACTGGATCGAGGACCTGCGTCCGCTCACCGGGCTCGATGAGCCCGTACGCACCTACGTGATGCAACAGCCCGCCACGGCGGAGTTCCTCGATCGGTTCGAGCATCTGCTCGAACTATTGCTGCCGGCCTATGCGGGAGAGGGCAAGAGCTACCTCTCAATCGCCATCGGTTGCACGGGTGGTCAGCACCGTTCCGTGGCGATCACCGAGGAACTCGCCACGTGGATGCGACGCCAGGGCTATCACCCACGCGTCACCCACCGCGACATGCCGTGACCGCACACTTTCTCGTCGGTGAGGTAGCAGAGCAACTAAGGTCAGCAGTGCAGTCCCCCTTCGTGAAAGGACACGTCTGTCATGACGGTTCGTGTAGGTATCAATGGATTTGGCCGTATCGGCCGTAACTTCTTTCGCGCTGCAAAAGCTCGCGGTGTCGATATCGATTTCGTTGCGGTGAACGACCTCGGTTCGCTCACGACAATGGCGCATCTGCTCAAGTACGACTCGGTCGTCGGACAGTTGCCCAACTCCATCAAGGCCGTGAAGGACGGCATCAGCGTGGATGGTGACACGCTCAAGGTGCTGCAGATGCGCAACCCGAACGAACTGCCGTGGGGCGACCTCGGCGTCGACGTCGTCATCGAGTCCACCGGCTTCTTCACCGATCGCCCGAAGGCCGCGCTGCACCTCGACGGTGGGGCGCCGCTCGTCATCGTGAGCGCACCATCGAATGGTGCAGATGCAACATTCGTGTACGGCGTGAACCACACCGACTTCGATCCGGCCAAGCACCATGTCATCTCGAACGCAAGCTGCACCACCAACTGCCTCGTTCCGCTGATCAAGGTGCTCGACGACGCATTCGGTATCGAGAACGGAATGATGACCACCGTGCACGCATACACCGGCGACCAGAACCTGGTCGATGGCCCACACAGCGACCTGCGTCGCGCCCGTGCCGCTGCGATCAACATCGTGCCCTCGAGCACTGGTGCGGCCCGCGCCACGAGCTTGGTGATGGCCGGCATGAAGGGTCGCCTCGATGGCACTGCGTTGCGCGTGCCAGTGCCCACCGGATCGATCACCGACTTCACCGGCAACCTCAAGAAGGCCGCAACCGTGGCCGAGATCAACGCGGCCTACAAAGCGGCTGCCTCCCGCGGCCCGCTGAAGGGTGTGCTCAAGTACACCGAGGACCCCATCGTCTCCAGCGACATCGTCACCGATCCGCACAGCTGTGTGTACGACTCCGGCCTCACGATGAGCGTGGGCAACTTGGTGAAAGTACTCGGTTGGTACGACAACGAGTGGGGCTACAGCAACCGCTTGGTCGACCTCACCCTGTACACCGCCAAGGAAATGAAGAAGGCAGCGTCGGCTTCGAAGAAGGCAGCCGCAAAGAAGCGCTGATGAAACATATCCCGGTTCTCGACGACCTCGGCGACGTCCGAGGCAAACGTGTGCTGGTGCGAACCGACTTCAACGTTCCGATGGAGAACGGCGAGATCACCGACGACTTTCGCATTCGAGCCGCGCTGCCCACCCTCAACTGGCTCACTGAACGCGGCGCGAGTGTTGTGTGTGCGAGCCATCTCGGTCGGCCGAAGGGTCGTCCTGAACCGAAGTACAGCATGGCTCCTGTGCGTGAACGCCTGACCGAGTTGGCCCCGGGTGTGGACCTGATGGAGAACCTTCGCTTCCACCCCGGCGAAGAAGGCAACGATCCGGCGTTCGTGGCCAACCTCGTGGCCGGCATCGACACGTACGTGAACGACGCGTTCGGTGCGGCGCATCGTGCGCACGCGTCGATCGTTGGCCCGCCCAAGACCTTGCCATCGGCGATGGGGCTTCTGTTGCAGAAAGAGGTCGAGGTGCTCCTCGGCCTGCGTGATCATCCCAAGCGTCCGTTCGTCGCAGTGCTCGGCGGCGCGAAGATCTCCGACAAGCTCGGAGTCGTCGAAGCATTGTTGAACACCGTTGATGCACTGGTGATCGGTGGCGCAATGTGTTTCACGTTTTTTGCCGCTCAGGGCAAGCCGATCGGCGATTCGTTGTGGGAACCCGAACAGCTCGAGACCTGCAAGCGCCTGCTCGCGTCGGGCAAGACCATTCACCTGCCCGAGGACATCACTGGTGTCGATGCGCAGGGAACGTATTCCACGTGGGGCACCCGGCTCCCCGATGGCGCGAAGGGGTTCGACATCGGCCCCGGCTCCGCAGCGGCGTTCACCGACATCATCATCGAAGCGCGCACCGTGTTCTGGAACGGTCCCATGGGAATGTTCGAAGACGACCGTTTCGCGGCTGGCACCCGCACGGTTGCTCAGGCGATGGCCGACACCAAAGCCTTTACCGTGGTCGGCGGGGGAGACTCTGCCGCCGCGCTCGCCCAGTTCGGTCTCGATGACGAAGTCGATCATGTGTCCACGGGTGGGGGCGCGTCGTTGGAATTGCTCGAACTCGGCGACCTGCCCGGTCTCGCTGCACTCAGGAGCGCACCCAATGCCGTCTGATCGTCGACCCATCATCAGTGCCAACTGGAAGATGCACAACAACCACTTCGAGGCCATTCAGAGTGTGCAGAAGTTGTCGTATCTGGTCGGCAAGGACGACGTAGCCGTGGTCGACGTTGTCATTCATCCTCCGTTCACCGACATCCGTAGCATCCAGACCCTCATCGAGGCCGACGAGTTGCACTATGCCCTGGGAGCGCAGAACTGCCACTGGGAGGACAAGGGTGCCTTCACCGGCGAGGTGTCGCCAGTGTTTCTCGCCAAGCTCGGTGTGCAGTACGTGATCTGTGGTCACAGCGAACGACGCGAACTGTTCGGCGAGACCGACGAGGTCGTGGCCAAGAAGGTCGAGGCCATTCAGCGTCACGGCATGACGCCGATCATGTGCGTTGGCGAGACGTTGGCCGAGCGCGAAGCCGGCGATACCGAATCGAAAGTACTCGGCCAAGTTCGTGCAGGCATCGCCGGCGGGGCCGGTGACAAGGTTGCCTCTATGGTCATTGCGTACGAGCCGATCTGGGCGATCGGTACCGGACTCACCGCCACGTCCGACGATGCGCAGACCGTGTGCGCGGCGATCCGGCGTTGCGTCGGCGAGGTTGCCGGGCCAGCGTCGGCCGACTCGATGCGTATTCAGTACGGCGGGTCGGTGAAGGCTGCCAACATTGCCGAGCTGATGGCACAGGAAGACATCGACGGAGCGCTCGTAGGCGGCGCCAGTCTCGATCCTGACGAGTTTGCGCGCATTGTTCAGTTCCGTAACCACTGACTCTGATCAACAGATTCGGTTCCGCGCAGCTACGTCTGGAACGGACGCGCCATACGTCTTTACTTTTTGGAACACTTGACCGACCCGTGCGTGAAGCGACTGATACGGTGTGGCATCCCGTATTGATCGGGGAGGACAATACGGGTACAAGCCGGACCTCGGTTCGTGGTTGTGCCGGCACGCCACCTCGGTGGTGAATTCCTTCCCTCCCGAACCCTCAGGAGGAACCTACGTGAGCATTTCAAAGCGCAGCCAAGTCGCTGCACTCGCTCTTGGGCTTGCTCTTGTTGCAGGCGCATGTAGCTCAAGCAGCAAGACACCCAATGGCACAACAGCACCCAGCACCGGTGGCACCACCGGTGCAACCACCGGTGCCAGCACGGCCGATACCGCCGCCGCTGGTAAAGCCGGCGGCGAGGCGATCTACGCCCAAGAAGAAGAAGGCGTTAACTACAACAACTCGACGTCCAGTGCGAACTCGTTCGCAAACACTGTCGTTTTGAACATGCTGCAGCCCAGCTCGTTCATCGTCGACGACAAGCTGAACTACGTCTTGTCGAAGGACTTGGTGGAGTCGGCCGAGGTCACCTCGAGCACTCCGCAGACCATTGTCTACAAGATCAACCCGAAGGCCGTCTGGAGCGATGGCATTGCCATTGACTGCAAGGACTTCTACCTCGCCTACATGTCGCAGAACGGCAAAGTCACCGTGAAGAACCCTGATTTCACGGGTCCTGGTGCTACCGACAAGGACGGCAACAAGTTGCCCGAGACCCTTCCTGTGTTCGATGCGGCCGGCACTAGCGGCTACGAGCAGATCAAGTCGGTCACGTGCTCGGATGGCGGCAAGACTGTCACCACCGTGTATGACACCGCCTTCGCTGACTGGAAGGGTCTGTTCGGAAACTTCGTGCCAGCGCACATCATCGAGGCCAAGACTGGCGTTGCCGATATCACCAAGGTTGATGCCACCACCGACTCTCCCGAGATCGAAAAGATCGGCAAGTTCTGGAACACTGGCTTCAACGGTTGGGATCCTGCCGTTGCGCTGTCCGGCGCTCAGTATCGCGTTGGTACGTACACGCCTGACAAGGGCATCACCCTCGTGAAGAATGAGAAGTTCTGGGGCACCCCCGGCAACCTCGATACCCTCACGCTGCAGACCATCACCGACGCCTCGGCTCAGGCCGCAGCCTTGGAGAACGGCGAAATCCAGGCGATCCAGCCCCAGGCTGACCCTGGTGTCGCAGCTACGTTGGCTGCCGCCAAGAATGTGAAGTTTTCGCCAGCGTCGGGTCTCGTGTACGAGCACTACGACATGAACGTCAAGAACCCGATCTTCGCCGACAAGGCCGTTCGTGCGGCATTCGCCGCTTGCGTCGACCGTCAGGACATCATCGACAAGTTGATCGCACCGATCAACCCAGATGCGAAGCCGCTCAACTCGGTCATCTTCATGCCGCAGCAAAAGGGCTATGAGGATCGCTTCAGCAAGTACGGCACGTTTGATGTTGCCGCATCGAAGAAGCTTCTCGAAGGTGCTGGCTGGGTTATGGGCGGCGACGGTTTTTACGCCAAGGGTGGCCAGCAGTTGACCTTCAAGATCAGCCACAAGGGCATCCAGCGTCGTTCGGACACCGTGCAGAACACCATTGCGTCGTGCAAAAAAGCGGGTTTCAACATCGCTGAGGACAGCGACACCAAGTTCAACGCGGAGCGCCTGCCAAAGAGCGACTTCGATGTTGCCTTGTTCGCGTGGGTCGGCAACCCCCTGCTCTCGGCGGCCACCGGTATCTACTCCATCGATGGTGGCGGAAACTACCAGGGCTACGTGAACCAGAAGGTGACCGATATGTACAAGGTCGCCAATAGCGAGCTCGACGAGACCAAGCGTCTCGACGAGATGAAGAAGATCGACGCCGCCATCCTCGATGACGTGTGGACGATCCCGCTGTTCCAGTTGGCGGAAATGCCGGCATGGTCGCCAAAGCTGGCCGGCCCGTCGTTCAACGGCCCGTCAGGTTTGACCTGGAATGCAAATGTTTGGACTGTGAGCTGAGCAATCCGCTCTCGTCAATGTGAATGACGATGTCGGGGTACCGGAGAACTCCGGTACCCCGACATCGATTACAGTGCAGTCGTTCCGCAGCATCTGAAAGGCAGGCGGGTGCTTTCCTTCATCATCCGACGAATACTCGTCTCGATACCGCTGCTGTTCCTCGCGTCGATCGTCGCGTTTATTCTCGTCATCAACACCGGTGACCCGCTCGAGGATCTGCGCACGAAGCAACCGCCGACACCGCCCGCCACGATTCAGTTGCGCGAAAAGCAACTGGGTCTCGACAAGCCGCCGGTCGAGCGCTATATCTCCTGGCTGTCCAAAGCAATCCATGGCGACTTTGGCCGTACCATCAAGAACCAACCTGTGTGGGACGAGGTCTCTCGTGCCTTGGGTGTCACGCTCCGCTTGGTGCTGTTCGCGATCATCATTTCGGTGCTCATCGGCGTCACGATCGGGGTGATTTCTGCAGTCAAGCAGTACTCCTGGTTCGACTACACCGCCACCACGGGTGCCTTTCTGCTCTATTCCCTGCCGGTGCTCGCCGTCGGGTCGTTCCTGAAGTACGTGCTCGCCATTCGCCTGAATCGATGGATCGGCCGAGCCGACAACCCGTTGATCAAGACTATTGGCGAGGGCACTCCTAACTTCTGCACCCCCAGCAAGCCGTACAACTGCGGCTTCATCCCGGCGACAACCGACTTCTTGACGCACGCGTTCTTGCCCACGCTCACGCTGGTCCTCATCTCCTTTGCAGGCTACGCGCGTTTCTCGCGAGCCTCGATGCTCGAGACACTCAATGCCGACTATGTGCGAACGGCCAGATCGAAGGGGCTCAGCGAACGGCGCGTCATCATCAAGCACGCGTTCCGCAACGCGCTGATGACAGTGGTCACCGTGATCACGCTCGATTTCGGGGCTCTCATCGGTGGAGCGATCCTGACCGAGACGATCTTCGAGTGGCACGGCATGGGTCGAGTGTTGGTCGAGTCGATTACCAAGATCGATCCGAACCTGCTGCTGTGTTGGTTCTTCATCACTGCGGTCGCAGTGATCGCGTTCAACCTGATCGCCGACATTCTCTACGCCTTTCTTGATCCGAGGATTCGTCTTGACTGAGCCCATGCTTCCCTCCGAGGCCAGTCCCGTGGATCAGATCGGGATGGCACCGTTACCCGATGTTCCGCTTCCGGATGGTGAACTGCCCGGCACCCCCGCCGAGCGCGAGTTCACAGTGCAGCAACGCAGCCAGTGGAAGACCATTTGGCGACGGTTCACGCACCACAAGCCGGCGATGATCAGCCTGGTCGTGTTCTTCTTGCTGATGATGTTCGCCTTCGTTGGTCCGCTGTTCTGGAAGTACAACTACGACCAAGTGCTCAAGAAGCCGCCGGGAGCGAACAAGGACTGGATTCGACCGTCGTGGGAGCATCCGTTCGGCATCAGCAAGGGCTACGACGTGTTCGCTCAGGTGATGCGCGGTACCCAGTACTCCATTCGTATCGCGCTCGTCGTCATGGTCGTGAGCGTGAGCATCGGTGTCGTGGTGGGTGCCATCTCCGGCTACTTCCGCGGCTTCACCGACAGCGTGCTCATGCGGTTCACCGATCTGATGCTGGTGATTCCGTACCTCGCCGCTGTTGCTGCGTTGCAGCGCAACGTGAAGGGCTCCACATGGTTGTGGCTGGCGTTGTTCTTGGCGTTGTTCGGGTGGATGAGCATTGCGCGAGTCATTCGCGGAGAATTCCTCTCGCTGCGCGAGAAGGAATTTGTGGAGGCGGCGAGATCCGTGGGCGCTTCGGCACCTCGCATCATCTTCAAGCACATCTTGCCCAACACACTTGGTCCCATCATCGTCAACGCAACCCTGGCCGTCGGCGGAGCCGTGCTGGCCGAGGCGGCACTGTCGTTCCTGGGGCTTGGCGTGAAGCCACCCGACACCTCCCTGGGCAAGATCATCGAGGTCGGCAAGAGCAAAGCCACCACATATCCCAACGAGTTCTGGTGGCCAGTGTTGATGCTGTGTCTCATCTCGTTGACCGTCAACTTCATCGGCGATGGCCTGCGCGATGCATTCGACCCCAAGCAGAATCGAGTTCGTGCATGAGCGACGTCGATCCAATCCTGACCGTCAAGGATCTGTCTGTCGAGTTTCCCACTGACGACGGAGTGGTCAAGGCTGTTCGTGGCGTGTCATTCGAGGTGCGTCCGCGCGACGTGTTGGGCATCGTCGGCGAGAGCGGCTGCGGCAAGTCTGTCACCTCGATGGCCGTCATGGGTTTGCTGCCCAGCTCTGCCAACGTGACCGGCTCCATCCTGTTCCGTAACGAGGAACTCGTTGGGATCAAACCCAAGGCGATGCGCGCAATTCGCGGCAAGAAGATCGCGATGGTCTTCCAGGACCCGATGACGGCGATGAATCCGGTGTACCGGGTTGGCTGGCAGTTAGCCGAGGCCGTGCGGGCACACGAAGATCTCAACAGCAAACAGGCGCGAGCTCGCTCGATCGAGCTGTTGGACACGGTTGGTATCCCGCAAGCCGCATCGCGAGTCGACAACTACCCGCATGAGTTCTCCGGCGGTATGCGACAGCGCGCGATGATCGCAATGGCCATTGCCAACAATCCCGATGTGTTGATTGCGGACGAACCCACAACGGCTCTCGATGTGACGGTGCAGGCACAGATCTTGGAGATGCTGATCAAGCTGAAAGACAGCCTCAATGCAGCGATCATCCTGATCACTCATGACCTCGGTGTTGTCGCCGGGATCACCGACCGGATGCTGGTGATGTATGCCGGCAAGGTGGTCGAGACAGGCACCGCCGACGACATCTTTTATCATCCGCGAATGCCTTACAGCATCGGCCTGCTCGGTTCTTTGCCGTCCCACTCGGGTATGCAGCAGGCCCGTCTCAAACCGATCGGCGGGGCGCCCCCCTCGTTGATCAATCTGCCCGCTGGTTGTCCGTTTTCGCCGCGGTGTCCGTTGGCAGATAACACCTGTGAGACCGTGGAACCTCCGCAAGTGGAGGTTAGCCCGGGCCATGTATCGGCATGCCATCACGTGGATGCGCTCAACGCCATGCCTGAACCCCTGAAGCTGTTCGAGGGGGTGCGAAAGTGAGCGACACCATCGAACCAATAGTTGCACCGGGTGCTGTCGGTACTGCCGAGGCAACGAAGCCTCCGTTGCTCGTCGTTCGCGATCTCGTGAAGACCTTCCCGGTTCGCGGTGGCGGCATTTTTCGACACACCATCGCTGAGGTGCAGGCGGTGTCGGGGATCAGTTTTGAGATTCAGGCCGGGCAGACGCTCGGCTTGGTGGGTGAGTCGGGTTGCGGCAAATCCACGGCAGGTCGCGCGATCCTGCAACTCCAGCCCCCTACATCGGGTTCGGTGGTGTTCGACGGCCAGGAACTCGTGGGTTTGTCGCGTCGGGCCATGCGGCCCTATCGCCGCAACCTCGGCATGGTTTTCCAGGACCCGTTTGCGTCATTGAACCCACGCATGCAGGTCAACGAGACAATTGCCGAGCCGCTCAAGATCCATGGCACCTCAGCGACCGAAGCACGGGCGCGAGTCGCCGAATTGCTCCGCGAGGTGGGCCTGAACCCTGAGCATGGCAACCGCTATCCCCACGAGTTTTCCGGTGGCCAACGTCAACGCATCGGCATTGCGCGCGCGCTTGCTCTCGAACCGAAGATGGTCATGCTCGATGAACCGGTGTCGGCGCTCGACGTGTCGGTGCAGGCGGGCGTGGTGAACCTGCTCGAGGACCTGCAGCAACGGCTTGGACTCACGTATCTGTTTGTGGCGCACGATCTATCAGTGGTGCGTCATATCTCGGATCGCGTCGCCGTGATGTATCTCGGCAAGATCGTGGAGATCGGCACGCGTGACGAGGTCTATAACATGCCGTCGCACCCGTACACGCAGGCGTTGCTGTCATCGGTGCCGATGCCCGACCCGATCACTGAACGTGCCCGACACCGCGTGGTGCTGCAGGGCGACGTGCCGTCGCCGGTGAATCCACCCAGCGGGTGTCGTTTCCGAACACGCTGCCCAAAGGTGCAAGCCATCTGCGCGGTCGAGGAACCGCTGCTCATCGAGCGCGGCCAGGGCCACAATGTTGCGTGTCACTTCGCCGAAGTGGTGCAGGTCGCCGCTCCAACGATGAACCGTTAGAGCTCTGCCCCGATAGCATTGTGAACCGTGCGCGACTTCGTCTTGTATGTAACGATCGGTATCAACGTCTTGTCGATGTTCGGCATGATCGCAGGCATTCTTATGCACAGCGGTCGCGGCGGCGGCCTGTCGGACATGTTCGGCGGCGGTGGTGGCGCGGCGCTCGGTTCCACATCGGCCGAGCGCAACTTGACCCGAATCACCACCGTACTGGTGCTGGTCTGGGTGATGACCGTGGTTGCCCTCGGATTCCTGTTGGTGCGCAGCTAGCGCTGCGGTATCGTCAGAGTCTCCAACACGTCGAAGTGGCGGAATAGGTATACGCGCTAGCTTGAGGTGCTAGTGGGAGAAATCCCGTGGGGGTTCAAGTCCCCCCTTCGACACCATCGTTCTCATACCTGCTGGCCGAAGTCCGACTTCTTCGAAGTCCACGGTCAGCGGTAGCGCCCCGTTGATTGTCACCTGTAGGCGGTCTGGGTACACGATGATGGCTTCGACCAGTTCGGTGACCAGTGTTCGTTTCTCGTCGTCGTTGGCGGCTTCCCAGATGGTGTCGAGGTCGAGGTCACGCAGCAGGGTTGCGACCTGTTCGAAGTGGTCGGCGAGGACCGTCCGCCGCTCTCGGGATGCGGTCGCCTCGGCGGCTTCTCGTTCGAGTGCGTCGATCTGTTTGGTGAGTGGGCCTTCCGCCTCGGCGAACATACTCGGCGAGATGTTGTCGGCGAAGTACAGGTCGAGGAGCTTCTGACGCTTCTGGCGGAGCTTGGCGACGGTCCCGGAGCGCGTCGGCTGCGCCGATTGCGCCCCCGTGCCCTGTCGCGATAGCTCGTGCCGGATTGCGTTCTGCAGTTCCTTGTCGTCGGCAAGAACGCGCATCGCAAGCCGGGCCGCTCGTTGAAGCCCTGGCGCTGAACGGCCGGGGATGTCGCAGCCCTTACCGCGATGTTTGCAGCGGTAGATCGCGGTGCCTTTGTCGTTGTACTCGACGGCGATGCGGCGTTCGCATCGGCCGCACACGACACGACCGGAGAGCAGATCCTTACCAATTCGTCGGCCGGTCGAGTTCCCTCGCTGCGCGGCGTCGAAAGCTGTCTGACTGACCAAAGGCTGATGGATGCCGGGAAACCAGTCGTCACGAATGCGGGTCAAACCGAGGTACACGCGGTTGCCGCAGATCTGCCGTGCGGTCGAGTACTTGATCCCTGTCGCTTGCTCAATCTCGGGATACGACTTGCCCAAACCGCGCAGCTCGAACACGCGTGAGATCAGTGGTGCCATCTCGTTCGGTTTCAGTTCGCCGTTGATCATGTCGTAGCCGGTCGGTGCCCGGTTGAGCCATCGACCTTTGTTGATGGCCTCCGTGATACCCAGACGCACGTTCTCGACGACGTGCTCGCGATAGTACTGCGCGAAGACGCCGTGCATGCCTGCCTGCATTCGGCCGGCGGCCGTGCCAACTTGGACTTGCCCTTCATTCACCGAGTGAACCGTGACGCAATGCTTGTCGAACAATCTGATCAAACGGTGCAAATCGCCACCGTCTCGGCTGAGCCGATCAAGTCGCCACACAACGAGACTCTGCACCTCGTTCGCCTCAACCAGCGCTATCAGTTCGTTCATCGCTGGGCGGTCGAGCGTCTTGCCCGACACGCCCTCGTCATTCAGGAATGTGACCGGCCCGAGGTTCTGACTCAGCGCGTGCGACAGGCATCGCTTGCGTTGCGCCTCGGGGGAGTGGTCCGTCTGTTCCTCGGTCGATACTCGAATGTAGGCAATCGTCAGCATCAGATCGCGCCTCCTGGGCTTGTTGGGTGAGAACAATACGCAACTGGATCTGCACAAGTGTTCTTGCCAAGATCTCCCAGCTCGGCGAGGCCGTCATGGCATGGCCCGTCGACGCTTGGCGCGAACCCGATCCGGGAATCGTTTGCCGCTGGTGATCTCATGGACGAGCAGCTCGTAGGGCAACGCTTCGAGGGTGTCCCAGACGTCGTCGGTTCCCAACGGAACAGCCATGCTCGTCAGGACCCCGGTCGCGAGCTTGCGGTACTGCCGAAGGCTGCCTTGGCGTTCGCCTTCTTTGATTCGTTCCGCAGGAGCGCAACCACCGGCAAGCGTCGATTTCTGGATCAGGTCCCAGCGAGGATCAACCGGCCAGCGTGACCGTGTGTCGTCATCAGTCGGCACGCGCAATGTCAGCCACTTACACGCCGCATATGCCCACAACGAGGCGGCCCGCTCGAACGCGTCCTCAGGCGTATCGACGCCAAAGCTACGAAGTCCTTCGCGATTGAACTCGAACTCGACACGCATCACCTTTTGCTCGGGATCGTATTTCGGACCCCACACGTCGGGCCACCAGTCATGCCCTTTGTCTTTCATGTCGCGTGACTTGTCGTAGATACGGCAATAGAGGCTGCCGCCACGCTTACCGAAGTAAAGCCCGGACATTTCCTCACCCACCTCGTACAAGGCGAGCCGATCCGAGTACCTCACGAAATTCGACCGCTCGTGGGCTTTCAACTCAATGCCCTGCCAATCGCTGTGCAAATCGAGGCGGCTCACGCCCAGTACCGCGTCGACGCCGCAAGCTTCGAGGAAGTTCCGCGCCCACAACACCGTGATCGCTGGCCCATAGGAATGCAACGCAAGCGCCGTCGGCTGAAACCGAACAACCGGCAGCTTCTCGCTCGGCGTGAAACCAATGCGCGCCATCTCATGAACGGCGCAGTACCTGTACTTACCGAACGCGCGCGGCAACAACTTGACCGGATACCCGCCGAGAACCGCGTACACGGGTGCATCGTCTGCTTCGGCTGTGGCCCGCATCTCGGCCAGCTCAGCGAACAGCGACTCAGGGGCATGACCCTGAGCGGACAGATACAGGGCATCAATTCCGGAGACAAGCTCGGTCGGAGTAGGTTCGGTTCTTGCGGCTAGTCGTGCAAATGCGACTTCCTCGGAAGATGAGTCGGCGACTGTGGGACGATTCACGAGCGGACCTACTTTCTGCGCTTCGGGACTGGCTTCGACGCAGGCTCGGAAAGCTCGACGCCAAGGTCATCGAACCATGATCGAGTCAGATCGAGGGTGATCCAGTCGAAGTCATACTCGTCTGGATGAGCCCCGAACACGGTGCGGAAGCGGCGCAACTTCCTGTAGATAGTCGCTCGATTCCAACCCGACAGTTCAAGCGCTTGGAATCCGCCCGCTTGGTGCCAGGCGATCCAGAAACCGATCAGCTCGGACTGCTCGCGTGCCTCGGTGGCCATCTTGGCCCACGGCCCAGTATCCAAGGGGAGGTCACCGGGGCCGACGGTAACCCTCGAATGGCCTACGTCGTCTCCCAACGCCTCGCGCAAATCCTGCGGGAGTTGCCGCCACCAGTTCAACCACCGTGACCGGGCGATACCACGGCCCTCGCTGGATTCCATCTTGGACGACCGAAGGTCAGGTTCGAAAGGCACAGTCGCAATATTGCATCTTGAAACTCGTTTGTCAAGCGCGACTCCGTCGCGTTCCGCTGTCGGCATACGCCTCGGCGGCTCAGAAGGGCAGCAGATCGGTTCCATGCAGTTTGCGGGTGCTGTATTACAGGGGGCGCACCCGCCTACGAACTCGGTATCGGCTGTCGGGCCGATAGAACCGACAGCGCCATCTCCGGGCCGCGTCGTAGGATCGAAATAAGGCGCTTTGGCGTGTCTCCAACGGTTTGGCTACCGCTTAGTCCAGTCTCCTTTTGAATAAGGTGACCGCCATCAAAATCGAGCACATGCAGGCGCTTTCTCAATCGGTCACCAGAGTATTGGGAGAGGTCAAGAAGGTATACCTCGTGGCGTCTTCCCGCGATCTTTTCATCCGAGAGCGCTGGATTTAGTAGATGGATCAGGCGTAAGTCCATGAGGCTAGCGAGATCGTCGTATTCCATCGGATGCTTCTCCTTATCCTTCAATTCGACGCGGAAGTAAGTCCAACGGCGCTCATCTAGACAGAAGTGATTTACGAGATCGAACGCTCTTCGAGTCTGGGCGGCCCATTCGCTGTTCGGATTTAGGTCCTCCTCAAGTTCTTGGAGTTTGACCTGGGAGGCCGCACCAGCGGCACGATTCACATCTTGAACACCGACCAAACGCGCGTTTGCTCGGCCTTGCGCGAGCAAGATGCTTTCACCTGCGAGCGTGAGGTAGTCACGCGGAACGCTGCCGGACGCGAGGACCAGGCGGTCAAGCGCCGTCGTGGAGAATACGCGGGTGATTGAAGTGATGCCGGCTTTGTCAGCGTGAGCTCGGAGGACCTGTTCGAGAAACGCCTTTGCACGAGTCGGTTCCTGGAGCGTTACATCTAAGTCGATACTGTCCGCGTCGTGTCCGATTTGAAGGCCTGCTTGGCGAGATGGCTCAAACCAGCGCGTCAGGTGACGAATGCTCGCGATCTTCAGCCAAGCGTTACTGTCTCGGACAGAGGCATGAATCAGATCCAACAGATCGACTTGGTTCGTGCGCGGTACGAAGTAGAAGTCGTCGAGAAAGATGAAGAGCTGAATGCCTGTGCTGTTGCAGAACTTCTGAATGAAGGTCTGCATGCGCGGTACCGTCTGGTGAATGTATTTCATCGATACATTCTCATCGGCGAGTGCCCGCTCTAGCTCCTGGCTCAACCTGGCCGCTTCGGTTGCGACGGACGGAGCATGGTCCGAACCGACATAGTGGGTTTGCGCTGCGTCAGCAATTCCTCGAAATACGGAGGCGGCTGCGCGTTCGACGGTGGACCACCGATGGGGTTGAAGGTTGAGCCACACCACGAGGTCTCCGGCGCTTTCGACCTGCGATTTCGTCTCAGCGAGCAACGCCGTCTTTCCGGCACCCCGTCGGCCGAAGATCAGATGATGTCGGGCGGCGGTTGCCTTCGTGATGTTCGCCGCGGAGTCGCGAACGTACGAGAGACTCGGCTGAGTTTCAGTGGCGCGCGACCGGGACTGCAGCAGCTGTACCAGCTGAGTTGCCCGCCCGTCGTGGGCGCCGGAAACGCGCTTGCTAACGCTTCGGGTGCCGGGCGATACGGTCTGTCGAACCGTCACGAAGCCATTTAGGCCGAGACCAGCGAGCTCGAGGTCGAGGCGATTACCAACGTTTGCTGCTGGCTCCAGTGTCGCTGCATCGACCGAGACGATGAAGATAGTCTCCTCCGGGTAGCGGCGTACGGTCAGATCGATCAGATCGATTCCTGCCTCTATGAACCGATTGCGGACAACGCCCTCTGCTTCTGCTTGTGTCAGCGTCATATGCCGTTGCATCCTTTCATCCGGAGATAAGACCGTGCCGCAGTCAGCGCGTCGGCCGCTGTCGTCTGGAGGCGGAGAGCGTCTGATTTCCATGCGTTTTCGCTCTTCGGGTAAAGGTCGTAGTCGGCAGCATTCCGCGTCTCGCGTGCGGACTTGAGATCGTTGGCCCAGATGGCCAGCCCCGGTAGATCCGCGGGCAAATGGCTGGGCAAATCAGAGTGCTTCTCGTGATCGTCGCCACCGAATCCAAAGTACACAAGCGCACGAAATGAGTGGTAGGTCGAGTAGTAGAACCGACTTATCGCGTCGCGGTATAACGGAGGTTGAGCTTGCAACAAGCGCGACCCGCGGCTGCGACAGCTTGCTGCCAATGCAATTCGATCGGCCACCACGCGATGGCGTACCTCTACGAGTGCATGGCCCGTACGCGAAGGAATGCTTATTCCCTCGGCCCAATCGTCCAACATCTTCTTCTTCGCCTCGGCAACGCGCTGAAGGATGATTGGATCTGCGTACTGCACCATGCAAGAAGTCCTCCGATCGCTCCGTAGCGTAGAACGTGCGCCGCTCCGCACGCGCCATGTACGCGCTCGACAGTGCGCCGTCCGGCCGGATTCGCGCTCCGGCCCTATTTCACGGCGAGGGCGGTATCTCGGCGAGGGTGGCGTAGAGCATGATCGAGCGGTCCTCCCTGCGGCGTGGCGTTGTCGTAGGATAGCCAAAGCGTGCCAGCGCAGTGAGCGCTGTCACACCCGTTTCGTATTCTCAAGGAAGTCGCCTCAGGAGGTGCCCGTGTCGTCTGTGCCAGAAGTGTTCACCAACGAAATCGTGAACGGTGACTGTCTTGACCTACTGCGCGAGTTGCCGGAAGGGAGCGTGGATCTCGTAGTGTCCTCGCCGCCGTACAACTTGGGTAAGGAGTACGAGACGAAGCGTGCGTTGCAGGATTACGTGGCCGACCAAGCGAAGGTCCTGAGTGAATGCGCTCGTGTCTTGAGCGAGAGCGGATCGATATTCTGGCAGGTGGGCTCCTACGCCAACAAGGGAATGCTGATTCCACTGGACGTGCGGTTCTTCCCGATTCTTGAAGACTTGGGACTTATCCCTAGGAACCGCATTGCATGGGCTCGGCAGCATGGTCTCCACGCTTCGAAGAAGTTCTCGGCTCGATACGAGACGATTCTCTGGTTCACCAAGTCCGACAGCTATACGTTCAATCTCGACGATGTCCGTGTGCCGCAGAAGTACCAGAACAAGAAATCGTGGCGGGGAGAAAACAAGGGCGAGCTGACCTGCAACCCAAATGGCAAGAACCCTGGTGATATCTGGCTTTTCCGGAACGTCAAACACAATCACGAGGAGCAGACCCTGCACCCGTGCCAGTTTCCAGAGGACATGATTTCCCGCATAGTTCTCTGCTCAACAAATCCCGGTGACGTGGTCCTTGACCCCTACATGGGCACTGGCACTGTCGCAGTGGTTGCTCAAGACCTGAAGCGCAACTTTGTCGGTGCCGAGCTTGACCCCAGCTATCACCGTGTTGCACTGCAGCGGCTGAGCAGAGCGCCCGACGGCGATGGGGTCTTTGCCAACCTCAAGAACCTTCGGGACTATTGCGAGGAGCGCGGCCTTGATCCCTCCAGGTTCCGGTTCGCAGCGCAGACTGCGGAGAAGGCGACGGCGAAGGGTCAGTCGAAGATTTATTCGGAGGAGCATCACCTCGACGAGATGGAGCGACGGCTCGGCTACGAAGAAGACTGTTTCTCCGCGGACCTTCGAGGAGTCGCTCGCCCCGAAGACTCATTCGTCGGCGGACAAGTCAAGCCTGCGAAGGCCAAGCGAGAGTCGCAGCCTCTGCTGTTTGAGTAGCGGCTGTGCGCCCGCTCACATATCGGTGAAGCGGACTGGTTGAACCTCGTACTGGCTAGCACGGCCTCTGGTCATTCGGAACTGCTTCTCGGTCGCTTCACCATCGTGGCGTGCATATCGGCCCGGGTACGCCGTCCAGATTGCGGTTGTGGCGTCGCCTGCCGGGAGTGTTAGGCCGACCATACGAATCGGAATCTCAAAGGTGTCGTACTTGGTGACGGCACCAAGCTGGGCACAGGCTTGCTCGTAATAGAGCGTGCTGTTGGAAGCGGGTAGAATGCCACTCTTCGTGACGATGACGAGAGCATCGATCGGCTGTAAGCCATCGAGTAGGAGCCTCGACTTGAAGACGGCTTCGCTCCGAATGACGTTATTCCACAGAAACGGGTAGTTCGAGAATTGCCACTCGGCCAGAATCGCCCCTTTGCCGCCGTCCCAATCCTTGCCGAACATCTTCAAGTCAGGGGGAACGGAGATGGCACTCCAGCCTCTGTCCTCCGCCATTTGGGTCAGTCGGGCGTTTGTTGCCTTTGGATCAAATATTGGCTGCCCGACCCTTCCGGCTTGGTCCGAGGGCTGAAGGAAGAGCGGGAGGAGTTTCAGCATCTCTTCGAGTTCGGCCCACTCCTCGGCCGCGGCCCCGGCGAAGACGTGATCGGCATTGTTGAAGTCCTCGTAGTGAAAGTCCATACACCGTTCAATTCCTGCCGGATGAGCGACAGTACTCCGCGCATCGTGAGTGAACGTTGATACCGGGCCTCTATCTCGGCTGACCTTCGCGGACACCGGCTGTCAACGGCCCACTGCTCGTCCTCAATGGTGTGCAGTGGTGGTGTCAAGAAATTCATCCAAGGAGTTTCGGACGAGGGGATTGGCGGGACGAACGCAGCCGGCCGCTCACAGTCCGCGGCTCACGCGCGGCCATCTCATCCCTCCAACAGGCGCCAGTGGCCGGTATGAGAATCGGTGGTTCCCCCCTTCGACACCAAGGACTCAGGTAGGACGCGGTGGGAGACTGTCAACCGGGCCTTCCGCCACGTAGGATCTGTGTTGATGGCGCTTACAGGTTCTCCGCTGGGCTCGCTGGTCGAGCAGCAACGTGAGCAAATCGTTGCGCTCACGCTGCGGCACCGTGCCCGGTCGATTGCTGTCTTCGGATCCGTCGCACGAGGAGAGGACACCGGCGCTAGCGACGTCGACTTCCTCGTCGAGTTTGAGCCAGGCAGCTCCTTACTCGATCTCATTTACCTGGAGGAATCCCTCGGCGAGCTCCTCGGAGTCAGAGTGGACGTGGTCTCGGCGGGAGCGCTACTAGAACGCGACGACGAGATTCGGCGAGACCTCGTACGGTTGTGAGCCGCTCCGACATCCACCGTCTGGCCGACATGCTGATGGCAGCCGATGAATTACCCGGATCGTGTCGCGAGGCCGAGATACCTACGACGGCGACGTGGCCATTCGTCGCGCGGTAGAGCGGTGCCTCGAGATTTTCGGTGAGGCGGCCAAGTCGCTGTCGAGCGAACTCCGCGATACGCACCAAGAAGTCCCGTGGAGCGACATGGCCAAGATCCGCGATCGGTTGAGTCACCACCACCACCGCATCGACCACGCGCAGTTATGGGTTATCGCAGAACAAAACGTCCCAGCTGCGGCCGACCAGATTCGTAAGATCGCTGTCGACTGAGAGTGGTTACGCAGACGAGACACTCACGTCCACGGCATGAGGCGAGAGCGAGGGGAGATCGGTGACGTCGGTCCTTTGACACCAACCTGGTACCTTAAATGTCCTGGTACAAGCGTTTTCCCGGGCGGTTTGGTTGGACTCGAAGAACGATTTGTCCGCGACCGCTGCGGACGCCCAGTATCACAACAGCTGGCATCGAATTTGGGTGGACACAATGGCTGCCAGGAACGAGTATCGGCAGAAGTCCGTTGTCAGGCGTGCGGCTCTGCCGGTTACGGCCAGACTTCTCGGCGTCGTTGCGGGCCCTCAGCTTGGCGAGCGCTTGGCATTCTGCCGATCTTGAAACGTCATGGTGCTGAGCCTCAACGAGGGGCTACTCTTGGTGTCGTGACGTTCACGCGGATCACAGTCGACTCGGAACGAATGGGTGGGGTGCCGTGTGTGCGCGGACTGCGATTCCCCGTGGCGACGGTCGTAGGGATGGTTGCCGACGGGATGACCACCGAGGAGATTCTTGCCGAGCATCCCGATCTTGAGGCCGCCGACATCGCCGAGTGCTTGCGGTTCGCAGCGCTCGCGGTGCAGGAGCGTGAGTTGCCCCTTCGTCAGCCGGCGTGAGATTCCTGCTCGATCAGAATCTGTCGCCGGTGCTCGTTGAGCTTCTCGCTCACCTCGGTCATGATGCGGTCCACGTTCGCGAACTCGGGATGAGCCGGGCTTCTGACGTCGAGATCATGGCCACCGCTCGCGACGACAACAGGATGGTCGTGTCAGGCGACACTGATTTCGGGGAGTTGCTCGCTCGGACAAACGCGGCGTCGCCGTCTCTCGTGCTGTTCCGTCGGCAGGGGCAGCGTCGTGCGGCTGAGTTGGCAGCATTGTTGGACGCCAATCTGCAAGCGGTCGCCGCCGACCTTGATGCGGGAGCGGTGGTTGTTATCGACGCCGACCGAGTTCGCATTCGACGCCTTCCGCTTCGACCGACCTGAGGTCTCAGTGGGGTCCGAGCCGATAGCCGACGTCAGCGCACTGACAAAGTCGATAGGTTCACGCCCGGGCATCGCTTCAACCTCGAACGCAGGTCCGACGTGGCGAGAGATGGTGATCGCGCTCACCGAAGTTCCCCAGGTGTGCTTGGCGGATTCCAGGCATCGTTGAGCAACTCTGGGGACATTCACCTGAGTGTGATCAATGCCATCTGACCCGGCAAAACGCAATTCGACGCAACTCGTCGCGATCTCCATCTCCGGCGTTCAAGTCCCCCTTCGACACCGGGTTGCGTTCAGCGACCGCTCAGATATCGGCGGTGGGACCAAGGCTAATGGTTGGCTGGACTTCGCGGAATCGAGCCCTCGGTCTTTTCTATCTCGACCGTGCAGTTGCTCGACGAGGCCCGCGCCGAGTCTGAGTGACCACCTACGTTTCTCGACGCGTCGGCGGGGGGCCGATCTTCTGCTCGACACTCTTGGCGGTCGCAGCATCCTTGAGCAACTGCAGTCTGGAGCGCAGTGGTGGGTTCCTGAGCACTATTTCGTCGAGGTCGCGTCCGTGCTCCGCTGAGCCGAACTTTGCGGGTTTCATCAACCCGGCGACGGCTGCGTCGGCGCTTCGTTTGCTGACTGTCGTACCGCTTCGACGCGTTCAGATCAGGCCACTGCTGGAGGAAGCGTGGTCGAGGCGCGGACACGTCACTGTCTACGACGCTGTGTACGTCGTCCTAGCAGAACACCTGAACGCGACACTGGTCACTTCGGACCTGCGGCTCGCGAGGTCTGCTCCGAGCGTGAACAACCAACCCGTCATCAGCGTTACAGCGCGAGTCGCAAGTCCTCGTCCTCTCGCGCCTGGCGCCAGCCAGTAGCCGAACTGGGCTACGTCTGTGCTCGACCATTGGTCGATGCCACACATGCCGACCGGCTCACCCAAGGCTGCATCAACGATCGCGAAGGCGGCGCCCGTCGGATCACCCTCGACTTCGAATGTACGCCAGCTCTGCTCGATGCGTTCGATGACCGCGATTGCGTCAGCCACCGAGGCTGGCGTCGGGCCGTTGTAGCGCTCGATCGCCGGGTCCCTCGACGCTTCAGCCATGAAGATCGCATCGGAGAGGCTCCAGGGTCGTAGTACGACCGCATCGTCGGACAACACGACCGGTGATCTCTCAGCGCCGGACTCCGTGCCGTCGGCGCGTCTGTGGGCCACGACCGCAGAATCCGGTTTCTCTGACTCGCCCATTCAGCTGACGTTACGACCTTCGGCGTAGTAGGACCGTCTCCGAGATGCCGGTCTGCAGCGATCACGTTCGCGGCGGCTGATCACGCTCGGCGTTCAAGTGGCCATCAGCAGTCCTACATGGCCACTGGTGGGCAGAATCCGGTGTCCGCCGACAGAGCATTTCTGTGATCGTTCCGTAGCCGCCAGTGGCCGTAATGAGAATCGGCAGCTCGGTCCTTCGACACGAAGGCGCAGGCCGGGGTTCTCACTGGCTTGCTTCAGACGCTGATGACTTCGATGAGTTCGTGAAGTGCTTGGAAGTCGTCGGGGTTGCGGGTGTACAGCGGTATCCCGGCTGCGCACGCAGTTGCAGCGATAAGCAGGTCGACTGCTCGTGTGCCTCGTGCCTTTCGGCCAGCTGTGATGACGGCGGCGTAGACGCGGCCGTAGGCGCGAGATGCTTCCAGGTCGAAAGGCAAAGGATCGAAAGCGGCCTCGGCTCGCTGCAGGCGGTCTTGCCGACGTGCTCGCTCATCGGGGTCGGCGGTGGCATGTGGCCCCGCTGCCAGTTCGGCCATCGTGATTGCGCTGACAGCGGCTTCGATCGGCAACTGCGCTGCAGTGAGTTTCTCGAGGTCAATAATGACAGAGGTGTCGAGGAGTCCGTGCTGTGTGCGACGGTCAGCCACGAGGATGGGTGTCCTGACCGGCCACCGCATCGAGGTCGGAGCGGAATCGTTCAGCGTTGATCGCCGGGGCGTTCTGGAACATGGCGATGACGGTGTCGGCCGCAACGAAACGATGGCGCCGCAGCGGGGTGAGTTCCCCGACGGGCGTGCCGTTGCGCGTCACGGTGAATGCCTCTCCCTCATCCAGACGGCGCATGATTTCGCCACTCTCGTTACGGAGTTCGCGTTGAGTGATCGTCCGGTTCATGTGGAGCAGCGTAGCACGTGGTGCTACGACCATGGTTTGAGACGAGCCACAGCGGAGATCGGTGACGCCCGCCCTTCGGCACCATCTTTGATCGAGTCCGGGCAGCGTTGCTGAGGACGTGGTCAGATCCGAATGACGTCGAGTCCGGGCACAGCGACGTAGTCGGCGTCCTGAGTAACGATCGGGACTCCAAGTGCCAACGCGGTTGCTGCGATCCATGAGTCGTTCAGGGGCATTCGAAGTCCGCGATCGCGTAGAAGAACCCGGAGATATGCCCATGCGTCGGCGACGGGCTCATCGATGGGGACCGGCTGCAGTTCAAGGGCTCGCATCAATGTGCTGAGCCGGCGGTCCCGTGTGCTGACATCGGCCGCGGCTAGAACGCCTGATCTCAGTTCTCCGATAGTGATGATGGACACAGCGATTTCGTCGGGCAATCGGTCGAGGTCGAGTCGTCGTCCGGACTCCTCGGCTATGAACACGCTGGTGTCCGCGAGGCCTCTGGTCATAGCGAACTGAGGTCATCGGTTGTGTCGGGTGCGAGCTGGCGGAGTTCGCTACGTAATGCGGCGTCGGCCTGATGGCCGAGGATGTTTCGGGTGAACTCCGAGCTCTTCATCCAACGACGTTCTCTTGTGATCGGTCGCAACTCAGCCACTTCTCGGCCGTCCACAGCAATCGTGATCACCTCGCCTGCGTCGACGCGATCAAGCAGTGCTCGGGTGTGGTTTCGTAGTTCGCGCGACGCAACGGCGGTCATGGTATGAGTGTAGCGCAAGTGCTACGCCCGTAGCGCAAGTCTCAACGGTTGTGCTTTGTGCCGTACAGGGTGTGAGTCCACTGCCAGACTGCACCGAGGCACCGAGGCGGCCGGCCAGCGGGCACAGGCACAGATCGGGGGAGCGGACAGTTTTGACAGCCGACGTCGGTTCTGCCACGATCGACTCGTAGTTCAGCGCAGACTCACCTTGGAGGTCCCGTGCGACATCGAGTCCTGACAGCGGGCGTGTTCGCGGTTCTCTCCGTAGGCGGCGCGGGTTGCAGTAGCGATAAGTCCGCATCTGGGTCGACAGGCTCGAACGCGGCGAGCGGTTCACAACCCACCTTCACGTTGAGCGAGTGGAAGGTCAGTCTCAACGGCACAATCCCGTCGGGGTCGGTCGCTGTCACGATCGACAACAGAGGTGGCGAGAAGCACGAGTTGGTGATCGTCGCTGCTGCTGATCTCGCATCGCTACCGAAGAGGTCCGATGGATCGGTTGACGAGGAGAAAATTCCGGACAAGGATAAGGTCGGCGGGATCGCCGCCCGCACGTCTACGTCGAAGACCTTCACCTTCGCTCCTGGCACCTACGTCGCGTTTTGTAACATCGTTGATTCCATGGGGATGACCGGCTCGACTATGATGGGTGGCAGTGCCGGCACGATGATGGGCGGCGGATCATCGGGGTCTACGGGGCATGTGCACTTCGCTCTGGGGATGCACGCGACATTCACCGTCGCGGGGTGACGCGCGAGCGCGCTGAAGGAGGCACAGGTGCCCCCATCGGTCGCATGCGGAATGCGGTCGTGCCCCGGTAAGGGGCCATCTGTCCTCGGAGATCTTTTTGGGGCGTAGTGTCACCCGAATGGCGGGGCGGCGGCATCTCAAGCCCGGTCGTTACGCGTTCTTCTGCACCATTCCGCAGGGAACGCCCGCCGAGCAAGCGCAGGCATCGTTTCGTAGGGGATCGCCAAGGGCGAGTCAGGCATCCTCCAGTACGACTACTTCCTGAGTGCCGATCAGCGAGTCTGTGTGGTGCGCGAGGCGTACGAGAGTTCTGACGCGGTCCTCGTGCACATGGCGTGGATGGGCGAGCTGCTTCCCCGTCTCATGGAAGTCGGGGGAGGCATGCAGGTCGAGGCGTTCGGCACGCTGTCGCCGGCGTTGAGCGAAGCCGCAGCGGCATTGCAGCCCGCCGTATATTCGTATCTACAGGGTCTATAGAGGTCGCTCGCCCCGGACGCCTGCTCCGGCGCCGCCGAGTCAGCGCACAGATCGACTCTGACACGCGAATACTGGCGAGGTTGGATTTGTGCTGTGCTGCCGGTTGGATACCTGACTAAATCGATCAGCTTTAAGGGGAAAGCCGTGACGCCACACCGTGCTGCCAGACTCGTCGATGTAGCAGTCGCGTTCGTGGCGATAGCGGTGCTCGCCGCGTGTGGCTCCAGCGCGTTCAGTGGTGGGAACTCTGCGTCGCCCTCGCCTGCGACCTCGTCGGTGCCCGGCCGCTGAACACCACGTTCCCGGCGACATACTGGCGGGGTGAATCTCGCGGTCGGACTCCGGACCAAACTCATCGCGCCCGTGGATCGCAAGGGCGTCCGAGAAGGCGTTCGCACGATGGCGCCGGCCGGTATCGCCATCGCCGCATGGGGTTTGGTAACGGGCGTGGCCATGGTGAAGGGTGGACTCTCCGTCACGATGGCGTTGATCATGACCGTCGTCGTGTTTGCTGGCTCGGCGCAGCTTGCCGTGCTGCCGCTCTTGGTCAGCGGCGCACCGCTTCCCATCGTGTGGGCCACGGCGCTGCTGGTGAACCTGCGCTTCGTGATCTTCGCCGCGGCGATGCGTGGTTACTTCGCGTCGATGCCGTGGAAGCAACGCCTGCTCGCCTCGTACTTCAACGGCGATGTGGGGTTCGCGCTGTTCGTGCGCCGGTTTGCTGATGATCGCGAACGCGGCACACCATTCCAGTTGGGATTCTTTTACGGCGCGGCGGCAGTGAACTGGGTGTCGTGGCAACTGTCATCGATTGCCGGGATTCTTCTCGCCGGGCTCGCGCCGACCGACTGGGGCCTCGAACTTGCTGCAGTGCTCGCACTGGTGGCGGTGCTGGTGCCGATGGTTCGCCGGCTGCCGGCGATCATGGGTGTGATCGTGACCGGCGTGTTGTCGGTGGCCACGGTGCACATTCCATTGAAGCTCGGCCTGGTGATCTCGGTGCTTGCTGGTGTCACAGTGGCGGTGCTGCTCGAGCCGGCCGATGGGGCCGTGGTGTCCGAAGTAGAAGCGGAGCCGCCCGCGTGAACGCGACCACAGATGTTGGGTACATGGCCGTTGCGATTGTTGGTCTGGCACTCACGACCATCGCCACGCGCGCCAGCTTCTTCATGCTGCCATCGTCGGTCAACCTCCCGGCCCGAGTGGAGCGAGCGTTGCGCTACGCACCGGCATGCGCGTTAACAGCAATCGTGGTGCCCGGCGTACTCACGCGGCACGGCTCGTTGTATCTCAGCGTGCATAATGATCAGATGTGGGCGGTGTTCATCGCCGCCGGGGTGTTCTACCGTACGCGGAACATGATGTTGATGATGGCCATTGGCATGGCGGCCTACACCGTGCTGCGTCTCTACGCCTAACGTGCCGTAACGCGCAGAGCAACGTGCAGTTCATCGAGTGCACGCAGAACGAAGCCCGGCTTGTGATGGAAGCTGTTGCGGCCCTCGGCGAAGGACCAGCGGTCGATTCGGTTCAACAACACATCGAACGCGATGACCTGTTCGAGTCGTGACAGGCCTGCACCGGGGCAGTGATGCTCGCCCTGACCGAACGCGAAGTGGCGAGCAGAGTTGATGCGATCGAGATCGAGGACCGTCGGGTTCGCAAAGATGCGCTCATCGCGATTTGCGGCAGCGAATCGCAAGTGCACCGTGGATCCGGCAGGGATGACCACGCCGTGCATTTCGACGTCCACGAGGCAATGACGATAGAGGCCCTGTGTGGGTGATTCGAGCCGCAAGACCTCGTCGACGAACCGAGGCAGTTTCGACCGATCGGCACGCAGGCGCGCCTCGACGTCGGGGTTGGACAGGAGCAACGCAAGCCCCGACGTGAGCGCGAATGTGGTGGTCTCATTGCCTCCGATGTAGAGGTGATCGGTGGTGAACAGAATTTCCTCGTCTGTCAGCGGGCGAGGGCCGTCGATGCCCTCGAACGTGGCGTGGGCGAGATGGCTGACGATCGAGTCGTCGGGCCTGGCCCTCTTGTTCGCAATGGTGCGCAGTATGTACTGCTGGAACTCGACGCCCTGCTCGGCCACGTATCGCTGTTGCGTGGGTGAGAGCCGGCCGGCAAAGGGCATCACCCACGCCGCCGACCAGATCGTGAGTTGGGGGATGTCGGCGAGTGGGAAGCCGAGCATCGTGGTGATGATGGACACCGGCAGGGCATCGGCGAAACGACTGACGAACTCGATCTCGTCATCACCGATGAATGCGTCGATCAATTCGTTGACGACGCATTCGATGAGTTCGCGTTGTCGGTCGGCGCCGCGCTGGCTGAAGAAGCCGTCGACCAGATCGCGGTATCGGCGGTGTTGAGGCGGGTCCGTGCTGAGAGGTGCCCGACAGCGACGACCATGTTCGCGATAGATCCGGATGGCTTCAGGATCGTTCATCAGCGCTGCGTCGGGTGCCGGCCCGTTGGCGAAGAGGTCGGTGTGCCTGCTGACGAACACGATGTCGTCGTAACGAGTGAGCACGTAGGTGTCAGTGCCCGGAATGCGGTATACCGGCGCCTGATCGCGCAGTGTCGCGTAGGTGGGGTACCAGTCCTGTTGCGTGTCGTCGTCGTACAGGTCGACATCGTCTGGTTGCATGTCATCCTCCCTTGCGCAGTCACCCATTGGTTAGCTCGCGCGGTCACCGCAGCTACAGTCGAGCGATGGCCACCCTCCTCGCCCACATCACGGTCAGGCCGGGGATGGCGAAGCGTTTCGAGGAGATCGCCACCGAGCTGTACGCCCAATCGCATCGAATCGAGCCGAATGTGCGGCGATACGAGTACTGGCGGGGAGCGCCTGAGAACACCTACTACTCACTGCTGTCATTCGACACGTACAACGACTTTCTCGGCCATCAGACCAGCGATCACCATGAATCCGCCTCGCCGCTTCTTGGCGAGGTCATTGACGCGATCAGGCTGGAATGGGTCGATCCACTGCAACGTGCGTCACCGCTGGCGCCCACCGATGCCCAAGACGTGCCCGAAGACGCCACCGAGCTCGAGCGGGTCTACTCGAAACGTTTCATGGCCCAGGTCGCCGATTGGTGGATCGCTCAACGTGGTTGATGTTGGTGTGTCGGATGTGGACGGCGTTGCGAATGGTGGGGTCGGCTCTGAACCCCAAGTCCACGCGCACGGATCGGTCACCCCAGAGTCGCGCCGCATCGGGTATCTGTTGGTGCTCACAGCGTCGATGTTCTGGGCCACAAGTGGCCTGTTGTCCCGCTTGGTGTTCGACTCGAGTCTCATCGAGCCACGCGCGCTCGCAGCGATGCGCGTCTACGGCGCAGCAATCCTGTTGTCGCCATGGGTCATCCGCGCACGACCGCGGTTGGACCGACGCGGCTGGATCAAGGTGGCTGCCTTCGGTGTATTCGGCGTGAGTGTTCCGCAATGGGTGTACTTCGAGTCCATTTCGCGCATCCCCGTTCCCATTGCGCTCGTGATCGTGTACACCGCGCCCGTGTTGGTAACGGTGTTCGAGCGAGTCGCGCACCGGCGCATCTTGCCCGTGGCCGTTTACGCTGCCATCGGGACTGCTGTTGCCGGGGTGATCTTCGCGGTCATGGGGGGCAAGGGTGGAGCCGGGGCTCTGCCCGCCGTCGGCGTGCTGCTAGCGGTCATCACCGCCTTCGCGTACGCGGGCCAGATCATGGTCGCCGCCGTCCAACCTGCGGAGTTGCACCCATTGGTACGGACCGGTTTGGGGATGATGGCGGGGTGTGTGTTCTGGACTGTGTTCTCACCGTTTTGGCGTTTGCCGTTCGGTTCGTTCGGCACAGCTGTCGACCTTGGTCAGCGTGTGCCGGGCAGTTTGCCGGCAGGAGTGCTCGTGGGCGCGATCGTCGTATTCGGCACCATGATCCCTTACACGATGCTGGTGGCTGGAGCGCCGCGCATTGGTCTCGGTGCATCGTCGGTGACGGGCATGATCGAGCCAGTCGTCGCGTCGATCCTGGCCTGGGTGGCATTGAACCAACGTCTTGCCATCGTGCAGGCGATCGGTGTGGCCGTTGCGCTGGGCGGTGTGACGGTGGCAGAACTGATGCGCAATCGCACCCCTCAAGCAGAACACTTCGGTCTCGTCGACGCCGCAATGCCGCCGTGACACCAGCGCACGACCCGCGCAGCGAGTACATCGAACGCCCGATCGCCCTATAGTGGTCGGCGGAGGTGCACATGGTGGCAGTCTGGATCATCATTGCGGTGTTGTTCTTGGCCATCGAGCTGCAACACATGGCTTTTTTCGCGCTCTTCGTAGCTGCTGGCGCAGCGGCTGCCGCGATCGTGGCGGCCATCGCGCCGACGCAGCACGTGCTGCAGATCGCGGTGGCGATCGCGGTGACAGCTACTGGCGTGGTTGCCGTTCGCCCGTATGTGAGCCGAGCATTTGCCCGGCATGGTTCCGCGTCGGTCGTGCACGGGGTGCACGGCGGAATCATTGGTGCCCACGTCCTGACCATCGATGAGATCGCGACCCATACACCCGGACACATTCGGCTGCTCGGTGAGACCTGGCTCGCCGTCACCAAAGACGGAACCACCATTGCACCGGGAGTCTTGGTGCATGTCACCGAGATTGCCGGCACCACGCTCACGGTGATGCCCGTGACAACCAAGGAGAACACATGATCGCAATCAGCAATCTCACCGTCGCAGGATTGGTGGTGGCAGTGCTCGTCCTACTGGTGCTGCTGTTCATGCTGCGCAAGATGGTCAACATCGTGCAGCAGGGCGAAGTCGGCGTCGTCAAACGACTCGGCGAGTATCGCAAGACCCACGAGGCCGGCTTGGTGATCATTGCCCCGTTCATCGAATCGCTGCAACGTGTCGATATGCGCGAGATCCCGCGCTCCGGAGACCGCCAAGAAGTGATCACCAAGGACAACGTAGTGGTCACCGTGAACGCGACGATCTTCACCCAGATCGTCGATGCCAAGCAGGCCTTGTTCAGCATTGCCGACTTCGATGTTGCCATCGACGCCCTCGCCCGCACGGCGCTGCGTTCGGTGATCGGCACACTGTCGCTCGACGAGGCACTTTCCGAACGTGAGCGCATCAACAACGATGTGCAATCGCAGATGGAGGCCGTCACCGACAAGTGGGGCATTCGCATCAGCCGCATCGAGATCGTCGAGATCGCTCCACCGCCGAAGATCCTCGAGGCATTGGCGCTGCAGAAGCAAGCCGATCAGGAAAAGCGGGCCAAGATCCTGCGGTCCGAAGGCGATCAGCAGTCGGCCATCAACATCGCCGATGGTGCAGCGAAGGCCGCCATCCGAGCTGCTGAAGGCGAGCGTCAGGCGGCAATCCTGCGAGCCGAGGGTAATCGGCAGGCATTCATTCTCGAAGCCGAGGGTCGGGCCCAGGCCATCGCCAGCGTGTACGACGCGATCCGCACCGCCGACCCGAACCCGGCGCTGATCGCGATCTTGCAACTCGATACGCTCGCCAAGTTCGCCGACAGCCAGAACACCAAGATCGTGGTGCCATTCGAGAGCGCCGCGTTGCTCGGCGCGGCACAGGCACTCAAGTCGGTCATGGATGCCGTACCGAGCTCATAAGTGGGTGACCGGGTTCTGCCCGACATGATGCAGGTGCAACCTGACGCCACGCTGGCCGACACTTCCGAAGTGCCCGAGAGTGCGGTGACGGCTCGCTGGCGGCGGCGGGTTGTTCTGCGCGTGCTCGTGGTTGCCGCGCTCGTCTTCTTCGTGTTGGTCAACCGATCTGAGCTGCCCGTGGCATGGCAGGCTCTGCGCACGGCATCAATCGGTTGGCTCGCTGCGGCGATGATGATGAGCCTGTTGTGGCTCGTGAATTTCGCGGCGTTACAGGATCGAACCCAACGCCTTTTGGGGGTGCACCGCCGCTTTCGCCGCACGCTGCGGCTCACGGTGGGTGGGCACTTCCTGAACATGATCACCAAGTCGGGCGGCATGGCCGGCGTAGCCCCGTTCAACGCCGATGCTCGGGCGAACGGTCAATCAGCGCATCGGTCCACTGCTGGTTATCTCGTAACAGAGCTGGTGAATCATCTCGGCTTCACACTCACGTTGCTGGTGGCGGTACCGGTGATCGTTAGCGACGGCCGCTTGTCTGTGGCCGACGTCATCGCAATTGCGGTTTTCGTGGCGCTCACGGCAGGCTTCCTGGTGGGCGTGGTTGCTGCCGCGCGTTCGAAGGAATCCATTCGCGCGTTGCACGCGTTTCCGAATCGAGTGGCCAACTGGGCGCGAGGCCGGATGCGTCGGCCGCTCCACCCGGACTCCACCGACCACCACGCGGCCGACGACCTGCACGAGGCCGTGGTCGTTGCGCGTCGACATCGGCGCGCGATGTTGCCGGTGGCAGTGCACGCCGTAGCGCTTCAGATCATCGGCTTCGGTGTGCTCTGGACGGTGCTGCACTCGATGGGCATCGCAAACGAAACCGCACTTGCATTGGTCACCTATGCAATCGGCACACTGTTCTCCATCGTTGGCGTCCTCCCCGGCGGGTTGGGTTTCACCGAGTTGTCGATGACCGCCACTCTCGTGTCCTATGGAGTGTCGACGGGACAGGCCGCTGCGGTGGTCGGCGTGTATCGACTTTTCCAACTCTGGATCCCGTTGGCCATCGGGGCACTGGCCATGCATTCCTGGGGATCGGGATCAGCGCAGCGCGCCATTGCGGTCGCAACGCCGCCGACGCCCTGACCGTCTACGCACTGACGTATCGACCGCGTGCGTCGCGACTCGTGCCGGTACCGTGTCGTGATGCTTCGTCTTCTGGCCAGCGGTTGGCTCACGCTCTGGCGCTTCTCGAATGTGCAGGCACCCTCGCCAATCCCGGATCGCTGTGTGATGATCGCCGCGCCGCACACGAGCAACTGGGACTTCCCGCTGACGCTCGCTCTGGCCAAGGTGAATGGCGTGCATGTCACCTGGTTGGGTAAGAGCGAACTCTTTCGCGGGCCGATGGGGCCCATCATGCGTCGCCTCGGTGGCATCGCCGTCCGTCGTGACTCTGCTGGAAACATGGTGGACGAGCTCACCGGCAAATTTGCCACACGCGACAAGTTCTGTCTGCTCGTTCCTGTCGAGGGCACGCGCTCGCGAAGTGAGTACTGGAAGTCGGGCTTTTACCGCATTGCCGGCGACGCAAATGTTCCCATCGTGTTCGCGTTCGTCGATGGTGTCACTCGCACCGGCGGATTCGGCCCGCTGCTCATCCCAAGCGGCGATGTGGTGGCTGACATGAACCAGGCGCGCGCCTTCTATGCCGGCAAGGAAGGTCTACGCAAGGGGCGTACATCCGTGCCGCGCCTGCGTGATGAGGAACGACACGTTCCCACCTGATTGCTCGCCCGATCTCCAGAACGGCCGCCGTTAGGCTGGCGAATGTGACGAGCTTCGTTCTGCAGACCGTGCCGTTGGGTTTCCAGTGGCCAACCGTCGACCCCTTTCTGTTCTGCGTTCATCATGTCGACGACTACCCCGCCGGCAATGAACGATTCGGTCCGGCAGCTTCTCTTGCGGGTCGTCACATCGGCCAGGATTTCGAGGGCATCGACGGGTGGCGGATGTATCACGGCGACGAGGTGCCCGGGTTCCCGCAGCATCCACACCGCGGCTTCGAGACGGTCACATACGTCCGTCGCGGTCTCATCGATCATTCCGACTCGATGGGGGCTTGCGCCCGCTACGGCCGCGGTGACGTGCAGTGGCTCACCGCGGGTTGTGGCGTGGTGCATGCCGAGATGTTCCCGTTGCTCGACCGCGTCGAACCCAATCCCGCCGAGTTGTTCCAGATCTGGATGAACCTGCCGCGTGTCGACAAGATGGTCGATCCGCACTTCAGCATGCTCTGGGACGACGACATCCCCAGGGTTACCAGCAGCAATGTCGATGGCAACAACACAGTGGTGACCGTGATCGCCGGAACGCTCAATGGGCTCGCTCCGCCACCACCGCCGCCACATTCGTGGGCGTCCCGACGTGAAAGTGACGTCGCCATTTGGCACGTGCGCATCGAGCCTGGTGGCTCGTGGCTGATGCCTGCGGCCCAATTCGAGGACACCGTTCGTACGCTGTACGTGTTTGAAGGGACGTCACTGCAAATCGGCGGCGAGCACATCGGAGCATCGACGGGTGCCTCGGTGCGGTGTGACGAGCCCTCGCTGTTGAGCAGTGCAACCGGCGTGGAGGTACTCGTGTTGCAGGGCCGCCCGATTGGCGAACCGGTTGCCCAGTATGGGCCATTTGTGATGAACGACCGGGCCGGCATCGAACAGGCTTTCAGCGACTATCAGCGCACCGATTTCGGTGGCTGGCCGTGGCCAACGCACGGGCCGGTGCACGGGGCCGCTCGCGATCGTTTTGCGCGTCGCCCCGATGGGACGGTGGAGCGCCCCGCAGCTGTCGAGTTGGGTGCCTCGCCGACGTAGAACTCTGGGGAGAGCGTTGTCACGACGGGCTCAGCCGCATTCTTCGGTGCCGACCGCATTCTCGAGTGACAATGCAACGCTCGCGACGATGGTTCCCGGCGTGCGCACGTGCAACTCGAGCCAACCGTCGGGTGACCGAGTTGCACACGCGTCACCTGACGCAATCTGATACCACTTGCTGTAGCGGAAGCGGACCGTGACGATTCCTGCAGTCGGGGCATCGATAGTGATCGAATCCGTGCCCACCGCGGTGACCATAGCCCCGAAGTCGGCCAACGGCCGGGCATCGGTCACTCGATAGACGCGCCACTGGGTGTTCGACCACACGAGTTGCAGGTACGCAGGCGCGGTCTCGATGATGGTTTCCTCGGCCCGTGAAATGGGCTGCACGCCGGCCATCGGAAGCGCCACGAGGCTCACCGAGTTGCGGAGCAGCCACGAGTGATAGGTATCAACGGTGAGGTGGTCGTAGAACTCTGGATTCAACTCGCGGTCGAGTTGGGCTTCCCAACCGCGGGCGATGTTGATCTTGAGTGCGAGTTCGTCGGCCTGGCGGAATGATTCGGTGGGCACGACCTCGACGCGCTGCGCGCCGCCGGGCTGGGCCTGCACGAACGCAGCCAGCGAGTCGTAGTAGTCGGGTTTGGTGGTTGCATCGGCAACCACGAAACCGAGCTTCACGTATGACCATCCCCAGATGACGGTGAAGATGACAAAGGCGGGCAAAAGTGTGCGCCGGAACTTGGTGAACGTGATCACTGCGGCGGGTCCGGCGGCGAGCCAGGCGAGGCGTACCACGTTGCCTCCCAGCGGCGAACGCACGAGGAATGCAACGAGCGCGACGACTGCGTAGACCGCGACCAGCGTGCGTACCAACGGCATCCGTCGGCCGAACCAGCCGACAAACGCAAGCGCTACGGCGAGGCTGACGAAGCTGCCGCCCGGAAATGGGTACCAGCCGCCCTCGGGAAACAGCAACACGATGATGCCGGCGGGTACAACAGCACTAGCACCCACCAGCACGAGCAGTCGACGAGGGAACACTCGCGTGGTCCAGCAACTGAACACGATGATGGCGAGCGAGAGCGCGCCGATGGGTGACGACAAACCGCACAGCAACGCGGTGACAACGGCAAGTGTGGGTCGCTGCTTTTGCAGACAGAGCACGCACAGCGTTCCGAATGCGACGGCGGGGCCAAAGGTGAGGCGCCCGCCCCACAAGCTGAGGGCGCAACCAACCGAGAACAGCATCGTGGCAATGGTGGGTGATGGCAGGGTCGGGTGGGTGAGCTTGCAGTTGGCAATGATGGCTCCGAAGGCCCACGATGCAACGATGAGCGACACGATGGCAACAGGGACCACGCCCAACAGGCCACTGAGCACAGGCGACGCGATGCCGTAGCCGGGCAGCGGGTGGCCGCCGAACCAGCGCAGATTCCACACGTACGCCCCTTCGCGGAACAGGCGAGCGCGGAAGTCTCCGCTGGCGAAATCCTGAGAGGCGGGGCTCAGGAGTAGGTAGGCGATCGAGATGACAACCGCTGGCACGACCGCGGCGAGACGCGGATCCATCAGTCGGCGACGCGCCGCGGTGATCGCCGTCTGTGTCGAAGTGTCTTGAGTCATGCTGTCCCGAAGCGTTGTCACGATGGCTGCCGAGCCCATGAAGGTCAGGGTCGAGGTACGACGGGTGCAGCGATGCGAGCGAAATTGAGTCTACGGGCGTACCGGCTGCCATCGCTTGCACCCCGTCGGGCTTCGACGACACCAGCTGCGATCAGCTTCGCCAGCGATCGCGGTGAGACAGCGATCAGCTGAGGTCGAACCACACCGTCTTCTTCTCCACGTACTGGTCATACGCGTAGATGCTCTTGTCACGACCGCCGAAGCCGCTCTGCTTGAAGCCGCCGAAAGGCGTGGTGATGTCGCCCTCGCTATAGCTGTTCACTGACACCGTGCCTGCCTGCAAGCGGCGGGCAACCGTGTGCGCGCGTGCGACGTCGCGCGTGAACAGGCTGGCTTGTAGCCCATAGGAGGTGTCGTTGGCGACGCGGATTGCGTGTTCGTCGTCATCGACAGCGATGACCGTCATCACCGGTCCGAAGATCTCTTCTCGGGCAATGACCATGTCGGGCGTGACGTTGTCGAAGATGGTCGGCGCAATGAAGTAGCCGCCGTCGTTTGCCCCGACGGCACCTTCGTACGCAAGTGTCGCGCCGCCATCGAGACCGACTTGGATGTAGCCACGAACCTTGTCGTACTGCTCGTCGGAGATCATCGATCCGAGCAGGTTCTCGGGATCGAATGGATGGCCGGTGGTCCAGTTGCGGGTCTCGGCAATGACTTCGTCAAGTAGGGCGTCTTTCATCGAGCGCGAGACGATGAGGCGCGAGTTGGCAGTGCAGTTCTGCCCCATGTTCCAAAACGCTGCGTTCACTGCGTGCTTGGCCACCGCAGCGAGGTCGCCGGCGTCGCAAAGGACGACGCACGGGTTCTTGCCGCCGCACTCGAGCACTGTTCGTTTGAGGTTGGTGTCGGCCGAGTAGCGCAGGAACATTCGCCCGACCTCCGTGGACCCGGTGAACGAAACGGCGCCGATGCCGTGATGCAATCCGATCGCCTGTCCGGCGTGCTCGCCCAACCCGGGCACCACGTTGAACACGCCATCAGGAACGCCGGCCTCGGCAGCGAGTGCGCCAACCTTGAGCGCGGTCATGCTCGTGAGCTCGGCCGGCTTCACGATCACGCTGGAGCCCATGGCCAGCGCGGGGCCGATCTTCCAGCCCAACATCATCAACGGGAAGTTCCATGGCAGGACGACCGCAACGACAGGAATCGGTTCGCGCACGATGATGCCCAACGCCTGCCCGCCTGACGGCGACGACTGGTCGTAGATCTTGTCGATGCCTTCGGCGAACCATTCGATACAGCGCGCGGTCTCGGGCACGTCGATGTTCAGGCAGTCGCGAATCGGCTTACCGCTCTCGAGGCTCTCGAGCACTGCCAACTCGACGCGGTCGCGATCCATCAGCTCGGCGAGCCGCTTGAGCGTGGCCTTGCGGACAGTGGGGTGACTCTGCGCCCAGACGCCAGCGTCGAACGCCGAACGCGCAGCGGTGACGGCGGCATCGACATCGATTGCGCCGCAGCTCGCGACGTTGGCGATAACGGAGCGATCTGCGGGATTCACGGACTCGAAGGTTTCACCGGTGGCACTGTCGACGTAGCGGCCGCCGATAAAGGCCTGCATCGGGCGGTGCACCGTGGCGGCCAACGCGGTGATGTCGGCCTGGCTCAATTCGGTGTCGCTCATGATGCTCCTTGTGATCGTGACGGCCGTGGTGGCTCGAGCTCGCGCCGGGGTGAGCCGACGAGATGTGAATCGCGCAACCTTACCGAGCGGGTGCGGCCGGTGTCAGACCCGACCGAGGTGTTCACGCACCGTTTTCAACCGGGCCTCTTGGTGGGTGAGTTGGGGACTGTGCCATGCGACGGGGATGATCACGACTTCCCGGGTGTTGCGCACGCTCAACCCCAACGACGCGAAGCAGCGGAATCGGTTCGATGATCCCCTTCACGAAGACTGGGCCGAGCGGCAGGAACGTGACGCCATCGATGGCGCCGGCCGCGTCGGCTGCGGCACTCGTGCACAACACCTCGCCGGGACCTGCGAGCGCAGCGATGCGTGACGTCACATTGACATCTCGCCCGATGATGTCATCGCCGCGCCGACGTGGAGTACCCCAGTGCAGACCGATACGCACCCAGAGCGGGATGCCGTCGCCGGTGGCCGACTGATCCGCGAATCGTCGCTGCAGGTCGAGGCTGGTCTCGACGGCGGCACGGGCGTCGGAAAACCACAACAACAATCCATCGCCGAGTTCTTTGACGATGCGCGAGTCTGCTGGAAGTGCAGCGTGCACGACAGCATCCTGCAGTTCCAAGAGCGCAACGGCGGCATCGTCGCCGTGTTCATCGGTGAGCTGCGTGAAACCGACTATGTCGGTGAAGACGATGGCGCCTCCCGCCGTGAGATTCACCGGATGGAGATCCGTATCGCACCTGAGGAGGTGCGAACAGCGACCTGACCGTCGGATCCGGAAGCGGTTTCGCAGGTCACCTTGCCGGTGGTCGATGTAAGGTCGGTGCTTGGGTGTGATCCAGTGGGGACCGAGATGTCCACCCGCCCCGACAGAGTGCTCACGTTCGTGACTGCTCCTTGGCGACTGCACAGCGTGACCGCGGACGAGACCGTTCGAACGACCGCGTTGCCGACGTCGTTCACGACGACCTTGCCAGAAAGCGTGGAGATGTCGATACTGCCCGCAGCCGCGATCGTGATGGCGCCGCTCTTGGTCGCAACCCGACACTCGTGGTCGCAACGGCCAACGCGAACTGCGGCCGATGAGGTTCGTACATCAAGAGATGCTGCCTGTTCGATCTCGACGCGGCCGGACGCAGTAACGACGCTCAGTTGCCCGAAGCTGCCGCAGATCTCGACTTGTCCAGACGCGGTGCCCACACTGAGATCCGACAATGGTGGACAGCTCAACACGATCTCGCCTGCGCCTGAGCGACGAGGCTCCACGGTGTACGATCCATCGGCGTTGCGGGTCAATGTGGCGCCGGTGACTCGTGGCTCGGAGTCTGGGGCTGCAACGACGCGGACCTTTGCGGATCGACTGGCGATGCTGAAGCGCTGGCGAACCAGAACGGGAGGGGGAAAGCTCATTGACTGGCAGTGTAGATCGGCTCCTGCGGGCTGTCTGCGTGACAGGGGTCCTACTGCCACTCGCTGCCGGTCGGGAAGGTAAGCGCCGCCATGGACGCCGGGTACAGATCGGCGGAGTAGCCAGGCTTCGATGGAAGCATGTAGCGACCATTTCGTATTCGCGCGGGGTCCACGAAGTGTTCGTGCAGATGCGATGCGTACTCGGTGGTGCGATCATCCAAGCTGGCGCTGACAGCGATGTAGTCGATGGCTGAGATGTGCTGCACGTACTCGCACAGTCCGATGCCGCCGGCGTGTGGGCAGACGGGCACATTGAACTTGGCGGCGAGCAGCAAGATCGCAAGCACCTCGTTGAGCCCGCCCACTCTGCACGCGTCGGCCTGCAGGTAGTCGATGGAGCCCGCCTGCAGCATTTGCTTGAAGACGACGCGGTTCGCGACGTGCTCGCCGGTGGCCACGCGGATACCGAGCGGCTGGAGCGCCCGACGAATCTTGGCATGTCCAAGGATGTCGTCGGGCGACGTTGGTTCCTCGATCCACCGGAGATTGAAGCCGTCGAGCTGGCGCATCCATTCGATGGCCTGTGGCACGTCCCACACCTGATTGGCGTCCACCATCAGTTGCACGTTGTCGCCGAGCTCTTCGCGCATGATCTCGCAACGGCGTCGGTCTGCTACCACCGAGATGCCGACCTTGGTCTTGAAGCTGCGCCAGCCATCGGCGTACAACTGCCGACACAGATCGCGCACCTTGTCGTCGGGGTAGCCGAGCCACCCGGCTGAGGTGATGTAGGCGGGATATCCATCTGCTCGGAGTTGCGCCGTGCGCGTGGCCTTGCCTGGTGCGACAGAACGCAGCATGTCCAATGCCTCGTCGCATCCCAACGCGTCGGAGAGATACCGGAAGTCGACGCACGCTACGAGCTGCTCGGGGGTCAGATCGCATACGAGCTGCCACACCGGCACTCCCCGTTCTTTGGCCCACAGGTCCCATACTGCGTTCACGAGCGCGGCGACAGCGAGGTGGATGACACCCTTTTCGGGCCCGATCCACCGTAACTGGCTGTCGCTGGTGACGCTGCGCCAGAAGCCCGCCATGTCGGCGGTGATCTCGTCGAGGTCGCGGCCAACGACATGCATCGACAGCGCCTCGATTGCGGCACAGCACAGTTCGTTGCCGCGTCCGATGGTGAACGTGAAGCCCTGACCCTGCAGCTCGTCGACATGATCGGTGCTGAGGATCGCGTACGCCGCTGAGTAATCGGGATCGGCGTGGGCGGCATCGGATCCGTCGAGGAACCGCGACGTGCGTGCGCGAATGTCTCGCGTGGTGAGTGCGGTGATGCGGGTCATGACGCGTGGGCTCCGGTGAGTTGATCGAGATCGAGGTGGTACGTACTGATCGCATTGATGGCAAACACCGCAGAGCGTTCGTCGCTCGACAGAGTCCCGAGCAAACTGGAGACCGCATCGAGCGCTCCGATGTACGACGTCGCGACGAGGCACACCGGCCAGTCCGAGCCAACCATCAGACGATTGGGTCCGAACGCTTCGAGGGCCACATTCACCGCGGGCCGCAGCGAATCGAGGGTCCAAGACTTCCAATCGGCCTCGGTGATCAGGCCGGACAGTTTGCCCACCACGTTCGGTCGGCGAGCGAGATCGTGCAGCGCGGTGGCCCAGAGCGCCACTTCGGCGGAGTCGGCCGGTTGCGCAAGGGGCGGTTTGGCGAGGTGATCGAGCACGAACCCGCCGTGGGGGAGATCGGTGACGAGCCGGATCGCCGCAGGCAGCTCGCGGGTTCGTACGAGGATGTCGTACGGCAGGTCGGCGTCGGCCACGGCGCGGATGCCGCGGCGCACATCGCGTCGGTCAAGCCAGTTCGGGTCGGCTTCGTCGTGCACCTGATGACGAATGCCGACGAGCCGGTGACCGCCCGGGCCATCGCGAAGCGACGCGATGACATCGGCCACATCCGGTGCCGTGAGGTCGACCCACCCCACGACGCCAGCCACTGGCGGTGGGGTCTGCAACAGCTCGATGGTCTCGTCGATGGACGCGCGGGTCTGCACGGCGATGGTGGCATCGATACCGGCCGCGATGGTTACGGCGCGGAGGTCGGCCGCGGTGAAGGGTCGATTGATCGCGGCGAGGTCGTCGTTGAGCCACGGATAGTGGAACCGGGACGGATCCCACAGATGCTGATGAGCATCGACGACGGTCATGCGGGAGCGAGCAGACATGCATCGAGCGCCGGCCACAATGCGTCGGGCAGGGGAGCGGATCGTGCGACAGCGTTCTGCAGCACTTCCGCCGCAGTTCGTGCCCCCACGATCACCGACGACACCGCTGGATGCCTCCAGGGGAACTGCAGTGCGGCGCTCGTCAGTGACAGGCCGAACTCGGCGCACACCGCAGCCATCTGCTCGGCGATGCGCACGAGCCTGGGCGGGGCCGTTCCGTAGTCGAAGGTCGAGCCCGGCTCGGGTCTGGCGAGCAGACCGCTGTTGAACACGCCGCCGACGATGACTCGCACGCCGTGGCGCGCGCACGCATCGAGCAGGCCTCCCTCGATGCCGGCAGCGCGGTCGAGCAAGGTCCAGCGTCCGGCGACCAGCACTGCATCGAGGCCGAGGTCGGTGGCGCGTCGAGTAAATCTCGTGAGCATTCCAACCTGGTTCATGCCCACACCAATGGCACCGATGAGACCCTCGTCGCGCAATTTGGCCAGCGCCGGAAATGCGCTGGTCCATGCTTCGACTTCGTGGTCATCTGGATCGTGAACCAACGCCATATCGACGTAGTCGAGGCCGAGGCGCGTGAGGCTGTCGTGCAGAGATCGCCGAACGCCGTCGGCTGAGAAGTCGAACTGCGTGCGCACCGCTGAAGTGCCGCAAAAGATCGTCTCCGGGTCAGTGCCGGGTACGAGGACACGACCGACCTTGGTGGACACGAACATCTCGTTGCGATGCACGGAACTGGTCGACAGCGCCGCACCCAGTCGGGACTCAGCGAGACCGTGCCCATATTGCGGTGCTGTGTCGAAGTAGCGAACGCCGCACTCGATCGCGGCAGCAACGGTCTGTGCGGCGTCGCGATCAGACACCGCGGTGAACAACCCGCCGAGTGGTGCGGTGCCGAGTCCATGTGCGGGAATCACATCGCGGTCCATCCGCCATCGATCACCATTGCGGAACCATTGGCGAAGCGACCGTCAGGCGACGCAAGAAACCAGATGGCGGCGGCGACTTCCTCGGGTGTGCCCATCTGGCCGTCGAGTTGGCGCTGTTCCATCGATAGTCTCCTCGCGACAGGGTCCTCGGCAGTGGCGAGGATCTTGCCGATCCACTCTGTGGCAACTGTTCCGGGGCAGACCGCGTTGGCGCGGATGCCGCGATGTGCGTAGTCGGCAGCGAGTGTGCGGGTGAAACCGATGACCGCAGACTTCGAGGTGCAGTAGGCGGCCCGGTCGCGGATGCCGACCAAACCCGCCACGCTGGCCGTGTTCACGATGATTCCAGCACCGCGATCGAGCATCGTCGGCAGCACGGCGCGACAGGTGTGGAACATCGAGTGCACATTGACATCGAACGTGCGCTGCCAATCGTCCCATGTAGACGACAGCAGGTCCGCTGCCACCCCGATGCCCGCGTTGTTGACGAGTACGTCCACGTCTCCGACGGTCGCTACGACTTCGGCGAATGCATCGGCGATGGAGTCGGCGTGACGCACGTCGACCACGAACGAGAATGTACCCAGCGTTGCGGCCTCGCAACCGAGCCGCTCACCGTCGACATCGAGCATCACAACCATGTCGCCTGCGGCTGAGAACCGCCTTGCGGTGGCGAGACCGATACCTGATGCAGCACCGGTGATGACTACCACCCGCGCCTCAGAACCTCGAATTGCTTCGGTCATGAACGCCCCTATTGACTCTCGCCGGATGCTCGCCCCGAGACGACACCGTCACCGGGCGAACCTTCCCCCACGATACTGTCTGGCGATGAGGCCGCTTCGGATCGCTGTGATCGGCGGCGCCCAGTACGACCAAGTTGATAGAGCGCTCGAGGCGTTCTCGCGCAGTCACGGCGTAGATATCCAGGTCGAGTTTCGCGGCGATCACGTCGCTCTGAACGATCACCTTGCGACCGCTCTGCCCGGGGGAGCAGCGTACGATCTGGTCTCCACGCATTCGAAGTACGCGCCATCACAGGCGCGCCGGCTGCAGTCGCTCGATGAGGTATTGGGCTCATCCGAATTGACTGTCCTACAGCCGGGTGCGTTGAGCCTGTGTCGGGTCGGTGGGGTGCTGAGGTGTGTGCCACGCAACATCGACGCGCGTCTGCTGTTCGTGAATCGCGCCGTGGTCGACGATGCATGGCTGCCCACATCGTGGCCTCATCTCCTCGACTCATTGGCCGACGTATCCGCGCGTTCTGGGCTTGCCTGCTTTGCGTTCCCGACCCGTGACTCGGGTTTGTTCGGCACGTTCTACGAACTCACCGCAGCGTTGGGAGGCCATCTCTTCGACGAGGACGGCGAGGCAGACTTCACTGCGGCGGTGGCCATCGCAGCATTGGAGTGGCTGGTCGACGCGGGCACCTCGAGTCGAATCGCGCCACGGGGGATGATCGATGATGCGTGGTACTTCGACGAAATATCGGCCGCGTTCCGGTGCGGCGGTGTGGCCGTCGTCGGCGACTGGCCGGGTTACTACGGTTTGCTTGCGGCGCAACCGGGTGCGCTCGAACGGACGCGGATCTTGCGCTATCCGCCGGGTGTGAACGGGGCACGTCACGTGTATGCGGGGTGCCATGCCTGGGCCATTCCAGCCGATGCGCCCGATCTGTCAGCGAGTCTGTCGTTGCTTCGTCATCTCGTGGGCACGGAGTCAGCAGAGGCCGACGCAGCCACCGGGATGGTTCCGGTACGCACTGATGTATCAATGCCGGTGAACCATCCGTTGGATGTAGAGCGGGCAGAGTTGCTTCGCCTCACCGTGACCGGTGATCTCCTCACCTTTCCGCCGTTGGAGGACTACCCAGCGATCGAACAGGCCGCAGCGGTGATGCTGCGCGCCGCGCTCGTTGGTGAGTGCAGCCCCCGGCGCGCGCTTGACCTGGTGCTGCGCTGAAGGCGTTCTTTCAGTTCAGTCGGGTACGAGAACGATCTTGCCGAGTAACTGCTTGGTGAGAAACAGCGTCTGCGCGTCGACGATCCTGCTCATCGGGAACACTGCCGATACCACGGGCTTGATCTCACCGCGTTCGATGTAGCCGACGAGATCGGCAAAGACGTGTGGGTCCAAGACTGTGCAGCCATGCAGACTGATGTCCTTCAGGTACAGCGTGCGCAGATCGAGTTGCACGATGGGTCCGCCGATCGCCCCAACGACGGCGTATCGGCCGCCGCGCCGCAGCACGTCGAGAAGTTGTGGCCACTGCGGGCCGCCGACGACATCGATGACGACATCAATAGTGTCGCGACCGCACGTAGCGGTGAGATCGTCGCCACGCGCAATGCACACGTCGGCTCCGAGCGCGATGAGTTCGGCGAGCTTTGCGGCACCGCCGACGGCAACGACCCGACTCCCGCGCCGCTTGGCCAGTTGTACCGCGGCCGAACCCACTCCGCCCGAGGCGCCGGTGATGAGCACCGTCTCGCCGGCACGGAGCACCACCCGGCTGAGCATGTTCTCGGCGGCCGAGTAGGCGCACGGGAACGAGGCAAGTTCGGTATCGGTGAGTTCGCTGTCGATTCGGTGCGCATGCACCGAAGGCACGACCGCGAAGTGGGCAAACGCACCATCGCGTTCCGAACCGAAATACTGCGCCGCGAACGCTGCCCAACCGAGTGGCTCGCGCCACACCGGCTCGACGAGGACGCGTTCACCCAATCGTGATGTCGCGACGTCGCTGCCAACTGCCACGATGATGCCGCAGCCGTCGGCTCCTTGGATGCGCGGGAAGGCAAACGACTCGCCGGTCCAACCGGTCCCACGTCCCTCGGACACGCTGTCGGCGTACCAGCCGATGCGAGTGTTGATGTCGGTGTTGTTGACGCCGGCAGCGCCGATGTGAACCAGCACGTCACCGACTCCCGGTGTCGGTACGGCGACTTCGGTGCGGTACTCCAGTTTGTCGAAGCCTCCGTGGCCCGTGAGGAGCACAGCTCGCATCGTGGTGGGCAGCGTCGGATTCATGCTGATTCTCCATCGCTCAGGTCGACTTGTGGGTACGGCCAGCCGGTCGGCACTGCGCCCTCCATGTAGGCCTCACGCAGGCGGGTGAACCATCGTCGGCTGGCGGCGAGACCACCCGGGCGAGATCGTCGCGGCCAGAGTTCGGCATGGCGTTCGCCGATATCGAATGCGGCGTCGGCCAACGAGACGCGGTCTGCGGGACTCATCGACGCCAGCGTGCCGTTGCCCTGCAGTCGGGCGTCGGCGTCGTCGAGAGCGAGGCGCACCACGTCGATGGCCCAGCGCAGTTCGTCCGCGTCGGCATCGGCGCGATTGCCCACAAGCATGTTGCCGGTATCGAGCATTGCGCGTGCACTGTCGAGCTCGTCGTGGGTGAAGTGGCGCACTCGGGCCTGGGGCAGATAGAGATGCCGCACGAAGGCCGAACAGTTGGGTCGCTGTGCGCCAGTTGCGAGATACACCTCTCCGAGCGCAACGGCCGCGGGATCGGTGACCTCGGCGAGATCGATGGCCGAGTTGGTGGCAGCACACCACGACATCGCCGCTCCGTAGGCAAAGCCCGGCAGGCTCACCGACGCGGGTTGGTGGTGCCCCCAGTCGCCCCATTCGGTCATCAACAGCCCGCACGCGCCGTTGGCCGCAGCGGCTGTTGCCGCCTCAAGGGTATTCGTGCGCATGTTGGTGATCCTGCCGAGCAGACTCTGCCAGCTCGACGTGCCGGGGCAGACCCAATGTCGGCGGCCTGCTGCGGCGAGTGTGGCGGTGCGATCCCCGAACGGATGGTCGGCCTCGTACCCCCACTCGGCGACGACGACATTGTCGGGGAGCCCGCCCAGTGCGCCGGGATGGTGGGCGAGAATGTCGCCCCACACGATCACCTCGCGGTCGCGCAGGATCGGGAGCTCGCACAAGCGCTGCATCCATGCCACATAGTCGTGTATCCGTTCCGCGGGCAGCTCCCACGGTTCGTCCATGCCGATGTTCACACGCGTGCTCGTGAAGCACGGCAGTAGTTCGTTCAACAACGACTCCACGAACTGGAAAGCGGCCGGGTTCGCCGGGTCCAGAGTGGTCGGCCCGCGCCGCAGTCCCATGATGTCGAAACCGTCAGGGCTCAGCGCGAGCGGGCGATAGCGCGGGTGACGCAGCCATCGCTCGGCATGCCCGAGACAGTTTTGGTTGGCGACGAGTTCGACGTGACGCGCCTGACAGAAGGCATCGATCTCGCGGATCTGATCCGCCGTGAACGGGCTGGCGTGACTCCACACGTCCTCGTGTCCGGCGTAGGCGAACGTGTGCTCCAGGTACAGCTGAAGTTGGTTGACCTTCCAGCTGGCGACACGATCGATAAGTGCCCTCAACGCTTGCATCGTGGGAACTCGGTCGCGGCTGACATCGATCATCACTCCGCGTACAGCGAGATCGGGCCAATCCTCGATCACGACTCCCGGGGTCGGCACGCCGAGCTGAGTCAGGGTGAGTCGCGCGTAGTGCTCACCAGCGTCGTCGCCTGCGTCGATGCGCGTGCCCTCTGCGTCGACGACGAGCCGGTAACCCTGCGCGGGGAGATCGGCCACCCGGCGAGTAAGTGGGGTAGTGGTAGCGAACTCGCCACCGAGGTCGGTGACATGGCGGGGCATCGGGCAGAGGCCAGCAAATCGACCAGACGGAGTCACCCCTCGATTCTTGCACTCCTCGAGCGTGGCGTCCGATGTATCACCCCGACCTCGTGGAAACGTGAATAGAGTTCGTCGCGTGTGGCCGTTGGGGCCACTGAAGCGGAGGCTCGCATGTCCGACTTTCCAGCTCCAGTCCCTGCTCCAGATCCGGTGCCGGTGCCGGCAATTGCGCCAACCGGGTCGACAGGTGAGGCCAGGTTCGAGGTGCTGGTAAGCGCAATGAGGAGTTGTTCAAGCTGCAGAATGATTACCTCGGTTACGCCACCCGCGTGAGTTTATATGCGGAATTGATGTACGACGAGTGGCCACCCTTTGGACGTGATCCCGGCGCCACGGGGGTCACCTACGCGTTCGGTTATACCGAGAACGCCAATCGGCTCACCAATGCATTGCGTTTCATCTGGGCGATCCCGGCGATGATCATCGTGTGGGTGCTCTCAATCGCCGGTTTCTTCGTGATCGTCGCGTCGTGGTTCACGATCTTGATCACGCGCAAGCACCCCAGGGGCATGTTCGACTTCCTGCTCAAGGTGAACCGGTACTACGCGAGGGCGAACTCATACCTGTTGTTGATGACCGACACCTACCCGAAATACGAGTAGACCCGTACGACGAGCCGGCGTGTACGACGAGGCGGCCGGTACGGCGAGCCGGTGACCGCCGTCGTGCGACAGCTCAGACGGCGCGACCTAGGTACGCAGCGAGCTGATCGGCGTTGCTCGCGCCGGCCGGTGCCTCGGCGACCGCGCCGAATGGGGCCTTGCCGTCTGGGCCGCGGAATGCTTCCGGAATATTCATCCGCGCTGCGGCCAGCAACGCCTCGGCGAGCGCTGGAGAAAGATCGGTGGACTGTCCGGTGGCCTTGGCGAGATCCCAGGCGTGGGTGAAGGTGTCGCTGGCCGCAAGGCCTGCGAACGCAGCGCCAGGCATCTCGCCGAAAGGCAGCTTGTACATCGTCTCCATCACGCCGTCCGCACTGAACGCAGCCAAATCGGCTACGGCGGCTTCGTCGAAGGCAGCGATGAAGTCGCCGGCCGAATAGTCGATCGCGGGAGCCGAGGGTGGCTGGCCTGCGAGTGCGGCGGCAAAGAACTGGTGGGCGCCGACCATGTGATTGATGAGGTCGGATACCTTCCACGACGCGCAAGGGGTGGAAAGGTCGAGTTGATCAGGGGTCACGTTGGCCAAGACAGACTGGCTGACGGCAATGGCTTGTTGCAGGGGCATCGTGCTCATGGTTGGTCTCCTCGGTGGGGTTGTGCGCGAACTCTATCCCGACACGCGAACGCCGATCAGCGCCGCAGCCTCGGTGAGGCTCAGGCCGTGTGGCGACCGAGTAGTAGATTGCGCACAGTGAACGCGTACAACGCACTTGTCGAGCTGTCAACACATGGACTCACCCGTGAGCAGGTTGTCGCCGTTGTTCGCGGCGCGGCTCGCGTCGAGCTCGGAGACGATGCGCGCGCTGCGATGCTGCGAACGGCTGCTGTCGTCGATGGATTCGTGCGCGGTGACGTGCCGGTCTACGGCGTCACCACGGGATTTGGTTCGTTGGCAAGCGTTGCGATTCCGCCCGAGCGAACTGCCGAACTGCAGTTGGCGCTGTTGCGCTCGCACGCAGCTGGTATGGGTGCAGAGATCGAGACGGAGGTCGTGCGCGGGTTGATGCTGTTGCGGGCGCGCAGCCTGGCACTCGGATACTCCGGGGCGCGCCCTGCCTTGGCCGAGGCGCTGCTCGCGTTGCTGAATGCTGGCATCACGCCGGTGGTCCACGAGTACGGTTCGCTCGGAGCCAGTGGCGACCTTGCACCGCTTGCACACGTCGCCATGGTGCTGGTGGGCGAGGGTGCCGCACATGATGCCTTCGGACAACTGCTCACCGGCGGGCAGGCGCTCGCCGAAGCCGGCCTTGCGCCGCTGGTGTTGCGCGAGAAGGAGGGCCTTGCGCTTATCAACGGTACCGACGGCATGTTGGCAATGTTGTGCCTTGCGCTGAGCGACCTCGCCGAACTGTACCGAGCGGCCGACGTTGCTGCCGCGATGTCGGTCGAGGGTCTGCTCGGCACCGATCGGGCTTTCGCCGCCGATCTGCAGGCACTACGCCCGCAGGTGGGTCAGGCTGTGAGCGCAGCAAATTTGTGCCGGTTGCTTGCCGGGTCTGAGATTGTCGCGAGCCACCGCCACGGAGACAGTCGTGTGCAGGACGCGTACTCGCTTCGCTGCACGCCACAGGTGCACGGCGCGGGTCGCGACACCATCGCCTACGCGTCGACCATTGCCGATCGTGAACTCGTGGCGGCCATTGATAACCCGATGATCCTGCCCGATGGGCGCGTCGAATCGTGTGGCAACTTCCACGGTGCGCCCATCGGATACGTACTCGACTTCCTCGCCATTGCTGTTGCCGACGTGGGTTCGCTGTGCGAACGGCGCACCGATCGGATGCTCGATCCGGCCCGCTCGTTCGGGCTACCACCGTTCCTCGCGCCGGACGCGGGGGTGAACTCGGGGATGATGATCGCGCACTACACGCAGGCGGCGATGGTGGCCGAGAACCGCCGTCATGCGGTGCCGGCAAGCGTGGATACCATGGCAACGAGCGCAATGCAAGAGGACCACGTCTCGATGGGATGGAGTGCAGCGCGCAAGCTACGCGTGGCAATCGATAACCTGCGTCGCATCGTTGCGATCGAACTGTGTGTGGCAGCTCGTGCGCTCGACCTGCGCCACCCGTTGCAGCCGTCGGCAGCAACCGCTGCCGTGCTGCACGCAATTCGCGAGCATGTGCCTGGAGCTGGCCCTGATCGGTGGCTGTCGCCCGAGCTCGCGTCGATGGAGCAGCTGGTGCGTTCCGGCACTCTCACGAAGGTCGTTGCCAATGTCATCGGGCCGCTCGACTGATCAACACGAAGGGAAGTCATCTCATGTCCGGACCACGTGAAGTTCGCGCCGCTCGCGGATCGTTGCTCACCTGTCGCAGTTGGCCGCAGGAAGCGGCGCTGCGCATGTTGTGTAACAACCTCGACCCTGAGGTGGCTGAGCGCCCCGACGATCTGGTGGTCTACGGCGGCACCGGCAAAGCAGCGCGTTCGTGGGACGCGTTCGATGCCATCTGCCGTACGCTCACCACTTTGCACGACGACGAGACGATGCTCGTACAGAGTGGCAAGCCCGTCGGCGTGATGCGCACCCACGAGTGGGCACCGCGAGTGCTGATCGCCAACTCGAACCTCGTCCCCGACTGGGCGAACTGGGATGAGTTCCGTCGCCTCGAGCATCAGGGACTCACCATGTATGCGCAGATGACTGCGGGCTCGTGGATCTACATCGGTACCCAGGGCATTTTGCAAGGCACGTACGAGTGTTTTGCGGCGATCGCTCGCAAGCGCTTCGGTGGGAGCCTGAGTGGCACCATCACGCTCACGGCTGGCCTCGGCGGGATGGGCGGCGCGCAGCCGCTTGCCGTCACCCTCAACGGTGGCGTTGCGCTGTGCATCGACATCGACCCGCACAGCGTTCAACGGCGAATCGAGACGCGCTATCTCGACGAGGTCGCAGATTCCTACGCCGACGCGGTCGCTCGCTGCGTCGCGGCAAAGGCCGAACGACGCGCCGTGTCGATCGGACTCATCGGTAACGCCGCCGAATTGCTCCCACGCCTGCTGGCAGACGGCTTCGATGCCGACATCGTCACCGACCAGACCAGCGCGCACGATCCGCTCAGTTACATTCCCAGCGACCTGTCGATGGCCGCAGCCGAGCAACTCAGACGCGAGGCTCCCGACGTATTCATCCGCCGTGCGCGTGAATCGATGGCGCGTCACTGCGAGGCGATGGTCGGTTTCATGGACGGTGGTGCCGAGGTATTCGACTACGGCAACAGCCTCCGTGCCGAGGCGGCCCTCGGTGGATACGCGCGAGCATTCGATTATCCCGGATTCCTGCCGGCATATATCAGGCCGCTGTTCTGCGAGGGGCTCGGTCCGTTCCGTTGGGTGGCCCTGTCAGGCGATCCAGCCGACATTGCTGCCACCGACCGGGCGGTGCTCGAGGAGTTCCCCGACAACGAAGATCTGCACCGTTGGATCCATCTCGCCGGCGAGCGCGTCGCATTCCAGGGACTGCCTGCGCGCATCTGTTGGCTCGGCTACGGCGAACGTCATCGGCTCGGCCTGCGTTTCAACGAGATGGTGCGCCGGGGCGAGTTGTCGGCACCCATCGTGATCGGTCGCGATCACCTCGATTCCGGCTCGGTCGCATCTCCCTATCGCGAGACCGAGGCAATGGCTGATGGATCCGACGCAATCGCCGATTGGCCGCTGCTGAATGCTCTCGTGAACACTGCGTCAGGTGCGTCGTGGGTCAGCATCCACCACGGCGGCGGGGTGGGTATCGGTCGGTCCATCCATGCTGGTCAGGTGTCGGTGGCCGACGGCACCGCCCTTGCAGCGGAGAAACTCGAGCGGGTGCTCACGAACGACCCCGGCATGGGCGTCATCCGCCACGCTGACGCCGGATACGACATTGCCAGGCGTGTTGCAGCCGAGCGGGGCGTCGTGATCCCGATGGCGGGACAATGATTCGCGAGATCGTCACCATCGGCCATCCGGTCCTACGCGAACGGGCGCAAGAAATCGCACCGCACCTGATCGCCGACGAGGCCATCCAGCGATTGATCGACGACCTCATCGACACGATGCGCCATGCGAATGGTGCGGGCATTGCCGCGAACCAGGTTGGTGAGACTCTGCGAGTCACGGTGATCGAGGTCAACAACAACCCCCGCTACCCATACAAACCGCATATCCCGCTCACCGTCATGATCAACCCGGTCATCGAGGCCGTCGACAACGAGACGTTCATGGTCAACGAGGGGTGTCTCAGCGTGCCCAACCTGCGGGGTGAGGTCAGCCGCTTCGTGTCGGTGCGCGTGCGGTACCTTGACCGGCACGGCATTGCGCACGACGAGATCAAGCGTGGCCTGACTGCGGGCACCTTCCAGCACGAATGCGATCACCTCGATGGCACGCTGTTCGTCGACCGGGTCACCGACCCCACCACGCTCAGCACCTGGGAGCAGTTCGAGCGTTTCCACCGTGCGGCCTTCGTCGAGCGGATCACCGCCTTCGTCGAGCGGTTGGGGAGCTGACATGGTGGCTGTGCGCCGCGTCTGGTGTGATTACGCGGCACTCCCGGCCGGCGTATCGGCTGGGGTGACGATCACGATCGACGATGGCCTGATCGTTGGTGTCGACTCAGACGCTGTGTGCCCGCCCGACGCACAGCAGCTGCTCGGCCTCACGACCGCGGGTTTCGCGAATGCCCATAGCCACGCTTTCCACCGAGCGTTGCGTGGTCGCACGCACAGCGGCGCCGGCGATTTCTGGACGTGGCGCGAGCAGATGTACGCCGTGGCCGCGCGATTGTCCCCCGAGAATTACCTGCCACTCGCGCGTGCGGTGTTCGCTGAGATGCTGCTGGCTGGGTACACCTGTGTCGGTGAGTTCCATTACGTACATCACCAGCCATCGGGCGAGCCATACGACGAACCCAACGCGATGGGTCTTGCGGTCATCGCGGCGGCGCAGCAGACGGGCATTCGCCTGACGCTGCTCGACACGTGTTACCTGCAGGGTGGCGTCACCACGGCGCCGTCAACGCAGCAGCTGCGATTCTCCGATGGCACCCCGCAACAGTGGATGTTGCGAATGCAACAACTGATGGCGCGGGCGACGCTCGGCGACGTCGGCGGCGCGAGCACGACTCGGATCGGTGCGGCGATCCACTCGGTGCGCGCTGTCGATGCAACGGCGATGGCTCTCGTGGCGCGTTTTGCCCACGAGCACGGCCTGCCACTGCATGCCCACGTCTCCGAGCAGGTGGCCGAGAACACCCAGATCGAGCACACCTTCGGTTGCTCGCCCACTAAGTTTCTCGCCCAACAGGGCGTGCTCTCCGAGCATTTCACAGCCGTGCACGCAACGCATCTTGCTGCGACCGACGTCGCGCTATACGCCGCAGCGGGTTGCATTTGTTGCTTCTGTCCCTCCACCGAACGCGATCTTGCCGACGGTGTCGGGCCCTCACGGGCGCTCCGCAATGCAGGAGTGTCTCTGGCGATCGGCAGTGATCAGCATGCAGTCATCGACCCCTTCGAGGAGATGCGCGGTATCGAACTCGACGAGCGGCTTGTCTCGCAGCGCAGGGGCACGCACTCGGCGGGCGACCTACTGGCCATCGGAACGGTCAACGGCTACCGATCGCTCGGTTGGCGCGACGGCGGGTTGATTGCCGTTGGAGCGTTGGCCGACCTCACGACGGTACGACTTGACAGCGTGCGCCTCGCGGGGTCGCCCCGCGAGGCCCTGGTTGATGCCGTTGTGTTCGGGGCCACAGCGAGCGACGTCACCAACGTGATCGTCGCGGGCGAGACCGTGGTGGCCAACGGCGTACACCACGGCCTGGACGTAGCCAATGAACTCCAAGAAGCCATCGATCTCGTTCACCACCCGCGTCGTGAGTCCGAGGTTCGGCCATGACCACCACCGTGATCGATCGCATTGGTCTCCTGATCACCAACGATCCGACCATCGGTGAAGGTCCACTCGGTGTGCTGCGCAATGCAAGCATTGTCTTCGATGGGCCGAGCATCGTGTCCGTCGGCGCCAGCGGCCAAGTGGCCGACAATCGCGTCGACGCCGAAGGCCGTTGCGTGATTCCGGGCTTCGTGGACAGCCACTCGCACCTCGTCTTCGCCGGTGATCGTTCCGACGAATTTGCAGCGCGCATGGCGGGCGCGAGCTACAGCGCTGGAGGTATTCGCGAGACCGTACGTGCCACCGCCGAGGCAGGCGACGACGAACTGCGCGGCATCGTCGCCGCGCGCCGCCTCGAAGCACTGCGCGCCGGCATCACCACCATCGAGATCAAGTCGGGATACGGCCTCACCCCGTCGGCCGAGGCGCGGGCTCTGCACCTTGCGCGCGAGTTCACGACGGACACGACGTTTCTCGGCGCGCATGTGGTGCCCGAGCACTTCGAGGGTCGAGCCGACGCGTACGTTGCGCTGGTGTGTGGCGAGATGCTCGCCGCAGCCGCACCGTCTTCGCGTTTTATCGATGTGTTCTGCGAAGTCGGTGCCTTCGACGCCGAGCAGAGTCGGGAGGTGCTGCGCGCCGGGGTGGCTGCTGGATTGATTCCGAAGATCCACGCCAACCAATTGGGCCTTGGCCCCGGCGTGGCCCTCGCCGTGGAGATGGGCTGCGCGTCGGCCGACCACTGCACCTACCTCAGTGCTGCCGACATTGCCGCGCTTGCCGACAGCAGTACCGTCGCAACGCTGCTTCCGGCGTCTGACTTCTCGACGCGTCAGCCGTATCCCGATGCGCGCCGGCTCGCTGATGCCGGTGTCACGATTGCCTTGGCTACCAACTGCAATCCGGGATCCAGCAACACCACGTCGATGAGCTTCTGTCTCGCGCTCGCCGTACGCGACATGGGCATGACCCCCGAGGAGGCGCTGCTCGCTGCCACCATCGGCGGGGCTGCGGCGCTACGACGTACCGATGTGGGTCGCCTCGCTGTGGGGGGCCCTGCCGACATGTCGCTGCTCGCCGCGCCCACGTACCTGCACCTGTTCTACCGCCCGGGTGTCCCGATGCTCGACACGGTGATCATGCGCGGTGTGGTGTGCGGTCGTCCCTGAGTATCAGCGGTCGTTGCGCACGAGGATCTGCACGCCGTGCACCGGTTGGATCGGGTGATAGTAGGTTTCGAGCGCGTGGCCGGCGACTCCCGACAGGTCGCACCTGTCAGGTGCCTGATAGAGCGCGACGAACGTTGGTCGGGACTCTGCCGACGTAAGCATGGTTCCCAACTTTGCGCTGGCGCCGGGCACCTGGAGCACGTTGTCGTACCAGAGATAAGGGAACGGGGGATCCTCGAGTGCATTGCCGTAGAAGGCAGCGCCTGCGCACATGATGTACATCGTTTCGCTCGGTCCGCGGGTGGCGGTGAACCAGTCCGCAAGGTGCTCGTCGTACAGCAGGCGAGGGTCTGTACTGGTACGCAGCGGCACCTGATCGCGAGGAAGCACAATGAGTCGAACGGAACTGACGAGCGCAGGAACCAGCACTGCAGCAACGACGGCGAGTTGTTGCCAACGGATTCGGATCGATGCAATGAGTACAGCGCCGATGACCGCAATCGGGAAGGCGAGCGTCACCCAGTAGTGCCGGTGGAATTGACCACCCGAAAGGAATGCCCCGATGGCGGCGAGCATCCAGAGAACCAACAACACGTGCTCGTTACGTGGTCGCCGTTTGCTGTCACCGTCGAACGATGCCGCACACATCACTGCGGCAAGCGTCATTGGCCCGAGGATGGGAAGGGCGACACGCAGCGTGCGCCCGAATCGCGCCCAGTCTGCACCAACGAGCGCGCTGCGCGCCTGCAGCCGATAGCCGGCGAACGCGAACCACCAGTCGTGCCATCCGGTCAGTGCCCCGTGCAGTGCGAGCAGTCCGATGACCAAAGCGAATCCGCCACTCAGCAGCGCCACGGCGCGCAGTACGATCGCCCGTTCCCGCCACGAGAAGACAAAGGCGAGCACCAGCCACGCGAACACCGCGAGTAAGCCGTCGAGTCCGGACTGCTTGATCGACATCGCACACCCGCCAAGCACACCCGACAGGAACATCCAACGCGTCCCCAGTCGGCCGGTGATCACCAAGCACCCAACGGCAAGTCCGGCGACAGAGAACGCGCCGCTGAGTAGTTCACCATTTGCGATGAAGCCTTCGATGATCGGTGCCGATGACAGAACTGCGACGAAGACAGCGGCGAGTACCCCCGCGTGTCGGCCTGCGATCGAACGAGCGATCGTGGCACCGGACACAACAGCGAGCGCAGCGAACAGGGTGGCCATGATTCGCACCGACGCCGTGCTGCTACCAGCAATGTCGCTCCACAACCGGAACAACACGAGCAGTCCCTGCGGGCGGTCGACCCAGACGTCGCGATACAGATGGCTGCCGTTGCCCCACGCCCGACCGATGGCGAGAAAGCCACCCTCGTCGGCGGTGAGCGGCGTGAAGAAGAACCGGAGATGCAGCAGCACCGCAACGAGCACACCGGCTCCAACACCAATTCGGAACGACCTCGCGGTCATGCAGCGTGGCGCGTTGCAGCAACCGTGGTGACGACTGTGGACGACATCGTCACAGTGTTGCCCAATACGTTCCCTCGATCATCGCGGCCAGTGTGGCGTGATGGATGAACGCGTGATCAGGATTCTCGGGCATCTCCGCCTCGCCGAAAGCGATCTGGCGACGGGTGATGCGGAACATCACAATCGCGTGGCGGAGCGCTGCGTAGAGCATGAACCACTGCAGGTCGCGCAGTGCGTATCCGCTGGCTGCCTCATATGTCTGCGCGACCTCGCTCGCACGCATGAAATCCGGCAGCCCAGGCATGCCCATCATGTCGCTGATGTCTTGGAAGAAGCGGTGCAGGAAGATCATCCACGCGACGTCGATTTCGCGGGGCCCATGTCCGGCCATTTCCCAGTCGAGCACCGCAACGGGTAGGAAGTCGCGGTACATCATGTTGCCGACGCGGGCGTCGCCCCAACTGACGACGGCCTCGCCCTCGGACTCGGGCCAGTTGTCGTCGAGCCAGGCGAAGGCGCGCTCGATCAGGGGCGAGCGCACGCCATCGCCAGCCACCCACTCGTAGAAGGCGCGCTGGTCATTGACGTGTCGTTCTAGAGCGGTGTCGCCCGGAGCGTCGATCACCAAAAAAGCGGCATCGGGGTCAGATGCCGGAATCGAGTGGATCTTGGCCAGCGCCTCGATCGATGCCTGCTGCAGGCGCGCCTGATCGGCGGCATCGGCGTCGAAGAACCAGTTGTCGCCAAACGTGTAGGGCATGAGATCGGGTGGCACCACACCATCAATGCGTTCCATGACGAAGAACGCAGCGCCGAGCGGTCCGGGATCGGTTTCGAGCCACACGGTCGGCGGAATTGCCACATCGGTGCGTTGAGCCACCAGTCGCATCACGTTGAACTGGCGGGGCATGTCGTACACCGGGAAGACCGGCTCTGAGCCCGGATCGGGTGGGAGGCGAAGGACGAAACGGCCCGTGGCGCGGGCTCCAGAACCGTCGTTCCACTCGGCAACGAACAGGATGGTCTCACTCGACATGCCGTTGGCCGATGGCACCACGAACTCGGTGACGGAGGGGTCGTCGAGGTGTCCACCGAGCCACCTGGTGAGATGCTCGCGAAGTTGCTCATGGTCTCGTGTGGACGTGCGAGGGCGATCGTCGCTCATCGGTGCTCCCTTGTGTCGCGGCAATCGTGCACCGTATCGCGCGTAGTGCGCGGTGATGGTGCCGACCGGGGTTGTTGGCGGCCGATCAGCCGAGTGGCAGCAGTGCGTTCGCCGGAATTCGGTCGACGTGAATGTCGGGTACCGGGAAGTTGAACTTGTCGTACTTCGGCTGCGCGGTCTCGCGATAGCGCGTGGTGGAATGCACCGGATCGGTGTCGAACTCGGGGATCACCTTTTGGCCGAACACCTCGATCATCTCGAGCACTTCTTCGTGCTCCATCGAGCTGGGCAAACCGAAAACGAGTTGATCACAACCGACCGACTGATAGTTCTTGACCTGTTCGGTGACCTCGTCGGGCTCACCGCAGAGCAGGTACCCGCCAGCAATCAGCGTGTCGAGGAAGGCGTCTGGATCACCGTTTGCGATCTCGCGCAGAGTGATCGGCGACTTCGGCCACACGATGGCGTCCATCGACTGGGGCATCGTGTCGTGGTACAGGTTCACCATAGTGACGAGGTAGCTGCCGAGGCCATCGATGGCCAGTTCGCGAGCCCGCTTGCGGTCACCGAGACAGATGACGGCGTTGGTCATCATCACGTTGTTGTTCATGTACTGCCCGAGCGGCTCGGTGCAGTTCGCGATGGCTTGCTTGTACGCGTCGATGCGGCCCTGCAGATTGAAGATCGGCTCGAAGTTGAACGCAATCGCGCCGATGCCGAGCTCGCCGGCACGGGCGAAAGTGGGAGGGTTACCGCACGCCACCCAGATTGGCGGATGGCCCTTGCCGTACGGCTTGGGCAAGATGTTGTGCGGCGTCGGCACCGTGAAGTGCTTGCCCTCGAAGGTGTAGTCGAGCTGTTCCCACATACGCGGAATCTCGTGGACGCACTCCTCCCACTCACTCTTGGTGGAGTTCTTGTCCAAAATGTTGAACGTAGCGATCTCGTGGCTACCCGCGCCACGGCCAGTGCCCCACTCGTAGCGGTTGTTTGTGAAGTGGTCCAGCGTTGCGGCGCGCTCCGCGTTGCGGACCGGATGATTCACGCGGGGAGACAGGTTGTTGATGGCCGAGCCAAGGTGGATGCGCTCGGTGTTCGCGGCGATGTAGCCCATGATGACCTCGGGCGCCGACATATGGCTGTACTCGGTGAGGGCGTGGTGTTCGCCGAACCAGGCGTACTTCCAGTTGTGCTGATCGGCGTGGATCGCATACTGCGCCTCACGCATGAGCACGGTGTGCTCGGACAGGCTGTCATGGGCGGCCGGGCCCGGAATATAGCCATTCAAAAAGACGCCGAACTCCACGGCAACCCCCTCGTTCGTCGTGTCCGCCGGTGGACACGTGCGTCACATACTAATGCAAGACATTAGACGTGTCGACAACCGAGTTCGCTCGAGTTGCGAACCTCGCCGCTCCACCCCGCCGCTGCCCACTCGCAAACCGTCACCCGGATACCGGACCGCAATTGGCATACTGGTGCCCGGCTGCGGTGGACCGATCCGCCGGCCGAGGGACACATGATTGCAATGCGCACTTCGCTCGCTGAAATTCTGCAGACCCGGCGGGTACTCCTCGCCGATGGTGCCACGGGCACGAACTACTTCGAGCGTGGCCTCGGCCCCGGCGAGCCACCTGAGTTCTGGAACATCGATCAACCCGATCGTGTGAAGGCGCTCCATCAGGGATTTGTCGATGCCGGCGCTGACATCATCCTCACCAACACCTTCGGTTGTAACGCTCATCGCCTGAAACTGCACAAGGCCGAGGCTCAGGCCTTCGATCTGGCCAAGCGCGCCAGCGAGCTGGCTCGTGAGGTGGCCGACGCTTGCGAGCGTCCCGTTGTGGTTGCGGGCTCCGTTGGGCCCACTGGTGAATTGTTCGAGCCGCTCGGTGCGCTCACTGAGCCCGATGCGATTGCGTCGTTCCGCACAGAGATCGAAGGACTCAAAGCCGGTGGTGCCGACGTGGTGTGGATCGAGACGATGTCATCGATCGAAGAGGTCCGTGCCGCCGCGAAGGCGGCCATCGAGGTGGGTATGCCGTACACGGCCACGCTGTCGTTCGACACCGCGGGTCGCACAATGATGGGCATCATGCCCGGTGCAATCGCCAGCGTGTTCGACGGGCTCGAGGAGCCACCGTTGGGCATGGGTGCCAACTGCGGTGTCGGCGCAAGCGACATCTTGGTCACGCTGTTGTCGATGAGCGAAAGCTGCGGGCCCGACAACGTCTATATCTCCAAGGGCAACTGTGGCATACCGCAGTTCCACGGCACCGAGATCGTGTATAGCGGCACCACCGAGGTCATGGCGTCGTACGCCACGCTGGCGGTTGCCTCGGGGGCGCGCATTGTCGGCGGCTGCTGTGGCACGACCCCGGCGCACATCGCGGCAATGCGCGCGAGCCTCGACTCAATCGGAACCGATGGCCCGACTGACGGTGCGCGACCGACCATTGAAGAGATCATCGCCGAGACAGGGCCCCTCACCAATTCGGTGCCGAGTGCGGGCGGCGGCCGCGAGCGCACCCGCGCCCGCCGATCAGCCGAATAGTCGCTCAGCCAGCGGCGAGCTTGTCCAGGGTGTCCTGTGAGACTCCGCAGGCCAGTGCGGCTTGGGCCAACAACGCGTCGACGGCTGCGGGTCGAGGAGTGTTGGCGATACCCTTCGCAATCAGGTCGGGTTCTGGCGTTGTGCTCACCAGTATGTCGGCGGCACATCGCGCCACGCCTGCGTCAACACCGACTCCTGTGAGTGCGTCGTAGAACGTGCTCGCAACGAGGCCACTCGGCCGTTCGGCGGGGCCCGGGGGCAGCGTGCTGCCGGTGGGCACCAACGTGACGGTGGTCGTCGAGCCCGCTGGCGGCGCAGTGGTAGGCGGCGGCAATGTGGCTGGCGCGCCCTGCGCCGGAACGGTCATTGCCTCTGCGACCACTTCGTTGCGACCGCGCACAGCATCGATCGTCAGCCCAGAGGCGACGGCCACGAGCACGAGTCCCACCGCAGCGGCAACGATTCGTCGCGGTCCGAAGTCGATGCGCCGGGGTGGCGTCGCCGCCGCCGGGAACCAGTCGCGCTGATCGGCCCAGATGGCCAGCGGCGGTACCACGACGAGGGCGCTCATCACGGCGACCGTCACGTTGAGCGTGACGACTGCGCCGAAGTCGCGCAGCAGCGGTAGCGCTGCGAACATGAGCACTGCGAATCCACCGATCGTGGTGAGCGCCGAAGCGATGAACGCTCGACCGGTGCGTTCCGATGCCAGCGCCTGCGCTTCGATAGGCGAGAGCCCGGCGCGTCGACCTTCCACGTAGCGCGCTGTCAACAACGCAGAGAACTCAGCGCAAGTCGCCACCACCAACGGGCCACCAACGGTGGTGAGCGGGCTGAGCGTGATGCCCAACAACGAGACCAAGGTTGCCGAGGCGCCGACCGCGAGCAGCACGGGGATCATCGTCAGTGCCGCGCGGGCTGCATCGCCGTAACGCAGGACCAACCACGCGCCGACCAGCAACAAGGCCACGATGGTGAGCGCGACACGATTGGCCGTGAGGTTGTTCAGCAGGCCGACACCGACGATGGCCAGACCCGAAGGCGTAGCTGATGCGTTCGACGGCAGCAATGCCTGGTTGGTGCCCGGTGTCGCGATCGATGCCTTCATGCGTTCGATCAATGCAGCACGTTCGTCGAGCGATGACGGGCCTACTTGGAAGAGCACCTGCGCGGCGTTGCCGTTCTTCGCGACGAGCAGTCGTTGAATGTCGGGAGGAGCCACGTTGTAGGCCTGCAGCATGTCGAGCCCAGTGGGAGCGAGCGACGTGGTGCCGGGTACCTCGATCAACGACGACACGGCAGTGACGAGGCTCGACGCTTGGATGAGCGTGATGTGTTCGTTGGTCAACTCGCGGTTGACGAAGTCGTTCACGAAGCTCGCGAGCTGGTCGGTGAAGATGCCGTTCGAGTCGTGTCCAGTGGTCTCGATGAAGATGCCCAATGTCGATGAGAAGTTCACATCGGTCTCGAGCCGGCGCGCATCGCGAATGGTCTGTGTCGATTGGTCCGCCCAGTTGATCGGGTCGCTCTGGATCTTGCTTCCGGTTTCGAGGATCAAGCCCACGATCGGGAGTATCACAGCGATTGCGACCACGGGGATGACGGCCTTCGACGGCAGTGAGCCGAGGCGATGCAGGATCTTCTCGGTGACGCCACTCTTCACGGTGGTGGTCGCGCGATGACGTTCACGCGCTCCGAGCACGGCAAGTGGCACAACGATGCCCGTCACGAGCAGCATCACGATGCCGACGGCCAACAGCACGCCAAAGTCTTGGATCATCGGTACGCGGGAGATACGCATCACGAGAAATGCAATGACCGCCGAGACGGTGGCAACCACCATTGGTGGGCCGAGTTGGCTGAGGGTTTCGGCGAACGGGTCGGTCTCGGGGTGACGAACGCATTGCTCCTCGACGCGGTTGTGGATCTGGATCGCAAACTCCACGCCGATACCGATGAGTATCGGAAGGCCCGAGATGGTGACCAGCGACAGGTTGATCCCGAGATACCCGAACGTTCCAAAGCCCCAGGCAATGCCGATCACCACGGCCAACAACGGAAGGATTCGCCAGCGCACGCGGAACACAATGGCAAGCACGACCAGCATCACCAGGAATGCAATTGCGCCGAGGGTGAGCATGCCTCGCTGGAGGTAGTCGTTGATGTCTGTGAGGAAGGTCGGCGTGCCCGTCACGATCACGTCGGCACCCTCAAAGTGCTGAGCGGCAACAGCGTCCTTCACCGACTTCGAACCGACAGCGAGCTGATCGAGCGAGGCGTTGCCTTGCACGATGGCAATCGTCATCGCGTGGGCCGGGTCCGGGAAGAACGTGAGCAGGGCCTTACGGATGACGAGCTTGTCGTCAAAGGGAGCGGTGACCTTTCCGTCGGCACCCAATGCGAATCCAGCGTTGTCGAAGAGCAAGAAGCGCAACCAGCTGGGGTTGGAGAACGAGTGATCACCGGCAGCGGCCAGACGCGCCAGGGTGAGCGCGGCGTCGTTCTGTCGCAGCGTGGCCGCCGCCTTGTCGGGCTCGCGCGCGATTGCATTGCTCAATATCTGCGTGCCGGCTCCGGTGGTCACGAGATCTTGGGTCCAGGTCAACGCAGTCACCGGCGTAATGATCGATTCGAGTCCGTTGCCTGGCTGATGCAGCGTCGAAGCGAGCAAATCAAATCGGTGCAGGTTGGCTGGAGTGAACAGATCGACCACGGTCTTCCCGGTCGGAACGGTGAACAGCACCACCATGCTCTCCCCGCCGAACAGTTGCTGGTAGCGGGCATTGTCCCGGGCGGCGGTCGAGTTCCTGTCGAGGTAGCTGTCCTGACCTGTAGCAAAATTGAGTCGTGCGAGACCGCCGGCGAGCAGGCCTGTCATGCCGACAACAACAGCGAGCACCACAAGGGTGTGCCCACTCAGTGCTCGCCCGATGCGATGCCATATGCGATCCACGGCAGCTCTCCTCTTGTTTGCAACAGCAGGTGCTGTACCTGTCCTTATCGTGCTCCATCAAGAACGGGTGGGTTAGGGCCGTTGGTCATCAGATGTGCGAAGCTCACCGACCATGTGGGATGTTCCATTCGATCTCTCGGGACGGGTCGCGATCGTGACGGGGGCAGCTCGTGGGATCGGGCTGTCGGCATCAACCATGCTCGCACGGGCTGGGGCGACGGTGGTGCTGACCGACGTCTCCATCGGGACGCTGACCTCGGTCGATGCCGACCTGGAAGGCCAAGGCCTGATCTGCGAGTACGCCGTACTGGATGTCACCGACCGATTGGCGTTCGATCGCCTCGTCGCGGACGTGGTTGATCGCCATGGTCGTCTCGATGTGATGGTCAACAACGCGGCCGTGATTGACGACTCGACGCCGCTCACTGTCACCGAGGCCGAACTCGACCGAGTGCATGCCGTGAACTTCAAAGGAGTTGTCTTCGGTTCGCAGGCAGCCGCGCGTGTGATGGTCGCGGCCCGTACGGGCAGCATCATCAACATCACCAGCGGGGTCGTGGATGTTGCCATCGCCAACGTTGCGGCGTATTCCACCTCAAAGGCAGCGGCCGCCCAGTACAGCCGCGGACTGGCGATGGAGGTGGCCTCCAGCGGAGTACGGGTCAATACAGTTGCGCCCGGATGGACGGATACGCCGATGAACGAGCGTCACGTTCTGCGCGCTGACGGGTCCGTCGACGCCGAGCGGAAGGCGCAGTACGTGGCCATGCGTGCTGCTTCAGCGCCGATGGGCGTTGCGGGGGACCCCGTCGATCAGGCCTACGCCGTGCTATATCTGGCGTCTGACGCAGCCCGTTTCGTCACCGGTACGGTGATGCGTGCGAACGGTGGAGTGACGATGCCATGGTGACCGGAACCAGCGTGCTGCGCGGCGAGAAGATCCTGATCACCGGCGTCACCGGACAGATCGCGTTTCCCCTCGCTGCGTTTCTTGCCCAGCACAACGACGTGTGGGGTCTTGCCCGATTCTCGGACCCGGGCAGCCGGCGGCAGGTGGATGCGCTCGGCGTGTCCACCGTGAAATGCGATCTCGCCAGCGGCAATCTGTCGGGCGTGCCAGATGATTTCACCCACGTCGTGCACCTCGCGGCATTCCAGGGACCCGGGAATAACTTCGACCTCGCCCTGCGCGAGAACGCCGAGACCACCGGATTCGTGCTGATGCACTGTCGCCGTGCGCGCGCTGCTCTGGTGATGTCGACGCATTCGGTGTACAAGCCGAACCCCGATCCACGTCACTCGTATCGCGAGACCGACCCAATGGGCGACGTGAACCCGCAACACTCACCCACCTACTCGGTGGCCAAGATCGGCCAGGAGGCCGTCGCCCGGTTTTGTGCGCGGGCCTACGATCTCCCCGTCACGATCGCACGGATGAACGCCGCCTATGGGCCCCGCGGTGGGCTGCCGGCGTTGCACGCTGACTCGATTGCTGCGGGGAGTCCCGTGTGGACTCGCTGGGGACCATGCCTCTACAGCCCCATCTACCAGGACGACATCAATACCCAAGCAGCGTCCTTGCTCGCTGCAGCGAGCGTGCCTGCCACCATCGTCAACTGGGCCGGCGACGAGGCCGTGAGCGTGCAGGACTGGTGCGCGTATGCAGGCGAGTTGCTCGACACGCCTGCCGAAGTGATCGTGCGCCCCGTGGAGGGCACCTTGCGCGGTTCGGTTGCCGACGTGAGTCGCCGTCTGGACATCACCGGCCCGTGCGCCGTCGATTGGCGCGAGGGAATGCGTCGAACCATCGCGGCGCGTCACCCCACAGGGTGATGAGCGGTCGGGAGGTTCAGCTACGCGGCACGCTGATCCACGGAACGTCCTTGTCGACGCGCGGCTCGCCGGGCAGGCCGAGAACCTGCTCACCGAGGATGTTGCGCATGATCTCGCTCGTGCCGCCCTCGATGGAGTTCGCACGAACACGCAAGAACGCGTGGCGGACGCCGTGCTCGAGTCCTTCCGTGGACAATGATTCCGGTCGGCGGAATGTGTAGTCGTAGCCGACCATCGCGTCGGCGCCCAGCAGATCGATGCACAGTTCGAACAGCGATTTGTTCAGCTCGGCCATCGCGAGCTTCGAGACCGAACCCTCCGGACCCGGGTTGCCGGACTTGCGGTTCTCGCCGCCACGAATGTTGGTGAGGCGTTGACACTCGGCGCGTATCCACATCTTCAGCAACTGGTCTTTCTGGGCGGCGGTGCGCTTGTCCTCGGGGAGCGCCTGCCAGATCTGAACGGCTTCGGCAATCGCTCCCGAGCCACGCTTGGGGGCACTACCGCCACCGCCGATTGTGCTGCGCTCGTTCATCAGCGTGGTCAGCGACACGCGCCAGCCCTCACCCTCGGCGCCGATGCGGTTCGCGTCGGGGATGCGGACATCGGTGAGGTAGACCTCGTTGAACTCGGCTTCACCGGTGATCTGGCGCAGCGGACGGACTTCGAGACCTTCACTGTGCATATCGACAGCGAAGTAGGTCATGCCTTTGTGCTTGGGGCTGTCCGGGTTGCTTCGTGTGACCAGCATGCCCCAGTCGGCGAGATGGGCAATGGTGTTCCAGACCTTTTGTCCATTCACCACCCACTCATCGCCGTCGCGCACAGCCTTGGTGGCCAACCCGGCGAAGTCGCTACCGGCCCCGGGCTCGCTGAAGAGCTGACACCAACGCTCCTCACCGGTGAACATCGGCCGGAGGAAGCGGCTGCGCTGTTCGTCGGTGCCGTGCGTGACGATGGTGGGCCCCGCAAGTGCGAGGAAGAACGAGGCCGGGTCGGCACCCTTCGCGCCTGCGTCGCGCAGCCGCTTTTCCACGATTCTTTGCAGGTCCGGCCGCACGCCGAGACCACCGAAACCCGTGGGGAAGTGCACCCACGCGAGGCCGGCGTCGTATTGATGACCGCGGAACTCGGCGTGGCTGAGCAACGCTGGGTCGTGGTCGCCGAGCAAGGCCGACAGGGCCGATTCGACGCGGGCGGTCTCGGTTTCGGTGATGGTGTCAACAGGCATGACACAAGTGTGTCCCACATGGCCGCTCACAGTCAAAGCCCTCTAGATTGGGTCAGCGCCGACCCGTTGGCAGGTCAGCGCGTGCGCATGGCACACGTTATGAGGAGGTCCAATGAGCGCCACGATCGCATCTCGGCGAAACCCCCTCCTCGCCATCTTCACTACGGTTTTCATCGACCTGCTCGGCTTCGGCATTCTCATCCCGGTCTTCCCGTTGCTCATCGATCCTCGCTCCACGTTCCGGGTCACGCCGGAGAGCTGGACCCCGCACCAGGGCCTCATCATGCTCGGCTGGCTGCAGGCCATCTATCCGCTGTGCATCTTTCTTGCCGCCCCCGTGCTCGGTCAGCTGTCCGATCGTCTCGGCCGCCGCCCGGTGCTCGCGATGTCGATCGCAGGCACGTCGGTTGGGTACGTACTCTTCGCGATCGGGATCATCACCAAGAACCTGCCGCTCATGTTTGCCGCGCGGGCCCTCGACGGCATCACCGGCGGCAACCTGGCAGTGGCACAGGCAGCGATCGGTGACATCAGCACGAACGCGAACCGCGCCAAGAACTTCGGCTTGCTCGGCGCCGCCTTCGGGCTCGGTTTCGTCATCGGACCGTATGTCGGCGGTCGCCTCAGTGCTCCGAACACCAGCTTCTACGGGTTGTTCTACACTCCGAGTTGGTTCGGCGCCGCCACGCCGTTCTGGTTCGCTGCCATCCTTGCCGCGCTGAACTGCGTATTGATCATCACGATGCTGCCCGAGACGCTCAAGGAGAAGGTTCACTCGGGTCGCATCTACCTCGGTCAATCGGTCTCGAATGTGTTGCGCGGCTTCGCGTCCGACCGGTTGCGCATCCCATTGATCTCTGCATTCTGCTTCAACATGGGCTTCACGTTCTTCACCACGTTCTTCGGCGTGTACCTGCGCAACAAGTTCGATTTCACGCCGGGTCAGACGGGCGACTACTTCGCGTTGGTGGGTATATTCATCGCGCTGTCGCAAGGAGTGGTGGTCGGTCTCGTCGCCAAGAAACTCACCGACTACAAGGTGTTGCGGTTCTCGCTGTTCGGCAATGCTGCGGTGCTTGCGGTGTACTTCACGGCCACGACGACGGCACCGCTGTATTGGATCATCCCGATCTTCACGGTCTTCAACGGTTTGTCCTTGGCCAACTTCACGAGTCTGGTCAGCCGCTCTGCCGAACCGGGCAGACAGGGCGAATCGATGGGCATATATAGCAGCGTGCAAAGTTTGGCGCAGGTACCGGCGTCGATTCTCGTCGGCTACATCGCCGGGAGCATTTCGTCGAACACTCCGCTCATCGTTGCGTGTGTCACCATCTTCGTGGGCGGCCTGGTGTTCCTGACGTTGTTCCGGCCGCGCTATGTGACCGACACGGTGCTCGAAGCTCGCCAAGCCGCCGACGCGGCAGCGGCGGGTTCCCCATCGGCAGTTGCAACGCCGACCATGCACTAATTCCTCAACATTGATGAGGTTTCAGGAACGCCCCTGATTCGCAGGATGGGCGCTGGCTGCGGTGGTGCGGTGTTCAAGCTCTTGGGCGGGTGATCGGGCGAGCACGATCGTCGCCCCGAGCGTGAGCGCAATGCCGACGATGGCCGGAATCGTCCAACCAAGGCGCATATGATCACCGAGCAATACGGCACCGACGACAGTGGCCACCAGGACCTCGGTGGCCCACATGGCCGCTGTGACCGGACCGACGTGACCGCGCATCAGCGCGTACGCATGTAAGCCGAGGGCGAGGATGGCGTAGGCCAACACTGCCCACAGCAATGGCTCCGACAAGATGCCGGTGATCGATTGGTCCTTGATGTGCACCGCACGCGCTGCCAACGCGCTTCCGGTGAAGGCCGCGCCGGAGATGACCGCCAACACGACCGACTTGTTGAGCTTGATGGCTGCGCTGCCAAGAACGACGAGCGTCGGGATGCCGATCAGAATGCCGACCTTGAGCAGGTGGGTGATCTCCTGCGACGGCTCCTCGCCTGCGGAGATTCCGACGAGAACGAGTCCGATCATCGTCGCGACGATGGCCAATCGATCGGGGCCGCGAAGCTCGGTGCCGAGAACCCATCGAGCGAGCAGCACGGTGATCGCCAAACTGCCCGCGAGAATCGTCTGGACAGCGAAGAGGGGCAATGTGTGTAACGCGAAGCGTGAAGTGACCCACGCCGCAAAGTCGACCAGCATGCCGGCGAGGAACACAGGCTGGCGGGCCATCGCGGCGATGCCGGTCTGGCCGAGGGCGCCAGCGCGCCGGGCACCGAGAGCCTGCATCACGGCACCGCACCCGTAACCGACTGCTGCGATGAGACAGAGCACCAACGCAGTCTTCACATCAGTCTCCGTCGCACGGCGATACGGTAGCCGCTCGTCCTCACTCTGGCCCGACGGGGTCGGGACCAGAATGGCTCCTCTTTGCCCGGCTTGGTGCGACCCGTGGTGGCTCGCCCGCCATCTTCGGATACTGCGGGGGCCATGGTGCGTCGACGAATCCCTGTGCACGTTGTGTGGCGGCGAGTTCGAGCAGCGGCTCGAGCGAGTTGGGACTGCTATCCATATCGCCCCACGGGTCGCCGTGGGCAGCCAATCGCTGTGGCACCGTCGCAATGGTGAGCTCATTCGGGTCGATCGAGTCGAGTTCGGGCCATGGGAACGGGCACGAAACCGGCGCATGGTCGCGGGCGCGAACCGACCAGGGCGCAAACATCGTCTTGTGTGGCGCGTTTTGATTGAAGTCGATGAAAATTCGTGCGCCTCGCTCTTCTTTCCACCACGCGGCAGTGATGAGCTCAGGACGTCTGCGCTCGAGTTCGCGGGCCACGGCCACTGCACTGGCCCGCACGGCGAATGAGTCCCATTGCGAAAGCAGCCTCACGTACACATGCAGGCCCCGGTTGCCGGTGGTCTTGATGAAGCTGCTGATGCCCAGTTCGTCGAAGAGTCGATGCGTCTCGTGTGCTGTTTCGCGTGCCATTGAAAACGTGGTGCCCGGACCGGGATCCAGATCGATACGCAGCTCGTCGGTGACCTCAGGGTGGCTGGCACGGATCGGCCATGAGTGAAACCCCAGGCAGCCGAGATTGACGGCCCAGATGAGGTGAGCGAGGTCGGCCACGACCAGTGCGTTCGACTCTGTTCCGTTGGGGGTGCTCACGACGGTGGTCTGTAGCCAATCGGGTGCGGAATCAGGCACGCGTTTTTGGAAGAATGACGTGCCCGTGGTGCCGTTCGGGAAACGCTGCAGGAGCACAGGCCGATCGAACATCGCCCGCATCAACGCTTCACCGATGGTGACGTAGAAGTGGACAAGGTCGAGCTTGGTGTCGCCTCGAGCAGGAAAGAAGACCTTGTCCGGATTGGTGATGGTGAGCTCTCGACCCGCAACGGTCATCAGCACCGGCTCGGCGGACATGAAGCCGAGGCTACTTCGCCGGCGGTCTTTGGTTCGACGGTCGAGATGGCTCGGCGAGATAGGCCATGGGACGACCGCCAGGGATGGATGCTCGCTCCATCACCCGTGGCTCCGGCCAGTAATCGCTGGTCGCATAGTGCTGCACGGCTCGGTTGTCCCAAAATGCCACCGAGTCGTTACGCCACGAGAAGCGGCATTGATACTCGGGATAGTCGGACTGAAGCGCGAGGTTTTCGAGAAGCTCGCGGCTCTCTTCGTCGGGCAACCCCACGATGCCTGTGGTGAAATGGCGATTCACATAGAGGTGGCGGCGGCCGGTGACCTCGTGCGGCAGGGCGACCGGATGGGTGGCCACCGGGAACTGCTCGCGCATCGCATCGCATCGCGTCGCGCTGCTCGAGTGGAACACTGTGGCCGAATGCCTGCATGAAATCGTGTTCTGCGCTGAGGCCTTCGATGCGATCGCGGACATCGTCGGGCAGTCCGTCGTTCCAACTCAGGCTGGCCGGTATTCGAGGGAAGGAACGGGTGCGTCTCGAGCGGCCCGAAGCGCGCTGTCAGTGCACGGACCCGTCATCACGATGCTGTTCGGGAGGAAGGACCGAATGGCCTTGAGCGCTTTGACCGGATCGACACCACCATCGGGGGCGGCATCGGGTGTAGGTGCTTCTGCAATGGTCATGGTGCTCCTCCGCCGCGCACTGTAGTCCGGCTTCATTCGCCCTCCGGGAGCCGAGCGGATGGTCGTCAGCGCTGGTCGCAAACCGTAGGGTGTCGGCTCGTGGGCGCAACGAGCGAGAACGATCCGTCGACCTGTGCGCGCGGGGTTCAGCGATGATCGCCCTCGGCTACAGCGTGACCCAATTCATCGTGATCTTCGTCGCCGTGTTCTTGTCGGCGATCATCAGCGCGGTTGCGGGTTTCGGATTCGGCCTGCTGTCGGTACCGCTCATAAGTCTTGCGATCCCCTTACACCCGACGGTGATCGTGTCGTCGATCCTCGGCCTCGTGACCAACGTGATCCAGACGTATCGATATCGCCGTAGCGCGATCCACCCGCTGGTCAAGCGACTCTGCCTCGGCGCCATCGTTGGCATGCCGCTCGGTTTCGTTGTCTACAACATCGTCAGCGATCGCGTGCTGCGGTTGGTGTTGGGTGGGGCTGTGTTGCTCGCGGTCGGTGCGCTGAGTCGTGGCCTCGACCTTGCTCTCGTAGGGCCAGCGTTCGACGTCGGCACCGGCTTCGTGAGCGGGGTGCTCAACACCTCGATCTCCACGAACGGCCCCCCGTTGGTATTCGGTCTGCAAGCGCGCAAGCTCGCACCCGAGCCGTTTCGAGCGACCCTGTCGATGGTGTTCAGCATCAGCGGTGTCATCGGCATGGCGCTGTTCGCAGGTGGCGGCAAGGTGCACGTCGACGAACTCGTTGCGAGCGCGATTGCGCTCCCTGCGATGGGGCTTGGTCTCTTGGTCGGCTTCCCACTCCGTCATCGCGTGTCACCCGAACGCTTTCGGGTACTGGTTCTGGGCCTCCTCGTGGCCGCAGCCGTGGCATCCATCGTCAAAGCGCTCGTATGACGTCGTGAACGTGTCAGGCTGAACCGATGTTGACCGTTGCACTCATCTGCACCACCATTGCCGCCGGCGCGAACTGGTACACGCAGATCCGTCCGAACACCGTGGTGGAGACGGTGTCGAAGCCGCTCACTACGGTGCTTGTGATGTGGGTGGCCATCGCCGCGCACGGGCCACGCACGGCAACCGTGCTCGCCGTGATCGGCTTGGTCTTTTGTCTCATCGGTGACATCGCGCTGTTGGACGTGATCGACAAGTTCATCGTCGGGCTCGGCGCGTTCCTGATCGGGCACGTGGTGTTCATCGCGACGTTCGTAGTGCTGCATCTCCACAAGCCATTGTTTGGCATTGTCGCTGCAGGCGTGCTCGCCGTGCACGCCGCAGTGATCGGGCGGCGCATCATCGCCGGGGCAGCAGCGACCAAGCCCGAGCTCAAGGTGCCCGTCCTGGCATACCTCACAGTCATCTCGAGCATGGCAGTGGTTGCTGCGATGACCGGGATATGGTGGGCCATGGCAGGCGCGACGGCATTCGTCATCAGCGACACGCTGCTCGGTTGGCGTGAGTTCGTCGGTAAGAAACCATGGTTCCCGCTCGCGGTGATGGTCACCTACCATGCGGCCTTGGTTGGAATTGCTCTCAGCCTCCGCTGAGAGCGGCTCCGGCCCGGTCAGTGACAGAGCACTGGACTTGCTGAACCCGGGTGGTGCGGTGAGAAAACCACGTCACGGGTGGTGTATCCAACAAACCCCTGCATCACGCGGCCTTGTGGGGCCTCAGTCGCCGCCGCCGAACCACTGCATCCAGGCCTCCATGGTGCGGGGCTTGAAGACGTAGTTGTCCTCACGCAATGCGGCCATGGATCCGCTCGATGGTGCGGAGTACATGTGGCCGGGGAAGACGATGGTGTCGTCGGGCAGCGCGGCGAGCATCTGCAGGCTCGAGAACATCTGCTCCGGGTTGCTGCCAGGCAGATCGGTGCGGCCGCAGCCCTCGAGAAAGAGCGTGTCGCCAGACACGAGGCGACCCTGCACCAGAAAACACTGGCTGCCGGGTGTGTGTCCCGGCGTGTGCAGCAGGGCGATTTCGATTCCTCCCACCGTGACGACGTCTCCTGATGCATGCTGCACGAGTTCGGTGCCGGACACGCCGGTGGTGCGCTGAACCCACGGTGCTTCGTCGGCCTGGACGTGGATGGGGCACTGGCATCGATCGAGCAGCGCGCCGATGCCTTCGATGCTGTAACCCATCATCGTGCCACCGACGTGATCGGGGTGATAGTGCGTGGCGAGTACGCCCGTGACTTGCATGCCGTCGGCCTCGACGACGTCGATGAGGTCGTTCACTGCGTACGCGGGGTCCACGAGCAACGTCTCGCCGGTTGACTGGTCACCGATGGCGTAGACGAAGTTCACCATTTGGCGGGCGATCGGATCGTCCTGCGCGAAATCGCGACCGGAGAGAAGCTGACGGAAATACAACTGGGGAGCACTCACGACACGAGGATACGCACTGGCCGTCGGTCTCTGCGTGTCTGCCATGCGTATGGGCGAGCACCTACGCTGTCTGGCGATGACCGGCGCTCCTGTACTCCGCGGCCTACAGGTCGGTCAGCTGGTGCCCTTCGGTGGCAACCGCGTCGCCGCAGTCCCGCAGGCTCTTGCGTCCGCGTTCCGTGAGGGCGACCATCTGGTCGTGGTCCAAGACGACGGTACGTTGCTGCACATCCCGTCGGCTGAGTTCGCGTTGGTGCGCGCAGCCGTCGACGTTGCGGTCGACGCATTCGGCTCGTTGTCCGCTGCAGACGACGCCCAGATCTCGTCATTCTTCGACGGCTTCGCACATCGGCTAGCCGACGATTCCGTCTTCGCCCCCATTGCCGCAGCCAATGCGGCCGATGTGCAGTCTGCGTTGTCGCGGGGTCGCAGCACAACGCGACTCGTGCTCTCCACGCAGATGCGTAACGACATGATCGCCGGGTTACGCGTCTGGCGGGACACAGTCGGTGCGCGTGACCACGTTACCGAGAAGGTTCAGCACCAGGGCTGGACCGTGACAATGCAGCGTGCCCCGCTCGGCGTGGTCGGCTTCGTTTTCGAGGGTCGTCCAAATGTATTTGCAGATGCAACTGGTGTACTGCGCACCCGCAACACCGCTGTGTTGCGTATCGGCAGCGATGCGCTGGGAACAGCGCGGGCGATCATGCGCCACGCGCTGGTACCGGCGTTGCTCGCGGCGGGCCTGCCTGCAGCAGCGGTGTCGCTCGTCGACTCGGCAGCGCGATCCACCGGCTGGGCTTTGTTCAACGACCATCGTCTGTCGCTGGCCGTCGCTCGAGGGTCGGGGCAAGCCGTGACCCAGTTGGGGGCAGTGGCCCGACAGGCAGGGGTGCCCGTGAGCCTGCACGGCACCGGTGGCGCGTGGTTGGTCGCGTCCGAACATGCCGACATGGCACGTTTTCGCTCATCGGTCATCAACTCGCTCGACCGCAAGGTATGCAACACACTCAATGTCTGCTGCATCGTCGCTTCGAGGGCTGACGAACTGATCCCCGAGTTCATCGACGCTGTGTTCGAGGCAGCACGTCGGCGTTCGGCACCACCTCGCTTACACATCGAAACCTCGGGCGTTGCGTATGTTTCCAGCGACCTTTTTTCGCATCGCGTGACCGTTCGTCGCGCCGATGGCGACAACGACGAGCCTCTCGCCGACGTGATCAGTACCGTAGATCTGTCAAGGGAGTGGGAGTGGGAGAACTCACCCGAACTATCGCTGGTGGTGGTCGATGCCCTCGACGACGCGGTTGCCCTTTTCAATCAATTCAGTCCGCACCTGACGGCCTCGCTGATCAGCGATGACCCCGCCGAGCAACAGTGGTTCTACGACCGGTGTGACGCCCCATTCATCGGTGATGGATTCACGCGGTGGGTCGACGGACAGTTCGCCCTGAATCGACCTGAACTCGGTCTGTCGAACTGGGAGTCGGGGAGGTTGTTCGGTCGCAGCGCCGTGCTCTCCGGCGACTCGGTGTTCACGGTACGACTGCGCGCCACGGTGACCGACAGCGAACTGCATCGTTGAGTAGCGTCTTTGCCAGGGCGTTGCCGGGAATCGGTGATTGAGGGCTTGTACGCAGTGAGAACGCGAAACCAGAATCCACCAACGACCCTGCGGCTACTCGGCGCAGCGTTGGTGTGTGCACTCGTCACGTCGTGTGCCGCATCTGTTTCGGGGGTCAGCGTCTCGCGCTCGGCCCAGCGCACCGTCGCAACGGAATCTCCACCGCCGACTGACGCGCCGATGCCGTCATCGACATCTGATCCGGCAACGCTTGGCTCGATCGGTCCAGGTGCTGTGCCGTCCGCACGGGGCGTCGGCGACGTGCTCTTCCCCGATCTCGGCAACCCTGGCATCGATGTCACGCACTACGAGGTGGACCTCGCCGTGGTGCCCGGTGCCGGCACACTGCGGATCGCCGACACCCTGCAGATCACCGAGACCGTGACCATCGTGGCCACGACGGATGTATCGGACTTTTCACTCGACTCGGTGGGCCCGAATATCGCCAGTGTGACAATCGACGGAGTCAGCGCTGGATTCGTGGCCGAGAGTCCAGAGTTGGTCATCACGCCACCCGCCCCCATTACACGAGGCGAATCATTCGAGACCACCATCGTTTACACGGTGGCGCCCGCGTCGAATGGTTCGGTGGTGGGTGTGTCCAACGGCTGGTTCCCGACCCCCGGCGGCTCGTATGTGATGAACGAACCCGATGGTGCGCGCACCTGGCTCCCGAGTAACGACCATCCGATCGACAAAGCCACGTATCGATTCACGCTGCATGTTCCAGCGGGCGTCACCGGTGTGGCGAACGGGCGCCTCGAGGCACACACCACCGACGCTGCAAGCGAGACGTGGATATGGACCGAGACAGATCCGATGGCCACGTATCTCATCCAGGTGATCACCGGGTCGTACACGATCATCGACGGCACGGGACCAAACGGACTGGCGCTGAGCAGTGTGGTCCTCACCGCCGATCGGGTGAAGATGCAGCCGTTCGTCGATGCGATTTCAAGCGAGATCGACTTCTTCGACGAGTACTTCGGCCCCTACCCACTGCAGTCGTACGGCATCGCGATCACCGACAGCGCGTCGGGTTTGGCGATGGAGGAGCAGGGCCGCTCACTGTTCAGTCGCGACGATTTCAGCTCGGGGCAACTCGGTGGCACCGAGCAGTTGTTGCTGTCGCACGAGTTGGCTCACCAATGGTTCGGAGACGCGGTCAGCCCGGCGCGATGGCAGGACATCTGGCTCAACGAGAGTTTTGCCACCTATGGCCAGTGGATGTGGCTCGAGCATGTCGGAATGCAGACTGTTGCAGCGGCGGCATCGGAAAGCCTGCAGCGCCGTCGCTCGGGTGGAGGCTCGACGGCCAAGCCCACGGCGGAGACGATGTTCGACTTCGAGGTCTACGAGGGCGGCGCGGTCGTGCTCGAAGCCTTACGGCTCAGCATCGGCGACACAGCGTTCTTCGCGCTGCTGAGGTTGTGGGTGCACGACAACGTGGGCGCCTCGCGCACCACCGAGGATTTCATCGCACTCGCGGAGAAGGTGGCGGGCAAGGACCTGACCACATTCTTCGGCGACTGGTTGTATGCAACCTCTTTGCCCGACACCTTGCCGGCGGCGATCAGCTGAAGTAGGGATCCACGGCGTCGCGAACGAGTTGATGAAACTCGCCGACTGCGTACTCATGGCGAGGACTCAGCCAGCCCGTCTGATAGAGCCCAGCGGCCAGGTTCTTCTGCACCATCTCGCCGACCCGCACGTCTTCGTCGGCGACCTCTTCACTGTCTTTGACAATGGTGTCGGCGTCGTCGGTGTTGTCATCGAAGAAGTACTCGAAGATGAGATCCATCTGAGCGTTGCCCACAGGAAGCCAGCGCTCGACGGCCATGCCGCCGGGAAAGATGTCGAAGGAGAAACAGGGGTAGAAATAGCCCCACACGCCGCTCCAGGTCTGGCCGTCGCGGCGGGGAGCGGTGTGTATGTTCCAGCGGGGATCGCCGTTGCTCGTGATGCGGTACTCGAGAGCTTCGACCTCGCGTGACATCGCCGGATGCACGAGCGGGAGGTGGTACCCCTCGAGGAAGTTATCGTTGTACACCTTCCAGTTCATTGCCGTGTGACGGATGGTGCGGCTGTGGAAGCGGTAGTTCTCGGTGGGGTACGGCGCGCATTCCTCGATGAACCCGCCCAGCCATTCGATGAGATCGGGCACGGTTGGATCGAGGCACACGAAGATCATCCCGCGCCAACTCTGCGCACGAACCTGGGTGAGACAGGTGCCCGCAGGTGCATCTGCGCCGAAGTCGCGAGCATTGATGAGCAGGCCTTCCTTGTCGAATGCCCAGCCGTGATATCGGCAGACCAGGTTGGCCTGGTGTCCGGCGCCCTCCCACACGATGGGTCCGGCACGATGCGGGCACATGTTGTGAAAGGCGCGCAGGCTGGCATTGTCGCCACGCTGCACGAAGATGGGCCAGTTGGCCACCTGCTCGGTGATGTAGTCGCCCACCTTGGGCAGCTGGTGATCGTTGGCAACCATCACCCAGGTCTTGGAAAAAATCTGATGCCTCTCGATCTCCCAGATGGTGGGGTCGAGGTAATACCGAGTCGGAAGGGTCTCAGTGAGGCTCACATCACGACCCTAGTGGGTGTGCTCGCCGTTACGAAGACCGAGTCGGCGCGCAAAGGCGCTCAGTGGCCGAGCAACTTGGCGAGCACCCAACTGCGTGGGCGTTCGGGGCGGAGGTGTCGGTCCTCGAATCGATCGCTGCCGGCCGCGAGCGCAAGGGCGGACCTGATTGCGACCCAACGCAACGGCTCCGGTTCCCATTGGCGCGACCGGTGTCCGACCCAGGGCAAGCTCGTGAGATCGCTTGGCCGGCCGAGTATGAGATCGGCGAGGCTTCGCCCGGCGAGGTTGGTCGTGGTGACACCATCGCCCACGTAACCGCCGGCCCACGCCATACCGCTGGCTGGGTCGAGTCCAACACTGCAGTGCCAGTCTCTGGTGGCTCCCAGCGGGCCTCCCCAGCGATGCGTGATCGCAGCATCGCGTACCTGTGGGAAGAGCTCGACCAACGTGCGGTGGATCGCGTCATGCACGCGATCGTCGCGATCGAAGCCGGGTTGGATGGCGCTGGCGAAGTGATACGGCGCGCCCCGACCGCCGAAGGCAAACCGACCGTCCGCCGTGCGTTGTCCGTAGATCACGGAATGGCGCGCATCGGAGAACGTCTCCCGTTCGCTCAATCCGATCTCACCCCATGTCTCTTCGGGCAGCGGCTCCGTCGCGATCATGAGCGAGTAGATCGGCACCATCGCTCGGCGGAGACCTGGCAGCGTCGCGGTGAAACCTTCGGTGGCACGCACAACGAATTGAGCCGTGACCGTGCCATGGTCAGTACGCACGCGATGCGGCTCGATGGACTCGACCGACGTGCGTTCGTAGAGCGCGACCCCACGTGAGGTCACGCTCGCGGCGAGGCCCCGCACGAGGCGGCCGGGGTGAATGGCTGCGCAATGTGGCGTGTGGGCGGCGCCGAGGAGACGAGATGCAGCGGCGCGCCTGGCCGCCTGATGGCGATCGAGCCAGACGTCGTCGCGTAGTTCGTAACTGGCCGAGTGTGCCAGTGCTGCATGCACGCGTGGGGCCTGGGCCGGATTGCGGACCATGTTGAGCGTGCCGCCCTTAGCGAAGTGGCAGTCGATGCCGAGGGCCTGAGTCACCCGCCCGATCTCATCGATACTGTCGTACATCGCGCGCTGCATGCGGATCGCGGCGTCGCGACCGTGCTCACTCGCGATCGAATCGAGTCCCATCGGCATGAGCGCAGAAGCCCATCCACCGTTACGTCCGCTGGCCCCGAAGCCAGCGATGTCGCGTTCGACGATGGCAATGCGCAAGGTCGGATCGGCCTCGCGGAGGTAGTGCGCAGTCCACAACCCGGTGAATCCTGCGCCGACGATCGCGACGTCCACGCTGAGGTCGCCCGGCAAGCTGGGACGCGGTTCCAGGGAGTCGTCGGCCGGCAAGGTGTCGTGCCACAACGACAGCGATCGATAGTTGCGCGCCGAGTCAGACGAGATCGGCGAACGCGTACCCGGATCGGTTGACACCTCAGCCAACCGCGAGTGCGACGTTGTCGATGAGGCGGATGTCGCCGAACCAGACCGCGATGACGATGCGTGCGAATGGCACGGCCGTCTCCATCGATTGCAGGGTGGCCGGGTCGACGATGTCGACGTACTCGAGACGCGCCTCGGGTTCGTTGGCAATCGTTCGAGTGGCCACCTCACACAGCTCGTCAGTGCGCGCCGTGCCGCGTTCGAACGCTTCCTGCACGGCAGCCAGCGCCAGGGGAACGGCCACAGCTGCGCTTCTCTGAGCGTCGTTGAGTCTGCGGTTTCGACTCGACAGCGCGAGCCCATTGGCTTCGCGTATCGTGTCGACACCGACGGTCTCGATACCCATATCGAGGTCATCGACCATCTGGCGAATCACCGCGAGCTGCTGGAAATCCTTGTTGCCGAACACAGCGACATCGGGCCGCACGGCGTTGAAGAGTTTGGTCACCACGGTGGCGACGCCGCGGAAGTGGCCCGGTCGTCCAGCGCCCTCGAGCCCCTGGGCCAGATCACCCGGTTCGACGTGCGTATCGAAACCTGCGGGATACATCGCAGCCACAGTGGGTGCGTAGATCACGTCGACGCCCTCGGAACGGCACAGTTCCACGTCGTCGGACATCGGTCGTGGGTAGCGGTCGAAGTCGTTGCGCCTGTTGAACTGCAGCGGGTTGACGAAGATGCTGACGACCACACGATCGCTCCGTCGTCGGGCCTCGTGGATCAGGGCCACGTGCCCGCGGTGCAATGCGCCCATCGTGGGCACGAGCCCCACCAAGCGCCCATCGCGGTGCTGTTCGGTGTTCCAGAGATGCATCGCCGACGGCGACTCGAAATTCAACATCAGGGCGTGGGTTCAGTGGAAACTGTGCATGTCGTCGGGCCAGGTGCCGTCGCGAACTTCGGCCACGAACGCTTGAGTCGCAGTGACGACCGCGCCGCGCAGGTCGGCGTAGCTCTTTGCAAACTTGAACGTGTGGTCGCTGAGGCCGAGCACATCGTGGAGCACGAGCACCTGTCCGTCGCAGTCGGCGCCGGCACCGATGCCGATGGTGGGGATGCTCACCTTGTGCGTGATCTCCGCGGCGAGATCGAGTGGAATGCCCTCGAGCACGATGGAAAATGCGCCCGCCTGTTCGACCGCGTGTGCGTCCTCGATGAGGCGCTCGCGGTTTCCGGCGTCGAATCCGCTCTGGCGACCCTGTACCTTGTGCCCGCCCATGCGGTGATAGCTCTGCGGCGTGAGACCGATGTGACCCATCACCGGGATGTCGACGCGGGCAATGGCAGCGATGGTTTCGGCCATGGACACACCGCCTTCGAGCTTCACGCCCTGTGCGCCCGCCTTCATCAGCCGTACCGAACTCGCTACGGCCTGTTGCGGGCTGACCTGATACGACCCGAACGGAAGATCGCCGACGACCATCGCTCTCGTGCGCGCCCTGGCGACGAGGCGCACGTGGTATTCCATCTCGTCGAGATCGACGGGGATGGTGTTGTCCTCGCCTTGGAGCACCATGCCCACAGAATCTCCGACGAGGATGATGTCGACACCTCCGCGGTCGACGAGCCGGGCGAACGTGACGTCGTACGCAGTAATCATCGAGATGCGGCGATGCTCGGCGCGCATGCGCGCAATCTCGGGAACGGTGATCTTGACGCGAGGGACTTCGGTGTTGCTCGCGTTCGCCGCAGGTTGAGAGGAGAGGGGAGATGATGTGGTCATGAAGCCATTGCCTCCAACGGCGGGGGATACGTCCCCGAACGCAGGGTCAACCTAGCGAATGCGTTCGCGTTTCCACCAGTCGCCTGCGCGTGGGGTTCACGCGACGGTTGTTGCGTGTGTCACGTGGTGGAGCGATGCGTCGCGCGACGGAATGTCGATGGACAGAGATCGCGGTACGAGGCAGGTCCACCGACCGATGTCGCGCTGACGATGGCTTGTGTGCACGCCGCCGCAAAGCACTGCGCGCCCGCATCGAGAATGAGATTGAGCAGCGCTGAGCGGCTGCCCTCGCGCCGTAGGCCCGGCGCCGCAGATTCGGGCAGTTCGTGGATTCCGGTTGCGAGAGCGAACACCGTGTCGCCGTCGAACATCGAGTGGACCGGCCGGATGGCGCGCGCCATACCGTCGTGGGCCACGCCGGCGACCTTGGTGCATTCAGCCTTCGAGAGACGCGCTGTCGTGGCCACGACACCGATGGTGGTGTTGAGCGCAGCGGGTCCGGAGCTGGGCGGTGCGGTAGCGGCCGCAAGCGCCGCACGCTCGGCGACGGTTGGTCGCGCGAGGCGATGTGCACTTGACTCCCAAGGAAGACCCACAGCGGGATTCACCAGAGATCCGGCAGCATTGACAACGGCAAGAGCGGACACGACGATACCGCTGGGGAGTGTGGTGCTGGCCGAGCCGACGCCGCCCTGGAGGCCGCCTGCCACAGCGCCGATACCGGCGCCCACCGAGCCGTTGGCCTCTGCACTCGTGCTTGCCCGCAGTGCGGCGCGTCGTCCGAACTCCGCATCGGGTCGATGCGCGAAGTCGCCGCCTCGTCCGAGATCGAAGATGACTGCGGCTGGAACGATGGGCACAACCTGATGCGACTCTGGTCCCACGGGAAAACCGATGGCGCGAGACTCGAGCCAGTGCATCACCCCGTCGGCAGCAGCCAGACCGTAGGCACTGCCACCGGTGAGGCAGATGCCGTGCACCTGCTGCACCAGATTCTCTGGTCGGAGTAGATCGGTTTCGCGGGTTCCCGGCCCGCCCCCGCGCACATCGACCCCGGCAGTGGCGCCCTTGGCAGCAATGACTGCGGTGGTACCGGTGCGCCAGCCACGAGTGCTGCGCTGATAGTGGCCGACCGCGATGCCTTCGACGTCGGTGAGCGATCCGAGCGGATCGACGCGAAACGCAGAAATGCTCATACGGGCCGTGTACGACTCACGGATTGAGCAGCACCCGCTGGGCGGCGGGCCCATCGGTCTGCTCGGCGATGAAGGTGCGCCACACCATCAGACCCAATTGATACAGGCCCGGGACGATGAGGATCAGCCGGGGAATCAGGCTGACATCGTTGGGCAAAAGAATGGTGAGCCACAGCATTGCGGCCATCCAGGCCACGAAGAAGGAGAGGGTCATCACCCGGAACTTACGAACCTGCACGGGGTGCACGAACTTCAAGTTGGTGAGTTGTGAGAGCGCCAAGATCAACAGCACAGCGAGATTGACCCATTGATTGCGGCTCGTGGGATCCACGCCCTGTACGAGATACATCGTCGGGATGGCGAGGTTCCAGACCGAGGGAAAGCCATTGAACCAGTGGTCAGGCGTCATCATGTCGGTGCGGCTGAACCACAACGCCGACGAGAACAACAAGAAGGCTCCCATGACCAGCGACGTGTGCTCGGGCATCATGTGGAACTTGTACATGAACAGAATCGGAACGACAGCGCAGGTGACGTAGTCGATGACAAGGTCGAGGATGTATCCATCGATGCGTGGGACCGACGTCTGTACGTTCCAGGCCCGCGCCACGGGCCCATCGAGACCGTCGAGTACCTGCGCGGCAATCAGCCACAACAGCGCTGCCCTGGGTGCATTGTCGATGACCGAGATGATGCCGAGCATGCCGCAGACGGCACCGAGTGCCGTTGCGGAGTGAACGATCCATCCGCGTCGCACGTCTTGCCGACACGGTGTATTGGACGTTGTCACCGCATCGCCGAGGCCGGTGCCGTCGGCGTGAGAGGGGTCTGGCATGAATCCATGAGCTTTCCGAGAATTGAGGCGCCAACGTTTGCGCGCACATTCGCTTCGACATGCTAGCGCCGCCGTCGGTTTGGCGAGCACGTATGGGCGCTGGTCAGCGGTAGCGTTTTCCAGCAAGTTCGAAGATGGATTCGTTGCCGGTACGCCAACGAACCGTGAGGTGACAGCGGCTGATGCGCCAGATGCCATCGCTGTGGGTCATCGAATTGGTGTAGTGCCCGCCGAGTTCACACCAGTTCACAGCGGTCTCGGGCAGCCCGAATCCAGCCATCGTTGCTGGGCTGAACCAATGCTGCGCACGGAGTTCGACGACGCACGTTGCGGTATCAGGACCGTGGAAGTGCACAAGGTGATTGGTCATCTGATGCTGCGTGGCATCAAATGAACCGTTGACGGCGCGGACCCCTGCTGTCCATTGCTCAGGCGTGAACGTGGCTGGGGCCGCGTTGTTGAACGAACTGAAGTCGAACTCACACGGATCGGTGAACACATCGCGGTACATGTCCCAATCGCGGCGATCGATGCCCGCTGCGTATGCGTACGTGACCTCGACGATGGAATCGAACTCGGATTGCTGCTCCATACCTGCAGTATCGCAGTGGTGTTTCCTCGCGTTTGTCGCCCGCCACCGGAATCCGTACAACGGCGGGCATCTGCTTGTACCCACCGCTGGTCACTTGACCTTGGAACGGTCGTCCGTTACCGTGCCAACAGGCCGCGGGCGGCATGACCACCAGCTCTGAGCCGCTCTTCCCATTAGATCTGATCTGGAGACAGCCATGTCGACACCCAATGCTCGAGTTCGCTTCCGCTGGCGAGCCATGCTCCTGCCGATGGCCCTTCTGACGGTCTCGTTCGCCGTCCCGGCGCCCACGGTTTTTGCGGCGTCGGCGTCGGCGCAGGTAATAGGGACGGACCCATTCACGCAGGCCACCTGCGCGGCGTCTGGCACGACGAACCATTCCGCCAGCGTCGAGCCCGATAGCTTCTCGAGCGGATCGACGATCGTTGCTGCCTACCAGGTCGGACGGATCTTCGACGGTGGCGCATGCGCCATCGGGTTCTCTACGTCGACGAACAACGGCGGCACGTGGACGTCTGGCCTACTGCCCGGCATCACGAAGTACACGGGTGCTGGCACGTTCGACCGGGCCACCGATCCCGCGGTCGCCTACGACGCACTGCACAATGTCTGGATGATCTCTACGCTCCCGCTCACCGAGGTCGGTGGCGTCAAGGGCGTCGGTGTCCTCACGAGCCGCTCCACCAATGGCGGGCTCATGTGGGGCGATCCGGTCGCGATCCCGACCACCGCCGGCATGATCTCGCCTGACAAGAATTGGATCGTCTGCGACAACACCGCGGCCAGCCCGTTCTACGGCAACTGCTACACCGAATGGGACGACAACGGCGCCGGCAACACGATGGAGATGAGTAGGTCTACCGACGGCGGCCTCACCTGGAGCAAGGCAGTGACCAACAACGCCGGCATTATCGGCGGCCAGCCGGTCGTGCGCCCGGACGGCACGGTGATCGTGCCAACCGCCAACGCCAACGAGACGGCGATCGGCGCGTTCAACTCCACCGACGGCGGCGCCACCTGGAGCGCGGTCACGACGATCGCCACGATCCGGCACCACAAGGTCGTGGGCAGCTTGCGCGAAGGTCCGTTACCTTCGGCCGAGATCGATAGCGCCGGCACAGTGTACGTGGCCTGGTCGGACAGTCGGTTCCGCAAACGCGGCAACACGAACGACATCGTGATCGCCCATTCGACCAACGCCACCGGCACCAAATGGTCAGCGGTGAGCCGCGTCCCGATCGATGTGGCCACCAGCGGCATCGATCACTTCATTCCCGGTCTCGCTGTCAACAAGGCGACCTCGGGCGCCGCGGCGCAGCTTGGTCTCACGTACTACTTCTACCCGCCAAACAGCACGCAGCTCAGCGTTGGGTTCATCTCCTCGGCCGACGCCGGCTCCACATGGACCACGACGCCGACGATCACCAGCGGGATGACCTCCACGTGGGCGGCCAACACGAGCCAAGGGCGCATGGTGGGAGACTACATCTCGACCTCCTACGGATCCGACAACCTTGCCCACGGCGTCTTCGGCGCGGCCAACACGCCCACTACCGGCGCCACGACGGAGTGCACCACGTTCGCCCTCGACAACTGCGTCGCCCCGATCGACACCTTCACTCCCGGGTTGGCACTCGGCAGCGCGTCGTCGGCCACTGATGCGGTGCTCTTCTCGGGCATTGGCGGCGCTGGCGCGGCGAGTCTGTGGAACGTCGTGGACAACAATGGCAGCAAGCATCGTGGCTAACACGTCGGTTTACCACGTTCCTGCTCGGCAGGTCGCTGACTGACGAAATAGACGGCGCGTACGGGGCTCCTGTGGCGCAATCGTCATCGCGCCGTCCTTCGCCTCATCTTTTCCTATCAGAGGTCGGACCAGAGTTCGCGCAACTCGCTCTCTGGGTCGTTGGCCACACTGGTTTCTGTGTCGACGCGCAGGGTGGATCGATGAGTGAGATCGTATGCGGGCCACGGGGCCACGCCGTCACGCGCGAAGCGCGTCAGCGAATCGGAGAACGAGTCGGCGACGGCACCGCGATCCGCGCCGTCGCCGGTGAACTGATCGACACCCTTGCGATGCAGGTTGTGGAACGCAAACGGAATGTCCATCGCGTGACACGAGCCCAGTGCACCGCCGAACGCGGTGGACGCCCAGGTGAACCAGTACATCCAGGTCTGCGAACCCACTGCATCGCGGGCCTCGGCAAGGCGCCACGCAGGCATTCGAAAGGTCTCGTCGGTCTGCATCGCCGATGCGAGCAGAGCAGGTGTGGCGCCGGGCCGGTGCTCGCGATAGCGGCTGATTGCCTGTGGAGCGATGTCGCCAAATCGCTTCTCGAAGAAGCGCGCGACCCCGGCATCGTCGAGTGAGGCGAGTTCGGGGTTGAAGGTGGTGAAGAGTTGCATCTCGTCACGCGTCGTGCCGAGCACGAGCGGTATCGGGTTGGCGGCGGCGGCCGAGCGGATGGACCGGGGAATCAGTTCCGTGCCTGAGGTTGGGGAGAAACCAGAGAAGCCAGCACCAACGTCGCGCAGGAGTTTGTTTTGGGCGGAGAGCATTGCCTCCGGCGACAGTGTGATGGCCTGACCGCGCGAGGAGACGCCGGCGGCCTCGAGAAACTGGGCCTCGGCCTGTGCGCCGCGCTCGGAGTTGCGTAACTGCGCAATCGATGGGCTCATCGCCCACGCGTTGTGGAACAGGCCCTGTGCCGTTGGCGCGGCGAGCAAGCTGACCACAGCGGATCCACCTGCGGATTCGCCGAAGATAGTGACGTTGTCCGGGTCGCCACCGAAGGACGTGATGGCCTGGCTCACCCAACGCAAGGCGGCGATCTGGTCGTGTGCGCCAAGGTTGAGGTCGCCGAGGTACCCAAACGCGCCGAGTCGATAATTGACGGTGACCACCACGACATCGGCGCGCGTGGCCAACGAGGAGCCGTCGTACCACGGCGTTGCGCCGCTGCCGTTGACGAACGCGCCGCCATGGATCCAGAACAGCACCGGCCTGCGGGCGTCGTCGCACGCCGGGGTGTAGACGTTCAGGAACAAGCAGTCCTCGGACATGTCCAACGAACTTCCGCCAAGCGTGCGTTCCATGACGCCAGGGGTCTGGAAACACTGGGCGCGATAGGTGGTTGCATCCAGTTCGCCGTCCCAGCCTTCGACCAACACCGGTTGCTCGAAACGACTACTGGTCGCAAAGCGGACGCCCTTGAACACCGAGGTGGTTCCGCGATCGAGACCGCGCATCGGTCCGAATGGGGTAATGACGGTGGTGGACGAGATGTTCGACATGGTGATGACCTTTCGGGAGATTCGGACGCGCTGGTTCAGGTGCCGGTGAATACGGTGGGACGATGTTCAAGGAACGAGGCGACGAGTTCGGTGACGTAGCCGAGTTCGAGCGCCTGATCCGCGCTGATGAAATCGCCGGTATAGAGCAGGCGCATGGCGTTCTGGAGCCCGATGAGCCGGGGGAGCAGCCACGTGCCGGCGCCCGTGTCGGGCACGAGGCCGCGATGCACGAAGTTCCAAGCAAACCTGGCATTGGGCGTGGCGATGCGGATGTCGCACTGCGAGGTGAACTCCGCACCCATGCCCACTGCTGGGCCATCGATGGCGCAGATAGTGGGTTGCGGGCATTGCAACAGTGGCCACCACTTGTCGTGTTCCTCTGCGCTGCCTCGAAGGTTGCGCACTGTGCCCGGGATGGTGGCGAGATCGGCCAGGTCGGTGCCGGCACAGAAGGCACCCGGACGACCGGTGAGCACGATGACGCGTGCGGAGGGATCGGTAGCAGCATGCGCAACGGTCTCGATGAACTCGCCGAGCATTGCATAGGTCATCGCGTTTTTCTTCTCGGCGCGATCGAGGGTGATCGTGGCAATGCCCTCGTTCACCGCGTAGATGATGTGCCCCATGACGAGCGAGGGTAATCGGTGGGCGAGCGCCTGCCGGTAGCGTGCCGTGCGTGCTTGACCGACCGCCACAGTCGCCCACCATGTCGAATCGCCTGCGGGGCATCGCCAAGCGGACCACGGGCGAGGCCGTGCACTGGGCGTGGGAGACAGCGATCGAGTGCGCGGCGATTGGACCATATAGTCGTCGCGGTCGCCGCTTTGGACGCTTCGGTGCGAACAGCGTGATCTGCTTCCCCCCGAACACCATCTTCAACGAGCAGTTCATCCACATCGGCGAGGGCACGATGATCGGGCCGCACGTCACCCTCTCTGCGGGCATGGTGCCAGGTCAGGCATGCATCAGTGACCCGGTGGTGAAGATCGGCGACCGTTGCCTGATCGGCAAGGGTAGCGGCATCGTCGGGCACTTCGAAATCGTGATCGGCAACGACGTGTGGACCGGTCATCACGTGTACATCACCGATCAGAACCACGACTACCGCGACGTCACCCGACCGATCTCGCAGCAGTCGATGCCCGAACGATCGGTCACCATCGGCGACGGGTCGTGGCTGGGTTTCGGTGCCGTGGTGCTGCCGGGGGCACGCATCGGCAAGCACGTCGTGATCGGTGCCAACTCCGTCGTGTCGGGCGAGATTCCTGACTACAGCGTGGCGGTGGGCAGCCCGGCACGTGTCGTGAAACGCTGGACCGCGGAGCAGGGCTGGTTCAGCCTCGAGTCAGGGTCATGACTCGACACCAGCGTGGATACCGGAGCCGGTACTTGCTCAGTACTGGGCGGGTACCGAGCAGCTGTTCATCAGGTTCGGGCGGGTGAAGTCGGCAATGGTCTCCGACACCGGTGAACCGTTGAGCATTGTTTCGTTCAGCTCGGCCTTTTCGCCGTTGGCGAGCTTGACCTCGGTGGCACGCCGGTCGGCGATGTAGGTGCGATACAACTCGTCGAACTTGGCGACCAGCTTGATGTCCTGAACGGCTGTGGGTTGCCGTGCCATGATCTGGTTCTGGGCGGTCTCGATGAGATCGGTGGCCGCTTTCACGCCCCTGCCCACCGCCTGCGGGCTGCCATCGGTGGTCTTGCGAATCTCGTCGGCGTTCTTGGAGAGCAGCGAGTTCCGTTGCACGCAGATCTGTTCGGCGCGCTTGGTCCATGCCCGATCCTCGATCTTGGCGGCTGCCTGCCGGGTGGCGAATCCACCAAAGGCGTAGATCCACATCGCGATGATGAACGCGATGGAGATACCGACCGCGGCGCGTGTGACGATCTGCGATGTTCTGAGTTCGGGACGCTCGGCGCGCGCTTCGGTCATTTCTTTGGTGGCCTGTAGCTCACGGCCAACTGCGTGACGGCGCCGCCGAACCCGAGCGCCGCAGCGATCACGGCTCCGGTCCAGCCATGGAAGGTCCACTTTTCGACGTGCTGATGGATCACGTGATCGAGGGAGTATTTGCCCGCACCGACGGTGCCGATGAACAGTGCCACCACCGCGATTGACGCACAGTATTCCCAACCCTGATTCGGCTTGAACACGAAGAAGCCCACCTTCCAGTGCTCGACGACGATGGCGACCACCATGATGCCGATGAAGCCAGCCGCGGCAAATGGAGTGGCGAGTCCGAGCGCCAGCATGCATCCGGCACCGATCTCGGTCGCCGCAGCAATTCGGGCCTGCCACTTCGGCCATTTCATGCCGATGCCACCGAACCAGCGGGCAGTACCGGCCAGGCCGCCAGCCCCGAAGATCTTGTTGTAGCCGTGATACGCAAGCGACAGGCCGAAGAAGACGCGCAGCATGACCAGCGCGACATCGAGTTGTTTCACGACAGCACGATACGGCCTGTTCGGGCCGACGGGCCATTCGCTTGCGCGCAATTTCATCGCGGCGGTGGTGCCGGGAGTTGCTAGAACAAGGGCATGACGGAGCCGACCTCTCCCTTGTCGCGTTCGCGCGCCGAGCGGTGGCGGACGGCCGGGCGTCTGGTGCGAGGTCTCGTACGCGTGCGACCCAAACCGTTCCTCATCGCAGTGTCAGGTGCTGCGCTGTTCGCGCTCTGCACTGTGGCGTCGTCGGTCGTGTTGCGGTGGGTGATCCACCATGTCATCGACCTGCGCTTTCGCACCGGTCATATGGCCACGAACACGGTGATGGTAGCTCTTGGGATGGTGGTGGGTATCGGCTGCATCCGCGCGGTTGGCGTAGTCGTGCGCCGCAGTTTTGCAGGTGTGGCGCATTAGCGAATCGCCGAGACGGTGAGCGCCGAAGTCGTTGATCGTCTCGTGGAACAACCGGTCTCGTGGTATCAGCAACGGCCGTCGGGAGAACTCGTTCGCTATTGTGCGGCGATGCGTATCAAAGCCGTGGTCACCGTTGTTGCCCTTCTCTTCATGAGCCTCACCGGGTGTTCGAGCGGCACCAGCACGCCCGCCGGGAAGAAGGCCGATTTTTGTACCCTGGTAATCGCGTTCAAGACCGCGAACGACTCGCTCGGCAGCGATGTGACGGGGGGTGATCCTGCCAAGGCGCGGTCCGCGATGAAGCAGATCCTCGGGCAGGTGCAGACGCTGCAGAAGAAGGCACCTGCTGATGTGAGGACCGACGTGGACACCGCTGCGGCGTTCATCACTGCGTTCGATTCGCTGCTGTCGAAGCACAACTACGACGTAGCCGCAATCGAAGCCGACGCCACGGTGGCTGAAGAGTTACAGGCCCTGACCACCGATGAAGTGAACGCTGCGTTGGCACGGTTGGGTTCGTACAGCACGACGGGATGTGCGGTCGTTTCGTCGGTGCCCACCCCGAGCACCTAGCGCCATGGCCAAACGCCACATCTGGCGCAGCGCAGGTATTCGTCTACCCAGACTGGTGGCCACGCGCCGTCTTGCAACGTTCGTGAATGCCGAACGAACCGTAGACGTGCGCTGAGCATTCACGGAGCCGTCAATAGTGGCGAACAATTGTGGTCACAGCACGCGCGAGCGTCGAGCGACGAACGGCTCAGCGTTGTGGGTCGACCAGAACCTTCGCGGCGCTCGAGGGGTTGTCGGCGAAATCGGCGAATGCCTGAGGAAGATCGTCGAGCGACACGGTGCGGTCGTGCAACGGTAAGACGTCGATCCGTCTGTCGGTGATGAGGTCCATCACCTCGGCGAACTCGTGGTGCACGTAGCCGAGCGATGCGAAGACGGTGGCTTCCTTGATCAGCCACGTGCCCGGTGAGACCGACGCCATGCCACTGGCCAGCCCTACCAGATTCACGGTTCCGCCGCGACGGACCAGATCGATGGCACGCTGCACAGTGGTGGGAACGCCGGCGCACTCGAAGATGAGATCGGCTCCATCGCGTCCGAACTCGGAGCCCGCTTCCTCAGGAGTCATCGCAACATCGGCGCCACACGCCAGCGCGAGCGCGCGGCGCTGCTCGTTGGGTTCGATGGCAACGATGCGCCCGGCACCAAGAGCGCGCACACACTGCAGTGTCAACAGTCCAATCGGGCCGCATCCCTGCACGATCACCGTGTCGTCGGCTCTGGGTCGGGTGCGAAGTGCAGCATGCAACGCAACGGTTGCGGGTTCCACGAGCGCGGCCTCGTCGTCGGTCATTGCAAGGGGTACGCCGATGAGTCGTTGGGCATCGAGCGAAATGCGTGGAGCGAATCCGCCATGCGGAGGAGCAAGGCGATCGCGACCGATCATGCCGAGGAACGACGCAACGCAATAGGCCGGCCGGTCAGCACGGCACTCTGGGCAGTGGCCGCATGGTGGAGCGATCCCGGCAACGACCCGGTCTCCCTCGACGACATTGCGCACGCCATCGCCGACGGCCGAAACCAGCCCGACCCATTCGTGTCCACAGATAGCCGGGTTGTAGGGCTCGTCAGAGAGGAAGCCGTGGATGTCGGTGCCGCAGATGCCACACCGGGTGATGTGCACCACAGCGGTGCCGGGACGCGGCTCGGGCTCGGGCACCTCGACGAGTTCGAAACGCCGTAATCCGGTGACCAGGCCGGCCAGCATCATGCCGCCGATTCGGCGCGCGCCACGGCAGGTTCCTTGGCCCACGACATGCCCCGGCGCAAGAGTTCGCGGTACTCGGGAACGTCCCACGAACCGCGTTCGACCCGGGGCCAGTACATACCATTGAACGGCGGCGCGACCATGTCGTAGTGGCCGCGGCAATGGCCGAGAGTGAAATACAGTACGCAGCCCTCGCCCAGCGGTCGTCGGTACATCACGAGGCGGGCATCGTCGTTGGGCCAGTCGGCCTCGGCGAAGCCGGGTCCGGAATTGCCGTGCCAGTGGGTTTCGAGCAACGGCTCGACGGTGCCGTGGTACTCGCACAGGTACAACTCGTCGTCTGCGAAGAACGGTTTGATGCCTGCAACGACAGGGTCATTTTCGGCTCCGGCAGAAATGGCGACCCGATACGGCTCGATGGGAGGGTGCGACAAGAACTGACTGCCCAGCGTGTCGACGAACGTGGGGAATGCTCGTGGAGTCACGAACGAACCTGCGCCCAGGCCACCCGCCGGTGGGTCGATGGCCGAGTTGGTGCCGTGCAGTGCGAACCAACGCCCGCCGGCGTGAACCCAATCTCGCAGACCCTGCTGGACCTCGGCGCTGGGTCGCACGTTGCATGTGTACGACACCAAGAAGTCGCAGTGCGCGATCGCGTCGACATCGTCGTAGTCCTGTGCCACCTGGACGCGCACTCGCTCGTCTTGGGCGAGTAGCTGGAGCAGTTCGAGTCGTGCGTAGTCGAAGTCGTGCCACCATCCGCCTGTCACGAGATAGGCGTTGATGCGTGCCACCTAGAACTTGATCCGCTTGGTGTAGCCACCATCGATGACGATGTTGGCGCCGGTGATGAGGCTGGCGGCAGGCGATGCAAGGAACGCGATCGCGTTCGCGACCTCGTTCGGCTGACCGAGCCGCTTGAGTGGCATCTTCGCCACGGTGGCGTCGTAGAACGCCTCCATATGTGTCTTGATGGTGTCCCAGTTGCCGCCCTCGAAGAACACCGGCCCCGGCGAAACGACGTTCACGCGGATTCCCTTGGGGGCCAACGACTGCGACAGGTTGTTCGCGTATGCCGTCATCGCGGCCTTCATCGGACCGAAGCTGCCGGGGCCGGCGAATTCCTCCTGGGCGGCGATCGACGACATACAGACAATGGCACCGCCGCCACCCGCTTCCATGGCCGGCACGACGGTCTTCTCGGCGCGCACCAGACCGAGGATGTCGAGGTTGAGGTTGTCGACCCATGCCTGCTCGCCGCGACCACTGGCGCCGGAGATGTTGTGCACGAAGATGTCGCATCCACCGAGCTGCTCGATGGCCTGTGCGAGCCATGCCTTGTACGCGTCACCGTCGGCTGCATCGATGCCCGCGCCGAATGCCTTGGTGCCGTGGGCGCCGAGCGCCGCGACCGATTCGCTGACGTCGCCGCGCGCGCAGATCGCGACATCGCAGCCTTCCTGTGCGAGCAGTGTGGCCGTGGCGAAACCGAGACCACGCTTGCCGCCGGTGATGATGGCCTTCTTGCCCTTGAGTCCGAGATCCATTGGTTACCCCCAGTAAGTATTGCGCTGTGCGAGCGAGCATAGGGTGGCGGCGTGGGGCCACAGCGAGTTGCAGTCATCACCGGTGCGGCGTCGGGCATCGGCCGTGCCGCGGTCAAGTTGTTCACGTCGCGCGGCTGTGCGGTCGTAGCCGTCGACGTACGCGCCGACGAGCTGCGATTGGCGCATCGTCGCGACCGTGTGGTGTGTGTGGTCGGCGACGTGAGCGCAGAGTCCACCAACGCTGCTGCGGTCGGGGCCGCGCTGCGCGAGTGGGGTCGCCTCGACGTCGCCATCCTCAATGCCGGCACTGTTGGCTCGCCGGGCCTCGAAGCCGATGGCGCCATCGAGCGCTTCGATGAGGTGCTCGCCGTCAATCTACGCGGTGTTGCCCTGGGAATCCGCTGTGCCGCCCCTGCCATTCGACAGACCGGCACCGACGGTGCGATTGTTGCAACAGCATCTACCTCGGGTTTCGGCGGTGATCCCGGGAACTGGGCATATAACGCCAGCAAGGCTGTGTCATCAATCTCGTCCGTGCTGCTGCCATCGACTACGCGCTGCACGGTGTACGTATCAATGCAGTGGCCCCTGGTCCCACCGAGACCGGCATGACACTCGGGCTCCAACGCATGCCCGACCTTCACAGCGCCGTGGCCCGACGCGTCCCGATGCAGCGTTGGGGTGCTACAGCTGAGATCGCCGAGGCGATGTGGTTTCTCGCGTCGCCTGCGGCGTCATTCATCACCGGCGTCACCCTTGCGGTCGACGGCGGACTGTCTGCATCTGCTGGCCACTTCGACCTTCCATCAGCATCGAACTCAACAGAAACCGAGAACTGAGATGAGTCAACCCATCACGAACTACGAGGACGTCGCGGTGTACGGCCTGGACCCGGCGAGAGAGGCAGAACTGATTGACGCGCAGAACGAGTGCACACTCGTTTGGGTCACCGCCGATGGGTCGCCGATGGCCGTGATCATGAGCTATCTGCATCACGATGGCCGGTTCTGGATGACAGCTACGTCACAACGCAAGCGCATTGCCGCGATGCGGCGCGACAGCCGTGTCGCCGTGGTCGTCAGCTCCACCGGCACGTCGATGAGGCGGGGAAAGACGGTGACATACAAGGGCGCGGCCGTACTCCACGACGATGCCACGACCAAAGCGTGGTTCTATCCAGCGCTCGCACAGCGACTGATGGGACGATGGGGACAGGCCCTCGTGGACGAGTTCGCGCAGATGCTCGACTCTCCGCGTCGCGTCGTGATCGAGGTCGTGCCCGGGCTGCGCGTGGGCTACGACGGCGACAAGATGCGTGATGCCACCACGGAAGCTCGCGAGGCAGGTGCCCTCAACTGGCAGTAGCGCCCGATCGCGCCACGTGTCAGGGCGACGCGTTTGCAAACGGCAACGGGCCGGTGACCGCGCTGATCCGGCAGTCCAGGGTGATCAACTGCACGGGATGCTGCACTGACCATCGCGCGGTCTCGCCCGGCGCGACGTCGCTGACGTCGGTATTCGCGATGTAGAGCACGTTGGTGGTGCCAGACCTGAGGAACTCGACCACGAGGTGGTACGACTGGGCGTTGGGCGACTCGTTGGTGATGGTGCCGTCGAAGTGGGCGACTCCTTGCGTGTCGACGTCGCAGCGCGTGGTGGCCACCGAGTACTGGCCCACGTAGGCGAACCTGTCGAACTCGTGGACGACCTGCACCGTGAACCAGATCCCGAAGCTCGCTACGGCCAAGCCGATCGGTGCAAGCACGATCGCTGCCACGCCAAGACCGCGGCCGGTGAGCTGTGGGTTGCGTCGGGCGGCGCGTACGCCGGAGATGCCGAAGATGAATCCGAGCACGGCGGCGACAACGCCCAGCACCGAAATGAATGGCACCCACCCGACGACCAACGATCCGATGACGAGCACCAGCGCTGCGACAGCTTTGCGGTTAGTGGACGACGGCGCGTGGGGGAGCGCAAACGCAGCGTTGGTCTGGTCTATAGGCGATGTGTGGAGTGGATCGAGGAAGCGCCGACCGTCGACCGCGACATCGCCCGTCCACGACTGCCCGTTGTGATAACGGAACTCGAACCGGTGCGTCGGATCGGGATGCCAATCGGGTGCATAGGGGAACGCCGAGGAGACCACAGTGCTGTTCTGCGCAGGGGTCGAGTCCACGCTGATGCACGCTAGCGCCGTGGTTACTCGGAGCTCCCGGCATGCGTTGCGACCGCGATATCGCGGGCCCAGGTGTAGTCGGCCTTGCCACTCGGACTGCGATAGACGGCATCGACGAAGATGACGTGACGAGGTGCCTTGTACGACGCGAGCCGGGAGCGGAGATACAGGATCAGATCCTCCGCAACGATGGCGGGCACGCCGGGGTCGTTGCTGCGCGAGGCAATCAGTGTCACCGCACTCCCTAATCGCGGATCCGGGGTCGCAACGACGATGCAGTCGTCGATCGCCGGGTGGCTGCGCGCGGCAACCTCGACCTCTTCGGGGTACACCTTCTCTCCGCCGGTGTTGATGCACACCGTGCCGCGGCCGAGCAGGTGCACGGTGCCATCAGCGTCGATGACGGCGTAGTCGCCAGGTACCGTGAATCGCACACCGTCGACGACACGAAAGGTGTTCGCGGTCCTGGCATCATCGTTGTGGTAACCCAAGGGCATCGGCCCGGAGACGGCCAACACGCCGGGCTGTGCTGATCCTCGCGGGAGCGGCTGCCAGCACTGATCGTCGAGGACAACGGCGTGGGGAGAGGCCGTAAACACAGCGGTGTCGCCGGGGTCAGTGCCGGGCAGCGTGATGTTCACGGCGAACGGCCCACCCTCGCTGGCACCGATCATGTCGATGATCGTGATCTGAGGGGCAGCGGCCTGCAGGCTGCGCTTGTGCTGGCTCGACAGGGTGGCCCCCGTACTGATTACGCGCTGGAGTGATGTGACGTCGTACGACTGCGCAGCCGCGCCGCTCTGCAGCGCGTGTACCAACGGCGCAGCAAACGCGTCGCCGACGATCGAGAGCTGTGTCACATGTTCGCGCTCCACGAGTCGCCACAACTCGTGCGGATTGAACCGTCGTTCGCCCAACAGGACCACGGTGCCACCCATCACGAATGCGGAGATCGCAAGGAAGAGCGCGGTGCCGTGCATGAGCGGCGGCGCGCACAGGTTCACCGGACTGCGACCTGCGCAATTCAATGCAGCCGCAGTGGCACCCACTTCTTCGGCAGTGGCAGGCACGTCGAGTCCGGCCGACACGTAGCCGGTGAACGCCAGCGCTCCGAAGAGATCGACATGGCTCCACACCACGCCTTTGGGAAGCCCGGTGGTGCCACCCGTATAGAGGAACAGCAGGTCGTCGCCGCTGCGAGTGATACGCGCGGCTGGCTCGTTCGCGGCGATGAGGTCGTGGAACCACACCGCGCCCGCCAGCAGCGGCGTGCCGTCATCGACCTGCACCAGCAGCCGCACCTGTGGAGAGGCGGCCGCTGCGGCTGCGACGCGGTCCGCAAGGGAACCATGGAACACGAGCACCTCGGCACCACTGTCGTTGAGCACGTGAGCGATCTCGGCGGCGAGGTATCGGTAGTTCACGTTCACCGGCACGGCTCGCTGTTTGAACAGGGCGTAGACCGTCTGCAGGTACTCGGGGCAGTTGAACAACAACTGTGCCGCCCGGGTATTGGTCGTCACTCCGTGCTCCGCGAGCGCGCCAGCAAAGCGGGCGGCGGTGTCGTCGAGTTCGCTCCAACGAAGGTGCACATCGCCGACGACTACAGCGACGTGGTCGGGCTGCGCGTCAGCGAGCGCCTCCCACAAGGTGGCCCAGTTTTCGCTCAATGGCATCAGAAACCTCCAGATTGCTCCCTGACGAGCCGAGGCGATCGTAGGCACAGCGCCTACTATCGTCTGCGATGGAGCGAGAGCTGCGATGGACAGAGTGCTGACATGGACCTGCTGCTGACATGGACATAGTGCTGGTACGTCACGGCGAACCGGAATGGGTCGTCGACGGCATGAACATCGACTTCCCGCCGCTGACCGAGCGCGGACATCGCCAGGCCGCACACATGGCCGAGACCCTGGCCAAGGAGCGATTCAACGAGGTCCTGGTCTCGCCGCTCGAGCGTGCCCGCCAGACCGCTGCGCCGTTGTACGCGCGAACCGGCCGTAACGAAGAGGTTCACGCCTGGTTGCGTGAGATCCGCAGCCCTGTCTGGCAGGGAACTCCCCGCGAGAAGGCCGATGCTGCGTTTGCCGAGGAACGCCGGAAGCCCTCACACGAGCGCTGGCATGGTTTGTCCGCTCTTGGCGGCGAGGCGAATCGAGACTTCATCGCCCGGATTCGCGAGGGATGCGGCCTGTTCCTGGCCGAACGTGGCATTGAATTGATACCCGGTGATCTGCCCGTGTGGCGCATCGACAATCCGGAGATGCGTCTGTGTCTTGTTGCCCACGCTGGCACCAACTCGGCCATCATCAGCTACCTGCTCGGACTGCAGCCCACGCCGTGGGAGTGGGATCGCTTCGTGCTCGGACATGCCTCGATCACCCGGCTCGAAGCGCTCGAGCTCGGCGATGGTTTCACGTTTGCACTCACCCGACTCGCCGATGTCGAGCACCTCTCCGCTCAGGACCGCACGCGCTAGACCTTGCTACCGTGCGGCCATGGCTGACGCGCTGAGGATGTACATCGACGGACGCTGGGTGCACGCGCTCAGCGGTGAAACGATCGACGTGATCGATCCGTCGACAGGCGCCGTCATCGCTGCGGTGCCCGCAGCCGGTGCCGCCGATGTTGACCTCGCCGTACGAGCCGCCCGGCGCGCGAGTGACGATGGCAGCTGGGGATCTGCTGTATCCGAACGCGAACGCAGCCGCATCCTGTTCCGGATGGCCGAACTGGTGCGCGAACAGCGCGACGAACTGGCCGAGCTCGAAGTGCGCGACAGCGGCAAGCCGCTGGCTGAAGCACGCGGCGACATCGACGAGGTCGCCTTCATGTTCGAGTACTACGCGGGCTGGGCCACCAAGATCAGCGGCGACATCCCACCCGTGGGACCCGACGCAATGAGCCTCATCGTCAAAGAACCGGTGGGCGTGTGCGGGCTGATCGTGCCGTGGAACTATCCGATGATGATGGCTGCACAAAAGGTCGCGCCGGCACTCGCGGCCGGTTGCACGGTGATCCTCAAGCCGGCAGAACAGACGCCGCTCACGGCACTGCGACTTGCGGCAATCGCCGAAGCTGCTGGGGTACCCGCCGGTGTGATCAATGTCGTTACCGGCATCGGTGTCGACGCCGGTGGCCCACTGCTTGTGCACCCGATGGTCGACAAGATCAGCTTCACTGGCTCCAAGGCGGTTGGTCAGCACATCCAGCGCACGTGTGCGGATCCGCTCAAGCGGGTCACGCTCGAACTGGGTGGCAAGAGCCCCAATATCGTGTTCGCCGATGCCGATCTGTCGGTGGCGGTACCGGGAACGTGCAACGGGGTGTTCGCCAACCAGGGTGAGGTGTGTTCCGCAGGAAGTCGCGTCTTCGTCGATGCGAGCATCTACGACGACACGTTGCAGGCCATGTCCGACTTCGCGGCTGGCATCCGGCTGGGCAGCGGCCTCGACCCGGAGACAACAATGGGTCCACTGGTGTCTGCGGTACAGCGCGATCGGGTCGAGGGCTATGTCTCGGTTGGTCGAACGGAAGCCAAGCTTGCGTTCGAAGGCGTTCGACCCAACGACCCTGCATTGAGCGGCGGATATTTCGTGCCGCCCACCATCTTCGAAGCTACGTCGAACGATCTCAGAATCGCCCGCGAGGAGATCTTCGGGCCGGTGATGACGGTGATTCCGTTTCGTTCGATCGACGAAGCCATCACGCTTGCCAACGACACCGAGTACGGACTCGCCGCCGCGATCTGGACACGCGACATCGGTCGCGCCCTGCGCACAGCGAGGGCCATTCGGGCCGGTGTGGTGTGGATCAACGACAGCCAGCCAGCGCCGACCGAGACGATGTGGGGCGGCTACAAGCACAGCGGCATCGGGCGCGAACTCGGCCCCTACGCGCTCGACGCGTACCTCGAGTCCAAGCACATCTACATCAACCTTGCGAACTGAACGGACCACACTGATGAGTCACGAGACACCCGTCGATCCCGACAAGCTGAAGATGTTTTCATTCCAGGTCTTCACCAAGCTCGAAGGGGCCGTGACCGCGGGCATGATCCACCTTGGCGACCGCTTGGGGATGTACCAGGCGATGAAGCAGTCGGGTGTGCCAGTGAGCACACACGAACTTGCCGCTTCGCTGCAACTACACGAACGTTGGGTTCGCGAGTGGGCCTACAACCAGGCGGCCGCACGCATCATTGATTGCGACGCTGACGAGCGTTTCTCGCTGTCGCCCGAGGCCGCTGCAGTGCTCGCATCACCGGAGCATCCGGCATATGGCATGGGTATGTTCCATCGCCTCCCGCAAACGATGGCCACGCTCGACGACATGCCCCAGAGTTTCCGTACCGGTGTCGGCTACAACTACGACAGCCACGGTTGTGCCGGGGCGATCGGTATCGAGCGAAGCTTCGAGCCGTGGAACAAGACCTTTCTGCTCCCGGTCGTGTTGCCGGCGCTCGACGGCATCGAAGAGCGCTTACGCGCCGGGGCGGTGGTGGCCGATGTCGGGTGCGGAGCCGGCGGTGCGGTGTTGTTGATGGCCGGAGCCTTCCCGACGAGCACATTCACGGGCTACGACATCTCGCAGCACGCGCTCGATCGCGCCGCCACCAAGCTGGCCGAGTCGAGCGTCACCAACGCGAGCTTTCACGATCCACGCCAGTCCCCACTGCCGGCTGACCATTCTGTGGATCTCATCACCACGTTCGACTGCATCCACGACATGACGCATCCTCAGCAAATGATGGAGGCGCTGCGAGCCGCGATTGCGCCAACCGGCACGTGGTTGCTCGTCGACATCAAGGCGCACGACACGTTCATGGAGAACGCACGCAAGAACCCGATGGCGCCGTTGATGTACGGCATCAGCGTGCTCTCGTGCATGTCGTCGGCGATGTCTGCTCCCGATGGCGCAGGCCTCGGCACGCTCGGGTTCAGTGAGAACACAGCACGGGAGATGGCAGCCAAGGCCGGCTTCAGTCGGTTCCGCAAACTCGACGTCGATCACTCGGTGAACGCGTTCTACGAGGTCAGGCCCTAGCGACCGTACGTTCAGCCCAGTGACGGCGGTGCCGACGCCTATACGTATTCGATGACCTCGAGGCGGCGTTCGGCGAACAGCCAGCCGAGCGTGGTGCGCACATAGCGGTCGTGGTAGACCGCAAGCAGTGAAACCGTGGTGCCGTCGGTGGTCCTGAGTCGCTCCTGCACCGTGACGCGCCCGGTGCCCTCGCCCGCGGATTCGTTGATGTCGAACACCGTGAGGGGTGCCACGTGCACGACCCACTCGAAACCCTTCATTGCGCTGACCCATGCCTTCACGATGTTGGCCCGCCCGTTCACGGGTTTGCCACGACCTTGATCCCACGATGCATCGTTGGCCCACGTGGAGCCCCAGATGTCGGCATCGCGCCGCTGCACGCCGTCGCAATAGCGCGCCACCAGTTGGCGCAGTGCTAGGTCGGTGGCGGGGGAAAGCGGCTTCGCTGTGGTGCGCACCACAGCTTGCGAGCCATCGAAGTCAGCGATGTCGACACCGACCTCGGCGGCCGCCAGCCAGCGCACATGACCGATGAACGCGTCGCGAGTGAGTAGGCCGTCGTGCGCCGCGAACTGAATCGCCAGACCGTCGATGAGGCCGGTGAGGCGCAACGCGCTCGCCGATGGGTCGGCGCAACGGAACTCGCCCGAGGCCACACCGCCGCTGAGAACCCGCTCAAGCAATTCGACGGATTGCTCGTCGAGTTCCTGGCTGATCCGTTTCATCATCGGGTTTCGCAGCGCCTCGCCCCACGCATCGATCCACAGCATCCACTCCATGTCGCCGCTGCCCTCGGGCACGTAGTCCTGAATAGCGCGGTCCAACTGCGCGAGCGAATTGGGAGCCGCTTCGATTTCGGCGTGCAGCTCGGCGAGGTCCTTGCGCGCGTAGTGGCTGAATGCTTCGGCGAGCAACTGCTCTTTGGAGTCGTAGTGATAGTGGATGAGGCTGGTGGAGACGCTGAGTCTCTTGGCCACATCGGCAATGCGAGTGGCGGCGAAGCCGCGCTCGATGACCACCTCACAAGTGGTCTCCAGTATTTCCTTACGTCGTTCTTCGACCGTCTGCTTCTTCACCGAGGTTGAACGCTACAAGCACCGGCACGCTTCGCTGCGACATAGCCGTACCCGTCTGCTCTAGCGTCAGGAGATGTTGCCGTCGTGTCGAACGATGGCCAGGGCAAAAGGGGAACGCAATGGGGATGTTCGATCTGACAGGAAAGGTCGCACTGGTCACCGGTGGTTCGATGGGGCTCGGCCTCACCTTCACCGACACGCTGGCCGAGGCGGGCGCCGACATTGCGATCACAGCGCGCAGCGAGGAACTACTGGAAGCAAATGCCGCAGGCCTACGCGAGCGCCACGGCCGCACGGTCACCTGCCACCCCGGCGACGTCACCGACGAAAACGACGTGAAGCGCGTCGTTGCCGAGACCCTGAAACAGCACGGACGCATCGACATCCTGGTGAACAACGCGGGCATCTCCGATTTGCGCGGGCTCCCCACCGAGTGGAGCGATCACGAGACGTTTCGCCGGGTTGTCGACGTCGACCTGTTCGGCGTGTGGGCATTCATGCGCGAGTGCGGGCCGCACATGCTCGAGCGCGGCAGCGGCTCGGTCATCAACATCGCGTCCATTCTCGGCAGCGGCGGCAGCGAGTTCGTAAACCCCTGGTACGTGGCGGCCAAAGGTGCCGTACTGCAGATGACCAAGCACATCGGCGTCGAATGGGCCGACCGCAATGTACGCGTCAACGCCATCGCCCCGGCCTACTTCGTCACCGAGATGACCCGTCCGTTGTTCGAGATGCTGGGCATGGCGCCGTGGATCGAGAGCCGCACGCCGATGCGTCGCCTTGGCGATCCGGAGGGCGACCTGCGCGGTCCTTTGCTGTTCCTCGCCAGCGATGCAGCGAGTTACGTCACGGGCCACACCCTGTTCGTCGACGGCGGTTGGGAGGCCAGCCGAGGTGCGTGGCAGATAGCACCGAGCCACTTCTCGTGGAACAAGGATCAACCTCAGGTGGGCGCACCGTATGCGGGCATCGTGCCCAACGAGTTCGAGCAGTGGAAGATGGGCATCCCCGGCATCCACTACCCCATGCCGGAATGAATGTAGCAATGGCCGACGACACGATCAGCCTCGATGAGATCAAGGCGCACTGCGTACGACTCAGCCCGTGGGCGCACCTCGCCACCGTCGGCGCCGACAATCATCCCGACGTGGTCCCGGTGCATCCGTGCTGGGAGGGTGATGTGCTCTGGACGATGTGCGGTACTGATTCGGTAAAGGCGCGCAACGTCGCGGCGAATCCCAATGTGGCGATTCATTGGCAGGTCACCGAAGCAGGCGATGGCGTCGAGGTGTGGGGAACAGCAAAGATCTTGGACGACCTCGAGACCAAGCGCCGGCTCTGGAATGGAGTCTTCGACTACGACCTCAACGCATTCGCACCGGGTGGGCCCGATGATTCACCGGGCACTGCGTTCATGGCCATCACGTCGCGACGCGCGTTGTTCCTCGGGATGTATGGCATGACGGGCCGTCAGGTATGGCGCGCCTGACCGCACTGTCGCGCTCGGTCGCGGGCAAGCGCGTCATCGTCACCGGTGCAGCATCGGGCATGGGCCGGGCCACAGCGCATCTCTTCGCCGACGAAGGCGCCCGCGTTGCGGTAGTCGACCTCGGTGATGCACGCGTGCGCACGGTGGTCGAGGAAGTCAGGGCGCTCCACGGCGCAGACGCAGCGCAGGGTTTCGTCACCGACGTGGCCCGCATCGATGCACTCAAGGCGATGGTGGCAGGCGTCGTCGAGGCATTCGGCGGTATCGACATCCTGATCAACAACGCGGGAGTCTCGCTGATCACATCGGCGTTTCAGGACGAGGAATCGTTTGAGTCGAACTGGGCATCCACGCTCGCCGTCAACCTCACTGCGCACGCGCGATTGATCCGGCTCTGCCTGCCCCACCTACAAGCCGTCGGGTCTGGGCGCATCGTGAATATCGCGTCCACCGAATCGATCGTCACCACTGCGGGACTGGCTGCCTATGCCGCATCGAAAGCCGGTGTGGTGGGGCTTACCAAGAGCTTCGCCGTTGAGCTTGGTCGGCACGACATCACCGTGAACTGCATCTGCCCCGGGCCGATCAACACCGGTATGACTGCGGGCATCGACGATGCGGCCAAGGCCACGTACGCGAAGCGACGGGTTCCATTGCGGCGCTACGGCGATCCCGAGGAAGTCGCGCACATGACCCTGAACATGTGCCTGCCGTCGTCGAGCTTCGTCAACGGCGCGGTCATTCCCGTCGACGGTGGCATGACGATCCGCCACACATAGTGCCCTGACCGGCAAGGTTTGAGGCGAAGTCCCGTCCCACAGGCCCAATACGGGCTCCGAAGGCGCAACTTCGGCCTTCGGCCACAGCACGAGCTGTTCGGGCGACCGAATGACTCAGGGCTGATAGCCGTCGAGGATGCCGCGCAGACCGGTGGGATGGTTCCCGACGCAGAGTTGTTCGAGAATGCCGACGCCCTCGGCGGTACGCCCGTCATCATCGCAATAGGTGGCCGTGCACAGGGTCTGCACGTGCACGTGTTCGCGGGCCAAGGGAGTGGCCACTGGCAATGTGATGCGCTCGCCGTGCACCACCGATTCGCCCCGCCAGTACCCATGACCGTATTCGGGGTGGCCGTAGCCAATGCCGCGCATCTGGAAGTGGTACATCGGCTCGAGCGAGATCGTGGCCACCTTGCCCGTCCACGACACGAGGTCGTACTCGAACGACGTTGCCCAACGAGTTCCCGGTTGCCAAGTGATGCGGTAGTCGACGGTGCGCATCATCTCGGCGGGCGAACCGTTAGGGGCGAGCGTGCCGACCTCGTGCCAGCGTCGGCCATCGCCGTATTCGTTCACGTCGAAGTGGGTGGAGAAGTCGGGGAAGTTTACCGGTGCCCAGAGCCAGAAGAACTGCGGGAAACCCACCGGAGCGCCGAGCGCGGCCGGTTCGCCCACCGGACGTACGCCCCACGAACGATCGGCGCGAACCAGTGACGTTGAGTCCGGTGAGATCGAGGCGCGTGCCATCGACTTCGAGCCAGCCCGCCCATGAACCGAACTGGGTGAGTCGGGTGTAATCGAACAGGGTGCGCACTCCCGCGCGCTGAAAAAAGTGCGGCTCCTCGATGGCGTCGGACGACGATGTGAACGTGAGTTCCGCGCGCAGGCCCTGATCGGGGGCATCGACATGCAGACGCAGAATGTGTAGCGGCTCGACGACCTCGACACGTATCGGGCCGACCGTGGTGGCGTCACGGCGATCGGCGGCTGCGCGCGCCGAGGCGAACACGCTGATCTGCTCGTTGCGACGCACCACGCTGAACGCCGCGTCCATCACGTGACGGTTGGGATACAGGCCCATCGCGAGGCCGAAATACACCGAACCGTCGGCTGTGTAGCCGTTGAAGAAGTAGCGGTCGTAGTGGTTCGCGTCGGGCGTTGCCGAGTGAGCGATGGGTACGCACGCCTGATGGATGGGGAAGTCGTCGTAACTGCTGAGCACGAACGTGACCGTAGCCACCTGCGGCCGCCAAGAAGAACACGGGCCCGTGCCTCTACGATTTTGGGCGATGACGCCGCGTACCTATCGCAAGATCTCGATCGCTGCGTTGGTGGCGCTCTGCATCATCGTGGTCACCGGTGCAGCAGTACGCCTCAGCGGCTCGGGCCTCGGTTGTGCCGACTGGCCGAACTGCAGCGACTCGAAGTTCATCGATGTCTCCACCACACACGGTGCCATCGAACAGATCAACCGGTTGTTCACCGGCGTGGTGATGATCGTGGTGATCGCCGCCGTGCTCGGAGCGATCAAGCGCGTGCCGCGCCGACGCGATCTCACGACCCTGGCCGTGCTGATCGCGCTCGGTGTTCCGATGCAGGGCCTCGTCGGAGCCATCGTGGTCCTCACCAAACTCAACCCGTTCGCCAACCAGCAGCACTTCTTGCTCTCGATGGTGCTCGTCGGGCTCGGCACGGTCTTGGTCCGACGGGCCGGCGAACCCGATGCCGGCGCACGCGGACCGAGTGTCGGCGTGCAGACCCGCAAGCACGTGCAACTGATCACCGTGCTCACCGGGCTTGCGCTGGTCACTGGAACCTTCGTCACCGGCGCCGGCCCCCACGCAGGCGACGAGACCGCGAAGCGATTCCACGTCGCCATCAGCACGGTCGCGCGCATCCACGGCATCACGGTGATGTGCGCCATTGCGGCAATGTTCGTGTTGTTCTGGCGGCTTCGCACACGTCATGCGGACCGTCATGTCCTCGACAGCGCCCTCACCACGTGGATGGTCCTCGCCATCGCTCAGGCTGCCATTGGCTACACGCAGTACTTCACCGGAGTGCCAGCGGTGTTGGTGGCGCTCCACGTCGCGCTCGCAACCGGTCTATGGGTGGCCACGATGCAACTGTGGCTGAGCACCAGCGCGGTCACCGCTGCGACGATCGAGGTCGGCGAGACCGTCTCGGTTTGACAAACAGTGTCAGCGGGGCTCGGTTTGTAGATCACGCGTACGCGGCGAACGCGGCGGCCGCTGATCGAAATTCGCGCATGGTGTCGTGGAGGATGTCGACGACGCTGCGAATGGACTCGATGCGGCCCGCAACCTGACCGGTGAGCGCGATCGACGCCTCCATGTCGCCACCGAAATACAAATCCATCGCCGTGCCGAACTCACTCATGTCGACATGATCGAGGTGTTCGAGCCGGGTGGTGCGCTCTGTGCGCAGGGCGCGCAGCCCCGGGCGGGAGAAGCGGTTGAGGAACACAGTGTCGGTTTCGGCGGCCGTAACGATTGCCTGTTTCCAGTTGTCGTGAATGGGTGACTCCGCCGCAGAGACCATGCGGGTGCCCATTTGCACGCCGTGAGCACCGAGGGCAAATGCTGCAGCCATCGACGCGCCGTCGCAGATGCCGCCCGCCGCGACGATGGGTACGTCGACGTGTGCGGCGATGAGCGGAATCAGCACCATGGTGCTCACGTCGCGTGGGTTCTTGAAGCCGCCACCCTCGCCACCTTCTACAACCAAGCCGTCGACTCCGGCGCCCACCGCCTTCAGTGCAGCAGCGAGCGTGGGCACCACGTGGAACACCGTGAGCCCGGCGTCTTTCAACTGGGCCGTGTATTTGGTGGGGTCACCAGCGGAGGTGGTCACGAACTTCACGCCTTGGTCCACCACGAACTGCACGATCGATGGGTCGCGCACGAAGAGCTGGGCGATGTTCACGCCGAAGGGCTTGTCGGTGAGTTCGCGCATCGCGATGATCTCGCGGCGCACGGCATCGAGATCGCCCGACGAGGTCTCGATGATGCCCAGACCACCGGCGTTGGACACGGCTGACGCCAATTGCGACCGTGCGATCCAACCCATGGGTGCCTGCACGATGGGGTAGTCGATGCCGAGCATGTCGGTGATCGGGGTGCGAAGGGGTGCGGGACGATCGGCATCGGTGGAGGCGGAGGAGGAGATTTTGCTCACGTCGGTGACCGTACTCGTCGGGTCAATGGCGTCCTGCTGGTCAAGACCTGCAGCCGAAGCGGTTGCCGGCCGAGCACGGGGTCATAGAGATGATGGCAATCGTTGATTGCCACGACCGTGGGGCCGTCGTCGGCGACGTGCACAACGGTGATATTTGTATTTTCAACAGTCATCCACAGCGAACGATGAATGCCGAGAACGCTCGCGAGATAGGTGCCGATGGTTCCGCCATGGGCGACCACGGCGATGGACTCGCCTCGGTGTCGGTGGGCCAGTGCGTTGACGACGGCGACGACGCGTTCGCGAAACGCTCAATCGTCAGGCACCGTTCACACGTGGCGCGGCTGTTAACAAACGGTGTGAACCTTGAAGCACCCCCGGCTATGCACTACCATGCCCGCATGCGGCGCCCGTGCCGTGACCCAAGGCCGCTTTGGCGGTTTGGTGGATGCCCGGCGATCATCCGTTGTTCATCTACCTCGGGGGAGGAAACCATGCCAACGAAAGGCAATACATGATGCTCAAGAAGGCTTCGGCCCTACTCGTAGCTCTCGCGGTGGTCACCACTGCGTGCGGCAGCGACAAAAAGACAGCAACAACCACCCCAGCAGGCGGCACCACCGCCAGCGGCGGCACTACTGCGAGCGGCGGCACCACCGGCGCAAGCGGTGCGGCACTCGTCATTGCGACCGACCTGCCATTGCAGGGTGCGTCAGCCGATGCGTCCGCAGACACCAACAACGCCGTGAACCTCGTGATTGATCAGGCTGGTGGCAAGGCCGGTAGCTTCGCCATCAGCGCCAAGCCCTATGACAACTCCACCGCTGCCAAGGGTGGATGGGACGACGCAACCTGTGCCAAGAACGCCAACGATCACGTGGCCAATAAGGCAGAGATCGCCGTCATGGGTACCTACAACTCAGGCTGCGCCAAGATCGAGCTCCCCGTCCTGAACCAGGATACAACTGGCCCAATGCTCATGATCTCGCATGCCAACACCAACCCTGGCATCACCAAGGCATGGGATCCGGGCGAGCCCGACAAGTACTACCCAACCGGTATCCGTAATTACGGTCGCGTCATCGCCACCGACGACCTGCAGGGTTCCGCCGGTGCACAGTTCGCCGCCAAGGACCTCAAGGTCAAGAAGTGTGTCGTGCTCAACGATGCGCAGACTTACGGTGTTGGCGTCGCCTCGGCATTCGCCGCCGAAGCCAAGAAGGTCGGTATCGAAGTCGTTGCCACCGCCGCATGGGATGCCAAGCAGCCCAACTACACCGCATTGTTCGAGGGTTTCAAGGCCCTCAACCCTGACTGTGTATACCTCGGTGGAATCAACGACAACAACGGTGAGCAGTTGATCCGTGACAAGGTCGCAGTGCTCGGGCCCAACACGGGCGCCGTCAAGCTCATTGCTCCCGACGGTTTCACCGGTTACCCGACGGTGCAGAAGTTGGCCGAAGCTCAGGCGATGTACATCACCTTCGCAGGTCTGCCGGCTTCCGAGCTGGTCAAGGCCGGCGGTGCTGGTGCCAAGTTCGTTGCTGACTTCAAGACCAAGTTCGGCCACGACCCGGCCTCGGCTTACGCCATCTATGGCGCCGCTGCAACGCAGCTCATCATGGCAGCGACCGCAGCCTCTGACGGCACCCGCAAGAGTGTCATGGAGCAGGCGTTCAAGGTAAAGGTTCCGGCTGACAAGTCGGTCATCGGCAAGGAGTTCGGTATCGACAAGAACGGCGACGTGACCGTTCGCGACATGTCGATCCAGCTGCTCACGGGCAACGTCGAGACGTTCCTCAAGGCATGGCCAGTCAACTGACCTCGGTCAGTTGAACAGTATTCACGAATAACAATGGTGTTGGGGTGGCCCCTATGGGGCCACCCCAACCTGCAACAGG
>JAYUWK010000147.1:0-3173 GCA_043753895.1 Actinomycetota bacterium
GCATCGCCCTCTCCGCGGGCAATCACATCGTCAACCAGCCGACGGCAAAGTTCGCGAGTGAAGACCTCGTACTCGGCAACGCGGGCGGGGCTCATCGTGGGCAGGATCAGCCGGCGAGTCCATGTATGCAGCGGCGGGTCCGCGCTGATAGGTGGCACGCCGGCGGTGAGAATGGCCGGCGCAGGTGTGGCGCCAGGCCCGGGCTCAACGATCGGCACCACGCTGATGCCGTTGCCCGACGGGAAGTTCTCGATGTCGTGGGCGATCGCATACACATCGGCGTAGCGAGTAGGCAGCCACGAGCCACCCCACCGTTCGGTGTGTGCCATCGGGCAAGTGGCGCGCAGTTCGTCCCAAATGCCAAACGGGTCGGAAACGTATCCCGCGTCAAAAATGTCGTAGTCCGTCGCCCAATCAAGCACCGGCGCCGTCACCGGCGCACCACTCGACGTATCGGTAGTCGTGTCGTTGGCCATTGATGTACCCCTCATCGGACGTTCCCGGCGATTCTGGCAGAACCGGCCCACGACTCAGCAAATGATGTCCTCGAATGGCTGAGGCCGAGTACCTTTTGGTGACATGAATGACGGGAAGCACACCGCATCGTTTTCGCTGCACTCGGTCGACGGATTCGATGCCGCCTCGAGACGTGTGTCGTACACGACTGCGCCGGGGTCGCCACGTATCCTGCCGATCGAAGGAGTCACACTCCGCCTTGTGCGACCGGCGTCGCACCCTCACGGCCACCTCACCGAGGTGTTCCGGGAGGACTGGGGGGTCACCGACGCTCCACTGGTTCAGGTCACGTTCACCACCACCTTCCCGGGCCGCGTGCGCGCCTGGGGTCTCCACGAGTTCACCACCGATCGGCTGTTCGCAGCCACCGGCTCGCTGCGCATCGTCTGCTACGACGGTCGTCAGGGTTCGCCGACCCACGGTGCCATCAACGAGTTCTTTCTCGGCGAACGCAACCAGGGCCTCGTGGTCATCCCCCCGGGCGTGTATCACGGCTGGCAGAACATTGGCGCCGAAGAGGCCTCGATCGTCAGCATGCCCAGTCGTCTCTACGACCACGATTCGCCCGACCGTTACGAGCTGATGTGGGACTCGTCCGAAGCAGAACAGATCATCCCGTACGAATGGGGCTGATGTGAGCGAAACCGGCGCCATCGAGGTACCACTGTCCGCTGTCCCGTTGGTGTCTGTGCTCATCCCGGCAAAGGCCGAGCCCGACTTTCTCATGGCTGCCCTGCGCTCGTTGCAGCGCAACGGCCCTGCCGACATCCCGTTCGAGACCATCGTGGTGCTCGATGACCCAGTCGCCGGGCTGAAGGAGATGCTCGACGTGGCCGTCCGCGGCGTAACAGTGGTCACGTCCGACGTCAACCTGGGCCTCGCCGGAGCCCTAAATCTCGGACGCTCACACGCCAGGGGTGAACTGCTCATTGTCCTGCACGACGACGCCGAGGTCGAGCCCGACTGGATGGAATCCCTCGTCGCGACTGCGCACGCAGATCCTCGGGCTGGAGCCATCGGCGGCAAGGTGCTCTTCCTGGATCGCACGTTGCAGAATGCGGGCAACATCCTCTGGAGGGACGCGTCGACGTCGCCACCGTGGGCCGGCGAGGCCCCTCCCGCCCAGGCGTTCGGCGAGCTGCGACCGGTCGACTACTGCGGGTCGAGCTCGTTGCTGGTGCGCGCCGACGTCTGGGACGCGATTGGCGGCATCGACGAGCGGTACTACCCGGCGTACTACGTCGATGTCGACATCGCGATGTCGGTGCGGCGCCTCGGCTACGAGGTGCTCTACCAACCCGCGTCAGTGATCCGCCATCATCGCGGCGCGAGCAGTGGCACGCGCTGGCGGCATTTCGTAGCGGCCCGCAACCGACCACTGTTTGCCTGCAAGTGGAACGATCAGCTGGAGGCGCAAGAGCCATCTGGCCCCGATGCCGGCGAGGCTGTCAACCGCGCTCTCGCTCGGACGGTGCTGGCCGCAGAAGCACGCCGCGGGCGCAATCTCCGGCTCGATCTGCAGCCACTGTCGCTACGACGAGATGGCGAGGCAGCAGTGCTTCGCCAGGCACTCGAGGTCACCGCTGACTACGTCGCCTGGCTCGAACAATCGTTCCAGGCCTCCGTTGACGATGCCGAGGCACTGCGACTGGAAATCGAGTCAGTTCGCGCTACCAACGAACGGCTCCGAGCCAGTGCGATGTACCTGCCCGGCGAGTACCTCGGCTTCGATGATGCCGGGGCGGTGTATAGGTATCGCACAGCGGGCGGTCATGGCCGAGAGGCCTGGGGTACGTGGCTCGATGACCAGCCGTTCCACCTCATCCTGCCGATGCCGGTCGTCACGGATGGTCCCCGGCGAGCCCACCTGGCACTCGACCTTGTGTCGTTGATCGCCGGACAGCGAGCTGAGTCGCCATTCACGGTTTCGATCAACGGCGCAGTAGTGCTCGACATCGTCGAGACGATGCCGGAGTCGCGGCGCTATGAGGCGGACTTCGACCTGCCCGACGGTGAGATCGCGATCACCGTCATTGGTCGCAATGCCCGTTCCCCCAGTTCGCTCGGCATCGGGGGTGACGCCCGATTGCTGAGCGTCGGGCTCATCGGACTGCAGCTCAACACCGTCGGCGCGGCGTCCCAGCGGTGACACGTAGGGAATGTACGACGGGACTGACTGGTCGCGGGCCGGCGACGCCTTCGATGATTTGCGTGGCGACGGGAATCCATCCCTCGAAGTTGCCGGCTTGTGCCACCAGATCGACGAAGACATGGGCGTCGTCACCCACCAGGTTGTGCAGCGGGCTGGCGTCAACGGTGGCCACCTCGACGATCTTCGCCCCGGCGATCGACGGGTCGGCGCCCATGGCCTCGCCGCTCTTCACGTAGAAGTCGTTCACCCAATTCTGGTCGGCTTCGTACTGGCTTGCGAGCGCGGGCACCGTCCAATCACTGCTCGCAAAGATCTCGGTCGCAAAGAAGCCAGGCTCGACACATGCCACTCTGATACCGAATGGCGCCACCTCCCAGGACAGCGCTTCGGACAGTGTTCCCAGCGCAAACTTGCTCGACGAGTAGAAGCCGCCGTACGGCGACCCCGGCACGCGACCGGCGACGGACGTGACGTTGACGATGACGCCGCTGCCCTTGGCCCTCAT
>JAYUWK010000148.1:0-28307 GCA_043753895.1 Actinomycetota bacterium
CAGATCGCACTCGCCGTCGCCCTCGTGATCACCGTCAAACTCGTCAAGTGGGCCGACCGTTGGAGCCCAGCCACCTGACCTATCGGCGCGCGCTCTAAGGATGTGTCCATCACCGGAGCTTTTCCGAACGTGCCTGCCCGAGATCTACAGGGTCGCAAGGTCATGCTCCCCGTCGCGTTCGAAGGTCGCCTCAACGCCGTGATCGTCGCGTTCCGTCGTGATCACCAGAGCCTGGTTGATTCGTGGGTGCCGTGGCTTGAGGCCTACTCGGCTGCCACCGACGAGTTTCGCTTCTACGAGATCCCGACCATCGGGCGGATGTGGGCGCCGTTTCGCAATTTCATCGACGGCGGAATGGCCGCGTCGATCAAGGTGCCGCAAATTCTGCAGCGAACACTCACGGTGTACGGCGACGTGAGCCGTCTGACCACACCGCTCGGCATCGACGATCGCTCGACCATTGCTCTGTTCATCGTGGACGACGCGGGCAAGGTGCTGTGGTCGGGTGCAGGCGGCTTCGACGCAGCCGTTGCGGCACAGATCGAAAAGGTGTTGACCAGCAACACATAGCGATGTCGGCCCTTCATTGCGCTAATGAAGCGTGAAGAAGATCACAATCCTTCGCGCTCCGGTGTAGGACTGAGTTGTGTCGGTCAACTCCGACGGAACGCAGGGATGGGAGCACACGATGGGTGACATCACGATGGTCTTGGTGATCTTGACCTTTTTCTTCGCATGCATTGGTTATGTGACGTGGTGCGGCCGCATCATTGGGCCTGATCCCGACGAGTTGGACGCCGATCTCGATGCCGAGAGCGCTGTAGCGAACGACTCGATGCGAGACCGCGAAATCAGTGATGTAACGGCGGTGCGCGCGTGATGTTTGCTTCCACGTTTGACAATGCGCTCGGCCTCGGACTATCGGTGCTCGTGATCGTCTATCTCGTCGTCGTCCTCGTCTTCCCCGAGAGGTTCTGATGCCCGCAACTGGGTTTCTTCAACTGGTTCTCCTCGTCGCTCTGCTCGGGGTGTCGATGGGTCCAATGGGCCGCTACATGGCCAAGGTCTATTGCTCCGAAGCCGATGGCAAGGCGCTGGGAGACCGGCTTTTCTTGAAGGTCGAACGGGCCATCTACAGAGTGTTGCGTGTGGACCCCAAGCGCGAGCAACGCTGGAACGTCTACGCGATGGCGATGCTTGCGTTCAGTCTTGTGTCGGTGCTGTTCCTGTACGCGTTGATCAGGCTGCAGGGATCACTCCCGCTGAATCCCACGAACCGAGTTGGCACGACACCCTGGGGTGCGTTCAACGCCTCGGTCTCGTTCGTGACCAATACGAACTGGCAGTGGTTCTCGGGTGAGCAGGCGATCAGCCATTTCACCCAGATGTTGGGTTTCACAGTGCAGAACTTTGTTTCTGCAGCTGTCGGCATGGCCGTTGCCGTCGCCCTCGTGCGCGGGATCGTGCGGCGTGGCCAGAAGACGCTCGGCAACTTCTGGGTTGATCTGGTTCGCACAATCACGCGCATCCTGCTGCCGATGTCGTTCGTGGTTGCGCTCATTTTGGTCTCGCAGGGCGCCATCCAAAACCTCCATGGCTACACGTCCGTGAAGCCACTTGATCAAACAGTCGCTGTGACGGGCGCCGATGCGAGCGGCGCGGCCACCTCCACTCCAGTAACGGAGCAGGTGCTGCCCGGGGGCCCAGTGGCGAGCCAGTCGGCGATCAAACAACTCGGCACCAATGGTGGCGGTTTCTTCAACGCCAACTCGGCCCATCCGTATGAGAGCCCGAACGGTTGGACGAACCTGCTCGAGAACTATCTGCTGTTGCTGATCCCCATTTCGATGACGGTCACCTTCGGCGTGCTCGCCGGTTCGAAGCGTCAGGGTCATGTGCTGCTGGTGGTGATGGCCACGTTCTGGTTGCTCTTTTCTCTTGGCGCCGTCTTTGCCGAGCAATCGGGCAATCCGCGGCTCACCGCGATCGGTGTGGACCAGAGCGCGTCGGCCGTGCAGACTGGCGGCAACATGGAGGGCAAGGACGTTCGGTTCGGGCCCTCCACCTGTGGTGTATTCGCCGCCTCGACCACCGGCACCTCCACCGGCGCTGTGAATTGTATGCACGACAGCCTCACACCAGCAGGCGGAGGCTTCACGATGGTGCACATGATGCTCGGCGAGGTATCTCCGGGCGGAGTTGGCGTCGGTCTGGCGGGCATGCTCATCAATGCGCTCATGGCGGTGTTCATCGCTGGGCTGATGGTGGGCCGCACACCCGAGTATCTCGGCAAAAAGGTTCAGGCCGCCGAGATGAAACTGGTGGTGCTGTACATCGTGGCGATGCCCATGGCGCTGCTTGCCTTCGCGGCTGCAACAGTGGTCTTGCGTAGCGCTCTCACCTCGCTGCAGACAACCGACGCGCACGGACTCTCGGAGGTGCTCTACAACTTCGCCTCCGCAGCCAACAACAACGGTTCGGCATTTGCATTCGTGAACACGGCCTCCCCTTGGTACACGATCACGATGGGCATAGCGATGCTCGTGGGCCGCTTCTTCCTCATCATTCCGGTGTTGGCCCTCGGTGGATCACTGGTGCGTAAACAGAAGGTGCCGGTCACTGCGGGGACTTTCCCCACGGACACGGCCTTGTTCAGCGGCCTTCTGTTCGGCGTGATCGTGATCATCGCCGGCCTGACTTTCTTCCCAGCCCTGGCCCTCGGCCCAATCGTGGAGCACCTGTCGCTATGAGAACCGTCCTCGAAGAGCGCCCACCGAAGACCCGCACGCGACCGTCGGCGAGCAAGTCCATGTTCGATCCCACCATTGTTCGCGGCGCGCTGTTGGACAGTGTGCGCAAGCTCGACCCACGGGTCATGGTGCGCAACCCTGTGATGTTCGTGGTCGAGATCGGTTCAGTCCTCACCACCGTGCTGTTGTTCCGCGACCTCGACAGCAACTCACACAACGACAACGTGTTCACCATTGTCGTCACGCTGTGGTTGTGGTTCACGGTGTTGTTCGCGAACTTCGCTGAGGCAATGGCCGAGGGGCGCGGTAAAGCTCAAGCGGCAACCCTGCGCAAGACCAGGGCCGAAACGGTTGCCCGTGTGCAGCTGCCCGATGGCACGATCGTGGAAAAGCCCTCGCCCGAGTTGCAGATCGGCGACCTGTGCGTGGTCGAGACCGGTGAGGTCATCCCCGGCGATGGCGATGTCGTGCAGGGTATTGCGATGGTGGATGAATCGGCCATCACCGGCGAATCGGCTCCGGTGATTCGCGAGTCCGGCGGCGATCGCTCGGCGGTGACCGGTGGCACCCGGGTGTTGTCTGATCGAATCATCGTGCAGATCTCGTCGAAGCCCGGCGAGACCTTTCTCGACCGGATGATCGCGCTAGTCGAGGGCGCTGATCGGCAGAAGACTCCGAATGAGGTGGCGCTGTCCATTCTGCTTTCGGGCCTGACCATCATCTTCTTGCTCGCTGTTGTCACGCTGCAGCCCTTTGCCATCTACTCTCACGCGGAGCAGAAGATCGTGGTGTTGGTGGCGCTGCTCGTATGCCTCATCCCCACCACGATTGGCGGTCTGCTGTCGGCGATTGGTATTGCTGGCATGGATCGATTGGTACAACGCAACGTGTTGGCCATGTCCGGTCGTGCCGTCGAAGCAGCGGGCGACGTCAGCACCCTCCTGCTTGATAAGACCGGCACCATCACCTTCGGCTCACGACAGGCTGCCGAGTTCGTGCCCGTACACGAGCACACCGAGGCTGAGGTTGCCGAGGTTGCGTTGGCGTCATCGCTGGCCGATGAAACGCCAGAGGGGCGCAGTGTGGTGTCGCTGGCCGAGCATCGCTACGGACTCACGGCACCCGATTCACCCGATGCGGTGATGGTGCCGTTCACGGCACAAACGCGCATGAGCGGGATGGACTTCCCCGATGGTCGCCATGTGCGCAAGGGCGCTGCCGACTCGGTGCGACGCATGGTTGCTGATGCCGGCGGTGTCGTGCCGTTGGAACTCGGACCGATCGTCGACGCGATCTCCCGAGATGGCGCCACGCCGTTGGTGGTTGCACAATGGCGCAACGATGACGTGCCTGCGGTCGTGGGCGTGATCCGCTTGAAGGACACCGTGAAGCCGGGTATGACCGAACGCTTCAACGAGCTGCGCGCGATGGGTATTCGCACCGTGATGATCACCGGCGACAACCCGCTCACCGCAGCAGCAATTGCTGCCGAGGCCGGCGTCGATGACTTCTTGGCCGAAGCGACGCCCGAGGACAAGATGGCGTTGATCAAGCGCGAGCAGGCCGGCGGCAAGCTCGTTGCAATGACCGGTGACGGAACCAACGATGCGCCCGCACTTGCACAAGCTGACGTGGGAGTCGCGATGAACACCGGCACGCAGGCCGCCAAAGAGGCCGGCAACATGGTGGACCTCGACTCGAACCCGACCAAACTCATCGAGATCGTCGAGATCGGCAAACAGCTGCTCATTACTCGCGGCTCGCTCACCACGTTCAGCATCGCGAACGACGTAGCCAAGTACTTCGCGATCATCCCGGCGATGTTCTCGGGTGTGTTGCCCACGCTCGATCGCCTGAACGTGATGGGCCTTTCGTCGCCCCGTTCTGCCATCACGGCCGCGGTCATCTTCAACGCGCTGATCATCGTGGTACTCATCCCGCTGGCTCTGCGCGGTGTGCGTTTCAGGGCCGAGGGTGCTGCTGCGGTGTTGCGCCGCAACCTGTTGGTGTTCGGTCTCGGCGGCATCGTCGCCCCGTTTGTGGGTATCAAGATCCTCGACATCTTTGTCACAGCGATGGGAGTCAAGTAATGAGGTCCTTCCTCCGTCAACTTGCGCCGGCGTTCACTGCGCTTATCGTGCTTACTGTGCTCACCGGCGTGATCTACCCCTTGGCCGTCACGGCTGTCGCCCAGGTCACGTTTCACGACAAGGCCAATGGTTCAGTGGTCACCGTCGATGGCAAGGCTGTTGGTTCCTCGCTCATCGGTCAGCAGTTCGCAGCGACGCGCTACTTCCATTCGCGCCCATCAGCGGCCGGCTCGGGGTACGACGGCTCGAGCTCGAGCGGTTCGAACCTCGGACCCACGAACCCGGCGCTGCTGCAGGTCGTAGCCGAACGGGTGGCGTCGTACCGAGCCGAGAACGGTCTGACCGATACCCAGAAGGTTCCGGTCGATGCGGTGACGGCATCGGCGTCCGGCCTCGACCCGCACATCAGTATTGCCAACGCACGTCTACAGGCTCAGCGTGTGGCGACGGCGCGAGGAATGAAAATCGGCTTCGTGCTGGCGGCGATTAGCGTACACATCGATGACCGACCGCTGGGCATTCTGGGCGACCCTGGCGTGAACGTGCTCGAGCTCAATATTGCTCTGGACAAGGCGGGCTGAACACCGTGGCCCGCGGCATCCTTCGGGTGTACCTGGGCGCGGCCCCCGGCGTGGGTAAGACGTTTGCAATGCTCGACGAAGGTAACCGTCGGCGCGAACGAGGTCGCGATGTGGTCGTGGGCGTTGTCGAGACACATGGTCGCGTGAAGACTCTGGCGCAGCTCGGTGATCTCGAGGTCGTGCCGCGACGCCCCATCGAGTATCGCGGGGCGGTGCTGCAGGAGATGGACGTTGACGCGGTACTCGCCCGTCGTCCGAAGCTGGCTCTGATCGACGAACTGGCGCACACCAATGTGCCCGGCAGCCGGAACGCCAAGCGATGGCAGGACGTTGAGGAACTCCTCGACGCCGGTATCGACGTGATCACGACACTCAACATCCAGCATCTCGAATCGCTGAACGACGTCGTCGAGAAAATTACGGGAGTGGTGCAACGCGAGACTGTTCCCGACGCGGTAGTTCGTGCCGCTGATCAGATCGAACTCGTTGACATGAGCCCGGAGGCCCTTCGGCGGCGGATGGCGCACGGCAACATTTATCCGGCCGAACGCATCGATGCCGCGCTCGGCAACTACTTTCGGCCCGGCAATCTTGGTGCCTTGCGCGAACTCGCCTTGCTCTGGGCCGCCGACCGGGTGGAGGACGCGCTCGACGAATATCGTCAGCAGCAAGGCATCACTGACGCCTGGGAGACACGCGAGCGTGTGGTCGTGGCGGTTACTGGCGCGAACGATGGCGATGCCCTGATCCGCCGAGCGGCAAGAATTGTCGCCCGCTCGCGCGGTGAGTTGATCGGAGTGCACGTCGTCACCGCCGACGGCCTTCGCGCCGAGGACCCGGGGGATCTCGCGCGGCACAGAACTCTTGTGACAGAGCTCGGCGGCACGTTCCATGAGGTCGCCGGCGACGATGTCGGTCGCGCGTTGATCGATTTCGCGCTTTCGCACGGAGCGACGCAATTGGTGATGGGCGCAAGCCAACGCTCGCGGCTGCGAACGCTGACCCAAGGGTCGGTCATTGCCGAGACAATGCGCCACGCCAAGGGTATCGATGTCCATGTGATTGCTCACGCCGAGCCGGAAGGCGACCGATCACTTCCACAACGTCATCGTTGGCGTAGCCCCATTCCGGTGCGACGCCAGCTCGCCGGATGGGCGGTGATGCTGCTGGGGCTACCCGTTATGACAATGCTCTTGGTCAACAACGCTGACGCGTTCACCCTTGCCAGTGATCTGCTCATCCTGCTCGTTGTCGTTGTTGCTGCCGGGGCGGTCGGTGGTCCGCTGCCGGGCCTGACTGGTGCTCTGGTCGGATCGCTGTTGGTGAACTATTACCTTGTGCCGCCGGTACACACGTTCACCATCGGTGAACGTCAGAATGTCGTCGCGCTCGTCGTGTTCTTGCTCGTTGCCGCTGTTGTGTCCATCTACGGACACCTCGCTGCGCGCCGAACTCTCGAGGCCCGCCGAGCGCGCGCAGAGGCCGAGGCGCTGGCGCGATCAGCCGGCACCCTGGCCGCAGTCGCGGACCCCGTGCCCGTATTGTTGAAGCAACTGGTCATTACCTTTCGTTGTCGGCGCGTTGAGTTGCGCCAGCGGCATGGCGGCACCTCGACATTGGTGGCCGAGGCCGCGTCGCCCGATACCGACCCCAGTGATGACCCCGCTAGGAGGGGCGACGACGGGGTCACGGTGTTCGACGTCGGCGACGACGCACAACTCGTGCTCACCGGACCTCGCCTCACGGTGGATGATCGTCTCGTGCTTCGATCTCACGTCGATCAACTCTCGGTTGCGCTGCGCGATCAGGCCATCGAACAGGAATCCAAGCGCGCCGACCTGGCACGTGAAGGCGACGAGCTCCGGACCGCGCTGTTGCAGGCGGTGTCGCACGACCTTCGTACTCCTCTCGCCAACATCAAGGCCTCGGTTAGCAGCCTGTTGTCCCCGGAGACTCACTGGGACGACGATCAACGCCACGAGTTCCTCGAGACCGTCGACGCCGAAACAGATCGCCTCAACCGCTTGGTGAACAACCTGCTGGATATGAGCCGTCTGCAGGGGGGTGCCGTCACGTTGCAATACGGCCCGGTGGTTGTCGACGATGTCGTAGCAAACGCGCTGACGAGCATCGCCGAGGTTCCCGCATCGGTTCGGGTTTCGATCGATGAGGACCTCCCGATGGTCTCTGCAGACGCAGAGTTACTCGAGCGAGCTGTCGCCAATGTGATCGGTAATGCAATCGCGTGGTCGCCCGCTGATTCACCGATTCGAATCGAGGCGTCGCCCGTTGGCACACGAGTGCATCTACGTGTCGTTGACCGCGGACCGGGTATTGCTGCACCCGAGCGCGCAGCAGCGATGCGGCCATTCCAGCGCCTCGGTGATGAGAGCAGCCGCACGAGTCCCAATGGGGTCGGGCTGGGGCTTGCAGTTGCAACCGGCTTCGTCAGCGCAATGGGCGGTGAGCTGATCCTTGAGGACACCCCGGGCGGCGGGCTTACCGTGGTCATCGATCTGGCCTGTGCCGATTCAGAAACGACGAGCAGCTGATGGTACGTGTGCTGGTCGTCGACGACGAGATGGCCATTCGCCGCACGCTCGCGGTGAATCTGAAGGCACGGGGCTACGACTGCGACCTTGCCGAGGGTGGCCGCCAGGCTCTCGTGCTCGCAGCGGCACGACACCCCGACGCAGTGATCCTCGATCTTGGGCTGCCTGACGTGAACGGCATCGAGGTCGTGCGCAGCCTGCGTCAATGGAGCAATGTGCCTGTCGTCATTTTGTCTGCTCGCGACGCAGAACGCGACAAAGTGGCGGCGCTCGACGCCGGCGCCGATGACTACGTCTCGAAGCCCTTCGGAATGGACGAATTGTTTGCCCGACTCCGCGCGGCGCTGCGTCGGAGGCAACCCGCTGTCGAAGATGCCGTGGTGACGACGCCCGACTTCGCTCTCGATCTGGCGAACCGAACCGCGACCAGAACGGATACCCGGGAAAGTCACCTTACGCCCACCGAGTGGCAGATCGTCGAGTTCCTGGTTCGTCATCAAGGTCAACTCGTCACGCAACGACAACTGCTGCAGCACATCTGGAGCTCGCCCGTTGAGATCGATACGAACCTCATGCGTGTCCACATGGCGCACATCCGCCGAAAGCTCGAACCAGATCCGTCCCGACCGCGTTACTTCGTCACGGAACCGCGGTTGGGGTACCGGTTCGTCAGTCCTGACTGATATCAGCAACACACCACGCTCCGGCCACAACGCGCCCGAAACGCGTGCATTTGGCTGTAGGAACTACCCATGACGAACAGCGAGCATCGGCCAGGGGGCGAACCCGGCGACGACCGCCAGCGAGGACTCGACGAACAACGTCAACGGGTCGAGGACGAGCGTCCATCTGGCCGTTGGCGAGGTCGCCGATCGTTCCGGGGTTCGTCGGTTACGGCAGAGCATGCGCCTGGTTGGGAACTGCGCCATTGGACGAGTCGACTGCTGCATGGCATCGGCGAGCGTGCGGCCCATTCCGGTGCCGGAATTCTTGCCGCGGTCCTCATTGTGGTGTGGACCGCGGCGGGTTTCATCACGGGGTTCCCCTCGTGGTGGCAGATCACGCTGTACAGCGTGACGGGCTCGGTGACGTTCGTGATGGTGTTCGTGATCCAGCACACCCAAGAACGGCAGACCTCTGCGACGCAACGCAAGCTCGACGAGTTGATTCGTTCGTCGCTTCGTGCGGACAACAGCCTCATTGCCGTCGAGCAGGCATCAGATCAGGACCTACAGGCGCTGGCCAGTCTGAACCTGGCCGACCGCGAGCGAGCGTCGGGCGATGGTGCGCTCGACGGACGCTCAGCTGCGGCCGGTCCAGATCAGAACGATTCAGAGCAGAGCGATTCAGATCAGAGCGATTCGGTCTAGTAGTAGTGGCGTCGGCCGCCGACCGCGTGTCCGGCACTCCCGAGTAGGAGGAGCACGAGGCCCACGACGAGCAGAATCACACCAATGGTCCAGAGGAGGCCGATCTTGAGGATCAGCCCGAGCAGTAAGAAAATGAGTCCAAGTACAATCATGTTCATCGGGTACCCCGATCCGGTCTGATTCAAACCCGGTTTACGCAAACTCGCCCGAGGCGTTTAGGACTGGCGGTGGCGGGGCATCACTCAGCGTCGACGCGTGTCGACGGTTGCGAGATAACACATGAAGGAAGGCCACTATGTCGAACTCCCTCAGGAATGCCGCAGACTCGACGGTCCACATGCTGTCGGATCTCGTCGATACCGCACGTGACCACATCGAGGACCTACCGCTTCACTTACCACTGCATAACAAGCGCTCGCGTCGCCCGCTGTTGTGGTGGGCGATCGGCTTCGGTGCAATCGGCGCCGCCTTGGTAGTGGTGAACGCCCGTCGCCGTCGGCTCAATGCAGCCGAGGCGATGGTGGATGTGACCTCGCCCGGTTTCTAAAGGAGCTGCCAGAAGAAGCCAATCGGATCAGAGATGGTTCGAGGTCACTTCTCGGACGCCCTTCACCGTGAGCAGGTGTCGTACCTGCGTCAACGGGTCGGGCCATGTCGGGCTGCTGGTGATCAACGTGACGACGCCATCGTCGACGGTGAGGTCCTTGAGCACAGGATCTCGGCGCAGCAGCGGATCAGCTGATACGGCGGCGCGGACTCTGGCCTCGGTGACGACTGCTGCGAGTGAGCGGGTCTTGCGCTGATCGATCGTGCGTCGAGCGAATCGGAACCAACGGTTCAGGTCTGCGCGGTTGGCCCACGCGGCGCCGACGAGGGCGGCAGTCCAGATCGGTCGGATACGGCGATTGATGACTCGGGGAATCATGAACGTCCTTTCAGAGGGCCACCGTCGACGAGCGCTGACGAACTGGCGCCAGCTCTATACCCCACTGGCGTGGACCTGAGACGCTGGGAAGCGGGCGACCCAGATCAATCCGAATTGGCTGATTTGTCGGGCAGAAACTGACGGAGCGCGGCCAGGCTCGATGTGATCAGCCGGCCGACATGGACTTGGCTTGTTCCTATTTGTTCGGCGATCTGCGCCTGACTCAATTCCTCGAAGTAGCGCAGGTACAGGATCTTGCGTTCGCGCGCTGGCAGGCGATCCAGTAGCGAGGCAACGGCGTCGCGATTCAGCACTTCGTCAAAGTCGTTCTCGGCCGAAGCGGTGAAGCCCGCTCCGGCAGGATCGAGTGTGTGGGCGCGATATGCGTTGTTCGCCTCGAGTGCCTCGATCACTGAGTCGGGCGTGACCTTGAGTCGATCGGCGATTTCCTCGACACGAGGCGATCGGCCCAGATCTCTGGAGAGTTCGTCTTTGGCCACGTTGACCGCAGAACGAAGATCCTTGACCCGACGAGGCACGTGCACACTCCAGGTGTAGTCACGGAAGTGCCGTCGGAGCTCGCCCAGGATGGTCGGTGTTGCGTACGCGCCAAAGTGCACGCCAACGGTGGGATCGAATCGATCAATGGCTTTCAACAGCCCGATCTGGGCCACCTGTGTGAGCTCGTCGAAGGGCTCACCACGATCCCAGAATCGTCGGGCGCTGCGAAGAGCAATCCACGAGGTGTGCTCCGCAATCTCGTCGCGAAGCCGCAGGTCGCGCGTGGTCGAATAGCGAAGCAGTGCGTCGTGGAGCCACAGTTCATCGGCTTCTGACTGGGTGCCGTCGGGGTTCATCGCCAAATCATTCGATCGTTGCGTGCGCAACTGCCGCCCAGATGTGTGCATGACCTTCGAGGATGTAGATGTCGTGACTGCTGCATACTTCCGTGAGCACTGTGCGGCACAGGGCCAAGTCGGCGTGAGCAGTGTCAAAGTCCTCCACAGCGGTATGACCACGCACCTCAAAGGCTCGATCATCAACTGTGAACTGCACATCGACGGGTTGGCCATCGCCGTGCTCGATGAGCGCGATGAGTACCTCACTGACGGCAATCTTGATGTCCTCGATTTCGTCGATGGTGAAGCCCGCCATCGAGGCCATACCGCTCGCCGCGAGTCGCACGACCCTGGACAGGAACGGATCGGACGGGACGCGAATGTCGACGGGGCCGATGACTCGAGTCTCGGTCACGACACGTTTCCGTTGCTGTCATCTGCGCCCATGGATTCGCCGTCCACGTGTTCATCGATGGTGAAGAGACTCGTTGTTCCGGTGATCTGGAGGAGCCGAGCCACCTCGGGTCCAACAGATCGCAGAACCACGGTGGTGTTGCGATCACCGGCACGCCTGCTGGCGCCGAGCAGGCTGCGCAGACCGGATGAGTCGATGAACGACACATCGCCGAGATCGATCACCACCGGTTCGGTGGTCTCATTGGCGACGAGTACTGCTTCCAACACCGGGCCACCGGCGATGTCGATGTCGCCGTGCACGACGATGACACCATCTGGGTCGATCGCTACAGCGAGCGGTTCGTTCTCGGCTTTGTCGTTCATGTTCGCCCTTCCGTCTTGATGCTTCCAGCGCAGTCTGCCCGATTCTGGAGCTCGGACATGCGCGTGGTCGTCCTCGTTGTGCGCATTCAGCGCGAGGCTGGGGATTCTACCCGTTCGGTGTGTTGGCTAAACCTCGATCCACCGATTTGATGGTTGGGTGAGTTCGGTCGGTGCGGGTGGGCGGTGTCGATCGCTGGTTCGGTGTGGTGCCGGTTTTGGGGCGTGCTGAAGCCCGGTTTCGTGCTGGTTCGGTTGTCGGCGCTGGTCGGTCGTTGGGTGCGTCGGGCCCGGTGCGGCGGGTCAGCCTGACGGGGCTGGGAGTGCTCGGACCGTGTTGAGCATCTTGTGGAACTGGTCGGCCCATGGCCATCGGGCTGGGAATCGCAGAAGCTTGGTGCCTGCGTGGTTCACGATGACCGCAGGCAGGTTGATGATGCGGGTTCGGCGGGTCCGGTTCGTGACGCGGGGCAGGCCGGCGATCGTGGTGGTCCAGACCCCGAGGTTGTGGGCGAGCACCGCACAGGCGAGCCACGCGGCGTTGGCGTGGTGGTTGCCCGAGGGGAGGTGTTCGAGTCCGGCACCTTCTTTGAGGTCACGGATGGCGAGTTCAACGGTGGCGTGTTCACGGTGGAACTGGTCGGCCTCGATCGTGTTGAGATCGGTGCGGTTCGTGATGAACGCGTGGTGTCGCCAGTCGGGCCACAACCGTCGTTGTGCCTTGTCGGTGAGACGGGTGCGGCGCACGACCAACCGGACGCTGCGGGCCTGTTTGCCTTTGCCGGTCGTGTAGATGGTTTCGGCGACTTGGGCTTGCCCACCAATGGTGTAGTCGATGTCAGTCCAGGCGTCATCGTCGATCGCTGCGATTGCTTGTTTCATGTGTTTGTGCAGGCGAACGGTGATCGACCAACTGATCTTGTGGACGTTCAAACGGTCGATGAGTTTCCATGCCCAGAAACCGGAATCGGCGCGCATCGTGATCGGTCCAGTGGCGCCAGCGCGTCGCACGACAGCGACGAGTTCATCAACGAAACGCACAGCGCCGCGAGCGGTGTTCGCGGAGCCGTGGCGCATCCGGGCAAACAACACCTCACCGGTGCCGGCAAGGGTGGCCAGGAGCGGGTGATAACCAAGCACGCCGGTATAGCCGTAGCCGGTTCCCTGCTTCTGTTTGCCGTGGACCTCGCAGATCGTGGAGTCCAAGTCGATCACGACCGGTTTCGTCGCGGGCCCAGCCCCAGTCGCCCATGCCCGCTGCAACGAACGCGACAGCACGGCGTCCAACTGGCGGACATGACCGAACGTGAACGTGCGGAGGAACGTGCCGATCGTTGACGCGGACATCGCTTTGAACGGCAACACCTTGTGTGTCGCACCAGCGCGGAGCATGTCGACATGATCGATATGGGTGGCACCCGCCAAGATCGCGGCGACCACAGTCAGAATCTTGCGACCAGGTCGTGACGAGCCGGTCGCAACGCGTTCATCAATCAACGCCTCAAGGTCGAGTCGGGCCATCAACGTGACGGGCACGATCAACCCGGCGTTCGCGACCAGACCATCATGATCGAAGGTCGCGTTCAACCGGTCCAAAATGCGCGATGATGAATGCACAAGAAGTGCCTCCTGGGGTCGGGGTTCTGCTGACGTAAGACATCAACAGACTCCCATCTCAGGAGGCCTTTTTGGTGGACGCGTCCACCCACACCCGCTCACCAAACGGTGGATCGAGGCTTAGGGAGCGGTGTCGGAACCGATCATTGGTCCCCATATGTGCACGAGCGCCAGTGGCACCTGCGTCGGCTCGGGAGGGAGTTGTTCGCCGAATATCTCGGCAAGCAACCCGTGGATGACCGGGTGTAGTCGCTGCTCACTGAAGCGATCGCATTCCTGTTGAGTTTCCCATACGTCGATGTATCGAAGTCCGCCTTCGGGCCGTTCGATCGCGAGGTGAACAAGCAGCCCCTCGGGTGGGTCGTCGCCGAGACCGTCGGTGATCCTCCTGTAAAACGCTGCGTCGATAGGCACGTCTTGGGTGAATGCGTACACCGGTCCTCCAATATCATTCCGAAATATACTCGGATCAAACTAGTATCGACGGCATGAGACCCGCTGTCAAACGTTCATACGACAATGCGGCGCGCCAGGCGCGTTCTGACGCGACCCGGTCTCGAATTCTTGAGGTCGCACGCGATCTGATCACCACCGGCGGATATCGGGCGACGACCATTGCGAAGATCGCCCGCGTCGCGGACGTGCATCTCGACACGGTCTACGAGCTCGTCGGCCGCAAGCCCGAACTGTTGGGGGCACTCATCGAACACGCAATCTCGGGGACCGACCGCGCCCTCGCACCGAGTGAGCGCGGCTACGTCCAAGCGATGCACAGCGAACCTGACCCGTCGCGCAAGCTCGCGATCTACGCACGCGCCGTACTCGAGATCCACAACCGGATGGCACCGTTGCTCCTCGCGTTACGCGATGCCGCCACCACCGATGACGAAGCACGGCTGGTGTGGAGCGAGATCAGCGATCGACGCGCCCGGAATATGCGCGACCTTGTCCGCGACCTCGGACCGGACGGCACCCTCCGAACAGGACTATCGATCCGCGAAGCAGCCGACGTCATCTGGGCCACCGCGAGCGCTGAACTCTTCATCCTCTTCACCCAAGAACGCGGATGGACGCCCCGAACCTACGAACACTGGCTAGCGGACACATGGACACGACTCCTGCTCCCCGGTGACGACGAGCACGCGAGCCATCATCCCCGAGCACCAGAATGACGTGCGGCGCCTTCGGTGAATGAACCGCGCCCAGCAACCCACCGAACAGACACCGACACCGAGGCTGGATCACGCCAACCACACCAAATTCCTGCCAATCACGCGCTGGGGGTGATGTCTATAGCAGTGCTCGTTTGATGGCTTCGGAGACGAAGGCGCTGTACTTGCGTCGGGTCCAGCAACGTCGGCGTACGAGGAGGTCGTACAGCTCTGGTGAGCTGTAGGTCCACAGGATGTCGCTGGCGTCGGCGAGTCGGATTCCGGGACGGGTGTGTCCGCCGTCGACAAGCGTGCGTGCATTGTGCGTCATCCGGGCGTGTCGGGCTTGGTCGAGTTCGGTCAGCAGCGACTTGGCGGTCGGGTCGCCATCGGCGGCGTCTCGGAGCAACAGCAAAAGCGGGGCGATGCGTGGAGCGACCTCGGCGGTGAGCCGCCCCCACCCTTCGATGATCTTGGCAGGATCCGGCTCGTTCCCCTGCAGAGTGTCAGAGCGTTGCTCGGCTCGTTCCGCACCCGTCCCGCCGAGCGCACGTTCGCACAGGGCGCGCACGAGACCGGCCTTGTTTGTGTAGGTCTTGAAGATGGTCGCTGCGGAAACAGAGGCGTCCTCCGCGATCGAATCGATCGTGGTGGCCGAGTAGCCGTGTGCAAGGAAACTGATCAATGCCGCATCGAGCAAAACGGTGCGGGTGCCACGCGACCGTTCGAGTCGACGGGTCGAGTCGTACGCACGTCGGCCGTTGACTTGCTGGTTTGACTGCTCTACGCTCATTTCATTCTAGTGTACTATATCGAAAGTTGGATGTGATGGCAGCACTTACCGTAACGATGGTCGAACGTCTCCGCGACGCCACCAACGCCCACGATCTCGATGCGCTCGTCGACTGCTTCGCCGAGACATACCGCAACGAGACACCGGCACATCCGGGACGTGGGTTCACGGGTCGGGAGCAAGTACGCGCGAACTGGCAGCAGATCTTCACGGCCGTTCCGGACCTCACGGCCACGATCCTCAGCGCCGTCACCAACGGTGACGAGACCTGGTCGGAATGGGAGATGCGCGGCACCCGCCCCGACGGCAGCGCACATCTGATGCGAGGCGTAATCATCTTCGGTGTCGACGCGGGACGCGCCACGTGGGCCCGCTTCTACCTTGAACCCGTAGACCCAGGAGCCGAAGGCGCGACCGCTGCCGTGCAGCGGATCGTCGGGGCTACCACCACAACACCCGGCCCCGCTCAGGAACACAGATGACTGCCACTGTCGACCCCGCCATCAGCGATGCCCGACCACCGGCGTTCGTCGTCCGGGTCACGAACCTGATCATGAGGCCGCTGTTACGTACACCCGTTGGACGGCTGGTCAAACCACTCGCCCTGCTCGAGTTCACCGGTCGACACAGCGGCACCCGACGCAGAGTCGTCGTTGGATGGCACCGCGATGGCGCTACAGCCAACGTGCTGACACCGGCCCCATGGCGCGTGAACTTCGACCACGGCCACGCTGCGACAGTGCACTGGTGCGGACAGCGCAGCGAGGTCGTCGGTACCCTCGACACCGACCCGGACCGAGTAGCTGCCACCATCACCGCATTGCTCCAAAATGGCAGCAGCGCCCGCTCACTCGCACTCGAGATCCCGGCCGGGCACATACTCACCCGCACCGACATCGCGCATACCAACCGGGCAGTCATCCACTTCGAACCAGCCGAAACGGCGCACCCAGGCCTCGGATAGGCAACCTGAAGCGGTCGGCACCACAACACTCCCAGTGCCCAAAGAGCCGCCAGCCCGCACAGAACGCGCAACACACAACGCGCAACACAGAACGCAACAAGCGCTACAAGCGCTACAAGCGCTACAAGTCAGGCGAGCACCGACCCTCGCATCCGCGTCCTGCTCTACAATTTCGGTTACGGCGTCGCTGCGATGACGATGTTGCTGCGACGCACGGTCTTGGTGCCGCTGACCACTTCCGCTACGAGTGGTGCGCGAACGCGGCGACTATCCATGGCTCCGGCGACACGACATGATCCTCGATGAAGGTCTAGCCGCCGACGAGCGGCCGTTCGTTCGAGTCGCCACCGGCGACGACCTCGCCGGCGCCCCCGATCGCAACCGAGCGACCGCGAAACTGTTCAAGGAGCGCGGAGTCCATGACGTGAAGGAGTGCCACCGGGGTTGGCCGCGACTGGTGGGAGGAGCGTCACACGGCAGGCCCACTCGAATATTCGTGCGGCCCCCTGCCCGATTGAAACGGGACATACCTTGTGGCCGAAAACCGCTAGAAGGTGTGGACATTCGCGCCGCTTCAAGCGGCCGATGAGGGACCGCGATCGCGCAGATCGAATCGATCGCTCCGACGAGTCGAAACCCCACCTTCGATGTTTCGCAAATGTATCAATCCGAAAAGCAGTGCCTGTTCCGCCCTCGTCCGGGTGGTGTTGGCACGTCGGAATCACCCCGGCTCAGGCGAAACGAGTAACATTCTTCAAACACTGCTCAACACCACACAACACCACACAACACCAGTTAGATGCCTATTTTTCAGCTTTAAGAGCACGGGGTCGGAGGTTCAAATCCTCTCATTCCAACCATTGTGTGAGTCGGACGGTTGCACTGATCAGCACCGGCTCTCCACTCGCTAATGTGCGGCCATGCGCCTTCATCAGCCACGGGTTCCGCTCACCAATTCTTCCGACTGGGATGACGACTCCCGGCCGATCCTCGAAGGCATCGAACGCAACAGCGGACGCATCCTCAACATTTTTCGCACGCTCGCGCATCATCCCAAACTGCTCAAGCGATGGACAGTGTTCGGCAACCACGTGCTCTACGGCAGCACCCTGCCGGCGCGTGAACGCGAGTTGATCATCCTGCGCACTGGTTATCTGTGCGGCTCCGGATACGAGTGGGCGCAGCACGCCGAGATCGGGCGACGTTCGGGCCTCACTGATGTCGAGATCGAGCGCATTGCAGCCGGACCCGGCGCGACCGGCTGGAGCGAGGACGACCGATTGCTGTTGACGGCCACCGATGAATTGTCCGACGCGAAGTTCATCAGCGAAGCGACGTGGGTGCAGCTGAGTGCGCGATGGGACACACAACAGTTGCTCGATATCGTGTTCGCCGTGGGCCAGTACACGTTGGTCTCGATGGCGCTCAACACGTTCGGCGTACAGCTCGAAGACGACACCGACGCGTTCCCGGCATCGCTCTTCATCAATGGCACGTTTCCCCTGCCGCAAGACCGGCCATCGTGAGCACCGAGCGACCCGCGCCAGTGCTCTCGCCGGAGTCGGCAGGGCTCGCACTCGGCCGCGGCCGCCTGGCCGGACGACGCATCGTGGTGGTTGGTGCGGGCACGCGCCACATCGACGACCCCGATGCGCCGGTGGGTAACGGCCGCGCGATCGCGGTGCTCGCCGCTCGTGAAGGTGCGTCAGTCGCCTGTGTCGACATGGATCGTGCCTCGGCCGATCGCACCGCCGAGCTCGTGGAGGCAGCGGGTACTCGCGCCGTTGTCATTGAGGCCGACGTGTCCGATGCCGATGCCTGTGCAAGCGTGATCGAGCAGTCAATGGCAGCACTCGGTGGCATCGACGGCGTAGTGACCAACGTGGGCATCGGCGCTGGTGGTGGGCTGCAGGGCACCAGCCCCGAAACCTGGGACGCCGTGTTCGATGTGAACGTGCGCTCGCACTTCCTCATCGCCAAAGCAGCGCTCCCGCTGATGAGCGAGGGCGGTTCGATCGTGTTGATCAGTTCGATCGCCGGGCTGAAGCCGGGCAGTCGGTTACCCGCATACGACGCGTCGAAAGCTGCGCTGTTCGGACTCTGTCGACACGTTGCTCTGGAGGGTGCACGGCACGGGGTGCGCGCCAATGTCGTGGTGCCAGGGCTCATCGACACCCCACTCGGCCGGTTGGCAACAGCGGGTCGGCCCTCGCGCGGCAACACCCGTGTGCCCCTCGATCGGCAGGGCACGGCGTGGGATATCGCGTACGCAACGCTGTTCCTTCTCAGCGGCGAATCGGCCTACATCACGGCGCAGTCCATCGTTGTCGACGGCGGCCTCACCCAAATCGGCTGAACCCACTCGGCGACATCAACGAAGTGGCGCTGCCATCACGGCAGCTACGCCGGGCGGAGCACCTTCGTGTACACCTTGCGGATGGTCTCCTCGATGATCCAGTAGCCCACGAATCCATCGGGTGTGAGCAACACCGAGCCTGCCCCCAGCGTGAAGATCTGGCCGTTCGTTGCATGCATCGTTGCACGGCCCGAGAGGATCAGCATCACCTCGTCGTAGCCATCGCGCGAGATGCCGAAGCTTCCCGGAGTGCATGCCCACACGCCGGTCTCGAGACCGTTGTGTTCCCACATGATGTGCAGCGCATCTTTCGGTTCGCCGGCGCGGGGGTTGGGGCGCGCGATCGGTGTACCGAGATCGAGCGTGTATGCGTTCGACAGATACGCCGATGGTGCCGCCCCGCCGGGGCGCACATCGATGACGTACATCTCGCGCACTGTCTGATGCACGGTGATGGTCGCAGCCCAGTTGCGAGGCTTCACCCATGAGGTGCCGGACACAACATCAAACACCCCACCCTCGTGCTCGACCGTGTAGCGACCTGCAGAACACACGATCATCTCGTCGATGTCGGCACCGCCATCGACGTAGACGCCCTGGTCGCGCTCACGCACCCCGATACGCGCAATGCCATCGTCGAGCATCACCCAATCGCTCAGCGCGGCTGCGGCGGCGGGGCGGGGGGCGGCGAGAATGTCTGGCAGGTACATGCCACCAGTCTGGCGGGCGCGTGGGCGCAGCGTCGTCTCGATCGCCGGATCAGTGAGCGGCGAGCGCTGCGCTCAGCGCTGAGTCGAACGCGTCCACGTCGCCCGAGAAGCCCTCGAGTTGGTCACCAGCCAGCAGGATCACGTCGCCCTCGGCCGCGTGGCCCACCACGCACGGGAGTTTGCCGACCGTGAGCGCTGCGAGTTCGGTACCGAGTTGATTGCGGTGCAGATACTCGATCGGCACGCCCAGCCGGCCTGCGCACTCCGTGAACGTGCGCCGCTTGCCGAACTTGTGATGGGTGATGTCACACAGCGCGCAGTGGGTTGCCCCGACCCAAGACCCGAGCCAATACTTCAACTCCCCCACCAACGAACTATTTGCGTCGTAGATGAAGGTGAGACGTTCAATGGACATAGTGGGTGATGGTAGACACCGCTAGCCTGGACCGGCACGCGGGTGTAGCTCAATGGTAGAGTTCCAGCCTTCCAAGCTGGCCATGCGGGTTCGATTCCCGTCACCCGCTCCACCGTGAAACCCCAGCTCGACAACGCGCACTGCGTGCCGAACGCCAACTGGCTCAGCCCCGGCAACGCTCGCAACGCCTCGGCAGCACCGTCACCGGACTTGGCGATCCCTTCACAACGACCTGACAAGGCGCCACGCGAGGCCTCGACCGCGTCAATGCGGTCCCTCTTGCCGCGCTGGCGGCGCTTCTGCCGGTTCGGGCGATCAACCTCGATCACGACCACTCCAACCCGAGCGAAGTGGCGCGAGAGGCCGGCCCCATAAGCACCGGTGCCCTCGATGCCAACACGCTCGATCGCCCCGAACCCAGCCATCCACGACGCCAACAACCGATGCCCGTCGCCGGTTGGGAACGACTCGACACCGAGTAGACCACCGTTCATATCGACCACCGCAGCGACATTCATGTCGGGATGCGTATCCACCCCACCCACGATCAGACGCGGGGAATCTACGATGACCATCGGCCACCCCTTTCCTAAGCCTGGATCCACCGACGGGTGCCTTGAGCGTGTCGCCTAGCGCTTGAGATCGACGAGGGTGGTGTCGGGGTGGTGGGTGACGTGTTCTGAGGCGCGGTGAAGCTGTCGGTCTTGCTGTTGCTGGTTGTCAGCGCTGGGTGGTTGGTGTTGCGGGGCGCCTGCCCGCAGACCGGTATTCAGCTGGTGTTGAAGTCGAGCTGGCGGAGCGAGTCCAACGCTGTGATGAACGATGTCGACCATGACCAGTTGGTCGGCATCCGCAGTGTTGGTCGCCCGGAGCGGTTGACGAGCCGGCCCGGGATCGCGAGGAACCTGGTGCGCAGGGTGCGGGCGACGACGAGTTGGTTGTCGACGCGAACTCGGCCGGCGATCGCGGTCCAGCGGATCATGTTGTGCGCGAGGACCGCGCATTGCAACCAGGCGCTGTTGGCGTGGAAGTTCCCGGACGGGACGTGCTCGAGCCCGGCGCCTTCTTTGAGGTCGCGGATCGCGAGCTCGACAACAGCGTGTTGGCGGTGGAACTTGTCGAGTTCAACGGCGGTGCCGGCCAGGTCGGTGAGGAACGCGAAGTGTCGCCAGTCGGGCCACAACTTCAACTGGTGTTTGTCCGTGAGACGGGTGCGTCGCACGACCAACCGGCGTGTCACGGCCTTGTTGCCGACGCCGGTCGTGTAGTCGCATTCGGCGACTTCGGCTTGACCGTCGTCGGTGTAGGCGATTGGGGTCCACGCATCATCCGGGATTGCGGTGATGGCGTCGTTGATGCCTTTGCTGGAGCAGCGCACGGCCATCGTGTAACGCACGTTCAACCGGTTCAACACGGTGATCGTGTCGTTGGCCCAGAACCCGGAATCGAACCGGATCGTCACCGCGTCGGTCGCGCCGGCGCGGCGGACACGCGCGACAACCTCGTCGATGAACCGGCGGGCGCCGCGTTGGGTGTTCGCTGATCCTTTGCGCATCCGGGCGTGCAACACCTCACCGGTGTCGGCTCGGGTTGCGAGGAGCGGGTGATATCCGAGCTTGCGCGTGTAGCCGTATCCGGCTCCCTGTTTGTGTGTGCCGACCACTTCGCAGATCGTCGAGTCGATGTCGATCACCAACACCGCTGACGGCTTGACGCCTGTCGCCCAGGCCCGTTGGAGCGCCCGACCGTTGACTGCTTCGAGCTGACGGACATGTCCGAACGTGAACGACCTGAGAAACGTCCCAAGCGTCGAGGGTGCCATCACCCGATGACCGAGCACTGCGGCGGTTGATCCAGCGCGCAACATGTCGGCATGATCGATGTGCGTGCCGCCAGCGATCATCGAGTGCGCCAACGTCAACACTTTGCGCCCCGGCCGGGCACCACCGACACGATCACCGAGCTTCACCGTCGAGTCGATCATCGCCTCCAGACCGAGACGTTCGGCCAAGGTCGCGGTCAAGAGCAAACCTGCGTTGGCGACCAGATTCGGGTCATCGAAAGACACTTCGACACGGTCGATGGCATGCGATACTCGTGTCACTGAAAGTGTCTCCTGTGGTCTGGGCTTTGTTGATGTAAGAGACCAACATCGTCCCAGCCCAGGAGGCCTTTCACGCGGATACGCGTATCACCTCACACCATGACCATCGGTGGATCGAGGCTTAGGCACTCGCGCCTCAGTGAAGACCATGACGTCTGGGGTCACTCTGTTCTCGGCCCACGACCATAATTCAGGCAACGGCTTCTTCGGAGCCACTGCCTGTTTGATATTCCACGTAGCGATTCGCACGATTAGCTGCCCCTCACTGAGCCAGAGAACCACACGGATTCACCAAAGGTGAGGATGAAGTGGGCCGTCGCCGCCTCTCATGACTGGCAATCGACCATGTCGACATCGAGATAGCGAGCGCGAAACTCGCTCGAGTGTGGAAGCAGGTCGGCAGCCTCCGTGAGAAGACTCTCGAGGGAGCGATACTCGAACGTGGGCTTCGTCGAGGGCGAGAGGAGATTGCGGTAGGTCGCGGCCAGCGGTTGCCAGGAAGGGTTCGCGGCCGGGGCGGCGAGCACATATCGAACCACACTTGGTCCAGCGTCGTGTTGCTGACACGCAAGAACCAGAAGGTGATCACGCCAGAGTTGCTCGAGCTCGGACTCCGCGACGATCGCTATCTCCGTTGGGTCCAAAAAAAGTCCAGCTCGACTGGTCACCTCCTGATACCTCGGATTCGAACGACTCCGGCTGGGGGCTTTTGGGAATTCGTGATACTTCGTTTCGATGCCGATCAAGCGCTGTTCGTCGTCATCGTTGATACAGAGCGCGACATCGAATGCCGTGCGATCTCCGAGCCAACTTGGATCGCCTCGTCCTGGCGACCATTCGAACTTCACCGTGACCGATGCTCCAGGTGGGCAAAGATCTGGAAACCAGCGGTTCACCACAGCCGAGGCCAGATCAGGGCGGCGCCACAATGGCCCAAACAGGTTGAAGCACATTGGCATGGACGACAGCAGGTCGCACCGCAGTCGTTCAAGGTCGATGGTTTGGCTCTTTTCCGGGTGAGCAACCCGGTTGGCAACGGCCTCTCGCGCGTCGTCCGTCAGAAAGTTCGCCGCCGTCCACTTGGCAAAGTCGCTATTGATTCGGCTCCCAATGAGACGGGTCCCCTCCTTCGGGGGGCGTAGCGCCTGCGTACCAGCTGGCCAGCCGTTGCTCGTTCTCCAGCGATGCTGATGTCGGCGAGCGGCCCGTCGCCAAGCTGTGGCGTCGGGGTGACCAGGCACGACATCGGTGGCTTCTCGATCAGGGACGTCCGGCATGAGTGGATCATAGAACGGGCCTGTGACAGAGATTCCCCGAACGCAGGCGACTATCGGGGGTGTAGCGAGGCGAGTCGTTTCTGACACAGGGCAGAGTTCTGCTTCGACTCCGTTTGCGGACCCGCGGACTACTCGATATCACCTGGGGTAACGATGCCTTGATCGATCGCGATAGCTACCAGGACCTCTCGGTGCCCAGCGAAGGCTCCGATGTCAAAGGCTTTGTAAATCGCCGTCATGTGCCGCTCAATCGCTGCCTCGGTCAGGTTGAGCTGCCTGGCAAGTTGGCTATTGGTAGGGGTCCCAGCCGGCCGCTTGCCCAGTGCGGGCTCGCACAAAGCGACGAGCGTGTCGAACCACGCGTAGGGCACGCCGTTGGACTTCTTCCACTTGAGCGTTGGCCAGGGCGGTTGTGTCAGCGCGGCCTTGTCTCTCGCGCCTGCCCACAATCCGCGAATCTCTGGTCCCCATGAGCGCTTCCATGAAGTGGCTGCGGCACTCCCCGTTACGCATACGTTGAGGTAATCGAGACCGCGTTGGTACTCGACGATGATTGAACAATCGGCAAATGGCACCGGCACTGGTCCGATGCCGCGCGGGACTGATTAGTCGTGAGGGAGTTGTGCGGTCGGCAACGGTAAACCCCGTCATCGATCCCGTTGAGGTGACTGTGAAGCCGTCACCGGTGACGCGCAGTATCCCGTGCCGGCCGCTCACCGCTCGATGGTCACTGATTCGCGCTGCACCTCCCTGAGTGCGCCCAAATGCGATCTCTTGGCCCGGATCCAGAGTGATCTCCGGAACGGGTCGTGCAGGATTGGTGATCGTGACTTGGGTTACCAAAGGTGCTCCGATCAACAGTGATTGGCACGGCGATTATCGCGCAGACACATGCCGGCGAGTCCGAGTGTCCTCGGCTTGATCCAAGAAAGTGTGGGGGATCCCCCGATATCGGCAGAGGTCGCGGGACCTCACGATGAAGACATGAACACCACACAGACAGCGCGCATCGACGTCGAATCCAGCCACGGAACCGGGCAGCCGCCGAGCCAGCCGCCAATGCTGAACATCTCACGGGTCATGGAACGGCTCTGGACCGGCGGCGATCTCTCTCATCGCTTCGAGCAGGCTGCCACGACCATTAGGGAGTGGCATCGATTGGGAATCCGGCACATCGTCGATAGCCGAGTCGAATGGAGTGACGAAGAACTCGTCCTATCGATCGCGCCAGAGATGCGGTACCTACACGCCGGAGTTGATGACGCTGGTCAAAGAATGCCAGACCGCTGGTTCGAGACGGTCACTCAATTCGCTAGTGAGAGTCTCGAATTCGGTGGCGGAGTGGTCATCCACTGCCACATGGGTATCAACCGGGGACCGTCCGCCGCCTATGCGGTCCTTCTGAGCCAGGGTTGGGACCCTATCGATGCAATTGACGTGATCCGAATCGCCCGCCCCATCGCGGCGGTTGGCTACGCCGAAGACGCACTCGACTGGTGGCATCGAACCAACGGCATCGATGATCCCCAACGACGCGAGGACCAAGTGAGGCTCGAACAGTGGCGGATCGAACACCCGCACGACACAGTCCGCATCATTCGCGAGATCCGGGCCACGGAGCACGTGCGATGAATCGCTGCGCGGACCCCGAAACTCACCTGCTGAACAGTGTGCTTCGACTTGACCTTCTCGTCACCGAGCGCATCACCCGGGTTATGGGCTCTTCTGGTGCAGCCTCCAGTTTCCGCGCAACCCATTCCCCGGCCTCCAGCTCCTCGCATTGGTCCAGGGTGCACGCGACGCGACAAGGTTCGATGGTCGAACGTTGTCGACACCGCCGAGCCTGCCGGCACAGTCGGCCAGGTCGCCACGTCAGCACTTTCGTTGACTGCTGAGTAGGCGAGTCACGTGTCGTGGCTCAGATTCGGCTGAGAAGTTCGGCCTTCTTCGCTGCGAACTCAGCTTCCGTGAGAGCTCCTTGTTCATGGAGTGCGGCCAGCTTTGAGATCTGTTCGATCACGTCGGGTTGCGCTGCGGGTACCACCCCGGCGAGCTTTGCAATCTGTCCGAACATGCCGGGTATGGCTGCGGACGTCGGCGCGGCAAAAGCAGAGGCAGCGGGCGGGGCAGCGGTCGCCAGCTGGCGATCCTTGAGCACAATCGCGAGGTGCTGGAAAAGCTTGTCCGGTAGATGAATCAGGGACTGCGTCCCATCAACCCAGTCAACACGGACTGTGTGCTGTCCGCCCATCACCGAGTCGACTGTCGAACCAACTGCGGCTGAGGCTGCCTTCCCGGTGGCCCCTGGCAGAGCGGCGCGCGCAACCGCTTGACCGATGTTCCTGACGGCGCCGGCAGCGCCACCGCGCGTCTCCGAGAGAATCTCCTCCCACGAGGTGACTGCGTCGGCGGTGAGGTTTGGGATCCTTTTGAACCCCAGGTTGAGCGCAAGCTCACCCTTCCGATTGAGATCGATCGTCGCGTTCACGTACTGACCGCCGACTACTTTCCCGTAGTGCACCATAGGAGCACACTAGCCGTGATCGTTCGCGAGGAGATCGAAAAGCCTTCGGGTCTGCTCTCCAAGCGACCGGCCGGGCGCCGCCCAGAGCGGCCAGAACCTGCCGCTTCTTACCAAGCCGCATACAGAACGATCCAGCCTGCCCTCAGAACGCGCTGCCGCATTTGGCTCCAACGGCATGTAGGGTCAGCCGCCTCTCGTGTACGAGCCGCCAATGCCGGGTATGAGAATCGGTTCTTCCCCCGATGACGGGTTATGGCTCGCTTGGCGTCAAGCCACTCGACGCTGATCTGCGGGGTGCTAGCGGCGGTAGGCGGGGAAGATGCCTGCGAGTTGGTCGCGGAGCTCGGTGCGTTTGTTGGCGTCGAGTTTGATGTTTGGGTTACCGGGGAACCAGGCGCTGAACGCGGCGCGCCCTACGGCGTCTTCGACGTTCATGCAGGAGATCCCTCGGCAGGTCGCGGTGCCGTATTTTCCGTGTTTGGCGCCTACGAACGCGATGATGCCGTCAACGATTGCTGTGTAGTCGGCACCCAGCGCGGCTTGGATCTTGGCTCGCTGACCGCGCACGCCATCCACGAGATGACTCGCGTCTTTACCATCGATGGTGAGAACTCGATCGTCGTTGACGGTCTTGGTGTCGATGATCGCGCCGCGGTAGTGCTTGGCGTCGATCACCGTGATGCGTCGGGCGCTCACAACGATGTGGTCAATGTTCGACCGAGACTCTGGGATCAGGCGATCGTGTAGGACTTCGATCCGCCCGGTGGCGGCGAGTTTGTCGAGCGCTTGGCCTACGATTCGCTCGCCGTCGGCGCCACGTACCCAGGAGCGAGCAGACGCCGGCGGTGTGGCGTTTTGGAGGAGTTCCTCGCCCAGCATGGGGTACGCCGCGAGAAGGCGCTCCGCGTGGCGACGACTTGCCGAATCAGCCATTCGTTCGGCCCCGGCCCCTGCCACGTTTGTCTGTCGGCCAAGTGAGATCTCGCGACGAGTGCACTCCTCGCACACCATTGTCTTGGCTCCTCGGATATAGAAGGCCATGACACCGCGAGGTAGTGACCTCGTGCACGCGCCGCATGAGGTGGCGAACTTGACCTGTAGCCGCTCGGGTAGATCAACATCGCCAGATCGACGGGGCAGCTTCGGGGTGTCCAAATCCTGTTCAGAGGCGCTCGCTGTAGGCGCAACTGGGAAGTCGTGCCGCCGCGCTTCCGATGAGAGAGGCGGCAGCAGCGCTGGCGTTTGCCTAGCAGCGGGCGTGACGGAGGTGTCAGGGGTAGGGCTCAGCGGTGCATGTTCGAGACAGAAGGCCTTCTTGCGGACGCGGTCGTAGTACGCCTCCGATCGCGCGGGCAGTACAGCCCCGCATGTGCCGCAATGCCCGGCATAACGCAAACGCATTAGACCGCTCTCGCTTCGTATGACTGCCGCATTGGCAGAGGATTCGATAGTCATGGTCGCGCTCTCTCCTGCCCAGAATTGTGATCCAAGAATCGGCACCCGATCTTCAGAGCTCGAGGCGAGAGAACGTCACTCGCGCGTTTGACGGGTCCTACTGCAGTCATTCTTTTCCAGTCCTTAACGGTTCGCGATTCGATGGGCGATGATCAATATCGGGATACCAGCGGATATCGCAAACAGCCAGAGCCCCATCCAGACGCCCATCGCAATCGCTCCTGGAGTGACAGGCCGAGGAGCGAACGAGGTCAGTGCTGGGGGAGCGTACGGCGTAGGCAAAGGGGCAGAAGCCAGGTTGGGTTGTGCCGCTCCGACCGTCGCCACCGAAGTCCTGCCAAGGTTGGCGTTCTTGTGTTGCGAAAGAGCGACGGGAACCAGCACCACGAGCAGCACGACGAAACAGCCGAGAAGAAGCGGAAGGGTCACCGAGAGTCATCGGCTTGCGATGACACAAACTTGACTTTTGCTTTACACCCGGCGCTGAAACGTCAAGATTCGAGGCTTGTCGAACTAACGAGATAAACGCATTCGACCGACGCAGTCATCATTCGGCGAGCCGCCAACGACCGGTATGGGAATCGGCCGCTCCCCACTGACCTGAACCCCAGCAGAGTTGGTCGGTCTCTTGGATCGGGTCCGAGTGGAACTCATGAGTCGCGCGTTCCGGAGCCCGGCGACAAGACGCACAGCTTCCGGGACGCAGAGAATGCGAGGCGCGAGCGAGAAAGGCGCTCTACACGGGAAGGGGTGACCGACGTGCCGCGCGGCAGCGATCACGTTCGTGGCTGCTGAACACCCTCGACGTTCAAGTGGCCATCGGCGGGCAGAGGCCGACGGCCGCAGACACTTGTGTACCGTCACGACTGATGGCAAACCGCTGCGGGATGAACGACCCGCGATTCGTCCGGACGGTTGGACCTTCCGGTCTCCACGATCCGCTGATGTTGGGAGAACTGCGTGTCAATGGCCAATAGTTTCTGCCCGTAGGCGGTCAGTGGAACTGCCCATCGGTGGCCATCAGAATTGCCCACTGATGGCCAATGGAACTGCCCGG
>JAYUWK010000149.1:0-3109 GCA_043753895.1 Actinomycetota bacterium
ATGATGCTTTCGCGCGGGACCTGCTCGGGACGACACGCCAGAATTCTGCCACGCGAACTGCTCGAGGACCTCCACGTCCAGCGACGTCCCGGCGTTCATGGCAGTCCCCATCGCTGCCGAAGACGACCGACGCGGTCCATGTCTGCGAAGACCCCTGATACTCGCAACCGGCCTCGACGGCTCAAGCGATCTGACCACTCGTACCCGCGAACTTGCTCAACTGCGTTGCGAACTCGGCAACGACTCACGTACATCGATGAACGCACAAAGCAGGCGCCCTCGCCGCGTGATCTAGAACGGATCCTCGTCCTCGCTGTACCACCGGCGTGGAGCGATGTCTGGATCGCGGCCGACGTTGGGAGTCACCTCCAAGCCGCGGGTGCGATGCGCGCGGGGAAAGCAATACCGCTATCACCCGGCGTTCACGGAGAGGCAGTCTGAGAACAAGTTCGACGATCTTGTTTCGTTCGTGCAGGTGCTCGGATCGCTGCGCTCGCGCGTCGCGCGCGACTTGGGTCGAGATGACCTCAGTCATGACCGGGTGGTTGCAACGGTCGTGCGTTTGCTCGACGTGACCAGCTTGCGTGTCGGCAATGTCGAGTACGCGCGCGCGAATCGATCGTTCGGACTGACCACACTTCGCAATCGACACGTAGCCGTACGCGGCACGATGATCCGCTTCACGTTTCGCGGGAAGTCGGCGCATGATTTCGATGTACTCGTCGACAACGCCCGCCTCGCCAAGATCGTTCGCTCCTGCCAGCATCTGCCTGGACGGCAGCTGTTCGAGTACACCGCGGAGGACTCGACGGTACGTCCAATCGGCTCGTCCAATGTCAACACATATCTCGGCGAGCACGGCGCGCCCGGTATGACTGCCAAGACGTTTCGAACGCCATGGCTGCGAAGGCCACGGATGACCTGCTGCTGGCCGAACAACAAAGAAGCGCGGCCGCCGTCAAACGCGAAGTTGCCGGAGATCTCAATGTCCGCGCCGACACCATCGACCCCGACGTGCGGAATACACGTACCTGAGGTCCAGGTTCGTCCACGGCGAAGTCGGGTACATCTTGTCCGCCGAAGGAGTCTCCAGATGTCAAAAGCGCACGCGCTGCCGCACAATCCCGTCGGTCGTCTCACGAACGACCATCCGGGGGTCGTGAAGTTCGGCCGTGCCGGGTGGCTCGCCAAAGGTGTCGTCTATCTCGTGGCAGGCGTGTTGGCCCTGTTGATCGCGGCCAAGGCGTCAGGTTGGTCGAGCGCGGCCACCGCGCCGACCAAGGAGGCGAGTCCGACCGGTGCGCTGAAGACGATCGCGCAGATGTCGGGCGGCGCGCTGCTGATGTGGGTCTTGGCGGGGGCATGTTGCTGTACGCCGCGTGGCGTGTTGTCTCCGCGCTGCTTCCTGGCGGCAGTGACACGAAGGCGTGGGTCATGCGCATCGGTTATTTGGTCAGTGCCGTGATCTACACCACGTTCGCCGTGACGGCGATCTCGCTCGCCCGTAGCGGACGCACCAACCCGAACGGCAACGCCAAGGTGACCTCGCTGTCAAGCAGTCTCATGGCGCACTCGGGCGGCCGCCTGTTCATCGGCGTCGTGGGAGCGATCACCATCGCTGTGGGGCTCTACCGGCTCGTGAAAGGTGTCCGTGGCGATGTCACTGACGAGCTCGATCTGTCGGCGCTCTCGCTGCAGCGCCGCCGTAGGACGGAGCGGCTCGGTGCGGTCGGCGAGATTGGGCGCGGCCTCGGAATCGGACTGATTGGCTTCTTCCTGCTCCGGGCGGCTGTCACCTACGACGTTGCGCAGGCCACCGGCCTCGACGGTGCCCTTCGCCGCTTGGCCACCGAAACCTGGGGCGTCCTCGTCGTGATCGTCATCGGCGTCGGATTCGCCGCCTACGGGTTGTTCTGTCTCGCGACGTTCACCCATCGAGAACTGCAGGCCCCGTGACCGGCCCTCACGGTCGCCTTCGAGCGACATGGCCGTTGCGTTGGCGCCAGACCCTGCAACTGCTATGCGGGTGGGCGGCACTGACTGTCGTGTGGATCGGTCTCGGCGCACTGCTCACCGGCCCGCTCGCAGGCGGGACGATCGTGCGCGCGGACGAGCGCATGGCGCATTGGATGGTCGCCCAGCGAACTCCGACGTGGAACCACATCACGGTCTGGGGGTCGCTGCTGGCAGAGACGACCACGAAGGTGGCGGTCACGGCGCTGCTAGCGCTCGTGTTCCTCTGGCTGTGGCGCCGCTGGTTCAAACCGGTCTTCCTCGTCGTCTCGCTCGCCATCGAGGCCTCCGCCTTCATCGTCGTGACCGCCGTCGTCGGGCGGGATCGCTCTGATGTGCCTCGGCTGGATGGTTCGCCGGTGGGTTCGAGCTTCCCGAGCGGGCACACCGCCGCTGCCGCCGCCTACGCCGCGATCGCCGTGATCGTGTTCTGGCACACGCGGAAACGTTGGGCGCGGGTCGTGGTGGTGATTGTCACCGCAGTTGTTCCTGTCATCGTCGGTTTCTCACGCATGTACCGCGGCATGCACTTCCTCTCCGACGCCCTCGCCGGTGCTGTCCTGGGCTTCGCCGCGGTGGCATTCACTGCGGTCGTGCTGGCTCGATCGCCCGAGGGTGCTTCGGTTGTCAGCACGCGCGCTTGCAGCCCCGACCCAGCGACGAACTCTTCGGAACCGTCCGAGGGCGATCGGATCGTGGTGTGATGTCGCCCGTCTCCGGTGGAGGACACCGGTGCCGATCCTGATCGCTGTCGCCGTCGCGACGGTCGTGGTAGCCGTCGTACTCACGCTCGTAGCACGTCGCGGGCGTCGGACCGATCCGACCGACGTGCGGACTGGCGCGGACGGTCTCGTCGAACAAGTGCATCGTCACCCGGCACTGCGACAGTTCTACGTCGATCGTCGTGACTCTACGAAGGCCACAGGCTTGCTGTTGACGGTCGCTCTCGTCGCGATCACCGGTCTCACGCTCGTGGTCGGCCTCGTGCTCGAGATGGTACAGACCCGCGAGGGATTCGCCCGCTGGGACGCGGCCGCAGCCCGATGGGGCGCGGCGAACACCATGGTGCCGCCGAATCGGTGGTGCGCGTCATTAC
>JAYUWK010000150.1:0-71347 GCA_043753895.1 Actinomycetota bacterium
CGCCCTGTGAGCCAGCGGTGAGCCGGGCCGAGTTGCCGGGCAAGTCGGTGACGAGCGCTGCGCCATCACTATCGACGGTGGCGGGATCGAACACGAAGATGTCGGCAATGGCGCCGGCCTGCAGCACACCGCGATCGCGCAGGCCGAACAGCGCGGCCGGGGCCGACGTCATCAGTTGTACCGCCCGCTCAATGCTGATGAGTTGTCGACCGCGAATGCAGTCGGCCAAGAACCGAGTGGGATACGGGGCACCGCACATCCGATCGAGGTGCGCGCCTGCGTCGCTACCGCCGATCATCGCGCGAGGGTCGTTCCATAACTCGGCGCGCATTCGCCAGGACTCGGCATCGTCGTCTTGCGGCGTGGGCCACAAGATGGTGCGGCAATCATCGGCGCACACGATGTCGAGCAGGGTGCCGAAGTTGCTGCGGCCGCGCTCGGCGGCGATGTCGTTGACGACCCGACCTTTGAGGCCTTCGTTCACCGCGGAATAGGTGTCGCCGATGACGTATTCGCCCCAGTCGGCAAGGCGGCGGAACACACCCGCAGCTGGCGACTGCGACAGTTCGAGCAGACGCACTCGGGTATCGGCGTCGTTCAGCCTTGCGACGCGCTCCGGCACGGGAACGCCGAGCACCTGCTGCCACCCGGGAATCAGCCACAAACCGCAGAACGTTGCGAAGCTCATGTTCATCGGCACTTGCACGGGCATCGTGAGCGCAACGACGCGACCCCCGAGCTGACTGGCGCGGTCGCTGGCGAGGATCTGGCGAGGCACCCGCTCGGGCACTCGGGAATCGACGGTGAGCACGTTCCAGTTCATCGGCCGGTTCGCTGCAGCGCTCATGCGCGCAAGCAGATCGATCTCGTCGTCGGCGAACATGTCGAGACAGCCCGGCACGATGCCTTCGAGCGTGGTGCCTTCGTGGAGTCCCGTTTCCTCGCACAATTCGATGAGTTCGTCGGGTGTGGCCCACCGACTGGCAACAGGCTCGCCCTCACCGTCGCTGTGCGAGGTGCTGTTGGTGAACGAAAAGCCGAGCGCGCCAGCTTGGATGGCGGCGCGCAGCTCGGCACGCATCGCAAGCACCTGGGCGGGATCGGCGGCACTGCCCACGGCGTCGCCACCCATCACATAGCGACGGATCGCGCAGTGGCCGACCAGGAAGCCGGCGTTCACCGAGATGTTGCCGTCCATTCGATCGAGATACTCGGCGAAGGTCTCCCAGCTCCAGTCGGTGCCGTGCTCGAGCGCCGCCAACGGCATGCCCTCGACCTTGGCCATCATCTTGCGCAGATAGTCGGCGTCGCCGGGTAGCAAGGGCGCCAAGGTGAATCCGCAGTTACCACCGATGACGGTGGTGACACCGTGATTGCTCGATGGGCTGGCCGTGGGGTCCCACAACAATTGCGCGTCGTAGTGCGTGTGCGGATCGACGATGCCGGGGCTCACCACGAGTCCGGTGGCGTCGAACACCTCCTGCGCCTCGTCGGTGATATGACCGACGGCAACGATGCGGCCGTTGGCCACGCCGATGTCGGCAATGGCGCCCACGCTGCCGGTGCCATCGATGACCGTGCCACCCTTGATGATGAGATCGAGCATTGTCCTGCTCTCCATTGGAGCTCCCCATTAGAATCTGACGGACCGTCAGATTCTAGACTGACAGCGGCCCGACACGGGCCACACGAGGGGGACGCGGCAGATGTCGAAGCACTATCGGATGTTGATCGGCGGCGAATGGGTCGATGGCGCCAACGGCACGTACAGCATCGTGAACCCTGCCACTGAGGAAGTCGTCGGCCAGGCACCCGAGGCTTCGGTGGACCAGGCACTGGCTGCGGCGCGTGCAGCCCAGGACGCATTCCCCAAGTGGGCCGCCACTCCCCCCGCCGAGCGAGCGCGCCTGCTCGCCGCCGTCACCGACAAGCTGCGCGAACGCGCCGGCGACCTCGTGCCGTTGATCATCAGCGAAACAGGCGCTACGGCAACGGTGGGCTCGCGTATGCAGGTGCCCGTGGCTATCGAGCGTTTCGAGCGGTATTCCCGCGGTGCGATGAAGGACCTCAACATCGCGCTGCCGCCATCCCCCACCCAGGCCAGTCCCCTCGCACCGGGCGGACTCATCGGCGCGGTGGTCAACCGTCAACCCGTCGGTGTGGTCGCATGCATTTCGCCGTACAACTTTCCGCTCGTGAACATGGTCGGCAAGATCGCGCCCGCGCTTGCCGTTGGTTGCACCGTGGTGATGAAGCCCGCACCTCAGGATCCGCTCGCCGTCATCGAACTCGCCGAGATCATGCACGAGGTCGGCTTCCCCGCTGGCGTCGTCAACGTGATCACCAGCTCGCGCCCTGAGCCATCGGTCGCGCTCACCGAGACCCGCTATGTCGACATGGTCAGTTTCACCGGATCGACTGGGGTGGGCGAGCGCATCTTCGAAGCCGGCGGGCGCACGATGAAGCGCCTGCTGCTCGAGCTTGGCGGCAAGGGCGCGGGCCTGGTGTTGTCCGACGCAAATCTCGATGTGGCCGTGGGTGCGATCGCCAGCGTGTGGTCGTTCCACAGCGGCCAGATCTGTACGGCGCCCACGCGAGCCATCGTGCACAGCAGCCGTTACGACGAACTGGTGTCACGCCTGGCCGCGTACGCACCGAACCTCAAGGTGGGCGATCCCACCTCCGCCGACACGTTGGTCGGGCCAGTGATCTCCGCCGCACAGCGCGACCGCATCGAGTCCTATATCGCCATCGGCGCCAGCGAGGGTGCCGAGATCGTGGTCGATGGTCGCCGCCCGTCGCACATGGAGCGCGGCTTCTACGTGGCTCCCACCCTGCTAGCAGGCTGCCGGCAGGGCATGACACCCGTGCAGGAGGAGATCTTCGGACCGGTTGTCGTGGTTGTGCCGTTCGAAGACGACGACGAGGGCATCGCCATTGCCAACAGCACCGACTTCGGCCTCTACGACTACGTATTCAGCACCGATAGCGACCGCGCCTACCGCACCGCCAAACAACTGCGCAGTGGCAACGTGGGTATCAACACCGCGCAGCGCAACCACGACGCACCGTTCGGCGGCTTCAAGATGAGTGGCGTCGGTCGCGATGGCGGCGACTTCGGCATGACCGCCTACACCGAGATGCAGACGATCGTCTGGCCGGGCTGAATCAGCCGCCCGCCATCGCTGCATACGCAGTCATCAACAGTCCGCCGGCGCGCATGTCGCCCGTGGTGCCCTCGCCCATACGGTTCATCACGTAGGCAAAGGTCATGCGCGCATCGAGATCGTTGACCACGAGCGAGCCACCCCAACCACCCCAGAAACAGGCACGCGGGTTCGGGCTGATCGGCAACTCGGGGCAGTTGAGGCCGTAACCGATGCCCAACCGGAAGACACCGGGCAGCACGAGGTCCTGTCCGTAGGTTTGTTCCTCGAGGATGCGCTCGACGCCAGCTTTGGAGAGCAGCCGAACACCCTGCGCCTGTCCACCATGACTCACGATCGACTGCACAGTGGCCACCGAGCGGGCGTTGCCGTGCCCACCTGCGGCAGGGATCTCGGCGCGACGCCACGGGATAGTGGATGAATCCGCGGCATCCCCCTTCGGGTAGCGGGCCGTGCGCGCTGCGATGGAGTCCAGCGCCGCGTTCGGGTCGGTGATACCACCAGTCGGCGGGATCACGTGGGCGACGCGGGCATCCGCTTCAGGAGGGGTGCCGATGAAGAAGTCGGCGCCCAGCGGTCCAGCGATCTCGCTGGCGAAGAACGAACCGACGCTCGCACCGCTCACCCTGCGCACGACCTCACCAACGAGGTAGCCCTGCGTGATCGCGTGATACCCGCTCTGTGTGCCGGGCTCCCACCACGGTGCTTGAGCCGCGAGCATCGACGTGCATTTCTCCCAGTCGTACAGGTCGGCGGGCACCAGCGGCTCCTGCCAACCGGACAGGCCAGCTGAATGACTGAGCAGGTGGCGCACGAGCACACCTTTCTTGCCGTTAGCCGCAAACTCGGGCCAGTAACGAGCAACTGGCGCATCCACATCCAGGTCACCCCGATCGGCCAGCACGAGCGCGCTGAGGGCAGTCATCGTCTTGGTGGTGCTCCAGACGTTGATGATGGTGTCGCGTTCCCACGGCTTCTCGACGCCGTCATCGAAGGTGGCCGTACCACCCCAGAGATCCACGACGACCTCGTCTTCGATGATGATCGCAACGGATGCACCGACATCCTCGCCCGATGCGAAGTGTTGTTCGAACAGTGCCCTGACACCGGTGAAACGTTCCTGACAAGTTCCCTCGACGCCCATAGCGACCTTCCCATGTGGTTCGACACCGATACTACGCACCTGCTCCGCCCGGCCATCACAAAGCTCCAACTGGAGACGTCCTACGCACAGCCGTGGCGATCGCGGATTGGGCCAAACGACTCATCCATCGTCTGTACCTCGCGTCGTATATTGTGTGTAAGCGAATTCCTGAGCGAGCGGAGAAGAGAAATGAAGAACCTACGGAACCTGGCGAGTATCGCAGCGATGGCAGCAGGGAGCGTGCTCCTTGTGGCAGGCTTACCTAGCCCCGCCAGCGCAGGCTCGCGCATGCCGGCAATCGGCCCGCTGACGGTGACCCTGAGCAACAACACCGCCGACCCCGGCGAAGACTGCCCCGACGACAGCTTTGCCTACTGGCACTTCATCACCGCCCCAAACGATGGCTCCTTTCCTTTTGTCTCCATCACTCTCAATCTTGGCGCCGGTAATCCTTCGTATACGGGAACGATCGTCAAGAACGGCATCCAGACAGACAACGTGTTCATCGCTGTGCCGGCTGGCTCAACGCTGACCAGCCTGGTCTCCGGTTCCGCCGTCATCTCCACCACGAACGCGGACTTCACTCTTTTCAAGAACTTCAACTTGTCGCATACCTGCGCTGGCGATTCGCAGCCGGCGACAACGACCAAGTCGGAAGAATCATCTACCTCCTCCTCCACCTCTACCACCACCACCACCACCAAAGTGGACGAGGAATCTGGAGCCAATCTGCCAACAACAACGACCACGACCATCGCCGCCATCGCCGCCATCGCTACCCTGCCAAGCACCGGTTCGGACTCGGGCGTGATCTTTGCTTTCGGTGGGTTCTTGATCGCCCTCGGCATCAGCATGCTGGTGGTCCGCCGTCGTCGCCCGGCGTGATCTGACGCTGCGCCTCGAAGAACCGCAGCTCGACTCTCGGCCCTGTCACTCGATCACATCGGGTGACAGGGCCGATGTCGTTGACCAATATCGTTAGCGCATGGGCAGGACGATGTCCTCGGCGAACTGATCGATGTAACCTTTGTATGCAGACGCGACGTCGTTGAGGTTGCGGCGGTCGCCTGCGCTCACATTGCCCATCGCCCACGGCATGCACATGGTGCCGGTGATACCGAGTTCATCTGCGGCGCGACGGTAGATGTCGACCGACGGCATCTCGTACAGGCCGCAGATGATCTCGAAGCTAGAAGTGTCGCGATCCTCAGCGGCGAGGAATTCCTTCAGCCGACCGACATAGTGTGCGGCTTCGTCCCACGGATAGGCGTTACCGATCCATCCGTCGGCAAACTTTGCTGCGCGCTTGAGCGCCGCATCGGTGTGGCCGCCGGTGTAGATGGGCACGGGCTCAGGCGGGTGCGGCTCAAGGGTGAGCGCCGGAATGTCGAAGTACTGGCCGTGCCACTCGACCCAGCCGCCCTTCCACAGTTCTCGCAATGCTGGAATCATCTCGTTGAGACGCTTGCCGCGGGTGGCGAAGTCCTGACCCTGGAGGTCGAACTCCTCTTTCATCCAGCCCGCACCCACGCCCAATGCAACTCGACCCTCGGACAGCACTGCTGCGGTGGCGACTTCCTTGGCCACCTGCAGGATCGGACGGTGCCCGGCGATGTAGATGTTGGTGGTGAAGTGCAGCTGCGTGGTGACGCTGCTCATCGCGCCGATGAGCACCCACGGATCGGGCCACGCAGTCTCGGGAGCCCAGATGGGGCGACCATCGGGATGAGGCGAGTACGGGTACTTGCTCTGCAGATCCCGCGGGTAGGCGAGGTGATCGCTGATCATCAGGCCGTGATAACCGGCTTGATCGAGCAGGGTGGCGATGTGTACCAACTCGGTGGTGTTCATGAACGCCGTGGCGCACCAAAACTTCATCGGCTGGCCCGCGTCATGCCGAGGCCCACCGTGGCCACGATGTCGCGCTGAATCTCGTTGACGCCACCACCGAATGTGTTGATCTGCGCCATACGCCCGGCTTGTTCGACCTCGCCGTGAAGCACCGCGCCTGGCGAGCCTTCGCGCAGGTGACCGTATGGCCCGAGGATGCCGAGCAGGAGCTTGTACACCTCGACACCGCGCTCGGTGCCGAACACCTTCACCGACGACGACGCCTGTGGGGTGAGCGTTCCATCGTTGACCGAACGGACGAGCTTCCAGTTCATCAGCTTCAGTGCTTCGAGAATGGCCTTGCACTTCGCGAAGTCGGCCTGCACCCACGCCAGGTCGAGCATGCGCTCGTCGTTCGCTGCACCCGACGGCTCGATCGACGCCCACGCCACGACGTCTTCGTACAGCCGGTGCGTCAGTGCAGTGAGCGCGGCCAAGCCGACGCGCTCGTGGTTGAGCTGAGTGGTGATGAGCTGCCAACCACGGTTGATATCGCTGACCACATTGCCCTTGGGTACGCGCACATCGGTGTAATACGTGGCAGTTGTGACGTTGCCACCGACCGTGACGATGGGCGTCCACGAAAAACCGGGCGCGTTCGTGGGCACGATGATGATCGAGATGCCCTTGTGCTTGGGCGCCTCCGCGTCGGTACGGCAAGCCAGCCAGACATAGTCGGCCTGGTTCGCTCCGCTGGTATAGACCTTGTTGCCGTTGATGACCCATTCGTCACCGTCGAGCACCGCAGAGGTACGCAGCGACGCCAGATCGGTGCCGGATTCGGGCTCGGTGTAGCCGATCGCAAAGTTGAGATCGCCAGCAAGGATGCCGGGCAGGTAGGCATCCTTTTGCTCCTGCGTGCCGTACGCGATGAGCGTGGGGCCGACGGTGTTGATGGTGACGAAGGGAAACGGCGCATGGGCGCGTTGAACCTCGTCGAAGAGGATGAACTGATCGGTGGGTGGGCGGCCTTGACCGCCGAACTCCTTGGGCCACCCGAGTCCGAGCCAACCGTCGGTTCCCATCTGACGCACGATGCGCCGGAACTCGGGGTTGCCTTCGCCACTGTCGCCCATGCCCTCGCGCACCTCGCGCGTGAGCAGTTGGGCAAAGTACTCGCGGAGTTCTTTACGGAGTGTTTCTTGTTCGGGAGTTTCAGCCAGGTGCATGCAAAACCCGAGAATAGTCGATGCTACGTTTCAATCTGACGTTGTGTCAGAAACTTTGTGCAGCATGGTTTCGATGAATTTTGCGGGCACTATCAGGGTCCGCTCAGGGGTCGAGGAGAGTTCACGTGTCGGGTTACCTACAGGACAAAGTCGTTGCCATAACTGGTTCGGGCCGCGGCATCGGTCGCTCCATCGCACTGCTTGCGGCATCGCACGGCGCGCGCATCGTGGTGGCCGACTTCGGCGTGAGCATGGACGGTGGCGAGCCGAGCTCTGAGATTGCCGACGGCGTCGTCGCCGAGATCACCGCTGCAGGCGGGCAAGCCATTGCCGTGGCCAGCGACGTGGGCACCATGGCCGGTGGCGAGAGCATCATCACTGCGGCGATGGACACGTGGGGCCGTATCGATGGCGCCGTCTGCGTAGCCGGCATCTTGCGCGAACGGATGTTGTTCAACATGAGTGAGGAAGAGTTCGACGACGTCATTCGCGTGCACCTGAAGGGCACGTTCACCGTGTACCGCGCAGCCGCCGCAATCATGCGCAAGCAACCAGAGGGTGGCAGCTTGATCGGCTTCACCAGCGGCGTGTGGGCGCTCGGCTCGGTGGCCCAGGCCAACTACTCAGCAGCCAAGGGTGGCATCGTCAGCCTGTCGTATTCAGCCGCCGTGGGTCTCGAACGATATGGAGTACGTGCCAATGTCATCGCCCCCGTTGCACGTACCCGGATGAGCGCGAATGTGCCGATGCAATTGGCCGAGAACGGAGAGCCCGAGGACATTGCACCCATGGCGGTCTACCTGCTCAGCGACAAGAGCATGCACATCACCGGTCAGGTGTATTCAGTGGTCGGCAACAAGATCGCGGTGTGGAGCCAACCCAAAGAGGTGCGCGCGATGTACAACGACACGCGATGGACTCCCGAGCTGATCGAAGAGCGCCTCCCTGCAACGGTGAAGTTCGAGCGGCTGCCGTTCCTCGACATGGTCGAGGAAATGAAGCGCGCTGCGGCCGCCAAGGAATCACCGAACTGATGATCACGTCGCTCAGCGACGACGAGTTCCGCCAACTGGCCCAGAGCTGGCTGGCCGAACACGTCGTCGGCGACTACTCCGATCTGAAGGGGCGGGGCGGGCCCGGCGAAGAGGAGGTCGGTTTCGACCTGCGCGTGGCGTGGGAGAAAGAACTCGGTGCCGCCGGCTGGATCGGACTTGGTTGGCCGGAGACCCACGGTGGCCGGGGCGCAACAGTGAGCCAACAGATCATCTGGGCCGAGGAATACACCCGCGCCCAGGCTCCGGCACGCGTGAACCACATGGGCGAGAACCTGCTCGGCCCCACGCTCATCGAATACGGCACCATCGCCCAGTGCGATCGCTTTCTGCCCGGCATTCTCGATGGCTCCGAGCGTTGGTGCCAGGGTTACAGCGAGCCCAATGCCGGCAGCGATCTGGCCAACGTGCAGACCAAAGCAGTGCTCGACGAATCAGGCGATGCCGCCGAGTGGGTACTGAACGGGCAGAAGGTATGGACATCACTGGCCCACGTGAGCCATTGGTGCTTCGTGGTAGCGCGCACCGAGGCCGGATCGATCCGTCACAAGGGATTGTCGTTCCTGCTCGTGCCGATGGAACAACCCGGTGTCGAGACACGCATCATCGATCAGATCACTGGCGGAGGCGAATTCAACGAAACGTTCTTCACCGATGCGCGCACGCCTGCGGAGATGATCGTGGGAGATCAGGGTGATGGCTGGCGCGTTGCGATGGGCCTGCTCGGGTTCGAACGCGGTATCTCCACCCTCGCCCAACAGGTGGGGTTCGAACGCGAATTGCACAGCACCATCGAACTTGCCCGACGCTTCGGGCGCGAACACGATCCGGTGATCCGCCAGCGGCTGATGCGGGCACATACGGGCCTGCAGTTGCTGCGTTGGAACGCGCTGCGCTCGATGGGTGCTGGCGTCCCCGGCCCCGAGGCAAGCATCAGCAAACTGTTCTGGGGCACATGGCACCGCGACCTCGGCGAGTTGATGGTCGACATCATGGGAGCCGCTGGACTGGTCGGCGAAGCCACGCCGTACGAGTTGTCGCTCGAGCAGAAGCTGTTCCTCTTCACTCGCAGCGACACCATCTACGGTGGCAGCAACGAGATCCAGCGCAACGTGCTCGGCGAGCGCGTGCTCGGCCTGCCCAAAGAACCATCCTGAACACCGATTGGAACCGCGATGACTGCTCCTGACTACGTCCCTGCGCACGGCCTGCTGGTGGGTAAGACCGTGTTGATCACCGCAGCTGCCGGCACCGGCATCGGTTTCGCGACGGCCAAGCGGTGCGTCGAGGAGGGCGCCACCGTGGTAATCAGCGACAAGCACGAGCGTCGCTGCGCCGAGTCGGCCGAGGAACTCGGGGTCGTCGGCATCCCCTGCGATGTCACCGACGAGCACTCCGTGCAGGCACTCGTGACCGGCGCGGCAGAACATCTCGGTGGCATCGATGTGCTCATCAACAATGCCGGCATGGGTGGCACCGCCGAGTTGCACGAGATGACCGATGCGCAGTGGAGCATCGTGCTCGACGTCACCCTCAATGGTACGTTCCGGTGCATGCGCGCCGGGCTGAATCACATGTATCCGCGCGGTAAGGGTGTGATCATCAACAACGCGTCGGTGCTCGGTTGGCGAGCGCAGTCAGGGCAGGCGCATTATGCCGCTGCGAAGGCCGGCGTAATGGCGCTCACCCGGTGTGCTGCCATCGAGGCCGGCCAGCGCGGCGTGCGAATCAACGCAGTGGCCCCGAGCCTGGCAATGCATCCGTTCCTCGCCAAGGTCACCAGCGACGAACTGCTCGACGAACTCACGCAGCGCGAGGCATTCGGGCGCTACGCCGAGCCGTGGGAGATCGCCAACGTGATGGTCTTCCTGGCCAGCGACTACAGCAGCTACATGACCGGTGAAGTCGTGTCCGTCAGCTCGCAGCGGGCGTAACGAACATGGCCAGCACACCACGACAGCACGAACCATTGACAGAAGCCGTGCTCACCGAGGGCTTCTTCGCCGGTGAACTCGTGGACCAACCATGGGAGCACTTGGCGCAACTGCGCGCCGCTGGGCCTGTGTCGTGGAATGAAGCCGGCGGCTACTGGGTGGCGAGCCATCACCGCGAGGTGCAGCAGGCATCGGTGGATCCGTCGCGATTCTGCAGCGGTCAGGGCATCCTCACCTTCGAGATCGGTCATACGTATCCGTCGCCACCGACCATGATGCATACCGATCCGCCCGATCACACGCGTTACCGCACACTCGTTGCACCCGCCTTTCGGCCCTCCGCGATGAAGGCATTGCACCCACATCTGGTGGGCCACGCACAGCGCCTGCTCGACGCACTCTCACCCAGCGAAACGATCGACATCGTGCACGACTTCACCGTGCCATTTCCATTGTTGGTCATCTGCGAACTGCTCGGCGTGCCGGCCGACGAGTGGGAGAAGTTCTACCTGTGGAGCGAGGTCTCGGTGCCTGGCGCCTCGGACCACACCGCAGAAGAACGCCTGGCGATTCAGGGCGAGATGATCGGCTATCTACTCGGCGTGGTCGCGCAGAAGAAACTGCATCCCGGAGACGACGTCTTTTCGTTGCTGGCTGCTGCGGGTCTGACCGATTTCGAGATCGCCATGTTCGCCGTGCAGTTGCTCACCGCTGGCAACGAAACCGTGCGTAACACGATGTCATCGGGCATCATCGAGCTCGCCCGTCATCCTGAACATTGGCAGCGACTTCGAGCCGACCGCTCGCTCATCCCGCTGGCGGCCGAGGAAATGTTGCGCTGGTCGAGTTCGGTGATCTATTTCATGCGCACCGCAGTCGACGACACAGAACTTGGCGGTACCAACATCGCTGCGGGCGACCATGTGGTGCTGCTGTACGCCAGCGCCAACCGCGACGAAAGCGTGTTCGGCCCCACCGCAGCGCTGTTCGACATCGCCCGATCCCCCAACCCGCATGTGGCGTTTGGCTTCGGCGCTCACTATTGCATCGGTGCTGCCCTCGCCCGCCAAGAGATCGGCGTGGTGCTGAACGAGATGCTCGATTGCTACTCCAGTATCGAGCTCATCGGCGACGTACAGCGCACGCGAAGCAGCATCATCGCCGGCGTGCAGAAAGCATCAGTGACCCTCACATCGTAAGGGCGGCCGCCGAACCCGAGCCCGCGCCGTCCGAGCGCCAGCTTCAGGCCTTGGGGATCGCGCGAACCTGGAGATGCTTGATGCCGTTGATGAAGTTGGAACGCAGACGATCGGCCGGGGCCAACTGCTCGAAGTGATCGACCTGACGGAGCAGCTCCTCGAACATGATGCGCATCTCGAGCCGGGCCAGGCTGACCCCGAGGCAGTGGTGCGGGCCACCGCCACCGAAGGCGAGATGCGGGTTCGGTGAGCGGGTGATGTCGAAGGTCAACGGGTTCTCGAAGACCGTCTCGTCACGGTTGGCCGACATGTAGTTGAGCATGACCGCCTCACCGGCTTTGATGGTGACGCCGTGCAGTTCGATGTCGTGTGTCGCCGTGCGGCGGAACTGCATGACGGGCGTCGCCCAGCGCAGGATCTCCTCGATCGCGCCATCGAGCAGCGCATCGGGATCAGCCTGCAACTTGATCCACTGATCGGGGAACTCGAGGAACGCGTTCATGCCGTGCGCGAGCGCGTTGCGTGTGGTCTCGTTGCCCGCAACTGCGAGCAGCAAGATGAACAGGTCGAACTCATGCTCGCTGAGCTGCTGGTCACCCTCGGCAGACAACAACGTGGTGATGATGTCTTGGCGCGGCTCCATCTTGCGCGCAGCGGCGAGGTCGTTCGCATACATGTAGAGCTCGGTCATCGCCGTTTGGGCGAGTTCGGGCGTGCCGCCATATTCGGGATCCGAGTTGCCGATCATCGTGTTCGACCACACGAATACCTTGTTGCGATCCTCGACGGGCAACCCCATCAACTCCGCAATGGCGACCAACGGTAGTTCCGCAGCGATCTCGGTGACGAAGTCGAAGCTGTCCTTGGCCAACGCGTCAGCGATGATGGAGCGGGTGACGTCGCGGTAGTGACCATCCATCGACCGGATCACCTTCGGGGTGAATCCGCGAGCCACCAGAGTGCGCAGGCGGGTGTGCTCGGGCGGATCGAGGTCGATGATCATGCGCGCCATCTCGAGGTCGGGTCGATCCTCGACCATGATGGCGCCCTTGAGACCCGAGGAGAAGTTCTCCCACTGCCGATTGGCACGCACCACATCGGCGTGCCGGCTGATCACCCAATACCCGCCTTCTGGCTGGTCGGCTTCGGACTTCGGGTGCAGGTACACCGGTGCCTCGTGTCGAAGACGGGTGAACTGGTCATGCGGAATGCCATGCACGAACGAGTCGTGGCTTCCAATGTTGATCTCTTCGGCGAGGCTCATCAGGTTCTCCAATGTGGTTCAGGACAGTGTTACAGACAGTGTGTTACGAAGCGGGCAGCGGGGCGCGGCGCGGCACAGCAGCGATCTATCGATCCGCGCTGAGAATGAGGCCACTGGTGGGCACACCGGTGCCCGCAGTGACCAAGACGTTGTGCACGTTGTCGACCGGGTTGACTGAGGTACCCCGGATCTGGCGGACACCCTCGGCAATGCCGTTCATGCCATGGATGTAGGCCTCACCGAGTTGGCCACCGTGGGTATTGATGGGCAGCCGGCCGCCGAGTTCGATGGCACCGTCGCGTATGAAATCCTTCGCCTCGCCACGTCCGCAGAAGCCGAATTCCTCGAGCTGCATCAGCACGTATGGAGTGAAGTGGTCGTACAGAATTGCCGTCTGGATGTCGGCAGGGGTAAGCCCCGAGCCCTCCCACAGTTGGCGGGCGACAGCGCCCATCTCGGGCAGTTGCGCGATGTCATCGCGGTAGAAGCTCGTCATCAGGTGCTGATCGACGCCGGCCCCTTGCGCCACTGACGCAATGATGGCCGGAGTGGCGGCGAGATCGCGGGCACGCTCGACGCTGGTGACCACCAACGCCTGACCACCATCGGTCTCCTGGCAGCAGTCGAGTAGGTGCAGCGGCTCGGCGATCCATCGACTGGCCTGATGCTGTTCGAGCGTGATCGGTTCGTTGTAGAACCACGCCTTGGGGTTCGTGGCCGCATGCTTGCGATCGGCCACGGCAACCCGGCCGAAGTCCTCGCTGGTGGCGCCGTATTCGTGCATGTAGCGGCGGGCCACCATCGCCACCCACGCGGCCGGGGTCAGTAGGCCCTGGGGGGCATACCAACTGAATTGAGCCCGTTCGGCTGTTGGCGCTGGATCGATGTCCTGCACTCCGGCTCCGAACCGGCGACCGGACCGCTCGTTGAACGCGCGATAGCAGACGACGACGTCAGCAGCGCCGGAGGCAACCGCCATTGCGGCCTGGTGCACCGTGGCACACGCTGCCCCGCCGCCGTAGTGCACACGACCGAAGAAAGTGAGCTCGTTCATACCCGTGTGCCGGGCAATCTCGATCTCGGGGTTGTTCTCGGGGCCGAAGCAGGCAAAGCCGTCGACCTCGCTGGGCGCGATACCGGCGTCGTCGAGGGCGGCGACAACTGCCTCGCATGCCAAGCTCATCTCGCTGCGACCCGAATCCTTCGAGAACTCGGTGGCCCCGATACCGACGATCGCCGATGTGCCGCCGAGTCGATTCGAGCGGCTCATGAGGCAGCGACCGAGGAGGAGCTGGCAAGCGCCACCGTGACCGTGCCCGTGACGTGGTTACCCAAGCCGTTTGCACCGACGACAGCGATCTCGACCACGCCGGCGTCTTTGCTGCTGATGGTGCCAGTGAGCGTCATTGTGTCGCCGGGATAGTTGGGCGCGCCCAAGCGAATGGCGACTTTCTTGATGACCGCATCGGGTCCGGCCCAATCGGTGACGTATCGCCCGATCAGCCCGTTCGTCGTGAGGATGTTCATGAAGATGTCCTTCGAGCCCTTGTCGTTGGCGAGGCCCGGATCGTGATGCACATCTTGGAAATCGCGACTGGCAAGCGCCGTGGCCACGATGAGGCTGCGCGTCAACGGCACCGGCAGCAGCGGCAGTTCGTCGCCCACGTTGACCTCGGCATAGGTGCGTGACATCAACGTCCCTCCTTCGCAATCAGTTCGCCGAGGCGGGCCAGCTGTGCGCTGCCGGCACCCAGCGTGGTCTCGTTCTGCACTCCCCACAGGAAGTACCGGTGGATGGGATATTCGACGTCGGACCCCATGCCACCGTGCAGGTGCTGGCAGAGGTGCACGATCTTCTGGCCGCCTTCGCTGGCCCAGTACTTGGCGATGAGCACCTCCTGCCTCGATGGCAGTCCGTGCATGAGCCGCCACGCCGCCTGCAGCATGGTGACGCGCATCGGCTCGGTGAGGATAAAGGCATCAGCTGCCTGGTGGCTCACGGCCTGGAACGTGCTGAGTGGCTTGCCGAATTGCGTGCGGCCACTTGTGTAGGTAGCGGTTTGCTCGATCGCCGCACCGCACACTCCGAGCTGCAGGGCGCACAGGCCGACGAGTGCCCGCTCGAGCATGAAGTGCAACTGCTCGTCGCCGTCGCCCGAGTCGCCGCCGAGGCGTTCGTCAGCCGACACCACGGTGTTGATCACCAGGTGGGCGTGCGGCTGGTGGCTCGTTGCCTTCACGGGCTCGACCTGAACACCGGCATCGGCGGGATCAACCAAGAACACACCGATGCGTCCGTCATCTTGGCGAGCCGGCACCAGCACACGACTGGCAAACTGCGCGGCTGGCACGGTGGGCTTCACACCCTGGAGATGCCAACCATGTTCGCCGCGGATGGCGGTGACACTGGGACGCAGGGCATCGTCGGCGCCGCGTTCGTTGAGTGCAGCGCTGAGCACCACGCCACCCGAGCACACACTGGGGAGCCATGCACTGCGCTGCACCGGAGTTCCGAACTCGGCTATCGGCAGCGCACCGAGCACGATTGCTGCCCACAACGGCACCGGAGCAACGCGGCGGCCCTGCTGTTCGAGCAGGAGACAGAGTTCGACGAGGCCGAGCCCACTTCCGCCAACGTCTTCGGGCAGGCACAGGCCGAGCAGGTTTGCGTTCGCGAGTTCGCGCCACAGTTCGCGGTCAAAACCATCACCGGCACGTTCGACATGCTTCACGCGCTCGACGCTGGCGTGACCTTCGAAGATCTGGCGGGCGAGATCGTTGACCACATTTTGTTCGTCGCTGAGATCGAAGTTCATGAGTTCACCACCTTGAAGAACGGCAACGACAGCGCGTCGTCGCAGTGCTGGACGACGAGTTGCACGGCTGCACCGATCTGAAGTTGTTCGGGGGTGGTGTCAACGGTGTTGGCCACCACGCGAATGCCCTCGGGCAGGTCGACGAGCACCACTTGATTGGGGTACTCGATGCTGGGGATCTGCGGGTAGTGCACGACCACGAAGCTGTGGATCGTTCCGCTTCCCGACGCCTCGATGGTCTCCCACTCGAGCGAATGACAGTTGCGACACATGGGTCCGGCCGGATGGCGCAAGGTTGCACAGTCGACGCAGCGCTGAATCAGGAGCTTGCCCTGTTGGAGACCTTCGAACCAGAACGCGATGTCGTGTGTCACCGACGGCCGGGGGCGCAATGCACGCGTAGCAGGCGGCGCAGCTTTCTTCGCGGCCGGCCGGAACTTGAGGATGCGGAACAGCATCGAGCCGACACGCTCGCCAGCGGCATCGAAGTAGTCCTGACGAGTCGTGATGAAATGGCCGGTGCCGAGGCCGGTTGTCTTTTCCTCGGACACCGCGTCGATGACGGTGCGCATGGTGAGCCGGTCGCCGGGACGCAGGTAACGGTCGTAGCTCTGCTCGCAATTCGTAGCCACCACCGAGGTGAACCCCTTCGACTCGACCAGCTTGGTGAGCTGCGCGTACGGATTGGTGTCGCTCTCGTCGCGGGCCTCACCGAAGGGACGCATCACCCATGCCTGCAACATCGTGGGTGGGGCAACGAGGCCGCCGTGCACTGAGGCGTCGGCCGCGGCCTGATCGAGATAAACCGGGTTGGTATCGCCCATCGCCTCGCACCAGTGACGCACCATCGCCACGTTCACTTCATCGGGCGCCACCGCCCGCACGCCGATCTCGAGGCCCACAAAGGTCTGGATTTGCTCGAAGTAGGCCACGCTCTCGGATTGCACGGCATCGGTTGCGTTCATCGTCCACTCCCTCGGGTTTCGCGCCACGGTAGATCACGGTCGGTTGCCGGCTCGCGCGGCAGACCCAACGCCCGCTCGCCGATCACATTGCCCTGGATCTCGTCGGTGCCGCCGCCGAGACGAACCGCATATTGACCGCAGAACGTCTGCTGCCACAGGCCGTCATCGAGCGCCGACTCGCCCCACAACACACCGTTGGCACCCTGGATACTGAGCGCCAGCGCAGTCGTAGCGGCCCAGTGCCGGGCGTAGAACAACTTCATCGTGCTGGCCACCACACCGGGCATCTCACCTCGACTGATCGAGGTACGCAGGCGGTACCCCATGTACTGCAACACCGCCGCACGCGAATGCGCCTTGGCGATGCCCTGACGCACGATGGGGTCATCAGTGCGGCCGAACGAACGAGCCATCTCGATGAGTTCCTGGATGCTCCACGAGGTGTTGCCCCCGCCGATGAGCGCACGCTCGTTCGAGAGCGTCGTGTGGGCGATCTTCCAACCGGCATTGACCTCACCCACGACGTTTGCCGTAGGGATCCGAACGTCGGTCAGGAAGACCTCGTTGAAGTGCGCCACGCCGGTGATCTGGCGAAGTGGTCGCACCTCGATACCGGGGGAACGCATGTCGAGGATGAAGTACGTGATACCTGCGTGCTTGGGCGCATCGGGATCGGTGCGGGCGAGCAGGATCGCGTACACACTGTGCTGTGCACCAGAGGTCCACACCTTCTGGCCGTTGATCACCCATTCGTCGCCGTCGAGCACTGCGCGAGTGCCAACGTTCGCCAGATCGCTGCCGGCCTCTGGTTCGCTGAAGAGTTGGCACCAGATGTCGTCACCGCGCAACATCGCGTCGAGATGACCGCGCTGAGCATCGGTGCCGTGCATCATCAGCGTGGGTGCCACCATGCCGTGCGCCACTGCGAACGCACCCGTGGCCACATCGAATTTGTTCTGCTCCTCGGCGAAGATGGCGGCTTGCCACGGCGTGCCGCCGCGACCGCCGAAACGTTTCGGCCACGTGAGCCCTGCCCAGCCACCGTCGTACAGCACCCGCTGCCACTGCTGGCAGGCACGAGCGTGCGTATCTTGCTCGACGTCGGTAGATGCCTGCCGGTGCCGCTTGGTGGCATCGCGTCGGGCGGCGTTCTGCTCGAGCCATCCGCGCGCCTCGGCGCGAAATACTGCCTCTTCGGATGAATCGCCGATGTCCATGGGGTCAGCTGACCGCCACCGGAGTGCGGGTTCCCAGTTGCGCCTCGCGCTGACGAGTGGTGGAGTGCACGGGATCCTTGTCGAACTCGGGGAGCACGTACTTGCCAAAGGTCTCGTAGGCCTCGGTGGCGTCCTGCAACGACACATCGGTGGCAAACGTGCCGAACGCGATCTGGTCGGCGCCGATGGATTCGTAACGCTTGAGCGAGGTGATCGCTTCATCGGGCGAGCCCACCGCAATGATGCCCTTGCGGATCGCGTACTCCAACTGATCGGGCGTCGGTGGCGCAGGCACGTCGGGCCACTTCGGCTGACCATCGGAGATGGGGAAACTATCGAGGTACTTGAGCAGGAGCGCTGTGTGGTAATTACCGCGATTGTTCAGCGACACCTGGCGGGCACGGACACCATCCTCGAGCACCATCATGTCGGTGGTGACCATGATGTTGTTGTTAACGTAGCCACCGACGGGCTCGGCCTTTTCGATGTTCTTCTTGTAGATCTCGATCAGCGGGGCCAACGACTCGGGGGTGCCGAGCGTGAAGCACAACACGCCAAGGCCTAGGCGGGCGGCCTTTTCGAACGTGCCCGGCGAACCGGCTGCCACCCAGATGGGTGGGTGCGGGTTGGTGTAGGGCTTGGGCAATACATTGCGACGCGGCATCGAGAAGAACTTGCCGTCGAATGGGCCGTACTCGCCGACTCCCATCATCTTGATGATCTCTGGCAGCGTCTCGTCGTACATCTCACGGGTGACATCCATGCTCTCGATGTTGAACCCAAATACCTCGGTCGATGACGACCCGCGACCGGTGCCCCACTCGAAACGACCCTGGCTGAGTTGATCGAGCATCGCGACCTTCTCGGCTACGCGCGATGGTGGCGAAACGTTGGGCGTGATGTTGATGATGCCCGAACCGATATGAATGTTCTTCGTGCGCGCCAGCGCATAGGCCATGAACGCTTCGCTGGCAGACAGGTGCGAGTACTCGTCGAGGAAGTGATGCTCACTCACCCACGCGTATTTGAAACCAACTCGGTCGGCCACCTCGATGATGGCCAGTTCTTCGCGCAGGACCTCCTGCTCGGTGCGTTCACCGCGCCGATGCATCGGGTGATACATCTGATTGAAGAGCCCGAATTCCACGATGTACCCCCACGGCCGTCACGCGCGCCTGCGCGAGCGGTGAAGCGTAACGTAATGGATGGCATTAGCCAAACGCCGAGCGAACGACGTTGATGCCTCGTGGATGCCTCGTGGATGCCTCGTGAAGACGTCCGTGAATGCTCAGCGCATGTCAACCCTGCGCTCAGCATTCACGAAGAACCGGGCGTCGATCCGGGGGTGGATCCGGACGTCGACCCGGAGGTCAGCCCAGCGTTCCGGCGGCGCGTAACGCAGCGAGGCGCTCGGCGTCGTAGCCGAGCACACGCCGTAGAACCTCGTCGGTGTGCTGGCCGATGGTCGGCGCCACGGCGGGTACCGGGAGTTCTTCGCCCTCGATGTGCAGCGGAAACAGCAACTGTTCGCAGCCGGTCTGTTCCATGGTGGTCCACGTGAACCGGTTGACGAACTGTGGGTCGGCAATCACCGACTCGGGCGTGTTCACAGGGGCGATGGTGGTGTTGTGGTCACTCGCAAACTGCAGCCATTCGGCTGAGGTTCGTGTTCGGAAGATATTGCGCAGCTCGGTCTGCAGCGTGATGTTGCCGAGCGCATGGTCGGCGTACTGGCTGCCCGGGTACTGCTCGAAGAGATCGGCGCGACCGACCCCCACGCAGAAGTTCTTCCAGAACGACTGCTCGCTGGCCATCAACAACACATGACCATCGGAAGACTCGTAGAACTGATACCGCACGCCGTCCCACATGCCACCGAGGCCGGGCTTGCGACGCGCAAAGTTGTCGCTGCTGTTCCCCGTGACCCGCTCGGCAGGCTGCTCATATGCCTTCCAACTCTCGATTCGGTACCAGTCGAAATACGCCGCTGCGTCGCTCTGGGCGATCTCCATATACGCACCCTCACCAGTGGTGCGAGCCCGAACGAGCGCGGCGAGAACGGCCATCGCGCCGAACGCAGGACCCGCAGTGATACCGATGTTGGTTTGATCGGGGGTGCGGCAGAAGCCGTCCGCATCGACTACCGGGTTGATCTGGCCTGCCCAGGAATCGAAGGCCACGCCATGCGCTGGCAGGTCTCGGTACGGTCCGGTGGCGCCATAACCGCTGATGCTGCAGAACACGATGGCCGGGTTGATGGCGCGCAGGCGTTCGTGGGTGAAGCCGCGCTTGTCGAGAAAGCCCGGTCGCATCGCCTCGATGACGACATCGGACTTCGCGATGAGTTCGGTCAGCACGGCGTCGGCCTCGGGTGTCTTGAGATCGAGCACCAACGACTCCTTGCCGCGATTGACGTGCAGGTGCAACAAGGATGTGCCTTCGATGATGGGCCACGTCATCTGGCGCACATAGTCACCCGACGGCGCCTCGATCTTGATGACTTCTGCACCGAAGTCCACCAAATGACCTGCGAGGGCGGCCGGCCCGAGCAACGACAAATCGAGCACCCGAACGCCTGCGAGCAGCCCACCGCCCAGTGTTTTTGCTTCAAACGACACGACACGCTCCAGATCTCATTGCGCACCGGTGAGGTGCGGTAACACATCATGTTCAAACAATCGCAGGGCGCGCCAAGCCAGGTCGGGAGGAATTCCGCCGAGCATGGGGTGCAGCAGCACGAACGCCCACGGACCTGCGGCCTCGATCTCGGCGATCAGCATCTCAGGAGTGAGCACGCGGTACATGCCCCGGTCGCGGACTTCGTCGATGCCCGTTGCCGGCTCGTACATACCGTCGAGACCGGCGTCGCGCATCCACCGCCCGTAGGCATTGGTCTCGTAGAGGAAGTACTCCCCGACCTCACGCCACCCCTTCTCGACGTCGTCGGCCAGGGTGAAGTTGGCAATGCCGGCACCCAGGTAGGGACCCGGATCAGCATTGCCGAGCGCGATGCGTTCGTCGCGATAGAACGTCCATACCTCGGGCAGGCTCGGCACGAATCCGTCGGCGATACGCGCCGCTCGGCGTGCCGCCGCCGGCGTGCTGCCGCCCAACGACAACCGGGGTCCACCGACACGATCTGGCTTCGGCGTGATTCGCACGGTTCGACCATCGAGATCGAAGGCGTCGCCGCTGAACGCCTGACGCAGCACCTCGATCGCCGTCGTCGTGCGGCGCGCCCGTTCGGCCAGGGCCACATCGAACATCGCAAATTCGTCGGCGACATAGCCGTTGGCCAACACGAGATCGAGCCTGCCACCGCTGATGAGATCCACGACCGACGCGTCTTCGGCAAGACGCAGGGGATCGTGCAAGGGCGCAACGATCGCAGAGACCATGATGCGCAGCGAGCGGGTACGCGCCGCAACCGCACCAGCCATCACGAGTGGACTGGGTAGGTATCCATCGAGGCTGCCATGGTGCTCGGACAACACCAGCATCATGAAACCTTGGTCGTCAGCCCACTCGGCCATGTCGAGTCCGGCGCTGTAGCGCTGGGTCATCGAGGTGCCGGCGAAGGCTGGATTACGGAAGTCGAATCGAAGGCCAAAGAACGGCATCGAAGTCCCCTTTCCGTGCACATGGCGACTTGTTCGTCGACGCCTCCCGGTTCCCGCCGGGTGCTGGCAAGATAGACGACGTGAGCGGCGATCGACCACCCGGGGCCATGCCCGGCGAGGACGCGCCACACGATGATCGATGGCGCCAGCGTAGAGAGCGGTTCATGGCGCTGCGCGCCGTCGACATTCCCACGTCGATTGTGCAGCGCTTCTTTCAAATCGAGGGCATTCGCAAGGCGATGCTGATGGCGTTCAACCTCTTCATTTCGATCATCCCGTTGATCATCATCACGTTTGCCTACGTCTCGCGGGTGCGCCGACGGATCTCACTCAGCCAGGTCTTCAACGAGCAATTCCACCTGCATGGAGAAACTGCTGCGATCGTCATCCGGGCCTTTCCGCCCACGTACAACATCATCAAGATCGCATCGATCATCGCCATCGTCTCGTTCGCGCTCGGCGGCATCGATGTCGGGTCTGTCTTCCAGAGCACCTTCGCCGACGCGTGGGGCGTCCCGCGCCTGCGTGGCTGGCGCGGCTCCGCACGCGGCGTGGTCTGGTTCGTGATGGTCTTCGCGACGTTCGGCATGAGCCAGATCCTGCAGCGGATACCGGCCAAGAACGGCCCCCTCCTGTACGTCGTGACGGTCCCGATGGTGATGGTGATGAACTACGGATTCTGGTTGATCACTCCGCGCCTGCTCCTCGACAAGCCCCTTGCCTGGCGGGACCTACGGCCCGGTGCCATCCTGGGCATGGTGGGCAGTACCGCTCTCTGGGCGGCATCACAGATCATCCTCCCCGGTTGGTTCAGTTGGTACGGCACCGGATTTGGTGGTGTGGGTATCGCGCTCGCGCTCTTGAGTTGGACCTACGTGGTCAGCATCGTCTGGGTGATCATGGTGGTCATCTCAGCGATCATGTGGGAACGATCTGCAACGCTCGACGAGGTCGTTGATCTCGTCGATCAAGACATCGTCGGCATCTAAAACCGATGCCGCTTGAAGGTGCTCACCGACGCATGCGTGGCAGGCCGAGGTGACGCTCGGCGATGTTGTTCCGGTTGATCTCGCTGGTGCCCCCGTAAATCGTGGTCACCGGCGAGTGCCGAGCGTCGTACTCGATCCAGCCATCTGCCGCTGCACCCGGTTGTTGCAACTGCAACAAGCCCTCTGCCCCGGCCATCTCCTGGAACCATCGTGAGGCTTTCTGGTACGCCTCGCTGGCGAACACCTTGGTCATCGAGCCCTCAAGGCCCGGTAGGCCGCCCGACGCCGCAATCCACGCAGAGCGTTGAGTGAGTAGTGCTGCGACGTGGTTGTCGATCGCCACCCGAGCGAGCTTCTCACGCACCGCAGGTTCGTCAATACGGCCGGAATCCTCGGCCCAACGAGCGGTGTGACGGAGAAGGGCAACACCGGGATTCGTGCCGCCCATGACACCGCGCTCGTACGACAGGGCGACGCCCATCACCCGCCAACCACCGTTCACCTCGCCGAGCACACAGTTGTCGCCGACGCGGACATCCTCGTAGAACGTGGCATTCGTGCGCTCGGTGGCCATGGTGTGCACCGGATCGACCCGGACTCCAGGGGTGTCCATGGGCACCAAGAACATGGTGAGCCCGTGGTGACGCGGCAGCGAAGCATCGGTACGCGCAAGCAGGATCACCCAACGCGCCTCATGAGCCATCGTGGTCCACATCTTCGCGCCGTTGATGACCCATTGGTCGCCATCACGAACGGCGCGAGTGGTGAGTGCCGACAAATCACTGCCCGCGTCGGGTTCGCTGTAGCCGAGGCAAATGAGTGCCTCACCCGAGGTGACTGCAGGAATGACCCGGGCCTTTTGCTCGGACGTACCGACATGATGCACGACGCCTGCGATCATCACGGCCATTGCCAATGCGTCGAGGGGTGCCCCGGCCTTCTCCATCTCGTTGAACAACACCCACAACTCGATCGGGTCCCCGGCACCCAGACCTGGGACCGCGCGCTCGACGAGACCCGCTGAGGCAAGCGCGCGGTTGAGCGCGGGGTTGTTGAACGTGCCCGATGCGTGCTGTTGGTGTTCGGTATCGGCCGTGTGATGCGCTGCGATAATGTCGCGAACCTGGGCGCGATATGCCTGCACTGCGGGTGACAGAGTGAAGTCCACGTCAGTCACCACCCACTGCATCGGATGGGTGCTTCGGCCACAGTCGGTCAGCCAACGAGTGGCACTCGAGCGCCGGATCACCCTGCACCAGCGACCACCCGCGGGCGCGCCGATAGTAGAGCTGGATGTCGTATTCCTCCGCAAAGCCATAGCCACCATGGAAGTGCAGACTGCGAGCCGTGGCATCGGTGGCCGTTTCGCCACAGAACAGCAACGCCATCGATGCCAACGCGAGCGGGTCGGTGATGTCGTTGTGAGCAACGTCGCACGAACCCAAAGCATCTGCATCGAGCGTCGCCGCCGCATGATGGGTGAGCAGTCGAGCGCCATCGATACGGCCCGGGAGGTCGGCGAGACCGTGTTGCACGGCTTGGAACGAGCCGATCGGAACACCGAACTGGTGACGCTGCTGTACATACTCGACGGCCATTTCGAGCGCAGCGACAGACAGGCCCACGAGCATTGCTGCCGTCAGCACCTTCCACTCTGCGTTGACGCGCTCGAACAATGTGCGGTCGCCCAGCACCGCGAGTTCCCCGATACGCGCGCTGCGATCTGCCAACGGCGCACTGGCGTGGTTTTGCGGGCCGATCATTGGCGGCGGCGAACTGATCGCAACGAACTCGTCGCGATCGAAACCAATCACGACATCGGCCACCGCACCGGCGGGCACGACGCGCCACATGGCCCGATCGTCGCTCACCCGGGGCGCGAATGCACCGATCGAATCCCCTGCGAGAAGCGAGGGCCACCGGAGCATACGCGATACCACCGCGTGTTCGGCAAAAGGAACGGGTGCTGCCCAACGCCCGGCGGCCTCGGCGATCACACAGAGGTCGGACATGGTTGGATCGCTGCCCCACACCTCCATCGCGTTGAGCGACGACCAGAGCGTCGGATCGAAACCGAGTGGCTCAGCGCGGCGCACGACTGCGCTCGACGACTCGCGCCGGAAGAACTGACCAAACGCCTCGGCCAGCACAGATTGATCGGGTGAGAGCGCGAGTTCCACGGTGAGTTACGGAACCAAGACGGCTTTGCCGACGACCTTGCGCTGCTGCTGATCTGCCAGAGCCTGGGCGGCGTGATCGAAGGGATAGCTGACGGGCTCCACCGGCTGCACCGACCCTGACTCGATGAGTGCGATCAACTGCGCCACGAGCTCTTGATTGGCAGCTGGATTGCGCCCCACCCAAGCACCCCAATCGACACCCGTGACCCGACGATTACGCAGCAGGATCTGGTTCGCCGGGAGCTTGGGGATCTCGCCGGAGGCGAAGCCGATCACGATGAACTGCCCGTCTTCGCGCAACGCGCGGAGACACTGCTCGGCGAGCCGACCACCGACGGGGTCATAGACAGCGTCGACGCCATCGCCGCTGATCTCCTGAGCCCGGGCCTTGACGTCGTCGTTGATGGAGTCGATGACCGCAACCGCTCCGCGGCTGAGGGCCATCTCGCGCTTGTCGGGCGACGACGCTGCGGCAATCACCTGCAGGCCGAGAGCGCGTCCGACATCGACCGCGGCAAGCCCAACACCACCACCGGCACCCAACACCAACAGCCACTGCCCGGCTTGCATGTTCGCCCGATGAACGAGCGCGAAATACGCGGTCATGTAGCTCTGCATGAACGTGGCGGCCTGGCCATCGCTGAGCGACGCCGGCACGATCAGGACTCGGTTGGCCGGATACACCATTTCGGTGGCGAATCCGCCGAAACCGCTGGTGATAAGCACACGATCGCCCAGCGTCGGACGCGTGACGCCCTCACCGAGTTCGGTGACGATGCCAACGGTCTCGCCGCCGGCCACGAACGGCAACGGCGGCTTGATCTGATACAGGCCCTGCACGATGAGTGCATCGACGAAGTTGACGCCAGCCGCAGTGACGCGGACGCGAACCTGACCTGCCGCGAGTTCCGGAGACGGAAGCTCCTCGATGGCGAGTTGTTCGAGCGGGGCGAATGAATTGCAAACGATCGCGCGCATGGTTCGACCGTAGTCGCGCTCGGCGGTTGGCGCCGTCTCAGTCGCCCCGACAGTCGGGGCACACTCCATCGACGAGTGCGGCTGGCGCCCACTGGAGCCCACACTGCCCACCACATAGGCGCATCGGCACCGGTTTCGGCTTCGGCGGCACCACGACTTTGGGCGCACGCGTCGACGGCGTCGAGACCCGCGGTTTTCCGGCCCACTGTTTCGCAGCCCGCTGTTGGGTCCACGTCGTGCGAGCAACAGTGGTGAGTTCGGTCGAGTCGAGTTGCTTCCACCACCACTCGCGGTTGTAGAGCTCAATCAGCGCTATTGGCTGATCAAGGGCCTTCAGCTGATCGACCATCCAGCGAGCATCGCGATCGAGCCAACCCAGCCACGACACGGGTCGGGTGTGGCGATAGCCATCGATCGCAGGATCCGGATCGAACTGGTAATCGCCGGCGACCAGCGAGAGCCACACTTCATGGCGCTTGGCATTCGGGGTGACCACGATGTCGCCCTGTTTGACCTGACTGACGAATGACCGGATCTCGGCACGGATCGGGTTCGGGTCGGTTGCATCGGCATCTGCGGGAAGTGCCTCGGGCGGCTTTGACAGCGCGACCACGGCGTCGCCGATGTCGTCATCCCGCAGCGCAATCAGGCCTGCCCGACGCATCGGATCGATGAATTCGGCATCATCGCCTGCCCGGATCAGCCACACGTGTTGCATGCGCTCACCGTATCGGCCCGCCATGTTGGGCGCGCTACGCGCCACCTCCTGACGCAACCCGCGCCCAAGCGCAGCTCGAGCAGACGTCTCGGGCGCGTGACGCGCCACCTCCTGACGCAACTCGCGCCCACGCGACCTGAATGTCGGCGGCTAGGTGGCGTCTTGTCCGGTTACTCGTATGGCCAGTCGGCTGGCACCTGTGAGGTCCACGCGGGCACGCGACGTTCGGCGAATGCTCGCCCGCCTTCGAGGGCGTCGGGACGACCCATCAGTGCGATATGCGCGTCGCGCTCCATTGTGTCGACACCATCAGGACCCTCGGCGAGACCGCGCCACATGATGCGTTTACTCATCGCTGCCGAGAGCGGTGAGACGTTGACGGCAATGTCGCGCGCCCATTCGAGCGCAACACTCAGCACCGCATCGGCGGCGACACACTCGTTGGCCAGCCCCCACGCGGCAGCCTGCTCACCCGTGATGCTGCGACCGACGATCAACATGTCGGCGGCTCGGGCCACGCCCACCAATCGGGGCAGCACCCAATGGGATTGAGCATCGGGCACCACACCCCTGCGTGTCTGCAACACCGCAAGCGGCGCATCGGCTGCCACGATGCGAATGTCGGTCTGTAGCGCGATCGAGAGCCCAATGCCGATGGCGGGGCCGTTGATCGCAGCGATGACGGGCTTGCGCACCTCCCAGGCACGCGGGCGCACCGGAGACGACTGGAAGCCGTCGTCGTCGGACACGGCACCAAACGGTGACCTCCCGGGAGAGAGGTCAGCGCCCGCACAGAACGCCGTACCGGCTCCCGTGAGCACGACGGCACGAACTGCGTTGTTCGAGGTCGCACCGGGTGTAGGCCGCACCGATTCCGGCGATCATTTCGGCGTTCAAGGCATTGCGCTTGGCGGGCCGGTTCAACGTGATCACGGCAATACCTTCAGCGATATCGCAACACACCAAGTCGGTGGTCATGGCGAAGGGTTACCCGCGCATCCGGCTGCGCCATTCGTCCGGGTCAATGCCGAGATCGATCATCCGTTGCCGGGCGAACAACGGCGGCTGCAGCGGTGCACCCTGCTTGATGTGCTCGACGAACTCACCATCTTCTGCCCACACGTGGCAGGTATTCAGGTTCATCGCCCATTGCGCCTCTTTCTCGGCACCGCTGAGATCGCGAGGCAGGAACGACACGTTGCCGGTCTGTTTGGACTGACTAGCGCGCATGCTCCAGATGCATTGCACCGCCACGGGCGCCATTGCCTGCAACAACGCCGTGGTGTGCGTGCAGCCACGAGGGCCCCCGAACAACTCGCGCACGCGATGTGTGAACCCACGCGCGATCGACAGGCCGACGAGCTTTTTATAGTGATCGGTGATCAGCGGACAGGTGTCGTTCGGGTGGGTCTCGAAATGCACCGTGACGTCGACGATCTCGAGCGTGGGAAACGCCACCTCGAGATCGACCTGCATGTGATGGATGGTCAGCGGCAGGGTGTCCTCGTCGATGTAGAGGCGCGGCGGCTTCTGGTCGCGTACGGCTCCGCGAATGATCAGGTTCGGGTCCTTGCGATAGGCACGCACCCGGTACTCGCGGTCGTGGAGTACCTCGAGATCGGGATCTGGCGGAAGAATGTCGTCGAGGTTGAACGTGCTCACGAAACCGGTGTATCAGCGATGATCCGCCCGAGGCGAACTAAAGACGGCATCGTGCTGCCCATCGTGAGTTCGATCTGCTTGCCCCACAGGAAGCACCGGTGTAGTGGGTAGTCGCGATCCACGCCAACACCACCGTGCAAATGCTGTGCTGCGTGGAGAACCTGCAGACCGCCATCGCTGGCCCAGAACTTGGCACTGGCCACCTGCGCCGCCGCGGGCAGGCCCTCGCCCAGACGCCACACTGCCTGCCACGCGGTCAGCTTCACGGCCTCGGTGTTGATGTAGCTGTCGCCGGCGCGCTGGCTGACGGCCTGGAAGGTGGCGATCGCGCGTTCGAACTGCACCCGCTCCTTTGCGTAGGCAGCTGTGAGCGCGAGCGCCCGCTGGCAGACGCCCGACATGAGCAGGCACTGCGCCGTGGTGGCGACGTCGAGCAGCCACGCAAGGCCATCGACGTCGGCAAGTTTCGTCGCTGGACTGTTGGTGAACGTAACCCGTGCATCCGGGATACCCGAGGTGGTGTTCTGCCGCTCGACCACCACTCCGGCAGCATCAGCGGCCACGACATAGAGACCATCGGTCGCAGACACCACGAACGCGGATGCCGCAGTACCGGCGGGGACGCAGATTTTCTCACCGCTGAGCAGACCACCGGTGACGACGGTGGACGACGGCTCATACGGCGAACCCACGGCCTCCTGCAGCGCAATGGTGACGATGCGCTCGCCAGCGGCGACGCCAACGAGTTGGTCGAGGGCGTCGAAGTGGCCGAGGGCGACTCCGGCGATCATCACCGCATACGCCGGCACCGGCGCAGTGGCCCGACCGACCTCTTCGAGCACCACCGCGATCTCGAGTGCTCCCAAGCCGCCGCCGCCCACGGACTCGGGCATGCCGATGCCGACGATGCCGGCGTCGGCGAGGGTGCGCCAGAGCGCCATATCGAGCCCGTGCTCGCTGGCTGCGGCAGCCTTCTGCGACTCGTTGGTGACCTGATCGGTGAGAATGCGGTTGGTGAGTTCGCGCAGCTCGTCTTGCTCTGTGGAAAGCCTGAAGTCCATCACTTACCTGCCCTGGGGAAACCGAGTCCGAACATCGAGATGAGATCGCGTTGCGTCTCGTTGGTGCCACCGCCGAAGGTGAGAATGAGCATGCCGCGATACGACCCTTCGAGTCGCGATCTCAGGATCGCACCGGGTGCGTCGGCCTTGAGGTATCCGACCGGGCCCATGACCTCGAACAACAGACGGAACGCCTCCTGATAGAACTCGGTGCCGAAGACCTTCACCGATGACGCATCGGCGACCTCGAGACTGCCCTGGGTGGCTGTCCACGCAACCTTCCAGTTGATGAGACGCAGGTATTCGAGCTTGGCGTGCACCTTGGCCAAGTTGATCTGCACCCACTCCTGATCGATGATGCGACGGCCATCGGGCAACTTGGTCTGCTGCGCCCACTCGCGCACCTCGGTGTACGCGCGATCGCACACGCCGGTGGAACACAGCGTCACGCGCTCGTGGTTGAGCTGATTGGTGATCAGCCGCCAGCCACCGTTTTCCTCGCCGACGAGGTTCTTGGCCGACACACGAACGTTGTCGAAGAAGACTGCGTTGATGTCGTGTTCACCGATGAGGCTGAGCGGCTGGATGGTGATACCCGGCGTGTCGAGCGGGAGGATGAGAATGCTGATGCCCTTGTGCTTGGCAACTTCGGGATTGGTACGCACCGCGAGCCAGCAGTAATCGGCGCCGTTCGCGAGGCTGGTCCACATCTTCTGACCGTTGATGATGTACTCGTCGCCGTCGCGCACGGCGCGGGTCTGCAGGCTGGCCAGGTCGGTGCCCGCATTGGGTTCGCTGTAGCCGATGCAGAAGTGCAGATCTCCGGCAAGGATCTTCGGGAGGAAGAACGCACGCTGCTCATCGGTGCCGAACTGCATAATCGTCGGGCCAACGGTGTTGATGCTGAGCATCGGCACCGGTGCACCGGAGCGCATGGATTCGTCGAAGAAGATGAACTGCTCGATCGGGCTCTTGCCCTGGCCGCCGTAATCCTTCGGCCAACCGATACCCGCCCAACCATCGGCGCACATCTGCTTCCACACGCTGCGCGTCTTGGCCGAGATGCCGTGCCCCTGTGACAGTTCAGCCACGGTTTGCGGATCGAGCAATGTGTCGTAATAAGCCCGCAGTTCAGCGCGTAGCGCCTCCTGCTCAGGCGTGTACCCCAGTTCCATTCCGGCGAACCTAGCCGGTATCTGACGGAGTGTCAGATACGGAGCGGACCGTATGGACGACACCTGTCAGTATTGGCTCATGGGTCCATTGCGCGGTGTACGAGTGATCGAGTTGGCGGGCCAGGGTCCCGGTCCATATTGCGGGATGCTGCTCGCCGACCTCGGCTGCGATGTGGTGGTGATCGACCATCCGGCCGAGGCCGAAAAGGCAGATACCTCCAAGCCCGCCACGAACCTGTTCATGCGCGGCAAGAGGTCCGTTGCGCTCGACCTCAAACAATCCGACGATGTGACGCTGCTGTTGTCTCTGCTCGACGGAGCCGACGTCTTCATCGATCCGTTCAGACCCGGTGTCTGCGAGCGACTCGGTATCGGTCCCGACGTGGTCTGCGCACGGAACCCGCGAATGATTTACGGGCGCATGACCGGGTTCGGCCAGGACGGTCCGTTGGCGCAGGTTGCAGGTCACGACATCGACTACATAGCGCTCTCCGGAGCGCTCTGGCTGCTCGGCAGAGAGGGCGAGAAACCAACACCGCCCATCAACTTGCTCGGCGACTTCGCCGGTGGTGGGTTGATGCTGGCGATGGGTATTGCCGCTGCCGCCTTCGAGCGGTCGGTGTCGGGCCTGGGCCAGGTTATCGACGCAGCGATGGTCGACGGCGCAGCGCTCGTGGCCGCGCCGTTCTTTCCGGCAACGTCGTCCGGATTCTGGGGTCCGCGCGGCACCAATCACATCGACACCGGCGCGCACTTCTACGAGGTCTACGAATGCGCTGACGGCGCATACGTCGCGCTCGGCGCCATCGAGCCACAGTTCTACGCCGAGTTGTTGACGAAGCTGCAACTGTCGCCGGCCGAGTTCCCACAGTGGGACCGGGCGCGATGGCCCGAGTTGAAGCAGCGCCTCGCCGACGTGTTCTTGAGCCGCAGCCGCAGCGAGTGGTGCGAGTTACTCGAAGGCACCGAGTCGTGTTTTGCACCCGTGCTGTCGCCCACGGAGGCAGTTCAGCACCCCCACAACGTGGCCCGCGGCACCTTCGTCGAGCTCAACGGGGTCACCCTTCCCGGACCGGCTCCACGTTTTAGCCGTACTGAATCAGCGGCCGGCCTGCAGTCGCACGCCGGAGCCCATACCGATGCCGCCCGTCGCGGCGAACTCTGGACCTGATGCCGAGTCAGGTGCGCGCGTATGCGATGCGTTCGGCGCGTTGACTGAAGCGCCAACCCGCCGCGGTACGCACCACCACATCGTCGTACCAGCCGGCGGCCTCGATGTACGTGGGCTTGCTCGCCGGGTCGCCGGGAGTCGCTGGAATACGCATGACCGTGTTGTACTGCGAGCCGATCGCAGCCTGATCTGCGCCATCGAAACAGATCTGCACATTGGCCATGCGATGGATACGCATGTCGAACATCGCCATGGTCGGCCCCAGCCACGCGGCGGCCTCGGCTGCTGATCCGGCAATACCACCGGCCGTGGTGTAGTCGAGATGGGCGTCGTTGGTGAAACACTCCATCCATGTGTCCCAATCGGCGCGGTTGAGCGCCTCGCTGTAACGAATGAGTAGATCATTGATCTCGCTGCGGTCGCTGAGTTCTGTGATGTCCATGGACGCAACGTATCCGATCACTTCGTGTCGTGAAGCGGTCGTGCTTCGTGACACGTGGTTCTCGTCGGGTACCGTGCCGTGCGTGGGAACCAGCCGCGTGACGATCGAGGGTGACTCTGCGCTCGCCGACGAATTGCGCGCCACCGAGATGCACAGCGAGTGTCCAGCCACCGTCATCGTTCCCTCCATCGCATGCACGGCCATCCCGTTTACCGAACTGAGCGACGCCGATTTCGACGCTGCGTGGGAGCAACCGATGCGTCAGACCATCATGGCCTTCCAGCGCGCCCACCGCGCTGGACACACACGCCTCATCGCGATCGTGCCCACCATCGCCATGTCAGGCGCACCGCAACTCGCGCACTCGGCAGCCACTGCTGAAGCCATCCGCGTGATGGTCAAGTCCGCTGCCCGGCAATGGGGGGCCGACGGCGTGACGGTGAACTGCATCGCAGTTGCGCCCGAGTTGTTCGGCATCGACCCAGCTGCGGTCGGTTCGGTGTCCATTGCTCCACCTGCGCTGGCCTCGAAAGGATCGGTCGTCGACGATCTCGTACCCCTCATCCGGCTTGCCGCGAGCGCCGACGCCCATCACATCACCGGCGCCACCCTCAACGCCGATGGCGGCGTCTGGATGACGTCATGACCGCTCCACGCGTCATGTTCTCGGAAACCCCGGGCCGATTGCACGGTCGCACCGCAATCGTCACCGGCGCAGGCCAGGGCGTGGGCGAAGGCATCGCCCGCCGCCTCGCTGCAGAGGGCGCGAACGTCGTGATTGCTGCACGGCGCGCCGAGACCGGCGAACCCGTTGCCGAGTCGATCCAGGCGCTCGGCGGATCGGCCGCCTGTATCGAGACCGACATCACCAGCCGTGTCTCGGTCTTCACCTGCGTCACTCGTGCGGTGCATATGTTCGGCGGGCTGCACATCATGGTGCACAACGCATTTCGCGGCGGCATGCCCCACCGCCTCGAGGACGCCGACCTCGAGCGCCACTGGAAGCACATGTCGCAGACAGGCGTGTGGGCAGTGATGTACACCGGGCAAGCCGCGTGGCCGCATCTGCACGCGGTGGGCCGGCACGGTCGGTTCATCATCGTCACCTCCCCCAGCGGCGTGGAGGGCAGCGCAAACATTCCGCTGTACTCGCCGGTGAAGGCAGCAGAACGGGCTATCGCGAAGAGCCTCGCCCGCGAGTGGGGTCCCAGTGGCGTCACGGTGAACTGTGTCGCACCGGTTGCCGCGTCGCCTGCGCTGCTCGGCGCGTTCGAACGATCTCCCGCGCTGCAGGACGCGCTCGAGGCGCGCACGCCGCTCGGGCGCGTCGGCGACCCCGAAGCCGACATCGGCTCGGTGGCATTGTTCTTGGCCAGCGACGACTCCGCATACGTGACCGGGCAGACCATCGTGTGCGACGGCGGATCGTTCCTCGGTCTGTAGCGCCCGATCCGCTGATGACGATCCGATGATGACGATCCCAGAAGGAGCAACCCGATGATCCAACTGATCACCATGCTAAAGCGCAAGCCAGGCACCACCCACGACGAGTTCCTGCAGCACTGGCTCGGTGTGCACGGTCCGCTGCTACGACGTCTGTCGTGCGCGAACTACATCCGCCGTTACGAGCAGCACCCCTCCGTGTGGCCGCCCGAGGGCTCGAAGCAGCCTGAGCCGGCCTATGACGGTGTGACCATACAATGGTTCGACGGTGCCGAGTCGTTCTTCGACCACCTCAAAGAACCTGATCAGGTCGAGATGTTCGAAGACATCGCAAGGTTCCTCGACATCGACCAGCTGCACTGGACCATCTGCGAGGAGCCCACCATCGTCATCGGCGAGGGTGCGCCACCGATCGGTGGCTGAATGACCGAGGCTGCCGGCAGCGTGGTCATCGTCGCCGGTGCTGCACTGGTGCATGCCGGCATCGCAGGTGTGTTGCGCGATCTCGTCGAGCGCACGGATGTCGGCGTATTCAACTCGTGGGCGGCGAAGGGGTTGTTCCCGTGGAACCATCCCGCACATCTCGGCACCATCGGCTTGCAGGCCGACGACATCGAACTCTGTGCACTTGCAACATTCGATGACGTCGTGCTGTGCGGAGTCAGCGACGACGAACTGAAGCGAGATGACCTCACGCATTCCGGCGTGCGTTGGCGCGATGTCGAACCGAGCGACCTCGACCAGCTGGTGCTGCCTGAGCAAATCGGGCTGGCCCCGAGGCCACCCCTGTTCGACCTCTTGGCATCAGCCTGTGCCCCCATGTACGCCGACGAGTCGTCGCCATGCAGCCCGCCGCGCGCCGCCGCTGATCTGGCCGTCGCGCTACCGCCCCGCGGGCTGGTGAGCGCTGATGCGGGGCGGAGCGGTTTCTGGCTGGGTCGCACGTTCCCCACTCGCGAACTCGGCAGCATCCTGCTGCCCACGCGGGCCATACCGGGGTTCGCTGCGACACAGGCGGCCACGGCGCGACGCACGGGCAGGTTCAGTGTGGCGGTGACAGACCGCGTCGACGACGCCACCGAGTCGGTCATGCAACGCGCCACAGACTTGGTCATCGAGGTGTGGTCCGATGATGGCGAAGAGATCGACACTACCGAGCGCATCACCCGTCTCACCCGGGCCAATGCGGCTGGCGGCGTGCACGTGCTCGGTCTCGCTGTGCGGTTCAGCGATATCGATGTTCTCATCGGGGTCGCCGGTGCGCCACTATGGCATCCATGAACTTCAGCGATACGCCGGTCCTGCGCGGTCAACACGTTCAGCTCGAGCTCCTGTCGCTCGACCATGTCCATCAGTTGGTGCTGGCGGCGAATGAAGACCGCAGCACCTATGGCTGGACGCCCGTGCCGGAAACCGTGGCGAACATGCGTCATTACGTCGCCGGCTTGCTCAACGATGCCGAGGCTGGTCGGGTCATTCCATTCGCGCAACGCAGGCTCAGCGACCAGCGCATCGTCGGGTGCACGCGTTATCTCGAAATTCGCCGCTGGCGCGGCGGTCCGGACCCTGATGAGATCGAGGTCGGCGGCACGTGGCTCGCGGCGTCAGCCCAGCGCACGGCGGTCAACACCGAAGCCAAGCTGCTCTTGTTCACCCACGCATTCGAGGTGTGGGAGGTGGTGCGCCTCGCTCTCTTCACCGACGCCCGCAACACCCAGAGCCGCGATGCAATCCTGCGATCCGGCGCGAAGTTCGAGGGCATCCTGCGCAGCCACCGCGGCTCGTATGCACCTGACGAGATCGGCACACCCCGAGACACGGCTGCGCACTCGATCATCGCCAGTGAATGGCCCGCCGTGAAGGCCGCTCTGCACGCCCGACTCCTGTAGGGCCTCGCCGCGCCGTCAGGACCAGGCTGCGACAATCTGATCGGATGTTGAGATCGTGGCCACCATGGCCAGGGTGTTGCTCAACATCGCCTGGCCGTACTGGGTCGGCATTCCCGCAACGCAGTCTCTGGCAACCACCACGTGGTACCCGAGGTTCACAGCCTCGATCACCGTGCCGGGAATACCGAGGTTCAACGAGACACCCGACACCACCACCGTAGTGACGCCGCGCGAACGCAGCAGTTCATCGAGATCCGTACCGGTGAACGGGGAGAAGCCATGGTGCCGATCGGAGATGAGATCGCCGGGCTTGCGCCCCAACTCGGGCAGCACATCAGTGGCGGCCGTACCCATGAGCAGATGTTCCGGACGGCGCGCCAACATGTTGATCAGTGGAGCGTTCAACGGCGTGCCGGCACGGTCGGCAAGCAGGCTGAACGTGCAGTGGACCACCGCCACGCCACGGGCGCGCGCTGCGTGCAACAACACGCCAGTCAACGTTGCGACGTCGGCGTCGGCCACCGCGTCCGCGATCACGGGCATCGTGGCCAGATCACCGCAAACGCCACGCTGCATTTCCATGGTGATGACAGCCGTGGATGCGTGGGCGACAAGGTCGGCGAGGGTCTGGGCCATGGCGGAACTGTAGACGCCTCGTTTGAGTGGAGGACCAACGCCCGCCTCCCGTCAGGGGTACTCGCCTGAGCAGTATCTTGCAGACCGCATCTGACGATGTGTCAGAAACTCGCTACTCTGTGAAGCCTCGCGGCGCGAACGTCGACAGCGAGAAGGGGAAGTTCCGTGGCACGCGATTACGTCATCAAGCTCGGCACGATGCTGTTCACCATGGTCGAGCCCCACAAGGGGCACGAGGTCGAGTACAACCGTTGGTACGAGCGTGACCATTTCTACGGCGGCGTGCTCACCGGCGCGTGGAGCTTTGCCGGCGATCGCTTCGTGGCCACGAAGGCCATGAAGAATCTTCGCTACCCGGTCGAGACGGTGATGACCCCCGACCCGATGACAGGCTCCTACCTTGCGCTGTACTGGGTGCTCGACGGCCACCACGACGAGTGGAATCGCTGGAGCGTCGACACCGTGAAAATGCTGCACGCCACCGGGCGCATGTTCCCCGAGCGCACCCACATCCACACTCTGCTCTACGACTACGGGTGGTCGATCCAGAACGAGCAGTGGGGTACGCCTGCCGAATTGGCACTCGACCGCAACTACGCCGGACTCGTCGTGAACGTGGGCGAACTCGCCGAGGGCGCCACCCACGCCGACATCGAGTCGTGGACCCGCGAGACCTGGGCACCATCGGCGATGGCGACGCCTTGGGGCCCGGACCTGATCCTGAACTCCACACCGTTGCCGCTGCTCGACGACGCACCACCCGATGTGCCGCGCACCGCGAACGCCGATCGCCGCTTCGTGCAACTGCACTTCCTCGACCACACACCCGATCACGGCTGGGCCGATGGCTACGCAAAGTTCGGTGACCAACTGAACGCAAGCGGTTTGGCAACTCATCTGTGGACATCACCGTTCATCCAGACCGTGTTCGGAACCGACACCTACACCGACCAACTCTGGTAGAGGACACCCCATGACAGATCCACTTCACACCCTGCCCCAGATCACCGGCAAGCGGGTGCTCGTCACGGGTGTCACCGGTTGGGTCGCGGGCCCCGTGGCCACAGCGCTGGCGGCCAACGGCAACACCGTGTTCGGTGCCGCGCGTTTTCGTGATGCCGCCCAGCGCGAGCCGCTCGAGTCGCAGGGAGTGCAGACCATCAGCATCGACCTGCAGAAGGCTCGCTTCGACGAGGTGCCCGACAACATCGATGTCGTGCTCAACTTTGCCGTTGCCAAGGTGAACGACTTCGAGGTCGCCTTCGCCGCGAACGCGGAAGGTCCAGCAGCACTGATGGAGTTGTGTCAGCCGGAGATGTTTCTGCACTGTTCATCTACTGCCGTCTATGCCCCAGATGACCACAAGCCGCGACTCGAGTCCGATGCACTCGGCGACAGTCATCGGCCGATGCCGGGCATGCCCACCTACAGCATCTCCAAGATTGCCGCCGAAGTGTTGGTGAAGTACACGGCGAAGCGCCTGGGAATCCCCTGCGTGATCGCTCGGCTCAACGTGCCATACGGCGACGGCTACGGCTGGATGATGTTCCACCTGATGATGATGGAGCGGGGCATCCCGGTGCCCGTGCATATGAACCAGCCAACCACGTACACGCCCATCCACTCCGACGACATCGTTCGCTCTCTTCCGTATCTGTTGTCGCTCGCATCGGTGCCTACCTCCATTGTGAACTGGGGCGGCGAGGACGTTGCGGGCATCGAGGACTGGTGCACCGAGATGGGCCGGCTCACGGGTCTCACGCCCGAGTTCGCGCCGACCGAAGCAACGATCGCGGCCATCATCCCAGATCTCACCAAGCTGCACTCCACCGGCTTTCGGAGCGATGTGAACTGGCGCGAAGGTCTTCGTCGACAGATCGCCAACACTCGCCCCGACCTGCTCAAGTAACGAGCACCCGCGTGCGCATCGGGCTCACGGTCTTCCTGACTGACCGCACCATCGATCCGGTCACGCTCGCACGCGAAGCCGAATCTCGCGGTTTTGATTCGCTCTACTTTCCCGAGCACACGCACATCCCCGTCAGCCGCGTCACAGCGCCGCCCACGGGCGACGAAGAATTGAACGATGAGTACAAACGCACACTCGATCCGTTGATTGCCATCGGTGCAGCCGCGGCCGTGACGACTCGACTGCACCTCGGTACAGGGGTGTCGCTGGTCGCCCAACATGATCCCATCGTGATGGCCAAGCAACTCGCGACGCTTGACCTCATCTCGAACGGACGGATCACCCTCGGCGTGGGCTTCGGTTGGAATCAGGACGAGATGACCCACCACGGCGTGGCCTACGCAACCCGCCGAGAGCAGGCCCGAGAACACGTGCTCGCGATGATCGAACTCTGGTCACACGATGAGGCGTCCTTCGCTGGCGAGTACGTCTCGTTCGGCCCGTCGTGGAGTTGGCCCAAGCCAGCACAGCAACCACGGTTGCGCACGTTGGTCGGAGGCGGGGCCGGCCCGAAGTTGTTCGCCCATATCTGCGAGTACGCAGACGGTTGGTTCCCGATCGGCGGTGCGGGTGTGCGTGACGCCCTTCCGGCCCTGCACACTGCGTGGGACGCTGCGGGTCGCGCGGGATCACCCGAGGTGGTGCCGTTCGGCGTGGTCGCCGACGCCGGCAAGCTCGACTACTACAAGACCCTTGGATGCAGTGAGGTGGTCCTGCGCGTTCTTGGTGCCGACCGTGACACCACGCTGTTCCAGCTCGACGCGCTCGCGGCGATGATCTCCGCCGAATAGCAACTCGTCAACTCACCAGCCACTACGGTCGAAGGCGGGGGTAGCTGGGTGAGCGAATTTCGATACATACCCGCGCTTGACGGGCTGCGCGCACTCGCGGTACTCGCGGTGCTCGCCTTCCATGCCCAGCTGTCGTTCGCCCAAGGCGGCTTCTTGGGTGTGTCGGTGTTCTTCACCCTGTCTGGGTATCTGATCACGTCATTGCTGATTAACGAGCACGCCTCGACGGGCACCATTTCCCTGCGGTCTTTCTACGGAAAGCGTTTGCGCCGTCTCATCCCGGGTTCGTACGCATGTGTCGCGTTGGTGATCGCCCTCGGGGTGCTGTGGAGCACCTACCAACGCGAGCACCTCGCTGGCGACGTGACTGCGGCGCTCGCCAACGTGTCGAACTGGAGGTTCGCGCTCGCCTCGCGCTCGTACAGCGATCTGTTCCTCGCATCGCCGAGCCCACTTGCCCACTTCTGGTCGCTGGCCATCGAGGAACAGTGCTACGTCGTCATTCCCGTTGTGGTAGTCGTGTCGCTGCGGCGGGGTCGACGAACCCTGTTGATCGTCACCATCGGCCTGCTTGCAGCCTCGTTCGCAGCGATGCTGGCGACATCCGATTTCGACATCGCCTACAACGGCACCCACACACGCGCTGCTGAGTTACTCGCTGGCGTCCTGCTCGCTCAAGTCACGATCCGCCGAGTATCGCCATCCCGAGCACTTGGCGCGGCCGGGGCAGCGGCACTCGTCGCACTGACCGCGCTCGTTGCGACAACTGCGGTGACAGATCGTTGGCTGTACCGGGGCGGATTGCTCGCTGTAGCCGCACTCTCGGTCACCGTGATCGCCACGCTGGCACGTGGTGGGGGGCTCGCCCGCGTCCTGGCGTGGTCGCCGCTCGTGGCGATCGGCAAAGTGAGCTATGGGCTGTACCTCGTGCACTGGCCGGTTTTTCTCGTGCTCTCCCCCGAGCGCATGCATATGCACGGCGTCGCGCTGGCTGGTGTGCGGACCACGGTCAGCATCGCCATCGCGACGCTGTCGTACCTCCAACTGGAGATCCCCATTCGACGACGGCATCTGCTCGTCTCGCCGCGCGTGGCACTGGGCGCAATGGGTATCGCCCTGCCGGCCCTGCTCGTCGCAGCCTTGCTCGCTGTTCCCGCGGCCCGGTACACACCCACCCAACAGCTCCTCGCCAAGGGTGCCTCGGGGCTGGTGGACTTCGGCGACCCTCCAGCATCACAACCAGCGCCCAACACGAAAGTGGCGGTGATACACCCCGCACCTTCGCGCGTGCTCGTGCTGGGCAGCGACAACAGTCCGGTGGGGCTGCTCTCCTTGATGGGATACGACGTCCTCGACGGTGTACAGCCCGGATGTCCCATCGCCAATGCGGCCGAGGCGCGCCTGTCCGACGGGACCATCATCTCGACATCAGCATGCGAGTCCATACGAGACCGCTGGCCACGTCTGGTCGCTCAAGATCATCCGAATCTGGTAATCGTCTCCACCGGTTCTTTGGACCGTGCTCTCAGCCGCCGCGAGTCCGATGTCGGATTCCCGAACTCGGCCCAGCTCGGTGAGCTCGACGAGCTCGTTCGTAGAACCGATGCCGCGTATGCCGATCTGGACTGGGTGGTCGGCCAGATCGAAGCGACGGGCGTGCCTCTCGTTGTCGCGGATCACCCCGATCCCGTCACCGGTGGGGCCGATCTCGAGCACGCCTACTTGGAACGGTTGCGTATGAGTCACCCCGGGATCGGCGGTTTCACGTCGATGGACCAAGACCTCATCACCACAGTGAACAATGTGCTCGGCGCTCCCCGAGGCATCGACGAGCGTCTGAACGTGCTCGTGATCGGTGACTCCACGTCGTTCAATCTCGCCCAGGCGCTCAGCGACGCGGCGCCCGACCGGCTGCACGTCATCTGGGCGGGCGAGAACGGCTGCCCGTTCGTTCGGGTGGAGCAAATACGCGCGAGGTCGAGCGACCCTTGGACTCCCAGTAGATGCACGCCCTTCGATTTGAAGGTGACACCACTCTTGGATTCGCTGCACCCCCAGGTCGTACTCCTCGTCGCGAGCCTCTTCGAGTTGACTGAACAGCAGTATCCGGGCGACCCCACAGGTCACGCCCCCGGCGATCCGCAATACATTGCTTTCCACGATTCTGAGATGGCCGCGTTCGTATCGATTCTGCAAGCCCACGCGGTGCCGCTGCTCGTCGCGGATTCCCCCCGCATCCGGGCGGGTATGGCAACGCCCGAGCAGGCAGACCCTCGGCGCACCGTTGCCTGGAACGCGCAGATTCACAGGTGGGACGACAGCTCGCCGTATATATCGACATTCTCCTATGCGGGGCCGATCCAGACGGCCGAAGCGGCCCAGGGCTCCATTCGACACGATGGGGTGCATCCCGAGATTGCGCCATTGACCGACCTTGCTCGTACTGTGCTCGTTGACCAACTCATTGCTCAGACAACCGACATGCGAGCGACGCTCGGCCTCTGAACCGCACACGGGGCGTCGCCAATAGTGCAGACTGTGCCGCATGGGCTATGTCGTACAAGTAGTGGTGGCGCTGCGCAAGCCGCCGAGCGAGGCGCTGATGACCGCACTCGATCATCAATTCGGTGAGGCCAGCCATCAACACGGCACCACGACAGTCGAGTTGTCCGAGCACGTCTCCGTGTCCGATGAAGCCGATGCCGTGGCGTTCGTTCGGGGCCTTGTCCTCGATGCCATCCCGGAGGGATCCAAGATCGCCGAGATCACGTCGTCCCCCGACTGATCGGATTCACTCGCAGCGCTGCCTGATTCGGGCGCCGTGAGGAGCCTCAGTCGTCAGCAGGATCCACCAGAAGGTCGACGCTCAGTGCGAGCGCGGCTGCGAGTGCTGCTGCGCGCTCAATGATGACAGTGAATGTGTAGGCAACACTTGAGCCATCGAGCATCGGTGGATCACCCAACGAACGAACGAGGGCACCCGGTTCGTCGGCGATGTTGATCGGCTCGATCTCGGGCAGCGGTCCCGGGTTTCGCCAGACATCGGCTGCGGCAGGCCGCCGCCCCTGAGGGCGGCGGCGTTGGTTGTTGTTGCGATTGCGTTGTGGTGCGTTCATAGGTCGTCCTCGGCGAGCAGTTGCTCGGGCCGCAGGCCCAGTGCGATCCGGAGTTGATCGGCGTTGAGGTCTGCGAGCGAGCTCGAGCGTGGCAGCACCAACTGGGCGATGTGACGCTTACCGTTCACGATTTCCTCGACACGTTCATCGATGGTGCCCGGGCAGACGAGACGATGTGAGATGACCGTTCGACTCTGACCGATGCGCCATGCGCGGTCACGTGCCTGATCTTCGACGGCCGGGTTCCACCAACGGTCGTACAGCACGACGTGATTTGCCGAGGTGAGATTCAGCCCCGTGCCGCCAGCCTTCAGCGACAACACCATGGCCCCGGCACCCTGCCCGTTCTGGAACTCGGTGACCAGTTCGTCACGAGCCGTACGACTGAGACTGCCGTCGTAACAGGCGATTGGTATACCGGTGACCTCGGTGAGATGTTCTGCCAGACGTCGGCCCCAGGTCGCGAAGTGCGTGAAGACCAGCACCCGCTCGCCGGCGGCAAACACGGTCTCGACGATCTCTTCGAGGCGCACCAACTTGCCCGAACGCCCGGCGAGTCGACGACCGTCGTCGCGGTATGCGGCCGGGTGATTGCAGATCTGTTTGAGCGCCGTGATTGCCGCGAGGATCGCACCCTTTTTTGCCTCACCACCTGCGTCGGTGACGTCGGCAACGAGCGTGTCGAGCACGGCTTGGTAGAGCCCGATTTGTTCGGGCGTCATCGTGCAGTGATCGAGCTCGTCGATCTTGTCGGGGAGCTCTACGGCAACCTCGGGCTCGGTCTTGGTCCGGCGGAACAGCAGCATGCCATTCAGCGCCCGCAATGCGCTCTCGCCATCGCCCGCCATTTGTGAGATGAACGCAGGGCGCGGACCGACCAGCCCGGGATTGGTGAAATCGAGAATGGCCCACAGGTCGCCGAGACCGTTTTCGATCGGTGTGCCGGTGAGCGCCAGCCGGGTATGTGCGTTGAGCCGACGCAACTGCTGCGAGGTATCGCTGGAAGGGTTCTTGATTGCTTGCGCTTCGTCGAGTACCACCGTGCGCCACTGTGCAATCGCCAATGCGTCCATGTCGCGCACTGCAGTTGCATAGGTGGTGATGACGATGTCGGCGCTATCGATTTCGGACGTCAGTTGTGCCGCCGCTGCTCGCGTGGCGCCATGATGCACCACGACCCGTAAGCCTGGCGCAAAGCGTGCCGCCTCGGCCGCCCAGTTACCCACGACCGCTGCCGGCGCAACCACGAGCGTGGTGCCGTCGCCCCCAGTTCGGGAGAGGTGCGCCAAGACAGTGGGGGTCTTACCGAGACCCATGTCGAGCGCCAGACACCCCCCGAGACCCGCTGCATCGAGGAACCCGATCCACGTAACCGCCTCGGCCTGATACCGGCGCAACGTGCCGGTGAAGCCCTCGGGTTGCAGGATCGGCGAGCTCGATACCTCACTGGCCCGCGCCATGATGTCGTTGGCCCAGCTGTTGCCGAAAACGACAACGCCCCCTGACAGCCCCGATCCGCCCAGACCAAGGCTGTGCTGCAGGATCTCGGCACCGGTGAGTTGGGTGATCGACTCGCGTTCTGCCAACGCCGCCGCTGCCTGTTCGAGATCGAGACGATCCACCTCGATCCATTTGCCACGAGACTGCACGAGCGGGCGCGCCTGGCGCGCCAGTGTCCTAATTTCCTCGGCCGTGAGTTCAACGTCGTCGAAGAGGACCGACCACGCCACATTGCTGAGCTGGTGCGCTCCGACCACCGAGTTGGCAGCATCGGCGAACAGACGCAACGAGGGCTTCGCTTTGCGCCGCGACAGCGCCGGCAGGCGAACGTCGAAGCCGACCCGAGCGAGCGTCGGTCCGATCTCGGTCATGAACTGCCATGCCTCGTCCTGGCTCAAGGCGACATGACCGCGACGTGACCCGCTCGCCCGTTCGAGCGCGGGCAGCATCCGACCGAGTCGTTGCCATTCGGTGACCAGCGAACGGCGTGTGCCCTCGGCGCGCAGCGCCGTGTCGATGGGTACCAGCGGCCCCGTGCCACTGGAGACGAGCACCGAGACCAGCCATACTCCCCCGGCTGGCGGTTCGTCGAGTTGCACCACCAACTTTGGTCGCGTCGAGTCTGTTGCGGTGTGCGACCAATGATCGAGGCGTTTCGAGACTGCCATGGCCAGCGTTGCATTGGCGCGAAAAGGCGCACCGTCTAGTCGGGCAATGATGGTGTCATCCATATCGCGCGGCGACTTTGCAGTCGGCGGTACTGCGGGGAGTTCCATGCGCTCGATGCCGGTTCGCACGATGGCTTCCACGGTTGCGGCGATGACAGCAGTTGCGACGACCCGACCATCGCCACCTGCAACGGCAACGACCGGCCCGGGCATGACAGCAGCGAGCGAGTGGACCACCGAGTTGTTGATCAGTGCAGGCACCCAGCGGACCTCACCATCGATCTGGCCTGCGTCGGCGCGACCCGCCAGACGAACACTCGGCAACACCGAGCCGAGTGCTACCAACCGGACGCCCTCGAGGGCGACCCGACCCAGCCACTGCACGCTCGGACCAACACCGTGGGGCTCGTGACCACCCCCGACCGCGACGAGCCAACCGAGCGCGTCCTTCATCGGGATCGCAACAGCATCTGCGCGCTGCCCTCCGGGCAATGGAACACCGGGGTGCAGCGTCCAACCCACAGACGGCCCGCCGATTGCTTCGAGGCGCGAGGCGAGTTGGTCGTTGTCATCGGCCGGCGACCCGCGACCGGCCGCCCACACCACGACGAGGCCCGTCGACCAGGATGCCTGCAGTTGCACTTCTTCGGGTTCGATGAACTCGGGCTCATCGTCGATCGGGGCGTCGTGGTTGGCCAGTCGAGAGGTGGCCTTGATCAACTGCGCTGCTGAGGCGGGCAGCGGCAACGGAGTGGGACGCAGCCGATTGGCGGTCGAGTGGAGGCTGTCGAGCGTGTCGGTGAAGTCGGCGACCACCTGATCACGCTCGTCACCAGCAAGGTTCGCAACTGAACGGAGGTCGTCTTCAGCATCGGCGATCAGACGATCGAGCAGCGCCAACGAGCCCTGAGTGTCGGCGCGCAGCGCATCCAGGTCGTCGTCCGAACCCCAGCCCCCGGAGACTGCCCAAACCGCCTTTTCGAGTTGTCGTGAATCGCTCATCACAGTCCCGTCAGATTTCACCGTTCCATGCCGTGTTGCACCGCACACGGTCCGCACTCACCAATGTCGATGGAGTCTTCCCCTCGGCACCGGATCCGACTCGTCAACCTGGTCCACCCACGTGAGCAGAACTGCCGCTGACATCGAGAGACAACGCGCACGGATCGCGTTTGTCTCGGCCGGGGCATCACCACGTCTACACGCCAGCTCTCCCAAGGCCATGGTAGCCGCCGCGTCGGCATACGGGCGCAACTCTGCGTAACGGCGCGTGGGTCTGTTGAGACCGCCCACGTCACATGTGGGATATTCAAAGAACCTCTCGTCATGGGCTTGGCCGCGCGGCAACAATTCATCGCCGAGCATTCATGAGGCTTCCGGCCAAGGCTAAGGTCGAGGAGAGTTTTCGGCCTCTGCGGGGTCGGGGGGAACCGGAGGAGACGCACGTGAGGGGAATTGGCGAGTCGATTCGCGAGTCGAAAGAAGCGGTCGCAGAGGTGTTTCGCAACCGCAACCTCCGACGGCTCAACCTCGCCTTTGCGGGATCGATCATCGGCGACTGGGCCTATGCGCTCGGAGCATCCGTGTACGCGTATCGCCAGGGCGGCGCGACCGCTGTCGGCATACTTGGGGTCGTTCGCTTCCTGTCTATGGCGATCCTTGCCCCGATCACGTCGCTTCTGGCTGACAAGTTCGACCGTAAGAAGGTGATGATCGGCTCCGATCTCCTGCGTGTGGCGCTGGTGCTCGGCGCTGCAGTCGCGATCAGCGTCGACGGGCCACCAATCGTTGTCTATGCGCTCACCATCCTCACGTCTGTGACGGGCACGGCCTTCCGTCCAGCGCAGGCGTCGCTGATGCCATCACTCGTGAATCAGCCGGGAGAACTCAGCGCTGCGAACGTCGCGTCGAGCACCATCGACAGCGTCGGCTTCTTCATCGGCCCGGCGATCGGCGGATTGCTGCTCGGCGTCGCAAGTATCCCGTGGGTCTACGTGTTCAACGCGCTCACGTTTGTGTGGTCGGCACTGTTAGTTGCTGGCCTGCAGCCCGCACGACGCACCGAAGCCGAGACAGACGAAGACAACGAAGCGCGCGCAGAAGACAGCGCCCAAACACCAGGCACTTTCGCCGGCGCCGGCGATGGGTATCGAGAGATCTTTGGCAACCGCGACGTACGCCTTCTGGTCGGGCTGTATTGCGCCCAAACGGTGGTGTATGGCGCGTCTGTGGTGTTCAGCGTCGCAATTGCGCTCGATCTGTTGCACCTCAAAGAAAGCGGCGTCGGCGTGATCAACGCGGCCGTCGGTGTTGGTGGCCTTGTCGGAGGCTTTGTTGCGCTGATGCTCGCCCAAAGGGGCAAGCTCGCCCGCGACTTTGGGGTTGGCGTGATCTTGTGGGCTGCGCCGCTCCTTCTCATCGCCGCCTGGCCCACCCTGGCCTCAGCACTCATTGCGATGGCACTCGTCGGAGTCGGCAACTCGATCGTCGACGTGAACGCCTACACGATCCTGCAACGTCTCGTGCCCGATGAGGTCATGGGGCGTGTGTTCGGCGCCATGGAAAGCGCCGTCATCGGCGGCATGGCACTCGGCGCGCTACTGATGCCGATCCTCATCCACACGGTCGGGCTGCGCACCGGACTGGTCATCATTGGCGTGAGCATCACGCTTATCGCCACGCTGGGGATCTCCGGCCTGCGACGTATCGACCGGGTGGCACTCGCCCCGGTTGGCCTCGAACTCCTCCGCGGCGTGTCGATACTCGGGGTGTTGCCCGAAAACGTGCTCGAGCGTCTTGCGCGCAGTGCAAAGCTGGTCACGGTTCTTGGCGGGCAGATGGTGTTCAGCGAGGGCGACACAGGCGATCTGTTCTATGTGATCGAATCCGGCACGGTGGATGTCTCCATTGCCGGCAAGGTCGTGAACTCGCTCGTCGCTGGCGATTCCTTCGGAGAGATTGCGCTGCTTCGCAACATCCCGAGGATGGCATCAATCACGACAACCAGCGATCTGACAGCATACACCATCGGGCGAGACAGATTCCTCGCCGCAGTCACGGGTCACGGCGACGCCGCCGATCAGGCGGAGTTGGTCATCGGGCCGTTGCTGGCCGGACGCTGACCCAGACCTACGCTGCCATTCCACCAATACAGATGGTGTCGCCTTCGCGCGCCGCGCGAACATGCAGACCGTCGATGCCTTGGAATGAGTGTTCGATGGCATCGACCTGCACATCGGTGCGATCGGGATCATGATGGAACAACAGCACGCCAGTGGCACCTGCTCGCTTGGCAAGCTCGATCGGATAGTCCACCGCTGAATGACCGAAGTGCATGCGTCCCGGCAACTCGCTCGCCGTGTACTGCGAGTCGTGGATGAGCAGGTCGACGCCAGCGCACAGTGTCATCGCGGCCTCGTGATACGGCCCGAAACCATCCGGTCCGAGGCCCATCTCGCCTGCCGGGCCATGATCGGACATGTACACGATGCTGCTGTGGCCATCACTGATGCGATAGCCCATCGTGCGGCCACCGGGGTGCGGTATCTCGCGCGCCAACACGGTGAAGCCCTCGATCACGCACTCGCCTTCGTCGATGGTGTCGAACGACCACGTGCCGCGCAGGTCGGTGGGCCCGATGGGAAATGCGGGCGGTTGCATGGTTCGGCTGAGCAATTCGAGCGCGGTGGCACCCTGATCGGGCACGATCACCCGCGTGACGGCATCGGGGTTGTCGGCCGACCGGAAGAACGGCAGGCCCATCATGTGATCCCAGTGCAAATGACCGAGCAGGATCGTGCCTCGGAATGCCTGGCCACCGAGGAGCGCCGGCACGGCACGGAGCCCGGTACCGGCATCGAGGAGCAGACGAGGCACCTCTTCGTCGTCGTGGGTAACGGCAATGCACGACGTATGACCACCGACACCGGCGAACGCTTCGCCCGGCGCAGGAGTGGAACCGCGCACACCACACAGATGAATTCGCACTCAGGCGACCGACGCCACGATGCACCTGAACATGCTTCGACGATACCCGCCAATCTCAGGCGTTAAACGCTGCAGTTCCGCGTGTGTCAGCGGTGGCCAAGCACCGAGTCGCTGACGCGGCGACGATGGAACGACGCGCTTCCCCATGCGGGCATGAGCGCCCATGCCTTCTTCATGAACAACTGCAGATCGCATTCCCAGGTGTATCCGATAGCGCCATGCACCTGTAACGCACTGCGTGCCGCCTTCTGCGCAGCCTCCGAAGTCAGCGCCTTGGCCATGCTCACATCACGTGATCGGGTCTCTGCACCGGTGGCGTGTGACCACGCCGCGCGATATACAGCAGGTCGGGCAAACTCGACCTTGAGTAGCGCATCGGCCATGAGGTGCTTCACTGCCTGGAACGAACCAATGGGCTGGCCGAATTGCCGGCGATCACGTGCGTAGTCGCCGGCAAGTACAAGCATGCGCGACGCCAAACCGAGCAGATACGCCGCAGCAGCAAGGGAGCCGGCATCGGTGGCTTCCTCACGATCCACGACGAGGAATTGACCGACACCCTCGGTGCCCGACAGCGAGGCGAGTCGCCGACCGCGGTCGATGCCTTCGACCCGCTCGATCTGCAACTGCGACACCTCGAGCGCGCGTACCGCGTTGTGATCGGCGAGCAGCACGAGCGATGCTACGTCGGCGTGCGGGACGTACCGCTCGCCCATCAGGCTGGCGGTGACCGCCACCGAGCCGTCAGACACGCTGCCGGCCCACACGGTGCCACGCAGCGCGAGCGCTCCGACCGTCATCGTCTCGAACACGGGTCCGGGAACGGCTGCGCGTCCGAGTTCCTCCACGAGCAGAATCGTGTCGATGAAGTCGCCGCCCATGCCACCATCGACCTCGGGCAACATCATCGACAGCACACCCATATCGGCGAGTCGCGCCCAGAGTCCAGCATCGTGACCGGTACCTGACTCCCACACTTCGCGAAGTTGCGCCGCGGTGAACTCGCGCTCGAGCATCTCGCGCAGACCGGCGGCGAACTGGTGTTGATCGGGGCTGAAGCTGAATTTCATGTGTGCCCGCTCAACTTCTCGGCAGGTTCAGGACGCGGTCGGCGATGATGTTGCGTTGTATCTCGTTGGTGCCGGCATAAATGGGGCCACTGAGGCTGAACAGGAAGCCATCGATCCATTGCTCGTGCGCGCCATCCATCCGCTCTGCATCGGGGCCGAGCAGTTGCAGCGCGAGTTCATGGGCACGCACATCCATCTCGCTCCAAAAGATCTTGTTCAGGCTGCTCTCGCTGCCGATGTGGCCACCCTCGAGCAGTTTGGTGACCGTCATGTACGTGTGCAGGCGATAGCCCTCGGCCTGCATCCACAGATCGGTGACGGCATCACGCATGGTGTCGTCGTCGGGATCGCCGATCTTGATCCAGAGTTTGATGAGGCGATCGACAGCGACGTTGAACCGGGCCGGGCTGCGCAGGCTGACGCCGCGCTCGAAACCGGCGGTGGCCATCGCCACGCTCCAACCATTGCCCACGCCACCGAGTGTGTTCTCGATCGGCACATGCACGTCGTCGAAGAAGATTTCGGCAAAGCCCGTGTCGCCATCGAGCTGGGCGATGGGTCGCACGGTGATTCCCGGCGTGTCGAGCGGCATCAAGATGAACGTGAGCCCGCGATGGCGAGTGGATTCGGGATCAGTACGGAAGATGCCGAAGCACCAGTCGGCCCATGCCGCACGGCTGGCCCAGATCTTTTGGCCATTGAGGATCCATTCGGAGCCATCGTCGCTGCGCATTCCCTTACTGCGGATGCTGGCCATGTCGCTGCCGGCATCGGGCTCGCTCCATGCCTGTGCCCAAATCTCGTCGCTGCGCGCCATCGCCGGCAGAAAGCGCGCTTTCTGCTCGGGCGTGCCGACTTCGATGATGGTCGGGCCGAGTAGGAAGATGCCGTTCTGGCTCACGCGCCCCGGTGCTCCGCTACGCCAGTACTCCTCTTCGAAGATGAGCCACTTCACGTAGTCGGCATCGCGACCACCGTATTCAGCGGGCCAGCTGACGGCCGACCAGCGACCGTCGTAGAGCTTCGCCTCCCACTGACGGTGCAGTTCGAAACCCTCCGCAGTGTCGAAGCTGGGCAGCGGATCGGCAGGAACATTGACCTGCAGCCACGCCCGGGCCTCGGCACGAAAGGCTTGCTCGTCGGGGGTCTCGGTGAGATCCATGGCACCGTACCGTATCTGACGATGCGTCAGAAACGGGTCACTACACGGCTCCAGCGCTCGTCATGCGCACTCGCGTGTGCCAGCATTCCCACATGGGGACACACGACGTGAGCGACACTCGATTCAGCATGCAGGAGATGGCCGATGCGTGGGAGGAGTTCCAGCGTCTGGGGGCGCGTGGGCGCGACTGGGCCGGTTGGTCGGCGCTGTTCACCGACGACGCCACCTACATCGAGCACTGCCTCGGCGAGTTCCACGGGGCGACTGCAATCCACCAATGGATCGTGGGCGCGATGGAGCCCGTGGCGCCGATGACCTTCTCGGTCGACTGGGCGATTCTGCAACCGCCGTATCTCGCCTTCAACATCTGGAACCACATGCCAGACCCAGCGGGTGGCGGCGCCCGCTATTCGTTCAGCAACCTCACTCTGCTCGTCTATGCCGGCAACGGTAAGTGGAGCTGGGAGGAAGACTTCTACGCGCCCGATGACGCCGGTAAGACCGTGATGGCGTGGTACGTGGCGGGCGGCAAGCCCACGATGGCCGCCGAGCCGTCGATCGCCCACATCAGCCTCACGCCCGAGCCGCTCGACGATGCTCGCGATGGCGTTGCCGAGATGGTGCGCGCCTGGCAGGCCGGGCGCCCCGCGTACACCCCTACCGCCACGGTGTGGGATCACGCCGCCGACTCGGTCGCCGCGACCGACGCGCCGTTGTTCGCAGGCGTGGCCCCCGACGTGGTGGTGACCGACGGCAAACGAGCCTTCCTACGCTGCGGCGATACCGCAGTAGCACTGACTCATGGTGGTGCTGGTCGCATTCAATTCGAAGAGCGCGCCCACAATCCATCCGACTCCACCCACGGTGCTGCATGAGCAGACCTCCTGCGGTTCCGATCGTCGACATCAGCGCACTGCGCGACGGCAGCGACGCGACGGGGGTCGGTGAAGCGATTGATTCCGCGTGTCGCGATACGGGCTTCTTCTGTATTACTGGTCACGGCATCGATCCTGAACTCATCGCTCGGCTGGATGCCGCCGCGCGCCGATTCTTCGCACTACCCGACGCAGACAAGGCCACGATGGCCATGGTGCACGGCGGTCGCTCGTGGCGCGGTTGGTTCCCCCTGGGCGGCGAGGTGACCAGCGGTACTCCCGACCGCAAGGAGGGCATCTACTTCGGACAGGAGTTGGGAGACCACGATCCTCGCGTCGCGGCCGGTCTCGCGTTGCATGGCCGCAACCTGTTCCCGATGCAAGTACCCGATCTTCGTCCATCGGTACTCGCCTGGCTCGACGCACTCACATCTCTCGGTCACACCGTGATGAGCGGGGTGGCTTTGGGATTGGGACTGCCACCAGATTGGTTCCACACCCAACTCACCGACGACCCCACTGTGCTGTTGCGCATCTTCCGTTACCCAATGGACGGACCAGGCGACTGGGGTGTGGCCCAGCACACCGACTACGGGCTGCTCACCCTCTTGCTGCAAGACGATTGCGGAGGACTCCAGGTGCGTGGCCGCGATGGTTGGATCGATATCGAGCCCGTCCCGAACACCTTCGTGTGCAACATCGGCGACATGCTCGAGCGGATGACGGGTGGCCGATATCGCTCAACGCTGCACCGGGTGCGCAACACCAGTGGACGAGATCGCTTGTCGTTCCCATTCTTCTTCGATCCGAGTTGGGACGCGCAGGTGCAGCCGTTGCCCCTCACACCCGACGCAGCGTCTGAGCGCTCGGCGAGCGGCCATCGCTGGGACGGACGGAGTGTGTTCGACTTCGACGGTACGTACGGCGAGTACCTCACCGCCAAAGTCAGCAAGGTCTTTCCCGACCTCGTTCATGTAATCTGACGCCGTGTCAGAAACCCTCTCCCGTGTGCCCATCATCGATGGCTGGTTCACCGATGACATCGACGCGCCAACTCTCATCGGCTCGAAGTGCCCGCTCTGTGCCACGTTCGTGTTTCCGCCGCGTACCGGCGACTGTCCCAATCCGCGTTGCGCGTCCACCACACTCGACCCGGCGCCGCTCTCGCGGCGCGGCCGGATCTGGAGCTATACCGAGAACTGCTACGCCCCTCCCCCGCCCTACGTGGCCGCCGACCCATACGAGCCGTACGCGCTCGCCGCAGTCGAGCTCGCCGACGAGGGCCTGGTCGTGCTCGGACGCGTGGTCACGGGCGTCCGTGCCGCCGATCTGAAGGTGGGCATGGAGATGCAACTCGAACTCGACGTGTCACACCGCGACGCCGATCACGAGTACATGGTCTATGTGTGGGCACCGGCAACCTCCACACTCGCGCCCACGCCCACGCCCGCCACCGCTCCCGCCCCCACCCCCACCCCCTCGACCGGGGCACCCTCGTGAGCAACGACCGAGACATCGCGATCCTCGGCGTCGGCATGCACCCCTGGGGAAAGTGGGGACACGACTTCACCGAGTACGGCATGGTGGCCGCCCGCGCTGCGTTGGCCGATGCGAACGTGCAGTGGACCGACATCCAGTACGTGGCCGGGGCCGACACCATCCGCAACGGTTACCCGGGCTTTGTGGCCGGTGCCACCTTTGCCCAGAAGCTCGGCTGGAACGGCGCACGCGTCAGCAGTAGCTACGCCGCGTGCGCATCGGGCGCCATGGCGCTCGATTCCGCGCGGGCCCAGATTCTGGCGGGCTTCTGCGATGTCGCGCTGGTCATCGGCGCAGACACAACGCCGAAGGGTTTCTTCGCCCCGGTCGGTGGCGGTGACCGCAAGCACGATCCCGACTGGCAGCGCTTCCATGTGCTCGGCGCAACGAACCCGGTGTACTTCGCTCTGTTTGCGCGACGCCGAATGGACATGTACGGGGCCACGGCCGAGGACTTCGCGCAGGTCAAGGTGAAGAATAGTCGCCATGGGTTGAGCAATCCCAACGCGCGCTTTCGTAAGGAGAACGTGATTGCCGATGTGCTCAACAGTCCCATTGTCAGCGACCCGCTGCGCCTTCTCGACATCTGCGCCACCAGCGATGGCGCCGCAGCGATGGTGGTCTGCAGCATGGAGTACGCACGCAAACACCTCGGCAACACCGATGGCCTCTGCCGCGTGAAGGCAGTTGGCACGGTCGCCCCCACCTATCCGCAGAGCGTGCTCGAGCTGCCCGACATCGCCAGCGACTCCACCGCAGTAGTGCCCGCGCCGACGCGCAAGTGGAAAGACACCATTGCGTTCGCGGCGTACGAGCAGGCAGGCATCGGACCAGACGACATCGATCTCGCCGAGGTGTACGACCTCTCGACCGCGCTCGAGCTCGATTGGTACGAACACATCGGCCTGTGTGACGAGGGTGAGGCCGAGGGGCTGCTGCGCTCAGGTGCCACCACCATCGGCGGACGCGTCCCGGTGAACGCAAGCGGCGGTCTGGCGTGCTTCGGCGAGGCCATCCCGGCGCAGGCCATCTCGCAGGTGTGCGAATTGGTGTGGCAATTGCGCGGTCAGGCAACCGGGCGTCAGGTAGAGGGCGCCCGCGTGGGCATTACCGCCAACCAGGGCCTATTCGGCCACGGCAGTTCCGTTATCGTGGCGCGCTGACGCCACATCGTCCGAGAAGCCCCGGCCCACAACCCGTCACAAGTCACCCGTCCCCGGCCGCTCGTCACCCGCCACCCGCCACCGTCGCCCGTCAACAGTCGCTCGGGCGCGATTCGCGCCACCCGCTGACGCGCAGCGCGCCCAACAAACCGGGGTGACAGTCGCTCGGGCGGGGGGCGATCGTTAGGATCGTCGGCATGGAGCTGCACACCATCGATATCGAGGTTCCCTGCGCAGCCCCACCAGAGGTCACGTTCGACATCCTCCAAGACGCTGCCGGATGGAAGACATGGTCCGCCGCCAGCAAGTCGTACCTCGAGGTGGAGGGCGCGCCCATGCCCGACGGTGTGGGCGCGATCCGCCGGTTCGGCACCGGCCCTTTCATGAGTCGCGAAGAGGTCGTCGTGCACGACGCCCCGACCCACTTTGCCTACATCCTCCACAAGGGCATTCCCGTGAAGGACTATCGCGCCGATGTCGTCATCAACCCCGTGGGCACCGGCTGCAACATTACGTGGCGCAGTACGTTCCATCGCAAGTACCCGCTCACGGGCACCCCGACTCGACTGTTCCTGAAGTACTTCCTGCGCGATACGGCCCGCCGTCTGGCACGTGCCGCTGAGGCGCGCACAGGCTCCACCGCATAGCCTGACCACATGCCTGAAGCCTTCATTGTCGATGCCGTTCGTACACCCGTTGGTCGCCGCGGAGGTTCGCTGAGCACCGTGCATCCTGCCGACCTCGGCGCGCACAGCATCAAGGCGCTGATGGACCGCACCGGTATCGACCCCGGCGCCGTTGACGACGTGATCTTCGGAAATGTCGACTCCATCGGGCCGCAGGCCGGATGCATTGCGCGCACTGCATGGCTCACCGCTGGCCTGCCCGAGCATGTGCCCGGCACCACCATCGATCGGCAGTGCGGGTCGGCCCAACAGGCCGTGCATTTTGCCGCGCAGGCCGTGATGAGTGGCACCATGGACCTCGTGGTCGCCGGGGGCGTGCAGAACATGAGCATGATCCCTATCTCGTCCGCGATGACCGCCGGCGAGGCCCTGGGTTTCACCGATCCCTTCACGGGTTCTCCCGGTTGGACCACGCGCTACGGCAACGGCGAAGTCAGCCAGTTCGTTGGCGCGAACATGATGGTCGACAAGTGGAACCTCACGCGCGAGCAGATGGAAGAGTTCGCAGTGAACTCCCATGTGCGCGCGCTGCGCGCTCGCGAACAAGGTCGCTTCGATGGCCAGATCGCCCCCCTCAACGGTCTCACCTTCGACGAGGGCCCACGCGAACCCAACTGGGACAAGATCCGTTCGTTGCCGACGCTCACCCCCGGTGGGCAGCTCACCGCGGCATGCGCCAGCCAGATCAGCGATGGGTCGGCAGCGCTGTTGATCGCCGGCGAGCAGGCCCTCAAGGATCACCATCTCACCCCGCGTGCCCGCATCCACCACATCAGCGTGTTGGCCGACGATCCGATCATGATGTTGTCTGCTCCAATCCCAGCCACCAAGCGGGCACTGGCCAAGACTGGCCTCACCGTGGACGACATCGACCTGGTCGAGATCAACGAGGCGTTCGCGCCGGTGGTCCTGGCCTGGCTCAAAGAGACCGGCTTCGACTACGAGAAGGTCAACGTGAACGGTGGAGCGATTGCACTCGGTCACCCCCTCGGCGCAACCGGCGCACGCTTGATGACCACCCTGCTCGCCGAACTCGAGCGCACGGGTGGCCGCTACGGCCTGCAGACGATGTGCGAGGGTGGCGGCCAGGCCAACGTGACCATCATCGAGCGACTCTGACCAATTGTTTCGGGCCGTCAGCCTCGGCGCTGACAAGTTTCTGACGGTGCGTTAGATTTGGCTGCACGCCGACCCAAGGAGCTTCCATGCACGATCTGATCATTCGCAACGGCACTGTCGTCGACGGCACCGGCGCGACGCGATTCATCGCCGACGTTGCGATCGACGACGGCCGTATCATCGCGATCGGGCACGATCTCGGCGATGCCACCGAGGTGCTCGACGCCACCGGGCTCATCGTCACGCCCGGCTTTGTCGACATTCACACCCACTACGACGGCCAGGCCACCTGGGACGACCTGCTCGAGCCATCCAGCGGTCACGGCGTCACCACGGTCGTTGCCGGCAACTGCGGCGTGGGCTTCGCTCCGGTTCGCCCCGGCAAGGAGAAATGGCTCGTGCAGTTGATGGAGGGCGTCGAGGACATCCCCGGTACGGCGCTGCACGAAGGCATCTCGTGGGGCTGGGAAAGCTTCCCCGAATACCTCGACGTGCTCGATGCGCGTCACTATGCCGTCGACATCGCCACCTACGTCGGACACGGTCCCATCCGCGCGTACGTGATGGGCGATCGCGGCGCGCGAAACGAGCCCGCAACGCCAGATGACATCGCCGGCATGAAGCAGTTGGTCACCGAGGCCATCCGTGCCGGCGCAGTCGGCTTCTCGTCCAGCCGCACGCTCAACCACAAGGCCCGCGATGGCGAACCGGTGCCCGGAACCTTCGCCGCTGAGGACGAACTCAACGGTCTCGCCGACGGCGTGTCCGATGCAGGCGGCGGGTTGTTCGAGATTGCGCCGCAAGGTCTGGAGTTCGAGGCCGAGGTGTTCCTCGGCGAGGTCGATCTGCTCAGCCGTATCGCACTGCGTACCGGCCTGCCCGTGACATTCGCGATGTTGCAGAACGAGCGCAACCCCGACTCGTGGCGCGAGGCGCTCAAGCGGGTCGACGCAACGAATGCGGCTGGCGGCAACATGCGCCCGCAGATCGCGGCACGACCGTTCGGCATGATGATCGGCTGGGCGAACAACAACCCATTCACCAAACGACCGACCGTTGTCGATCTCGTCGGCCGCCTCGACGGCGACACGCTGCGCGACGAACTGCGCAAGCCCGAGGTCAAGGCCGCCGTTCTCAGTGAGACCGATCTCCCCAGTGATCCGGGTATTCAGTTCGATGGGCTCGGCCCCTTTCTGCAGCTCATGCTCGACAAGATCTACGCAATGGGCGACACGCCGAACTACGAGCCAGCCGCCGAAAAGACCGTGGTCGCGCTTGCTGCGGCTGCAGGCGTTGATCCACTCGACATGGCCTACGACCTGCTCAACGAGGCTGACGGCAACGCGTTCTTGATGCTGCCGTTCTTCAACTATGTCGGTGGCACGCAGGATGCCATCTACGAGATGCTGCGTCACCCGGCCACTGTGTCCGGACTCTCCGACGGCGGTGCTCACTGCCGCATGATCTGCGACGCTTCGATCCCCACGTACGTACTCAGCCATTGGGCACGCGATCGCGAGGGCGACAAGCTGTCACTCGAGGACGCAGTGAAGTGTCAGACCAACGACACTGCGGAAGTGATGGGTTTCACTGACCGCGGCACGCTCGAAGTCGGCAAGCGCGCCGATCTCAACGTCATCAACATGGAAACACTCGACCTCGAGTACCCGCGTGCCGTCGACGACTTGCCCGCCGGTGGTCGCCGCCTCATGCAGGCCGCGCACGGCTATGTGGCCACCATCGTGAACGGCGAGATCACCCGTCGAAACGGTGTCGACACCGGTGCCCGCCCGGGTCGTCTGGTGCGCGCCGGCCAGTAACCTGTGCTGGCCTGAGCCAGTGCTATTCGTAACGTGCACCGATCTCACGGGCTAGGTCGACGAAGCTCGTTCCTGCGTCGGGGGTGAGTTCGCCGGGCTCGTAGCGCACCGAGTGCAGCATGCCGCTGAACGGGAAGGCGCCGTGCGTCTCGTAGCGCTGCCAATCAACCGGTGAGCCTCGGTCGATGCCCGTGTCGATGCCGCTGAACGGCGCCATCGGCCAGAGCATCGCGCGTTCAAGCTCGGCAATGCGCTCGTCTCCGTCGACGACCACAGCGACGATCCAGCGCCCACCGCCGGGTCCGCCGAGTGTGACCTCGATGCGGTGACGGCCCACCGACAGCGCACCGGCGGACGCCCGCGTCGTGGTGCCATGGCCGTCGTTGTGCACGAACCACAATTCGTCGCCGAGCACCTCGACCGCGTAGCCGCCACCCTGATCGCCGTGGGCCACCAGTACACCCTGCGCCCCATGGGTAACCGTGGCATCAATGGTGATCACACAGGTGCGTTGCCACACCAGGCTGCCGCTGCGGATGCGCTCGAGGGTGGGCGTACCGGGCCAGATGGTGACTGGCAGATGGAACACAGCGTCCTTGGGTGGGCGCACGATCCAGCGCCAGCCCGAGCCCTCGTCCAACGGATAGACCTGATTCGCCATGGCCGCGTCGTGGAACCCGGCGGCGAGTTCGGCCACCCGGCCGGGCTCGGATGCCGCCAGGTTGGTGATCTCAGTGGGGTCCTGGTCGAGGTGGTACAACTCCCAGTCGGCATCGCTGAACTTCGTGCGTGGACGGCGGTTCGTGACCACTTCCCAACCGTCGCGATAGAAACCGCGATGACCCTCGAGTTCGTAGTACTGCTCGGCGCGCACGGGACCGTGATCGGCGTCGCGCAACACGCCAGCGAGGCTTGCCCCGTTCATCGGCTTCGCCATCTTGCCGTTGCGCTCGGTGGGCGCGGCAACGCCTGCGAGGGCCAACACGGTAGGCAGCACGTCGATGCAGTGCGCGTATTGCGTGCGGATACTGCCGGCGACATCAGCGAGGCCCTTGGGCCAACTCCACAGGCACGGCACCTGGTGGCCCCCAGCGTAGGTGTTGCGCTTGTACAGGCGGAATGGGGTGTTGCTCGCCATCGCCCAGCCACGCGGGTAGTGCGTCATCGTTCGCGGGCCGCCGATGTCGTCGAGGCGGGCAAGGTCGAGTGGCACGTTGTCCTTCGCGTCGCCGATACCGAGATGCGCGAAGTAGTTCGTCGTACCCGTCGCCTCACCTTCGCGGCTGGCACCGTTGTCGGAGAGGAAGACCAACAGCGTGTTGTCCCACTCGCCCGTTTCCTCGAGTGCTGCACGCAGACGACCCACGCTCTGATCGATCTCGTCGACCATCGCGGCGTACACCGCCATGTAACGGGCGAACAGCGTGCGCTCGTCATCGCTAAGGTCGTCCCAGGGCTTCACATCGTCACCAGGTTCGCAGTTGCGCGGCGGCAGTGCGGTTCCGGCAGGGATGATGCCCAGATCGATCTGACGCTGATGGCGTTGCGTTCGGGTGCGATCCCAGCCCTGCGCATACGACTCGCGGTACTTCTCGATGTCGTCGGCCTTGGCAAGCAGCGGTGCATGCGCCGCGGGGTGGGCCATGTAGAGAAAGAACGGCTGGCCGGGGCGCGAGGCACCGCGCTCGCGGATCATACGGATTGCTTTGTCGGTGAGGTCGTCGGTAAGGAAATAGTCGTCGGGCCAACGATCGACCTCGACCACGTGATTGTCCTCGATCAGGCGGTGTGGGTGATGCAGGTTCGTGAACGCTTCCAGGATTCCGTAAAAGCGATCGAAGCCGCGCTGGCACGGCCAGCCGTGTTGCGGCCCGCCTGCGCTCATGTCGCTGTCGCGACAGAGATGCCACTTGCCCACCATCAGGGTTGCGTAGCCCGCTTCGCGCAGGATCTCCGCCGCCGTCGAAACGTTGTCGGCAATCTCGGCTCGGTAGCCGGGGAACCCGGGATCGTCCTGCGCGATATGGCCCATACCCGCGGCATGACAGTTGAGACCGGTGAGCAACGATGCACGCGTCGGTGAACACATCGGGTTCACGTGGAAGTCAGTGAAGCGAACGCCCTCGTTCGCAATTCGATCGAGGTTCGGAGTGTCGATCTCGCCGCCGAAACAGCCGATGTCGGAAAAGCCCACGTCGTCGACGAGCACGAACACGATGTTCGGCGCGCCATCTGGAGCAGTAGCCGACGCGGGCCACTCGTTCTGCGATCCGGCCATCGTGGTGCCGATGCGTCCACCGAAACCGGCGTACGGAGCAGTTTGATCGCCGGATGGATCCGCGTTGATGTCAGGAGTCACAGCGCCGAATCTAACGCACCGTCAGAAGCGCCCCGGTTGGAAGCGGCCGCTGGGTGCGCCATGCTGACCACTATGTCCGTTCCGTTCGAATCGCTGGCCGAACTCATGCGCACTCGCCGCACGAGCATGCTCGTCGACAACGACCGCAGGGTCCCCGTCGAACTCGTCGAACAACTCTGCGAGCTCGCCCAGTGGGCGCCGAACCACAAGCGCACCTGGCCGTGGCGGTTCGCGTTGTTCACCGGTAAAGGCCGATCGCGACTCGGCGAGGCGTTCGCTGCCGACATGGTCGATCGCGACTTCGGCGACGATGCAAAGCGCGCCAAGACCCTCACCAAGTATCTCCGTACGCCTGCAGTCGTCGTGGTCGGATGCATCACCGACCCCAAGCCGAGCATGCGCGACGAGAACCGCGATGCGGTCGCGGCGGGTATCCAGAACATGCTGCTTGCGGCAACGTCGCTCGGTCTGGCCACCTATTGGGGTACGGCGCCACTCATCGACTCGCCTCGTGTGCTCGAACTGTGCGGGTTCGATGCCGATGTTCGCATCATCAACGTGATGTACCTCGGCTGGGCACTCGGCGGCCCCGATGCGCCGCCGCGCCCGCCAGTGACGCTGCAGGTCATCGGAGACTAGACAGCAGATCGCTCGCGTTGCGCGCGGATCCGTCCATACCCAGACGACCTGCGGTCTCGAGTGCCCGTCGGGCATACGGCTCGGCCTCGGCTGACCGACCCATTTCCACGAGGTAGCGAGCGAGGTGCAGACGCACGTGCGTGGCCTCGGGATCAAGGCCGGCGCCGTCGCATGCCACGATGCTCGCGTCGAACCACGGGCGGGCCAGGTCGTAGTCACCCAACGTTGCGCAGAGCATCGCCAAGGGGGTTTTCATCGATCCCATGATCGCCACCGGAGCCGTGGCGAAATCGTCGGATCTGTCCCTCACAGCCGGCAAGAGCGCAGCCGCGCTCGCGGCGTCGCCCAGGGCGAAGACGAGTTCTGACACGATCGACAACGTCACCAGCACCGTTTGCGCCCCGTCGAGCACACTCAGCGCACCACCGCGCGACAGCTTGGCCCACAGCTCGGCAGCTTTGTCTCGTTGTCCGTCAGCGCAATAGATCAGTCCAAGAGCTGCCATGTACACCTTGAGCGCCGGGTCCTGCTCGATGGTTGCAGCAACGAGTTCTTGTACCTCGGCGAGCTTGCCACGGTGGCGCAGCACCTCGAACTGCAGGGCGACATACACCGGCAATGCGCGGGCTGGGCGCCGTCGCGCCACATCTGATACCCGAGTTCGGCGACCTCGAGGCCCTCGTCGAATCGACCTGCCGAGATGAGCAGACTCGCATGCCGCGGATTGAGCAGACTCTGCAGGATCGGTTACGTAAGACGAGACTGGGTCTCGTAGGCCATCGTCATCGTCTCGCGAGCGACCTTGAATTGACCAGCGGTGAAGGCGCTCGTGATGAGGTTCAGTTCGCCAAAGAATCGAATGTAGTCGTCGCCAAGCTCACACCCCGGCTCGCGCATCTCACGAGAACGCTCCATCATGTGCAGACCCGACTCGACGATCTCGATCACGATGTACACGCACTGCAGCACCCGCGCAAGCACCACATCGTCGCCCAACTGACGCGCCAAGCTCTCAGCCTCACGGGCTATCGCGACCTTCTGGGCAAGGTCCTCGTGCCACGCGAGCTCGCTGGCCAACTGCGCACCGATCAGTGCACGCGTGCGAATGTCCTCGCGTGCTGCATCGCGCAACATCGATTCGAGCGCTGCGACGAGGCTGGCGTCCACTTTGCCAGCGTGTGCACACTCGACGCCAGGACCCGCATCGCGTTTCGGTGCAGCAAGACGCGACGCCGGGGGTTGATCGATTGATACAGCGTGTTGCGGACAAGCCCGTGCGAAAACTCCATCGACGAGTGCGAGTTGCCTGCCTCCACGATCAGGCGGGCCCCCAGAGCGCTGGCCCGGGCATCGTCGACGTTCCGGTCGTCAAGGCCGAGCATGGCGACAACGAGGTCGGGATCGAAGCGAGCGCCCGCGACGGCAGCGGCCTCGAGTACAGAGAGCGCATCAGTTCCGAGGCGCCGCACGCGTTGATCGACGACAGCACGAATCGACGACGGATCTCGATTGCAGAGGGGTCCACAGCCAGTTCGAGCCGATCGCCAACAGTTGCAATTGCACCGGTCTCGGTGAGGCTGCGAACCATCTCCGTCACGAAGAGGGCATTGCCGCCGCTGGTATCGGCAATCGCGTCCACGGCAACACGCTCGCCCATTTCGAGCTGCCGCCCAACGCCCGCTTCGATCATCGCCGCGACCTCATCGGCCACGAAACCACCGACTGGGATCTGTTGGAATCGAGCGGTTCGATGCAAGCGGGCGAACAGATCTGCGACGAATCCATTCGGCTCGGCCTCGGTGTCACGCATCGTGCACAACAAGAGCACCCGCCCGACTCCAGCAGCAGCGACGAGCGACGACAGGAGTTCTGCGGTGCTTGACGTTGCCCACTGGACGTCGTCGACGATCAGCAGGACGGGTCGATCAGCCGACATCGCCGAAAGCCACTGCGCAACCGCCCGATACAAATGAAACCGATCGCTGTGAGAGGGTTGGCCAGAGTTCACCCTCCAGCCCGGGAATTCGCTCGGCCAACTCTGGGGCGAGCCGGGAGAGATGCCGCACTCCCGCTCCGAGATGCTGTGCCAACTCGGCCGGCTCGCAATGGGCCATCACAAAATCGAGCCACTCAGCGATCGGCTGGAGCGCCGCCGTTGCCTGCTCCTCGCAGCGTCCGATCAACACTGTCACCCCTAGGTCGTGGAGCCGTTCGGTTACCGCGCTCGCCAAGCGTGTCTCACCGACGCCTGGCTCGCCGATGAGAACGGCTGCTGTGAGTTCTCCTGAAAGGCACAGCTGATATTGCTCTGACTGCGTCAAGTTGTTCGTGACGCCCGAAGAAGGGGAAGAGATGGTCGAGCCGCGTGTGCGCAGGCAGGGGAAATCCGAGGCTGTGAGCCGATCTCCAGAGCAGCGCCCGCGCCGACACCGGTGTGGCGATGCCCTTCAGCGCAAACGCTACGGGGTCCCCGATGGCAATGTCACACGACGGACTGCCGACCAGCGCTACCGTGTCGCCGAGCAGCACCTCGTCAGCCTCGGCTCGATCACACAGTCGGGCGGCCACGACGACGGGCATCCCGAACACATCACCGCTTTCGTACTTGCAATCGCCCAGCGCGATCCCGATCTTCAGAAGCGGTTGCGTTTCCCCGGTCGCTCGCGCTGCGGCCATGCTCTGTTGGACCTCCGCCGCGGCGATCATCGCCATGGCGGCACTCTCGAAGACAAACAGCGATCCGTCGCCCGTGCTCTTGATTTCCTGGCCGTGGCATTTGAGTACTACCCGGCGGACGATCTCGCCATACCGGTGTCGAACCCGGGTGAATGCTACGTCGCCCACTTCGTCGAGCAGTGAGGTGGATCCAACCATGTCGATGAACATCACGGACAATGTGCGTGTCGTGACGATCTCGGCCATCCGCCGAGAGTAATCCATCGCATGAACACCGCTGTGAAGACCACCGCCTCGCTCGCCGGTGACGCTGAGCGTCCTCGACGCGTAGGGTTTGTGTCGTGTCCCTTTCCACTCATGAGCGCGCCCCGCTCGATCCTGACGCCCTCGCCGCGACCATTGCCGAACAGGGTTATGTCATCATCCCCGATGTCATCGAACCTGCGTTCTGCGACGCGTTGGTCGAGGAGATCAAACGAATCGAGCACGACTACGCCATTGCAGAGGGTGGAAATGACTTCGAGGGGTTCCATACCAGACGTATCTTCAACGTATTGACCAAGAGTCCGCTGTTCGGTGACGCAGCAATCCACCCGCGCGTGTTGCCGGTGGTGGAAGCCGTCCTCAAGCCTGGTCATGCACACGACTCCATCGCTGCAGAGATGCCCAGGGGGGCGTGGTCGTGCTCCCCGCCAGCACGTGGCACGGCGGCGGTGCGAACGTCACCGATCAGCGTCGATACGGCATGAGCGTGCAGTACGTGGCCGGCTGGTGTCGTCAACAGCAAAACCTGATGCTCGGGCTCGCACCCGAACTGGTGAGCACCTTTCCTACCCGCTTGCAGGAGCTGATCGGCTACAGCATGTATCGCAACGTGATGGGCCACATCGATCGCCAACATCCGTCGATACTGCTAGGCCTCGGTCAAGCGCCGGAGATTGTGTGGGACAAACTCAGCGGACCAGCAGCGTCGGGCGATCGTGGCTGATCCGCTCGACAACCCGGTGTGGCACGCCCTCACCGGTCCACATGCTCATCTCGCCGACGGTACCGATGCAGCGCTGCGCTACCCGAGCGACGTGGCGTTGTTCTATGGCGTGCCCGACCCGATGGGGCGCGGCGTCACGGCGATTGCCGATGTTGCCGCACCCGGCGACGTTGCCGTGATCATGTCCACTGGCCAAGTCGCGGCACCCCGCAGCTGGCGGCCGGCCTATTCCGGGCTGTTTCACCAGATGGAATGCACCGCCGTTACTGCGGGTGTTGGCACAAGCGACCCAATCGACATCGTCCGCCTCGGTGGTGATGATGTCGATGAGATGCTCGCCCTCGTGGCCCTCACCGAACCAGGCCCGTTCTTGGCTCGCACCCACACGCTGGGCACCTACATCGGCGTGCGCGACTCTGGTCGGCTTGTCGCGATGGCGGGTCATCGCATGCGTGTCGACGGCGCTACTGAGGTGAGCGCTGTCTGCACACACCCCGATGCTCGCCGACGCGGGTACGCGGCGCATCTCGTGCAACGACTCGCCGATGACCTCAACAAGGCTGGAGAGCGCGCCTTTCTGCACGTGTCTGTCGACAACGGCGGAGCGCGTGCCGTCTACGAACGGGTCGGTTTCACGACGCGAGCGCTCATCACTATTCAGGTCTATTCGGTCTTCCCGGAGTCATAGGGTGAGTCACGTGAATCCCTCCGACCATCCTGCACCCGACCGAGTCATGCTCATCACCGGGGGTTCGCGCGGCATCGGCGCAGCCATCGCCCGTGCCGCAACCGCTGCTGGATACGTCGTTGCGATCACATTCGAGACCAGCGATCAGGCCGCAGATGCGCTCGTCGACGACGGGGATGTAGCCCTCGCGATTCGTTCGGACGCCGGGGACGAAGGCGCCGTGGTCGCCGCGTTCGGTGAGGTGTTGGAAACCTTCGGACACGTCGACGTTCTGATCAACAATGTGGGAATTGCCGGCTCGTACGGCAGCATCGACACAGTGAACGCCGAGATGCTGGCCCGGCTCTGGGCGGTCAACATCACCGGTCCGTTCCTGTTCTCGCGCGAAGCGGTGCGGCACATGTCCACCGCCAACGGTGGACGCGGTGGTTGCATCGTCAACATCTCGTCGAAGGCAGCGGTACTCGGTGGCAGTGGCGAGTGGGTGCACTACGCCGCATCGAAGGGGGCGCTCGAGACGATGACCACCGGTCTGGCCAAGGAGGTCGCCGCCGTGGGCATCCGCGTCAACGCCGTGCGCCCGGGTCTGATCGAAACCGATTTCAACGACCACGCGTCACCCGGTCGAGTCGATCGCCTCCGACCCACGGTGCCGATGCAGCGAAGCGGCACCGTGACAGAAGTTGCGGCCGCGGTGCTGTGGCTCGCCGGCGACGATTCCAGTTACAGCACGGGCGCGTTCATCGACGTGTCCGGCGGTCGGTGACGCCCGAGCGCTGAGTATTGTGGCCCGGTGAACCTCGGCGACATCGGCAACATCGAAGCACTCGCAAACGGCAAGCCACTCGATGGCGTTCGCATCCTCGCGCTCGAGCAGATGCAGGCGCTCCCTTACGCCACGCAACTGTTGTCGCGACTCGGTGCCACTGTCGTGAAGGTCGAGCACCCGAGCGGAGGCGACTTGGGCCGCGGCTCGCTGCCATCGATGAAGGACCCCGAGGGACGTTCGGTCGGTGCAACCTTCCTGCGAAACAACCTCAGCAAGCAATCGATCTGCGTGGACCTGAAGAGCGATGCCGGGCGCGACCTCATTCTGCGCCTCGCGCCTCGCTTCGACATCATTGCCGAGAACTTCAAGGGCGGCGCACTCGCACGCATGGGCCTCGGCTACGACGACATACGCGCGGTACATCCCCGCGGCATCTACCTCTCGATCTCGGGCTTCGGCAACACCGTCGCAACACCGTACGACGGCTGGCCGGCCTACGCCGGCGTGGCTGAGGCGATGAGCGGCCTCTACGAGTGGAAGCGCCCGCCAGGCCAACCACCGGTGGTCAGCCCGGTGGGCGCACTCGGCGACATCGGTACCGCGCTGTTCGGCGTGATCGGTGTGCTGGCCGCGCTTCGCCATCGCGACACCACAGGACTCGGCCAATACATCGATGTCGCCATGTTCGATGCGATGGTGTCTTTCGCCGATGTGGTCGTGAACTACTGGAGCATGGGCGAGCGGCCCGAACCCGGCCAGGGCGTGAAGATGGTGCTCGACGGTTTTCCCAGTGGCGATGGATGGTTCATCATCCAGGTCGGCCGCGAGCACGAGTTCGCACGCCTTGCCATGCTCGTCGGTCACCCCGAATGGGTCACCGACGCGCGGTTTGCCACTCGCGCCGGGTGGCGCGAGCAGATGGATGTCATCCGCGCCGCGGTCGGCGAGTGGGCCGCGCCGATGAGCAACATCGAGGCATGCCAGGCGCTGAGCAGTGCCGGCATCGCGGCCGGGCCATGCCTGAGCGCGCAGCAGGTCATCGATGACCCGCATGTGGCGGCGCGCAACATGCTCGTCGCCATGCCACGCACCGATGGCGTGGCAGATCCGGTGATCTCCCCCGGCAACCCGGTGAAGATGAGTGCCGTTGCCGATGGGCCCGAGACACGGGTGCCATGGCTCGGTGAGCATACCGACACGGTGCTGCGCGAAGAATTAGAGCTCAGCGAGTCCGAACTCGCCGACCTGCGCAGCGCCGGCGCGATCGCCTGAATTGCTGCGCACGTTGCGCAGTCAGCTGCGTTCCTCGCGCAGTGCGTGGCGGCGAACCTTGCCCGCGTCGTCGCGGACCACATCGGTGGTGAAGTCGTACGAACGCGGGATCTTGTAGCGCACCAACCGATCGGCGAGAAACTCACTCATCTCATCTGCGGTGATCGGCGCGCTGACCTGCACCACGGCGTGAATGCGGTTGCCGAGGTCATCGTCGGGCAACCCAATGGCGGCACACGACACCACGTTGGGGTGCTCGTCGATCGCGGCCTCGATCTCGGCCGGATAGATGTTCGCGCCTCCCGACAGAATCATGTCGCTGCGACGGTCGGCGAGATACAGGTAGCCGTCTTTGTCCATGTAACCCATGTCGCCGAGGCTCTCCCAGCCATCGGGGCTCACCCGCGCCTCGGCGCCGATGTACTCATAGCTCTTGCGGTCGCTACCCGTGCGCATGAACACCTCACCCACTTCGCCAGCGGGCAGCACTGCAAAGGTCTCGGGGTCCTGAATTCGCATCTCGCCCGCAACAGGGCGACCCACCGAACCGCGGTGCGCCATCCATTCATCGCCGCGAATGATCGTGACCGATTGCGCCTCGGTGCCGGCATACAACTCGAAGATCTTCTCGCCACCGAGCCAGTTGATCCAGGTCTCCTTGAGCCATGGGGGGCACGGCGAGGCCATATGCCACACGGTCTGCAGTGACTCCACGTTGTAGCGCTCGCGCACGTCGTCGGCAAGGCGCGTGATGCGCTGCATCATCGTCGGCACGAGCAGGATCCAATCGGGTTCGTGCTCGTGGATGGCGGCCAAGGTGGCCTCGGCTTCGAACTTGGGCAGGATGACCACGTGGTTGCCCTGCATCAACGCACTGGCCGAGAAGCTGAAGGGCGCATTGTGATACAGCGGCCCGGGCACGAATGCCACACCGTCGCGCTTTTGACCCATACCGGGTGCTTCGGTGTTGGTGATGCCGGGGTCGGACGCGACGATCAGTTTCGGGCGACCCGTGGAACCCCCCGAGGTGGGTGCCTTCCAACGCTCGGTGATCACATCGGGCAGTTCCGAATCGTCTATCGATTCATCGGGCTGAAAGCCAATGGGGACGACTCGACGGTTCGGGTGTGCCTCTGGATGCGCGCCGACCACCAACGACGAGTCGGCGAGCTCGACGATGGCTTGGCGCTCGCGGTCGGGAAGCCGGTAGCTGATCGGTTGTGGGGTGGCCCCCAGTTTCCACGCGGCCACGCATGCCTCGAAGAACCCGATCGAGTTGGGCAGGCCAACCGTGACGAACGATCCCTTTGTCACGCCGAGTTCGGCAAAGGCGCGAGCGAGACGGTTGGTGCGCGACTCGAATTCGGCCCAGGTGACCGACTCGTCACCACAGGTGATCGCCGGCCGATCGGGCTGACGGGCGGCATTGTCCGCGATCGCGCGGCTGTACGACAACATGGCCATGGTATGTCCTCCGGTATTACGAATTGAGCGCAGAGCGCCAGGTGGTGTGCCAGTGCTGCAGCATGGGTTCCACCCTGCCGAACACGAATCGATTGAGTCCCGCCTCTGCGCCGCGCTGGCACTGCTCGGCCACGGGGAAGTCCTCGGTGCCGACGATGAGGGCGGCGAAGTCGGCGCCGCGTGTGCGAGCAGCGCGCTCGTCGTCGCTCTCCACAGGTCGAATGCTCGCCTCGGTGAGCTCGACGGTGCACTCCCCGGCATGGCGCCCCGGGTAGATGCGGAACATCTGACTGCTCACGGGTGTCTCGAGCAACACGCACGACGGGAAGAACGTGTGCACGACGCTGATTGGTTTGGGCTCGGGCCACTCGGACTCGGCGAGGTCCACCATGGCCACAGCGGCTCGGGTGGGGAATGCCCACCGACCGTGGCGCCCGAACGTGTCGTGCACCGCGTTGTTGACCACGAGTGCGCTGAGGGTCTCGCGGTGCAGATACGCGATGTGATACGCCTCGAGGCTCACGTCGAAAGCGATCTTCCAGTTGGCCTGCAGGGTCCAACGGTGCTGGCACACCACCTCGTGCGTCTCGTAGCTGTACCCACTGAGCTGCGGCGCAATATCGGCGTAGGCGGCCAAAGGGTCGACATCGTCGGACAGGCCGACCACCAACAGACCCACAACGCTGGCGATCGGCAATGGCTGCAGCGAAAGCGTGGCGCGATCGATCTCCTCGAAACCCCACGCTTCTGGCTGGCCGACCACCGCGCCACCGATGTCGAACGTCCAGAAGTGATACGGGCAGGTGAAGCGTCGTGCCTCGCCACAGCCCGTTGCGACCTGCGCTCCGCGATGCGTGCAGGCCGCCCTCGCCGTCGCGCGTGATGAGCACGGGCAGACCCGCGACATCCTTGGTGACGAAGCTGTTCGGGGCGGGCAGTTCACCTTCCCAGCCGACAACGTGCGCACCATGACGGAAGAACAGGTCGCGCTCGCGCTCGAACTGCACCGGATCGGTGAAAATCGACGCCGGCTCGGACATGGCATGCGGAGCCGTGTCGAGCGAACCCTCGCGGATGCGCTCGACGATGCGCCTGGTGAGATCTCGTGGGAAGCGGCTCGGTGTCGCAGTGACCGGATCGTCGACGGCAGTCATATCTGACAGTGTGTCAGAAACGACCGGACGTGACCGCAGGCGGGGCTATTTGTAGCCCTGCATGATGTGCTCGATCCATGCCTGCGGTGCGGCACCCATCAGCTGACCGAGATCGACGTAGTCCCACCAACGCTGCACCAAGCCATCGCGCACTTCGTGGACGCTCGCGAATCGCACGAGATGGCTCTCGCCGCTGGCCCAGAACCACTCCTCGGCGTGTTCGGTGATGACGACGTCGCCCTCTGCCAACATCGGTCCCGGATACAGCACATAGTTGGCCAGCGGGGCCAGGCCGAGGCGCAGCCGCGCGGCTACTTCTGCCGGGCCGATCGCGCCGGGATCGGCGCCCACCATCGGCACATCGTTGTACACACCGGTCGGGCTGAACAGCGCACCGACGCCATCGAAATCGCGCCGCCCGAGGCATTCCCACAGTCGCTCGATAACGGCCTTGTTCGCCGCTTCGTTTCCCGGAAGTCCCACTGGTGTGAAGTCGCTCATGGCCGCCGACCCTACCGGGAGCGCCCGAGGCGGATGAGCTCAGGCCCAAGGAAACGCTGATACACCAGCAGACCCGTCCCACCGGCGGGCTCGTAGGTTGTGTGGACGTGATCTACCAGCAACGAGTCGACGTCGGGCTGGGTGGCGAACCACCCCGCCATGTCGATAACTGTGGCGACGCCGGGACGATCGAGCGGGAGTCGGTTCAACATCGCGTTGTACACATCGAACCGGTCGACGTGACCGTATTTCGGATTCGCCCGCACCGTGGCCCACGCAACAACACGAACGCCGCTGTTGTGCAACGCGTCGGTGGCTGCCAGCATCTCCTGGTACAACCATGCTTGGTAGTCGGCGTCGTCGAGCGTTCGCCATCCACCGAGGCCGGCGATGTTGCGTTGCACCACGTCCCAAGTGCCAAAGTAAACGATGCCAACGTCGACGGGTCCCGAGCGCGCCAAGGAGTCGGGGAACCGATGCGTCCAATCGCACTTGGCGGTCACCTCGGAGCCCCTGCCCTCACGGGCGTAGATGCGCATGCGGCCACCGCGACCGAGCGGACAACCCATATCGACCCATCCAGAGACGAACTGCAGGTTGGGATCCGTAAACGATGCCGCGGAGAGCCCCAGCGACAGCGCCTTCGAGTCGCCGAACATATCGACGCGTACCGGTGCAGGCACCGTGCTGGTGGACGTGGAAGCGGGCGGATCATCAAGCGGCGTGGATGGATCCGGTATCGCGTTTGGGGCGTTCGGATCGTCGGTGTTGGCGTCACGTGTGGTGGCGGCGGTCGGAGCAACTGCCACCCGGTTGCCTGCCAGCTCGTTTGCTGCGGCCAACTGCTGGGCTCGGGTGAAATCAATCGATGACGTTGGCGCCGCGCCAGCGGCCGGTACGACGGTGGCGCTCACGAGCACTGTCGCCATCGCCGTCATCGCGACCAGCGACGGGCGACGCACGAACAGGCGGCGTTGGCGCACGGGCATCTCGACGAAGTGGTACGAGAGCATCGTCACCGCGAGTGTCAGCGGCACAGCAACCAGACCCGCTGCCCCGACGTGCAGCTGACGGAGCGCGACCACGATGGGCCAGTGGAACAGGTAGATCCCATAGGACCTCAGTCCCAACCACGCCATCGGAGCCACGTCGAGCACGCGTGACACCACCCGAGCACGCGACACCGCGGCCACAGTGACGCCCGAGAGCACCCCGACGGCGAGCAAGCCACCGCGGCCGTACGCCGCCGTGTCCAACGACGTGAACCGCGACACCACCAGCAGCGCGGCGACTCCCGCTGCCCCGACGACACCGGCAACGCGTGCAGCGTTGGCCGACACCCGCCGACGATGCAGGGCGATGGCGATAACGGCCCCGGCAAGAATCTCACCGGTGCGCGTGAACGTGGAGTAGTAGACCACCACCGTATTTCCCGCATTCCACGCCGTAACCACTACCGTGCCGGCGAACAGCGTCCACAGCGCGATGCCGAAGCTCCGTCGAGAGACGAACAACGCTGCCAAGAGCGGGAACACCCAGTAGAACTGCTCCTCGATCGCAAGTGACCAGAAGTGCAGCAGCGGCGAGGCAT
>JAYUWK010000151.1:0-9446 GCA_043753895.1 Actinomycetota bacterium
CTGTCGGTGAGCCGCAGGGTCATGGCCATCACGGCATGGTATCAGTTCGATACCATCGTCACGGATCCAGTAGGAGAGTAACGGCATTGGGTTCCAGATTTCCGGGTGCGCTGTGTTGGCCGTTGTCGAGTGGGGTCGCCGGGATCACGTCTGCTCGAACCGCGGCGGTGCACTGCAGTCGACCATGACGCCTCGTTCGCCTGGACAGGCGTCGCCACACCGCCGACTGGGTGGTCGTTGTCTCCTCAGTTCATGGCGATCGACTCTGCTGCGCTTCTTCGAGACGCTATGGAGCGCTGAGTTCGAGAGCTGGAACAACATCCGGGAACGTATGGCTCACCGTTACGACGGGTGAGCACAACTGCCAGATTCTTGCTGGCAGCCGCTGCTGATTTCGAGGATGCACCACCTTCGGCGGCCACTCATCGCAGGTTCCAGTGGAACGCGCCAGCGGGTGGCTCCAGTCGCTTCGGCGAAGGTTGTGCACGACGCTGCCGCAGCCGATGATGAGTACGCCTTGGTCACGCAATGCAGCGAGCCGAGCGCCGAGGTCGAGGTGGCACTCGAGGGGTTGCAGGGCGTTGATCATGCGGGCAAGCACAGACCAGGTGCCGTGGTCGAGCCCCAGCTGTCGGTGTCGAGTCCGACCCAACGTGGGGCGAGTGTGTCGATGGCGAGTCGGGCGATTTCGGGGTGGCCAGGTGCGGGGTAGTCGAAGGCCAAACGTTCGTCGGGGAACCCCTGGAAGTCGTGGAAGGACCCGCGGTTGCTGCATGGCTGCGACGGCGTTGGTGTGACAATGCGCTGAGATCGCGAGCACGGCACGGGCCGCGGGCATCGTGGTGGTGTCGGTCGTTGCGATCGCCTGGGCCATGCGTCTCCGTTGGGCTGCTCCAGTCTTGTCGCGTTCGATCGTGCACCGCTACCGATGTAAGGGGTGGAAAACTTTCGGGTTGGACGAGCTGGAAAGTGGGTGCGAAGCGCTGATCAAGAACGGTTGTCGCCCGGCTGGGGCCACTGAACGAGGCGCGTATCAACGTCGACACGTCTCCGACGAGCCCGAACTTCGGCCGGGTGTACCTGTCGTGGACCGAGTTCCGGTCGGCGACGTCGACCGGCAACGGCAGCGCGCCGGTGATGGTGTCGGCGTCCACCGATGGCGGTGAAACGTTCAGGTCACCCAGGCAACTCTCGCCGGCGGGCAACAACGGCACCGGAAACGGCCGTCAGGGATCATCGATTGCCGTCGGGCCGATCGGAACCGTGTACGTCGCGTTCGAGCAAGGATCCAACCAAGTGGTCTCGATCTCCCGCGATGGTGGCAACAAATGGACGAGGCCGATCACGATTGGACCTGTCGCCGATCTCGACGACCCGATCCCGGGCTCGAACTTCCGCACCGACTCGTTCCCGACGATCGCCGCCGGCCCGCGTCCGGGTAGCACCACGGTCTACGCAACGTGGGCCAATCGCACCGCCGCTGGCGGCCGCATCGTGGTCGCGACGTCAACCGACTCGGGTCGTACGTGGAGCGCTCCGGTCCAAGTCAGCGGCAACGAGGGATATGCGTTCTTCCAGGGGTTGGACGTTGCGCCGAACGGTCGGCCGATATCGCCTACCAAGCCCAGACCGCAACCAACCCGAACACATTCGGCACAGCAAACGCGTCGATCGGCGCGTACGCAGTCACCAAGCCCGTAGACGGCGGATGGTCTGTGCCGGTCAAGATCTCGACAGCGGCCTCCGATCCGGCCGTGAGTGCGCAAAACAACCTCCAACGACAGTTCTGGGGTGACTACAACACACTCGTGTCCGACAACTCAGGGGCCTGTCATCACCACCGACAGTCGCCGCGGCGCTCCCTGCGGAGCTGTCGACGCCTATCAGACGTACCTGTCTGCCAACGGCCTCGCGACCCGCGGTGACGGCGCTGATCGTCTCAGCTACAAGTTGACTGGCGTGAACCCCGCCGCAAACCCACCGCCAGAGAAGCCGGCACCGCCGTCGGTGTGCCCGAAGAACTTCGGAGACACCAACGTGTACGTCGCCCACTTCATCCCCTGATCCAGGAGTCGGACCACTGGGCAAGGATCCGGCCGGCGACTCTCGGGAACCTACGCGCAGTTCGTGCGCCCGCGCCAAGAGTCGGATGCGACGGCGTCGAGTTGGAGGACGATCCCGAACGTAACGTTCGCAGGAACGTGTCGATCGTCGAAGGTGCCATTACCCGGAACGGAAACACCACCAGCAAACACACGTCGACATGATCGATGTGCTGCGCACCGGCCACCATCGCCGCGATCGGCGTGCGAATCCAACGCCCGCGTTCGGCGCGTCGGTGCAACCCACCGTGTCGTGAGCGGTCCGAGACCGAGGCGGATCCCCAACGTCGCAGTGAGGATCAGCCCGGCGTTGGAGCTCAGCCCGTCATGACCGAACGTCGTGTCATAGCGGTCGATGGTGCGCGATTGTGTCCATACAGAAGTGCCTTCCGACAGATCATCACCTGCCGAGAACAAAGACAGATGCTGAGGTCAGGGTGTCCAACGGACGACAACGCACCCGGTAAATGCTCGTGCACCAAGCTCGATGCTGGTAAGACGTCAACGAACTGTGCGCCCTGGGCAAGGAGTCGTGGAACCGACAGCGTCGATTCTGTTCTACCTCGTCGACGCCGACCCAGCCCCAGGCATGTCTACACCGACAGGCTTGTTCCTGCTCGGCCGACCGAGTTCTCGCTTGCCAACGCAAGCAGGCACAGCGACGCGGTGAGGATCTCGACGAAGAGCGCTGCCGCAGCGTCGGGCGAGGGTGTCCAGCCGCGTTCTGTGAACCCCATGATTCCGCGGTCGGTTCGGCTGAGACCGAACGCGATCATCGTGGCGTTGGCCACCACGAGCGGTGCGAGTACCGCCCATCGATGGGAAACGAACAGGACGACGAGGGCGGCTGCCACGGCGACGACGGCGTTCAGCAGAAAGCTGCGGCCCAGGTTCTCGATTGGAACATCGCGGTAGGAGGTGACGTAGAGGCGCAAGTGGATCAGGCCCAACGCAATTGAGCCGATCGCGATGATGGCACGCAGTGCAGATGGGCGGGTCATGGTGCCACCGTGATCGTGCCTCGCATGTATTGGTGGATGTCGCAGTAGTAGTTGATGGTGCCTGGCTGGTCGACAATGACGGAGTACGTGTCGCCCTTGTCCAAGTCGGGCGAGCCGAGCGTCCCGTCCTTGGTGAAGACACTGTGTGCGACGTCGTCGCGATTGGTCCACGTGACCGTGGACCCGACAGCTACCTCAAGATTGGGAGGGCCGAACTTGAAATCGGAGATCGACACGTCGACCGCCGACGCGCTCTGCTCACCTGGTGGTGCCACGCTCGTGGAGCTGGCCGCTACTGGCTCGGTGCTTCCGGCGGCAGGTTCCGCACGTCCGTTGGCGGAACTGAATGCGGCTGCCACGGCAAATGTGCTGCTGGCCAGTGTGACGGTGGCTGCGACAATCACGACGGCGTACGAAGGCTGTTTCATGCGTTGCGGGTCTCCCTCAATTGACTGGACAGCGGCGCGCTGCACGGGCTGGCCGACATGTCCGCCGGCCAGCCCGTGAGCAAATGCAGAGTCGACCGTCAGGCGGCGGCGAGGTCTGTCTTGGCGAATACGTCCGGAACGGGGTACTTGCCGAGGACGTAGAGCAAGATCGATGCGTGCTGAGCATCGATGATCTGGATCGAGCCGGCCAGCATGATCGCGTCCTTGTCGGTGAGAACGTTCTGTGCGTTGAGGTAGGTGGCCGACGCGATTTGTTCGAGCATCAACGCAAGAGTCGCCGCACCGGCGACGTCGGAGACGGTGGCAAACTGCTTGTCGACGACGGGTTTCAGTGTCGCGTCAGGTTCGGTCACCTTCGCCTCGCCTGCCTTCGCGAGCACCGCGTTCCACGCGTCGAGGTGCTCTTGATGTTGAGCCATTGCGACCGTGACGAACTCGGCAACCGCTGGCGGAACCTCTCCAAGTGAACCTGCTCCGGCGGCGTCGAGCGCAGCTTGATAGGTCCCAACGGCGAGCACTTCCAAACCGGCGGCAAGCGTAGCGACCTTCAGGTCGACGCTCGGGTCGGCAGCCATGGTTGTGCCGGAACCCATGGTCGTATCGCTGCCCATGGTGGTGCCGCTGCCCATGGTGGTGGGCGTGGTGCCGACTGTGCCGCCGCTCGAAGTGGTGGCGCCGTTCTTACTGTCACCGCACGCAGCGGCGATCAAGCCAGCGCCGATGACGGCCCCTCCAGCGAGGATGTGGCGGCGGGTGAACATGTTGGTGGGAATGGTGGGCTCGGTCATGAGACGGCTCCTTCTTCTGGTGGGCTTGCCATGGTGACACCCTCAAAGGCGTCGGGGAACGCAACGCTGCCGGCGGCAGCTGGAAGCTTGGCGATGTCGGCGCCGAGCGGGATCGCAATCAGCTCAGGGGCACCGCCCTCGAGGAGCGCGCCCACGGCACGCAACGTGGCGAGGTGCTGACACTCCACGCCCATCACACTGGCCATCAGAAAGCGTGACGTCACGTCGGTATACCTGTTTAGGTCGGCGAGATACGTCTCGGTCGCAACCTGCTCGAGCGTTGCCGCCAGCTTGACGACGTCGATCGGGGCCATCAGGGTCGGCTTGGCAGCTTCGACGACCGGCGTGTACTTGGGGTTGGTGGCGGTCTGATCGGTGCCACCCAACGCCTTGGTCTGGGCAGAGAACGCCTGTCGGTGCTCGTCGTGCTGAGACATCGTGGTCTCGGCGAACTTGACGATTACCGGGTTGCCGTCAGCGATGAACGGCAGCGTCAACGCCGCCGCGTATGTCGCCACGGCCAACAGCTCCAACGACACAGCCGTCTGCAGCTGCATCACATCAATATCACCGTCCGCAGCCGACACACGGCCAGCGAACATCGAGTTGACCGCCCCGACGCCCAAAACTCCTCCCGCCGCAAGGGAGAGACGGCGGATCAGCGTCTGTCGGTCTGCTTCGAATTCGGTGATGGCGGCGCGGTCGATGTTGATCCCGGAATGGCGACGATCCGCCGCCATGTCCGATATGTCCGGAAGCGTCTCGCGAGCGACCTCCATCGCATCCGAGTGCAGATCCTGCGACTCCTCGATCAACTCTTCGAGCGCACGCTCGTCAAGCCGGCTCTTCTTCGTTAATAGTCCCATCGTGAATGCTCCTTCGTTATGTGGTGTGGGGTGGTGACCGGCGCCAAAAGCAACCGCTGTCGCTCGTTCGACGCATCACCAAGGACTGGAGCGATGCAGACGCTGCGGGTCGTGTGTACCCAGCGCGCTGTGGGTCCAAACTATCACGGACCTTTCCGCTCGGCTCGCACGGCTACCGACAGCAATGGCATCGCACGCGCCCAACAACAACAATGCGTCTCGAACTGGGCCTGATGCGACTGCTCACATCCAATCCTCCCGGTCTAGGAGGCATATCGGGGTCGCTGGGTCGGGCCGCTTTCAGACAGGTGCTCAGGCGTTGCGACGACGGCTCGAACCCGCCGAGCACACCTGGGGAATTTCGGTGAGCGCAACCCGGGGTGGGCGCCCGTCACGGGCGTTCAATCGAGTGTCTGCCTGGGTCCGGTCATCATGGCCAGCGTCGTGAAAGCCGTCGGCGCGATCGTCACGCACGAACCCGGCAGCCGCGCGTTCCGGGTGATGGCCGCAGTCGCCGACTGCGCGACCACATGGCTGCGCGCCGGCATGCCCCGCGCCGGAACCGCGCAACGACTCGGACCGCCATGGCAGTCAGGACGCAGTGTTGCGGGTGGCGATGCTGGCGAGGTGCTTCAGCGAGTTGTCGAGGTGGTCATTCTCGAACGGCGGGAACTGGAAGTACTCGCGCACATGGGGCGAGACCGCTGACCAGTCGTACGTCAGGGTCACGATGGTCTGCGACGGGCCGATCGCTTCAAGGCCGTAGCGCCAGTCCAGCCGCCAAAGCTGAGTGCCCCGGTTTCGGGTCACTCGGTCCCGGACTGCCACGCGATCACCTGCGGGTCGTCGAACACCTCGACGCGGTTGACGATCTTGTAGTCCTTGTCCGGGTGGTTCGGATGGTACATCGCCATGTGAAACACCTGGCCGGCGGGTGAGCTGGTCGGGCAGCACAGGTTCGATCACGTACGGCTGGCACGACGTTCGGTGCAAGAAGATCGGGCTCGCCGACCGGTACGGGGACTCCGTCACGAACGGATCGTGCGACACCAAGATCAGTTCGTCGCCGACAGGAGTGTCCCGAAGGCACTGCCGGCACGGGTAGCCAGGATGCTCGTCGGCGACGTACAACGGTCCGCCCCGCAGACGCAGCACATCGGCATCACTCGGCGAGATCGGTCGCAGCGCGAAGGTCGAATCGCTCATCTCCAGACTGTCGCACGCAATCGTCGCCCGCTCCGGCGGAAATCGGACGTGACGTTCGGTCTGGGTGGTGTTGCCGGATCGCCGTATCGCGCAATCCCGGATCACGAACGGCACCTCGAATCGAGGCCGCGACGTTCACACGCAGTGCGGCGATCGCCCCAGTGCAAACGTGCCGTCACCAAACTCGGGGCGGTTCAGGGTCGATTCTCAGTCGAGTGGTGGGGGCTTGAGTTCGACGCGTCGAAGCAGTTGTGCGTTGAGTGCGACCACGATGGTCGACAGGCTCATGAGGGCGGCTCCGACAGCCGGTGAGAGTGTGATGCCGGCCCATGCGAACGCACCGGCTGCGAGGGGGATGGCGACGATGTTGTAACCGGCGGCCCATGCGAGGTTCTGGATCATCTTGCGGTACGTGGCGCGCGACAGCCTGATGACGCTGGCGACGCCGCGTGGGTCGCTGGAGGCGAGAACGACGCCTGCTGATTCGATGGCGACGTCGGTTCCGGCGCCGATTGCGAGTCCGACGTCGGCGCGGGCGAGTGCGGGTGCGTCGTTGACACCGTCGCCGACCATTGCGACGGTGGTACCACTCTGCTGGAGTGAGGCGACGGCTCGGTCTTTGTCTTCGGGGAGCACTTCGGCGAACACGTCGGTGATGCCGAGGTCTCGGGCGACGGCGTCGGCGACTTGTCGGGCGTCGCCGGTGATCATGGCGACATCGACGCCCATCGAGCGCAGATCGGCGACTGCTTGGCGGGCTTCGGGGCGGATCTCGTCCTCGAGTGCCATGGCGCCGACGATCCCGTCGGGGCCGGCGAGGTAGAGCACTGCGGCACCGCGGGCTTCCCATTTGGCGATGCGGTCACGCAGAGGTTCGGGGGTTTCGAGTTGACGTTGGCGTAGCAGTGCGGGGCCGCCGACGGCGTAGTTGGTGCCGTCGATGTCGGCGGTGACGCCGCGGCCGGTGAGTGCCTGGAAGCCCGATGCCTGCGCGATCGTGCCGTGGTCGCGTGCAGCGGTGACGATGGCGCGGGCGAGGGGGTGTTCGCTTTCGGCTTCGATCGCTGCCGCTGTTGTCAGCACGGCGGTCTCGTCGAAGTCGTTGGTGCCCACAATGCCGGTGACGGCGTGGGCGCCTTTGGTGAGTGTTCCGGTCTTGTCGAACAGGACAGTGTCGATCGAGCGCATGCGCTCCAATGCGAGCCGATCCTTGACGAGGATGCCTGCGCTCGCGGAGACCGCGGTTGAGATGGCGATCACGAGCGGGATCGCCAAGCCGAGTGCGTGGGGGCAGGCAATGACGAGCACGGTGACGGTCCGGGTGATTGCTTCGTTGATGTCGCCGAGTGCCGACCACACGACGAACGTCACGACCGCTGCGGCGACGGCGACGTAGAACAACCAGGCGGCGAACCGGTCGGCGAGCACTTGGGCGCGACTCTGGCTCGCTTGGGCGTCGGCGACGAGCCGTTGGATGCCGGCCAGGGTGGTGTCGTCGCCGACGGCGTCGACACGTACCCGGATCGAGCTGTCGGTCGACACGGTGCCGGCGACCACACGCTCGCCGATCGAGCGAGCGACCGGTCGGGACTCGCCGGTGATCATCGACTCGTCCAATTCGGCGCTGCCGTCAACGATCGTTCCGTCGGCGGGCACGCGGCTACCGGGGCGGACCAGGACCACGTCGTCGACCTTCAGATCTGCCGCCGCGACGAGACGGGTCGTGTCGCCGTCGATCAGGTCGGCTTCGTCGGGTAGTAGCGCTGCGAGCGCGTCGAGCGCGTTGCGTGCTTGACCGATTGCCTTCATCTCCTGCCAGTGACCGAGCAGCATGATCGTGACCAGCGCGCCGAGTTCCCACCAGAACTCGAGATCCAGCCAGTCGAGGCTCGTCGCGAGCGACGCGACGTAGGCCACGCTGATCGCCATCGTGATCAGCAGCATCATCCCGGGTTGGCGGGCGCGAACCTCTGCGACCCCTCCGGTGAGGAACGGCCATCCACCCCACCAGAAGACGATCGAGCCGAGAACTGGCCCGTACCAGTTCATCAGCGGCACATCGAGCGTGTAACCGAACCAGTCCATGACCATTTCGCTGGTCGCCACGAGCGGGATCGTGAGAGCCAAACTCAGCCAGAATCGCCGCCGGAACATCTCGGGGCCATGACCGGCGTGCTTGTCATGGCCGCCGTGCGTGGCGTGTCCGGCGTGGCTGTCCGGCTCGGAGCGCCCGGCATGGCCCACGTCATGCTCGACCGCCTCGTCGTGGCTGTCGTGGCCGTGTCCCATAGCTGGGTGTTGATCCATCAGGCCCCTCACGGCCACCCACAGCGGCCTACGGCGCAATGTAGTAGATCGGGGTGACCGGTCGGTCGGGCCACCCGAATCGTCAGCTCTGGAGGAGGGCTTTCATCTCGGTGATCTCGGCCTGCTGGGCGGTGATGATCTGATCGGCGAGCAGCAGCACGTCGGCGTTGGACCCATCGGCTTTGACGGTCTCGGATTGGCTGATGGCGCCTTCGTGGTGGGCGATCATCATCTTCAACCATGTCTGGTCGAAGTCGGCACCGGTCATCGCGGCCATTTCGTCCATCTGGTCAGCGGTCATCATGCCGTCCATCGAGGACATGTCGTGACCCATGGAGGTGTCCATGGCCATGGGCTCACCGCTAGCGGTGAGCCAACCGGTCATCAGGTCGACTTCGGGGCCCTGTGCGGCCTGGATGCGCTTGGCGAGGTCGACCACTTCGGCGCTTGCGCCGGCTTTGGGGTCGAGGGCGATCTCGGCCATCTCGATCGCCTGTTCGTGGTGGGCGGTCATCCCTTGGGCGAATTGGATGTCGGCTGCGTTCAAAGTCACCGCGCCCGTCGCCGATGACGCATCGGTCACGGCGACCGAGTCAGACGTGTCGGCCTTGTCGGATCCGCAGGCGGCGAGTGTTGCGGTGAGAGCCAGGGCGATCATGGGAGCAGTGAGGATGCGGAGCTTCATCGGGACCTGTCGTCGGGGGGTTACTACAGGATGTAGTTTACC
>JAYUWK010000152.1:0-9410 GCA_043753895.1 Actinomycetota bacterium
TGCGACCGGGCTCACTGTCCAAGCCGTCCACGACCCGAACTGGTATGAACGCGGCATCAAGATCAGCGACCAACAACTCGCCACCATCCCAATCACACCCCACCAATGGCACGGCGAATGGAACTACAACATCACCCCCACCTGAACCTCGCGACCTAACCCGCGGCGGGCCCTTAACGACATTGATCACGTAGTCATTGGCCGTGTCACCCGCGAGGTCGGTGTGCGTAGATGCATGAACAGCGCAGTGACGGTGGCGATCCGAGATGCTCGCCTCCGACAACGAACCCGTCTGCCATCGCCATGCGAGTCGGGTACTCATCACTCTCCGCATCCCATGCCGCGTTCCGCGACCTGACCGATCCGACACGGTCCAAGTACCGCCGCGGGCTTCAAGCCTGATACCCGTCCGCGACCCAAACTGGCGGTGGCTCGTCACTACATCACGGGTGTCGGGCACCCGAGTCCGGTCAATCGACGAGGCGGTAGCCGACGGAGAGATCGGCGGCGCCAGAGCGCAACAGCGGAGCGTCGACGGTGACCACAAGCGAGGCATCGAGGAGCAGCGCTGCACCGAGCGCCTCTGCGTTCAAGAAGTTCAACGGTCGAGTCACCGTGAGGGCTTGCATGACCGGCACGACGACGCGAAGACTGAGCAGCCCGATCTCGTCCGGTAGATCTTCGAGCGATGCCCTCACGCGTTGCCGGACCGAGTCTTCGAGCGCTTGGAAGCGACCGGAAAGCGACCCAGTGCCGGTTCCGGCGGTGATCGCCCGGCTGAGGCGGTAATACCAGGAACCGGTTGTGAAGACCTCGCCGTTAGCCACCGATACGGTCATGGCCGCCGAGGCGGTGTCACTCAACACCGCCAGCAAGAGTTGGTCGTCGATGACGATCAACTTGGTCGACTACTGAACGGCAAGGTCGGGATCAGCGGCCGCGATTGCGGCGAGCGCCTGTTCGTACCCGCCGGCACGCTGCCAGTCGGCAACGATCTCGCGTGCCTCGTCGTTGAACCCGGATTCGAGAGGGCCGATACGCCGAGGCGTCAGCTCGCCCGACTCTACGGCGCGGGCACGACCACGCGCGACAACCCTTGCGAGATTCTCATCAAGCCGCTGCCGTGTCGCCATTTCCAGAGTGTACCAAGGCCCCAATTCGCAGGACGGCCGCCTCACCCACCCGTCTCATTCGACCGCGAGATGGCCGGGGGAACGTCCCACAAGCACAGGCGAGGACGAGTTCCTTGACGGACGCCTCGATGGGGCGCAGAGTGCCATATCCGCCCACACCGGCCGATTTCTGACCCTCGTCGAGGGCGGCAAAAGGGCGGACGGGGCGGCGGAAGGGCGTCAAACACCGGTCATTCCCGGTCATCTACGGTCACTCGCGGTCACTCGAAAACCACCGCTGAACTGGCCACATAGCCTCTGATCAGCAACGACGCAGATCAGAGACCGGGGGTTCGATTCCCCCCAGCTCCAAGAGCGCTCAGTCGAAGGAGTGAGCGTTGTTGGAGCTGTCCGAAAACCTGTCATACCGGTCCAGGACCTGACGTGCCCACGCCACAGCGTCGCGCGCCCGAATCCCCGTCGGCTGCGGCCTGATCCACAGCTCCAGGTTCTCAGGACGATTGTCGTCCTTGACCCCATTGATGTGGTGAACGGTCTCACCATCGAGCAGATAGCGGCCGACAACCTCTTCCATGACCACAATGTGCTCGAACACGTGCGGCGTTCGCGCCGACGCCCGGGGATGGTCGGGGATTCTGCGCATCACATAGCCGGCCTTGTGCACCATCCGGCCGCCCCGCCAGTTCCCGTTCAATTCGCCGCCCGTCGCTTGGCAACCCCGACACGTCGAAGACTCGCGTTGCTTCGTCGATCCACATTCGCAGATCTCGTGCGACGCCTGCCGACGACACGAAGGGCAGCGCAGATGCCGACTCGACGGGGCGAACGTACCCCCACAGTTCGCGCAGATCCGCCCGAACGCCGTGGCGTCGCGTCCCCCGAGACGAGTGGCTCCCTGCGCGCCACCAATCGCGTCAGCCGGACTGGCTGTTCCTGCCGAGGCGCGATCGGGGTATGGCTCGACGATCTTCTCCGCCAACGGATACCGCAGGTCGTGGCGATCTTTCTCGTTTGACATACCTTCTCCTCCATCTCAGGCGGAACCGCTCTCCTCCATCTCATGAAGCATGCGCCTGGGGTGCGACACCGTGAGCCCAGCGCCGGTGACCGCCGGGGGGGTCGATCCCCCAGCACCACTTTGTCCGAAAATGCCCTCTGATGAAATTTCGTAGTGCGATTTGAGCGTCATCGGTCCAGACCGAGAGGGCAACCTGCTCGAGATCGTCGTGCTCATCTCGAGCGACGGCATCGAATTCGCCATCCACGCCATGCCGATGAGACCGAAGTACCGAAAGATGCTCGAACCATGACGACTCCACGAGGACGGCCAATGTCTCAGGGCGCACACCGTCGTACTTCATCGCCGTGCCGCCCACGGTGGCATATGAGCTGTGGAAGAAGTGCCCGTCGATGGTGCCGCTGACCTCAGTGAGGCCCTTCAGACCGAAATACTCTGGCGGTCCAGGTGGCATCACGAAAGCGCTGCTTGTGCCCCGGACACCCGGGTGGAGTGTCGCCGTGAAATCGGAGTCGCGGTCCTTCACGAGACCTGCTTGGGGCTGCGGTTTGTCACCTGTCACGCTCCGATCAAGGTTTCATCATCGATTCTTCGTGCACGGGTCGCGGATAGCTCAGATTCGTTCGATGATGGTGGCGGTGGCCATGCCGCCGCCGGTGCACATCGTGACGAGGCCGGTGTTGAGGTCTTGTCGTTCGAGTTCGTCGAGGAGTGTTCCGATGAGCATGCCGCCCGTTGCTCCGATGGGGTGGCCAAGCGCCATGGCGCCGCCATTGACGTTGACTTTGTCCCACGGCACGTGCGTGTCGCGCAAGAACTTGAACAACACTGCCGCGAAGGCTTCGTTGACCTCGAACAGGTCGACGTCCTCAAGTGTCATGCCGGCCTTTTTGGTGCAGAGTTGCGCCGCTGGTCCTGGTGCGGTGAGCATGATCACGGGTTCGCTGCCGGCGACGGCGGCCATAGTGATCTTGGCGCGAGGGGCCAGGCCGTGGGCTCGTGCGTAGTCGGGGGAGGTGATCAGCACCGCGGACGCACCGTCGACGACACCGGAGGAGTTTCCGCCGTGGTGGACGTGCCGGATCTCGGTCACCTCCGGGTAAGCGAGGTACGCGGTCTGATCGATCGTCTGCGCGGCGCCGTGCGCGGTGTGTGCTCCCATCCCCTCGAAGCTCGGCTTGAGCTTGGCGAGATCGGCGAGCGTCGTGCCCGGCCTTGGGTGCTCATCGTGGTCGAGGGCGAGCGCTCCGTCGTCGGTGTGGATCGGCACGAGCGATCGGTCGAATCGTCCTTCGGCGATGGCCTTCGCTGCGCGGGCTTGACTGTCGACGGCGAACTGGTCGAGCTCTTCACGTGTGAAGCCCTCGATCGTGGCGACGAGATCGGCGGAGATTCCCTGCGGCACCATGTTGTACTGGTCACGGAGATGGTGGTTGTTCGCGGTGAGGCCGTCGACGTGCATCGGCGATGGACGCGACATCGACTCCACTCCGCCTGCAACGACGACGTTCTGGAAGCCGGCGAGTATTCCCATAGCTGCGAAGTTCACGGCTTGTTGCCCCGACCCGCAGAAGCGGTTGAGTGTGACACCGGGAGCCTCGATCGACCATCCTGCGTCGAGCGTCGCCATCCGGGCGATGTCCATTGCATGGTCGCCACTGCCTGCTCCACAGCCCATGATGACGTCATCGACCTCGGCCGTATCGAACCCGTTGCGTGATTGCAAAGCATTCAGAACTTGGGCGAGCACTCGCTGGGGATGGACGCCGTGCAGTGCACCGCTGTCTTTGCCTTTGCCGCGCGGCGAACGAACAGCATCGATGATCCAGGCCTGGGTCGGTGTCATTGGACTTCTCGTTTCTCATCGCGGCGTAGTCTCCGGTCGCGAGGTGGGTTGGACGTCGTCGCATGGGCTGCATGACACGTGATGGCGAAGGTGGTGGGCGCGGGCCGAACGTCCACTGCGCCAAACGTGATCCGGGAGCGCACCCGGGTGTTGGTGAGCCGGGACATGCACCGCTGTACGCCGGTGACCTTGTGTCCTCGGTTGAGATTCCAGGTCGAGCATGGCGAGATAATCAAGCTCGAAGTCGTGTGACGGCCGACGGATCTGGAGGAATGCCGCGCATCCTTCGTTTCGTTCGGAGCGCTGCGCAGAAGTGAGGTCGGGAGGCATCGGGTCAGCCGTCGGTCACGACGGCAATGTCGATCTCACCGTCTCCGACCGTCGGGGTGTAGACGATCGGAAGCAGCTCTTCGAGGTTGCGCTCGAGGAATGCGTAGGAGAGCACCGAGTTCGACTCCTGGAGCTCTCGGAGGAAGAGATGCTTGTCGAGGGAATCCCGTAGGGCGTCGAATTCGTACCTGACGAGAGCGAGTTGGGTGTCGAGGGTCTCGACCTGTGCCGGCAAAGAGCCGCGCAAGTGGTATCGGTCTCGCTCTGCCTCGGCTGACTGCGATCGCTTGACGACCCGTGTTGTGTTCATTCGGGCACCGATGCATGGAGGTCGGCGAGCAGATCTCGTGTCTCGGAGAGTGAGCTGATCAAGAGGCGCCGCGCGACCCCGAGCAGGTCAGTGATGAGCGGAGCCTTGACCATGTAGTACACCGACTGGCCTTCTTTTCGGGTTGTGACAAGCCCGGCTCGGCGGAGCACGCCTAGCTGTTGCGACAGGTGAGAGAGCTCGATACCGATCTCTGGCTGCATCTCCCCGACCGATCGTTCTCCGCCGGCCAGGGCCTCCAGGATTCTGATCCGAGCAGGATGGGACAGCGCCCGAAACATCTCGGCCTTCAGTTCGCTGATCGGCAAACCTCGGTCACGGCCGGGTGACTCAGAAAGGACGGAAGCACTTGATAATATCATCAAGTACAAATGTTATCAGAGTAATATCTGCGATAGTACGACCGCTGACAAACCCGATCGCGAAATCGACCCGGCCGAGACGAGGCAACCTTTGAACAGCAGTAGCCAGCGCTTTGGTTCAGTGATGCGACATTCACCCGCTCCCGTGGAAGCGGAACGAATGGAGAGGCGAGCACCGACCAGTCTGCATCGGTTCGACCAAGCAGAGTGGGTGCTGGACACATCGCTGTCAGACCTGCACGCCCGCGTGCGGCGTCTGATCGACGTTGGATAACGCGTCGCTCTCGTGGCGACGTCACGCGCCGCCGGCCAAGACGACCCGCAGGCCGTCATCGCAACGGTTCTGATGGTTGCTGGCCCCCCGACCTCGTCCTCGAGAACTCAGAGGTGTCCGACCGCCTGGGCGGTATCGGGATCGTGCGATGGCGAGAAGCCGTCGCCATGGGAGCCCTCGGTTACGTAGGGCGTGCGTCGGGCGTCAACACCGACGCCCGGCGAGATCACCCATTCGTCGACGCCTACGAGGGGCTGACAGTTGCGACGTTGACGGACGGCGACGCCCTGGCCAGATATCGAATCCGCGCTCTCGAAGTTCGGGAATCCGCCGACCTCGTCACCGAACTGCTTCCCATGATCGAACCGGGCTGCCATCGCTCCCCCGTGGACCTTCGACACGGACCGGGCCACGGCGTCGGCATCGTCGAGGGACCGCGCGGCACCATTGTCAACCGCCTCGAACTGGACACCTGCGGCACGATCGCCGGAATCACCATGGTGGATCCCTCGTCATCGAACTGGCCGGCGCTGCGCATCGCGCTGACCGGCACGTCGGACTCGGATTTCGGTCTCGCCAACGCCAGCCTTAACATCTCGATCGCCACGAGCAGCGAGACGAAAGCCGCAGAGCAATGGACATCCGCTTCCTTCGTCTCGACAAATCGCGAGGAGTCCTACCTCGCCGCCTGGCCCGTCTGAGTATCTGATAACTTGATCATATGACATTAACAGTGATTCATCATCCGTCAGCGCTTGTCGTGGAGCTGCTCTCGCCGGTCTTCAACGAACGCGGCATTCCAGAGGTCTCAACCTTGGATCGCGCAGATGCCGAGGTCGTGACAACGAAGCCGGCGCTGACCACCGAGCAGGGCATGACGCGAGCACTCAAGCTCGGGGCACTCGTCGGCATCCCCGGCGAGTTCATCGTGACATGCGGTATGGGCCTGCTCGCCGGGACGAAGCCTCTGATCTGCGTAGCCATCGGCGGCTTCTGCGGCCTCTGGGGCGGCGTGTACATGGGTGCGATCGCGTTCTTGCCACGCGAGGAGGAGCATTTCGTGCGCCCCCCAGAATGGGCGACCGTGGCCTCGTTCAAGGCGAAGGCGGCCGCTGTGGCAGCTGCTGAGGCCGGAGCGGAATGAAGACGCAGGACGCGCGACTGTCCACCGGATCGTGGCCTCGCATGCTCTCTCGCATCGAGATCGCGGAGCACATCGAAACCGTCTTCGACGGCACGCGGCAACTTCGCGACGATCTGATGGCCGCAGCTACACGGACATCCGCACGTGCCGCCGTCCTCGATGCGCTCGGTGGACTCCCCGATCGCTCCTATCGCAAGCTCGGCGATGTCTGGCCTCACCTGCCGACAATGCCGATCGATCTCGACGATCAACCGTGAAGCGGTCGACCTCCTAGGCGGACCGTCGCTTACGTCCGGTTGTCTGTTCGGCGAAGTCCAGTGCGCCGAGTTCAGCGAGGAGGTCTTGGGTCTCGGTGAGCGCACCCGTCAAGATCAGCTTCGCCTCCTCCAGCAGGGCGAAGATCCGTCGATTCGCAACCGAGTAGAAAACGGTCGAGCCCTCTTTGCGAGCGACGATCACACTCGCCCGGCGAAGGACCGCAAGCTGCTGCGAAAGGTGCGATGCCTCCAACCCGACATCTGGGATGAGTTCGCCAACCGACCTCTCGCCATCGCGAAGCAGTTCCAGCACCCGGATCCGCGCTGGATGCGCGAGCGTCTTGAAGAAGTCCGCTTTCACTTGATAGATGGACCCCGGCATCGCATCTCTCCATTCTTGACTGGCACCGATATTGACTGACAACCTTATCAGATCATCATGTCTCGCAGGGATGCATCCAATTCGCCCGACCAGCTCCCAAGCCAACCAACGACACCTGCGATCCGGATTGTCGTCTGCGATGGCGACGAGACTGGCCAAGAGCTCCTCGTGCAAGCCCTCCGAGTCTTCGAGCCCGGTGTTCTGAACCTTCCTATCGAACTCATCCGCTACGAACGAATCGGCTTCTCCGCGAAGGGGTCAACGGATCAGTCATCATCAGAACCGGCCGCCGCATTCCCGGCGTAGCACCGTTGGCGCCCGTGGTCCACCCGATCGTCGTCGTTCGCATGGCCGTCGGCGGCGCATACGGGGCAGAGGAAGGACGCACCGGCCTCAAAGGGTCCATGGCTGAATCTGCGTACCGCATCGAACACATCGATCGCTCGATGTGCCGAGCGGTAGCCGACTACGCCTTTGTCACCGCCGCCGGCATCGACGGCTGCGTGTACGGCGGTCCCAAGTGGACAGTCTCACCGGCGTACGAAGGCCTTCTGAAAGAAGAGATGGACGCGGCGGCCGACCGCCACCCCAGCGTCGTATACCGCCCGGTCTTGATCGACGCCAGCTATGCAGGCCTGCTCACCGAAGCGACATCCCAACCACGAGTCATCCCCTCGCTCAATCGCGACGGCGACTGTCGCGCCGACATGGTCCTCGCGATGTTCGGCTCCATCGCTGGAGCCGAATCGGTTCTCCTGTCCCTCGACGAGAACCTCAAGCCACTCGTCGCAATGGCCGAGGCACCCCATGGAACCGCACCATCGCTCCAAGGCAAGAACGTCGCCAACCCGATGGCGATGTTGCTCGCCTGCGCCGCCGTCCTCGACCACGCCGGCCAACGCGGAGCATACGGCGCTGCAACCGCAGCATCACAGATACGCAACGCCACCCTGGGCGCAGCAGAGGACGGGATACGCACCATGGATCTCGGCGGCGAAGCATCGACCACAGACGTCGTCGACGAAGTCCTCTGGCGACTCGCGGAGCAGATCACCCGGATCGACATGTCAACACGAGCGATCGCACAGCGATGAACGAAGCATTCATCATCGACGCCGTGCGCTCACCGATCGGCCGATGCAGCGGAACAGTCAGCGGCATTCACCCGGCAGACCTGGCGGCGCACACGTACAGGGCGATGATCGCTCTCCTCACGTAACAGGAGAGTGTTGGGATAGAGGGCGAGGTAGGATCACGGGTGGTTGTGTCGGGAAGTCTGGTCGGCGTGGTTCAAGCGACCCCCGAGGAGTCCCCACCATGACGGCCCCACAGATCTCCAGCGCGCAACCGACGTTCCTGCAGAGCGACCGAGCACTGGCGCGCGCCGTGCGTCCGTTCATCCGGTTCTCACACGTGGAGGCCGGCGGCGGCATCGTGCTCGTGTGCGCGACCATCGTCGCGCTCGTCTGGGCGAACTCGCCCTGGAAGCACTCCTACGAAGCGTTGTGGTCGACCGAGCTCCGGCTCCAGATCGGCTCGTACACGTTTAGCGAGAACATCGGACACGTCGTCAACGATCTCCTTATGGCGGTCTTCTTCTTCGTCGTCGGCATGGAGATCAAGCGTGAACTCGTCACCGGCGAGCTCCGCGATCGCCACGCCGTGGCCCTGCCCGCAATGGCTGCACTCGGCGGAATGGTCGTACCCGCCGCGATCTATCTGGCCTTCAACGTCGGTGGCGCCGGCTCCCACGGATGGGGCATCCCGATGGCGACCGACATCGCCTTCGCGCTCGGCGTCGTCGCCCTCCTCGGCTCACGCGTACCGCCTGCTGTGAAGATCTTGCTGCTCACACTCGCGATCGTCGACGACATCGGCGCCATCATCGTGATCGCCGTGTTCTACACCGACCGAGTCGACTTCCGGTTCGTGGTCGCCGCCGCCGTGATCACAACCGCTGTGTGGGTCATGCATCGCGCCCGAATCGTCTACCCGGTCATGTACGTCGTGTCGGGCCTCGCCCTGTGGCTCGCCGTGTACGAGTCCGGAATCCACGCAACCATCGCCGGCGTCATCATGGGATTGCTCACACCCGCCCGACCAGCCCAGACAGAGCTCGAGGCCGAACAACTCGTCGACGTCCTCGAGAACGACGACGACATCAAGGCCGACGAGGTCCGCGCCACCGCGATTCTGATCCGCGGCTCGGTCTCGGCGTGTGACCGCCTCATCGACAGCCTCCACCCGTGGACCAGCTACCTGATCGTGCCCATCTTCGCCCTGGCCAACGCCGGCATCATCCTCACATCCGATGCGATCAGCTCACCATCGGCTGT
>JAYUWK010000153.1:0-27907 GCA_043753895.1 Actinomycetota bacterium
GGGGCCACCGCCAGCACCTTCGCCGATCCGTGTTCGCTGCTCACACAGGCCGAGGTCGACACCGCCGCCGGACAAACGCTGGGCGCGGGGAAGCAAACGGGTATCGGCGACGAGGCGTACTACTACCAGGGCTTCCTCTATCTCCGCAAAGGCGACGCTGGCTTTCTCCTCTCGGTCGGATGGCCAGAGATCTACAAAGAACCCGACTACGGTCTCGCCAAAGCGACCGTGCTTGTCCAAGCCGTACTCGGCAGGATGTAGATCGCCCGGCGTTACCGCACGCACGACAGGTGTCGCTTCGCTCAAATGAATCGGCCCGGGTTTGACGGAGGCTTTGACTGACCCCTCGGCGGCATCGTCGCCGCGGCGGGATGGTTCACCATCGTTCCTGATCCTCCGACGGCTGTTGGCCTGGTTGACGAGTACACCGCTTCGACCGCTGGTCACGAACGCCGCTCGACCCGCGCTGGCGGGCTGATCCGGATCGCCTAGATGATTGGCTCCAAGCCCGTTCCCTCGTTCCCGACGTCTCGCTCGGCTTCGCGGCGACATCTCTTAGGTGCGTGTCTGGGATGCATAACGACAGCGCAGAACTCCGCACTGCATTGGGTCGTCGACAAGCGGAGAACGGCGCATCGGCTCGACTCCATACCCGGCGTTCCGGGGCAGTCAACCGTTGCGTGAGCGGTCGGTGGCAGACTTCGTAGATGGGTTTGTCGGGGGGTGTGGGGTGACGGTTCGTCCGTCGGGCACGGTGACGTTTCTGTTCACCGATGTCGAAGGTTCCACCAGGTTGTGGGCGGCTGACTCGGGTGCGATGTCGGCGTCGTTGCAGGTGCACGACCGGATCCTGCGTGGGGCGATCGAGTCGTTCGGTGGCTATGTGTTCACCACGGCGGGCGACTCGTTCGCTGCTGCTTTCGCCCGTGCCTCGGACGCGGTGCTTGCTGCCGCACAGGCCCAGCGCGAGCTTGCCGGGGCGGCGTGGGGGTCGGGGCCGGCGCTGCGGGTGCGGATGGGGATGCACATGGGCGAGGCCGAGGAGCGCGGCGGCGACTACTTCGGTCCGGTGGTCAACACGGCGGCCAGGGTGGAAGCGGCTGGTCACGGTGGGCAAGTGTTGATGACCGCGTCTGTGCGGACGACGGCCCGAGTCGAGGCGACCGACTTGGGCGTGCATCAACTTCGCGACGTCGACGAACCGATTCATCTGTACCAATTCGGCGAGGGCGAGTTCCCGAGGCTCCGCGTCGTTGATGCAGCGCTCACGAACCTGCCAGCTCGTCCGACGCGAATGATCGGACGTGACGATGATGTGTCGAGGGTTCGTCACCTGTTGGCTACCAACCGCCTGGTCACGATCACAGCGGTCGGTGGTTCAGGCAAGACCCGGCTGGCGATCGCAGTCGGTGAGGCCGAGCTGCCGCATCGTCGGGGTGGCGTGTGGTTCGTCGACCTGACGGCGGTGATGAGCGGCGCCGACGTGCCGGCCGCGATCGCCAGCGCCGTCGGGCTAGTGCTGACGAACGCGATGGCGACCGAGCAACTGATCGAGTTCCTGTCGGGGACGCGGGCCCTCGTGATCTTGGACAACTGCGAGCACTTGATCGACGAGTGCGCCCAGTTCGTCGAGAGTGCCCTCGCTGTCCGGGGCGAGGTGGCGTTCCTCGCCACCAGCCGCGAGTTGCTCGATGTCGAGGGTGAGCGCACGGTCGTGCTGGGAACGCTGCCGTGCGACTCGGCGGACTCGGCCGGTGTGCGGCTGTTCCTTGATCGGGCGACGGCACTCGACCCTGATTTCGAGCTGACGGAGGAGAACGCGGACACCGTCTCCACCCTGTGCGCACGGCTCGATGGGATGCCCCTCGCGATCGAGCTGGCAGCGGCGCGGATCACGGTGCTCACCCCGAGCGAACTGCTGTCGGGGTTGGACGATCGTTTCCAGTTGCTGGCCGGTGGGCGGCGCCGCCAGCGTCAGCGAACCTTGGAGGCGACGCTCGACTGGAGCTACGACCTGCTCGACCTCGACGAACAACAGGTGTTCCGGACGCTGGGTGTGTTCGTCGACGGCTTCGATCTCGACGCGGTCGCGGCGGTCGCCGGGGTGTCACGTCAGACCGCGACTTCGTTGGTCGAGGCGCTGATTGCCAAGTCGTTGGTCACTCGCAGCGAGCACCGCCAGGCGGCGCGCTTCCGCCTCTTGGAGACGGTGAAGGCGTATGCAGAAGACCGGTTGGTCGACGCTGGCGAGGCCGCCGGGATGCGCATGGCACACCTGGCCCACTTCCACCGAATCGCCACGGTCAACGGGCGCGATCTGGGTGGTGAGCTTCGACTCGGGATCCGGCTGCGCGACGATCGCAGCAACATCACGTCGGCGTACGAGTGGGCGGCGAGTACCGACCAGTGGACCCTCGCCGGTGAACTCGCCATCGGAGCCCGTGCAACGTATGACGTGTTCGGTCACATGCTCGAGGTCCGGTCGCTCCTCGAGCGAGCGATCGAGAGGTGCCCGGCCGACGACCCTGGGTTGCTCAACGCGCTGCGATCCGGTTTGCTGATGCCGTGCGCGATGTTGAGCGACTGGGCGGCCTTCAATCGCCATGCACGTGAGCTGAGCGGCTCGACGAATCCGGTCTACCGGGCTTTCGGGCGGGGGATGGAAGCCTGGATCGCAGCGCACGCCGCACCGGATCGCGTCTCGGCGCTCTGGACCATCGCTCAGACCGCTCTCGACGAAGCGATGCAGCAAGGATCGCGCCCAGGCATCAATGCCGACGCGACGCTCCGTGGCATTCGTGGCCTGCACGCTGCCTACAGCGGCGACTTCGCGACCGCACTCCGCGAGCTGCAGACTTCGTTAGCGATCAACGAGCGGATCGACTTCTTCCCGACGCCCAGAGCTGAGTCGACATTGCGGCTCGCCGGCGTTTGCCAGATCATCCTGGGCATGCCCACCCAGGCACTCGAAACGGTAGCCGAGTTGGATGCCTACGGGCTCGCCTTCTACGACGGGGCCGAGGTGCGCACCCTCGCCCACCTCGAACTGGGCGACATCGACGCGGCGACGCACCACCTGAGGATCCATGCGGCCCGTGGACGGACGGGTCGCTATTCGGGTGAGGCCAATGACAGCGTGCTGCTGCTTGCGAGGTTGGCTCACGCTGAGGGTGACGTCTCGAGGGCGCGTGAGCTGCTGCTGCAATCTTGGTTCTGCAGAACCGACGCCACGATCATCTTCAGTCACGAGCTCGCCCGCCGGCTGGAAGTGACCGACGAACACGAACGGTATCAGCGCCAAGCCGTCATGTTCGGGTCGCGCGGCCCGGAGGGCATCAACGGCATGCACCTGGCGATGGCAGCCCTGCGAGCCGAGCTGATACGCCGAGGATGGGATTGAAGGCAAGTCGATCACTGCCTCGATCGCTGCGAGCGCGAAGCCGACAGCGTCCAGGAGTACTGCAGACCAGCGCGCGTGGACGTGATCGTCGAGGGCCGGCGCCACCTTGGCGGGCAGACGCCGACCAAACCCTACGATGCCGCCACGGCAATCGTGCGCTGATCTGTGGAACTGACCATCGTGAGCAGGTGCGTAGAACAATGTGCTACTGGATCGGGGAGTGATGGTGTGAGGCCGACGGGGACAGTCACCTTTCTGTTTACCGACCTGGTGGGTTCGACTCGGCTTTGGGACCAGTTCCCGGCTGAGATGGAAGTGGCGCTCGCGCGGCACGACGAGATCATGCGTTCGTCGATCGCTGACCATGGCGGCTACATCTTTGCGACAGGCGGAGACGGGTTCGCCGCCGCGTTCCAGCGGGCAGCCGGAGCGGTCGATGCGGCGATCGCTGCGCAACGCCGTCTTGGTGCTGAATCGTGGCCAGAGGGCATGGCGTTGTATGTGAGGATGGGGATCCATTCAGGCGAGGCCCAAGAGCGTGACGGTGACTACTTCGGGCCGACGCTGAATCGGGTCGGACGTCTGCACGCCGTCGCGCATGGTGGGCAGGTTGTGATGTCGGATGCCACGGAACCTTTGGTGCGAGGCCACGTCGAGCTACGCGATCTCTGGAGGCACCGCGACTTCGACGAGAACACGCCGCTCTTCTAGTTGGTTGCCGACGGTCTGTCCGAGGAGTTCCCCCTGTTGCGGACCTTGGCGTTGTCTTCGCACAACCTGCCGTCGGCAGTCGACGAGTTCGTGGGCCGTGAGAACGAGGTGCGAGACCTCGTTGCGGCCCTTCGGGAGTCACGACTCGTGACGCTGACGGGCGTCGGGGGAACAGGGAAGACCCGGCTGGCACTTGAAGTGGCCGCACTCGAGTTCGGCCGATTCGTCGACGGGGTGTGGTTGGTCGAGTTGCGCGCGTTGACCGAGGGAAGCGCGACGCCGTTCGTGGTCGCGGAAGCGGTCGGCGCCGTTCAACAAGATGGCCTCTCGATGACCGAGTCGCTCGTGCGCTCTTTGTCGAGCCGGAACCTCCTGCTCGTGCTCGACAACTGCGAGCACCTGCTCGACGAGGTAGCCCAGCTTGTCGGGACCCTCGTCGTCCGATGTCCTGGTCTCGTCGTGTTGGCAACGCGTCGTGAAGGGCTTGCTGTCAGAGGCGAGCGGATTCTCGCGCTCCCCTCGTTGACGTCGGAGGAGGGTGTGCGTCTCTTCACGCTCCGTGCAGCCGCGGCCGGGTCCGGTCTCCTCGACTCGCAAACCCCGGTTGTGGCTGAGATCGTGCAGCGGCACGACGGGTTGCCTCTGGCGATCGAGTTGGCAGCAGCGCGCATGAATGCGTTGACGGTCGAGGATGTTCGGGCACGGCTCAACGATCGGTTCCGCCTCCTTCGAGGTGCAGGAGAGGGCGGGTGGAACGGCATCAGACACTGTGGAACACGATCGCGTGGAGCTACGAGCTGCTGAGCTCGTGTGAGCAAGCCATCTTCGATCGGCTCTCGGTCTTCGCCGGCGGGTTCACGCTCGACGCTGTCCATGGCATCTGCTCACCGGATTCCGATCGCCCCGACGTCGAGGACACGCTCATCGCGCTCGTCGAGCGGTCGCTGGTGGTCGCGGAGCGAACGCCGCATGAGCTGCGGTACAGGCTCCTGGAAACGCTCCGCCAGTTCGGTGAAGGTCGGCTCGCCGAGGACGAGATCGACTCGGTGAGGCGCCGTCACGCAGACTGGTACGCGACCTTCGCCGAGCAGGCCTACGCAGGTCTAGGAACGGCGAACGGGATCGATTGGAACCGTCGCCGGCGCGCCGAGATCGACAACCTCCGCACGGTCGTCCATGGCATCGACCGCGACTCGGCGACCCGCGTCGTCGCTTCGATGGGAATCCTGTGGTGGTGCCGGCTCGACTACGAGTACGTGGACTGGGCACTGCAGGTGCTCGAGCGTCCAGGCAGCGATGAATCAAGGTGGTCACTGGCCCTCGTCCAAGGCTTGTACGCAGCGCAGAACGCCGGACGAGTCGATGCCGCAGAGCGCGAGTGTGCCGGGCGTTTCCATCGCGGGAGGTATCTCGCGGCGGTCAACGAACCGGGTGCCCGCGCTGAGTTCGAGCGCGCCGCAGCCTTGTCGCACGAGTTCGATTGGCCGCTCGTCGAGCACGTGGCACTCAGCGAACTCGCCGGTGCATTGGCCTCCGAAGGTGACCTCGCTGCAGCCCGCCCAAGACTCGCCGACGCAATCCGCACCTGGATCAAGGCAGGAGACCTCGCACAACTCTGGGTGACGCTCCACCACGTTGCCGACTTCCTCACCAAGGACGGCGACCGGCAGCGGGCCCGCGACGTCTGGTCACAGCTCCGCGACCGACCTGGCTTTGCGTCACGGACCCAACGATCCGCTCTGCAAGATCGGTTCGGCGAGCCACCTTCGACGACGCTGTCCGACGACGAGATGCTCGTCTGGTCGAGAGACCTCGCCGAACATCTCGCAATCTCCTGACCCGGACCAGCTTGCTTCGGTTCTCCGACAGACGAACTCGACACCTCGGCAGTGCAACGTGGAAGCCACCGGCCGGCCACACGACCGTCGTCACAACGACGTCTTCCGGCGACCACCCGCCGGCCCGATCAACGAGACGTCGACCCAGCCGCTCATGGCGAAACACGAGTCACCCGACAAGTTCGGATGGGCGACGAACGACCCCAGAGCATCGAAGCGGGATCAACGCAGCCTCGCGACGCGCAAACGCAACGCCGAGTCGCCCGGCGAGAGGCGAGATGCAGCACCCACGATGCCAGGCCTTCCCGGACAGGGTGGCACCCAGTACGACGCAGCGGGTGCTCGCGTCAACAAGCACCGGGCTCGCTCGCCACCCTGAACTCGCGCCATAGCTGTAGATATTCCGCTGATTGGTGAGCGCATAACGGCGGCTGGGGAGCGGGCGTCGACGCACGCTGGCGCGTGGCATAGGTGCCGTTAGGCGACGCAGAACGGGCGGTGCATATTCGCGTCCCATGACCTCGCAGCGACGAGCGCCGAACGGCGCATCGTTCGCGTTCTTACTGGTCGATTCGCAGTCGCTAGTGGAGGAAATAGTTCAGGACGCGTTTGTGAGCCTGCAAACCTCGCGCCGCAATGTGCGAAGTCCCGGCGCGTACCTGCGCGTGTCGGTCATCAACGCCTGCCGCTCCGTGCATCGTCATCGAGCGGTCATGGCACGCAATCCCGTTCAGCTGCCGCGTGACGAACAGCCGGCCGAGTACGACGACCTCCGCGACGCCGTCCAGAAGTTGCCGTACCGGCAACGTGCTGTGCTGATTCTTCGTTATCACCTTCAGCTGAACGAATCTGAGATCGCAACAGCGCTCGGTTGTCGACCTGGAACGGTCCACTCTAGCACGCATCGAGCGCTCGCCGCGCTGAGAAAGGACCTGTCATGACCCTTTACGATCGTCTGGCCGATCTCTTCGCCACCGAGACAACACAGCTGCCACAGATCGGACCTGGGCTCAACGCCACTCTCCAACCGGTTGCAGAGCAAGAACAACCTCGACGAATTCGCGCCGTGTTTGTCACATCCGTGGTCGTGGCGATGGTATCGGCAGCCGTCGTGACGCTGTTCATGCTCGCGAACCGCTCAAACAGCACGCCCAGCAAAGTGGTGTCAAGCACCATCGATATTCCGACCCGAACGCCTTCATCGATCGCGACGACGACACTTGCTACGACTGCCACGACCCGCCAAGGTGGCGGGTCGTGGCTCGAGACGTCCCGTTCGGGTAGCCGCCTCCGATTACCGCAATAGCCGCGACCGATTACCAAGACGCAGTTACTTGACGCGAAATTCGCCGACGCGTTCGAACCGGTTTCTGGAGCGCGTGTTCTGTTAGTTTCGCGTATCCGAGTGACGGCGCTGATCGGCAACCATGGACGATCACCCGCCCGTCGGACGGGCTTCGTACGCCTGCCACAGCGGATCATTGCTCACTCGCAACTCGTCGGCCGACCTGTTTGCGGGAACGGCCAACACACACCCGACGAACGAACTGCCCTCGTGCCTCGTCCGCCAACCTGACTGGTATGTCACGCTGACGTTCGACAGCCGGTACACACCGGGCGTCGATGATCGGACTGTGGCGATGATCCAGGCCGCACGCGCGTTGTCGTGGCTCACGTGAGTGCCGTCAACCGGCGGAACGGACCAAGTCGGCGCAAGTGGACCATGCCATGTACCGAAGCCCCATAAGCCGGCTGATGCGTCGAAATCCAGAATCGTGGTGACGCCTTGGTCATGGCGGAGCGGCCGTCGGCTGGTATGTCAGATGGTCATTGGAAGCGGCTGGCTCGCACGCGGATGATCGCTGCGAGCTCTTCGGGGAGGGCGTCGAGTGCGCCGGTCACGGCATTGGCGGTTGCCGTAACCTCGGCCCGAGCGATGTCACCGTCGAGCGCCCAGCCGACTGCTTCGGCCACGATGTCGCCCATGGTGACCTTGCTGAGCACGATCTGGCCGTTGACGTACATAGCGGCGCGGTCCTTCAACTTGGGAAACAGCACGGTGGGGACCGTGTCATAGAGAGGGGCGAGTTCGACGGTGCCGGCCCGATGGTGGATGAGACTGATGTTCTTCGCATGTGCGTCGGCGTTGCCGATCACGGTGTTGAAAGTGACATACCGGACAAGTCGTCGTAGTTCGGTGACCGGGTCGGCGGCGTATCGTTCGAGGAGGGCGGCGACTTTGGTGAGGCCGGGGCCGCCGCCTCGTTCGTACTTGGCGGCGCCCTGGTTGGCTTCGTAGTCGTGATCGAGCGCTTGGCATACGTCCTCTTGGTGGACGCGGCTTACCTCGCCGTCGGTGCCGATGGTTCGGTCGTAGCGTTGGATGATGATGCAGTCGATTGCGGCGACGGTGATGACGCCGACGGCGACGGTGGTCAGTCCGATCTGGCGGGCGAGTTGCATCGCGGCGGCTTCGGCCGTGACGAGGCCTGGGAAGCGGCGATCCTCGACCTTGAGGATGTGGGTGGACGGGCGTCCGCCAGTCGGCCGGAACCATGCGCCCGCGTCGCGGATGAGCAGCAATTTGTTCTGGAGTCCGGGCAGGGAGAGCTCACTGTCGTCGTAGATGGCGAGTGGCGTCGTTTCGAGGCCTTCTACGTCGCCGGCGAGGCTGGCATCGTCGTAGGCGACCGCACCGCCAAGCCGGCTGGCCGGGTCTTCGCCTTCGGGGAGGACTGTGACGGCACCGGCGACGTCGCGGCCGTAGCGGGCGAGGAGTCCGTGGAGATCGGTGACGCTGATCCGGGCGAGTCCGGCGATGCGGCCGAGATGCGGTCCTTCGGGGAGCAAGCCTCGGAAGTACTCGCGGGGGTTCAGTGTCTGGGTAGACAGCGGCAGGGAACATGACAGCAGGGGCGTGTTGCCGGGCCATGTGTCGCGCGCCTCGGCGCTGTAGCGCAGGGCAAGGTTGTGCGGCTTGCCGTTGGTGGTCAGGGTACCGATTCGGATGCCGTGCAGCCAGACGGCGAGAGGTTCACGCTTGGCCATCGGTGGCCTTTGCGGGAATCACGACGAGTTCGCCACCGAGGCGGCGAATGAGACGGAGCATAATCGAGAACGATCGGCTCATCCGGCCCCGTTCGAGTTGGGCGATCCAGTCGCGGCTGGTGCCGGCGTGTGTCGCCATCTGCTCCTGGGTGAGTCCTTGGGCGCGGCGGAGCTCGCCGATGGCGCGGCCGAGGTCCTCAGGGGACCTGACGACGAAACGCTGATCGTTGGACATCGCAACCTCCTTGCACTGTGACGATAATGTCACACCGGCGGCATTCACCTTGCTGTGACAATATCGTCACGCAATCACAGTTGCCACGATTGTGACGATATTGTCACGCTTGGTTTGGGCTGGGTGTACCTGGCAAGTCTCACCCTTCAAGTGACGCTGCCGACCATCGCGACCAGTGGTGTGGGTTGCGGGTTGGTTGCAGCGCTCCAAAGACGGCGCAGCCGGGTGGCTGGCGACGATCCCGAGCTGCAAGATCAACGCGCTTGTTTTTGATCGTCAACGTTACGTCGAATGTGGGTTCAGGTCACGTGTCGCCGGTGCCCATTGTGCCTGCGTTTGGTGTGAGTGTGAGCGCGCTGAAGTGCCGGTGAATTTCCTCGAGGAGATCGGTGTTCTGTTTCACCTGCGTTGTCAGTTCAGTGTTCTCGGTGATCAGAGTCTTGATGTCTTCGGTGTTGCGTTCGGTGTGGATCGCGATCTCCGACGATATCGCGTCGGCTCGTTTCGCTGCGATCAACAATGCTGCGGCTTGCACGCCGGCGAGCATCGACAAGAACAAGTTCAACAGAATGTACGGGTAGGGATCGAATCAATGTTTGCCGTTCTGGCCACCGCCGCGCTCATCTGCATCTTCAGATGAGCCTCCTCCATCGCGGCCCCCGCGAGGGTGGCCACGGCCGCGCTCGCCGCCTTGTGGCCGTCATGACGGACGACTGCGCGGTACTTCCCGCCCGGCAGTTTCTCGATAGCCACAGACCGAACCGTCCCACGCGTCCCACGGACTGTCAAGGTCGGAGATAGGCGACTGTCATTTTATATGCTCTGAGCTGGTCTTTGTCAGCGCCCCCGGCAGGATTCGAACCTGCGACCATCGGATTAGAAGTCCGGTGCTCTGTCCAGCTGAGCTACAGGGGCATGACGATCATCAAGTCTCGCAGTTGTGCGAAGGAAACCGCCGCACGATACAACGCGACCAGAGTCGGCGTGAGCGACTACTCCCCGAACGCTGACAGTGTGCGTCTCAAGAAGTCGAGCGCGGTGATCACGCTCATCTGACGCATCTGTTCGCGTTGGCCCGGAAGCCTGGCAACGGTGGTGTGCACGTGGTCGCCAATCGCGATGCCGATACAGAGCGTGCCCACGGGCATGCCGTCCTGCTCGGCCGGGCCTGCCACGCCCGTGAGCGCCAACCCGACATCTGCTCCCAGGGCGCGGCGTGCGCCGGAGGCCATTGCGGCAGCCGCTGCTTCGCTGACGACAGGACCTTCTGGCACGCCGAGCAGATCGAACTTTACGTCGCTGGCGTACGACACAATGCCCCCACGGAATACATCGCTTGCCCCGGCAATGGCCGTGATACGGGCGCCGACGAGACCACCCGTGACCGACTCGGCCAGCCCGAGCGTGAGCCCACGCTCACGCAGCATCTGCAGCACCACCGATTCCATTGTGTCGTCGTCGACACCGAAGACCTGCGAACCGACCACGTCGACCACCCGCTGCGCCCAGACGTCGAGCAGCGCACACGCCTCCTCGGCGGTGCGCGCCTTTGCGGTGAGGCGCACCTTGATGCCCTCCCATCCGCTGGCCAGAAACGCGAGCGTGGGATTCCCGACACCTTCGAGTTCGGCGATGATCGGATCGAGTCGTTCGTTGAGCCCACTCTCGCTCTCGCCCCAGGTGCGCAACGTTCGGCTCGCGATCACGGCGGGCTCGCCGCCACGAAGATGCAGATCGGGCAGGATGGCCCGTGCCATCATCTCCTTCATCTCGTGCGGCACACCCGGCACGGCGTAGAGCACCTTGTCGAGACCGTCGATTCGTACCGGGCAGATGAGGCCGGGTGCCGTACCACGGGTCTGGACTATGACCTCGGCACCATCGGGCACCATGGCCTGGCGCAGATTGTTGTCGGCCATGTGGCGACCACGCGCCGAGAACATCGTGCGGATGCGCTCGGCAATGTCGTCGTGCATCTGCAACGAAACGCCCATCACGCCAGCAATGGCGTCACGCGTGAGATCGTCATGTGTGGGTCCCAACCCGCCGCACACGATGACGGCATCGGCGTCGGCAAGCGCTCGGCGGAACGCATCGGTGACTCGGCCAAGGTTGTCGCCCACCTTCACCTGCAGCAGCGAGTCAAATCCATTCGCGGCGAGTTGCTCGCCGATCCACGATGAGTTGGTGTCCACGATCTGACCGAGTAACAACTCGGTACCAACAGCAACGACATCAACTCGCATTGGAGAGCCGAGCCTGCAAGGTGTTCTGACGAGCGCGCCACATGTACTGGCAGAAGCTGATCATCGTGAGCGCAACGGCGAGCCACAGCGTGCCGTTCCACAGCCACTTCGCATCGACGGCTGTCCACGGCGCAATGGCGAACGCCACGGCGAACTGCTGCGCGATGGTCTTCCACTTGGCAATCTTGCTGGCCGGCACACTGACGCCACGCGTGCCGACGAACACGCGATACAAACTCATCGTCAGTTCGCGGGCAAAGATGATGGCTACCGGCAGCCACCAGAACACGTGGCGGTCGATGAGGGTGATCATGGCCACGAGCACCAGGAACTTGTCGGCCAGCGGGTCGAGAAACGCGCCGAAGTTGGTGCTGCCGTGCCGACGCGCGAGATAACCATCGATGCCGTCGCTCGCGCACAGGATGAACCACGTGAAGAACGCCACCCAACTGCCCTCGGCATGATCGGGGATGACGATGAACATGATCGGCGACACGAACATACGCCCAACCGTGACCAGGTTGGCCCACGTGGCGATGGAGGTGGGATCGACAGGCATCAGTTCGTATCCCCCGCATCATGGGCCGCGCCGAGCGCAACCAGATCGGGACCAAGCGCATTGACGATCTGCACAGTGTGAAACTCTCCCACAGCGAGGTCGTCGGACACGTGAATGACACCGTCGATCTCGGGCGCCTCGTGATGGCTGCGGCTTACGCCAGGCTCGTCCACCAACACATACAACGACTCACCGATGAGCGCATCACGGCGCGCTGCAGTAATGACATCTTGCATCTCGCGCAACTCCGCGAGGCGTTCATTCATCAGGCCACGTTCCACGGCCCCGTCGAGGCCCATGGCGTACGTGCCCTCTTCGGGGCTGTAGGCAAAGAAGCCGCACCAGTCGAGCTGTGCGTTCTCGACAAAGTCGAGCAGTTGATCGTGGTCGTCTTCGGTCTCACCCGGATAGCCAACGATGAAGTTGCTGCGGAACGCCGCCATCGGCTCGCGGTCGCGAATGTCGTTGATGCGTTTGAGGAAGCGAGCACCATCGCCCCAACGGCGCATGCGACGCAGCAAAGGCTTGCTCACGTGCTGCAACGACAGGTCGAAATACGGTACGCCGGTTTCACAGATCGCATCGATGAGTTCGTCGCTGAGATCGCTGGGGTAAAGATACAGCAAGCGCACCCAGTCGGTTGCGGCGGCGACGGTCTTGACGAGGGGGACAATGGAACCGGCACCGAGTTCGTCGGGGCGATCCTTGCCGTAGCTGGCGAGGTCCTGCGCGATGAGCACGATCTCACGTGCCTCGAGCGACTCGACCTCGGCCAAGATGGAGCTGACATCGCGGCTGCGTTGTGGGCCGCGGAACGACGGGATCGCACAGAAGCCGCACGAACGGTCGCATCCCTCGGCGATCTTCACATAGGCCCACGGCGATGTGGACTTCGGTCGAGGCAGGTTGAGCAGGTCGAGTGTGGGTACCGGCGCAGAACCCACCGGGATCAGCTTGCGCTTCGGCGCGGCGAGCACGTTCACTGAGACACCGAAGCCGGCTACCTGATCCACCTCGGGCAACGCCTCGGCGAGTTCGGCACCGTAGCGTTCGGCCATACAGCCCGTGACCACGAGCCGGGCACCCTCGCGACGCTGATCGTCGAGAGCCAGGATCGTGTCGATCGATTCCTTGCGGGCCTCGTCGATGAAGGCGCAGGTATTGACAACAACGAGGTCGGCCTTGCCGGGATCGTCGGTGGCCACCATGCCGTCGGCGACGAGCGTGCCGATGAGTTTGTCGGAATCGACCTGGTTCTTGGGACAGCCAAGAGTCTCGATATAGAACCGCTGTGCCACGACCTGCAAGCCTACCGAGTGCCGGGTGTCCGCCGACCGATTCACGGCAACCCGCAGGGGGTCCGTTGGGATAACCACGTGTGACGTGGCTAATTCACCAAACCCCCGGCGAGCGTTCGACACCTTGGGCACAATACGGGTCCGGCCCGGCGGTAGTCCGAGTGGGGGTCAGAGGTAGTTGAGGCGGAGGCCGCGGTAGGGCCAGCGCGCCTTCACGAGCTTGCCCGTGCCCGACAGCGTGATGAACGCGGTGCGGTACTCGCCGCTACCGTCGTCGTCGCCGAAGCAGATGTTGGTGGTCAGCGGATCTCCCGTTGCGAAGTGTTCGACACTGGAGCCGTCGGGCGAGATCACCGTGATGCCTCCGTTGGCAAGCGTGGCCACGCACACGTTGCCTTCGCCATCGACTGCGAGCGAGTCGAGGAGTTGGTAACCAACGAGGCCGTGCATGCACGCCGAGAAGTCGAGCGGCGAGGGCGGCTCCACCACACCTGGCGCAGTGATGCGGCGTTGCATCACGCGACCGTGATAGGTCTCGGCCCAATACACATGCGTTCCATCGGGTGAGAGGCCGATGCCATTGGGGCTGTCGACCGGGTGCACCACCTCGGTGATCGAGGAACCATCGGGCAACGCGTAGTAGATGCTGGTGAGATCGGCTGTGCGCGCGGCCGTGTCGTGGATGCCGTGATCGGTGAACCACATACCGCCCTGTGCATCGAACACGAGATCATTGGGCGCACGCAGCGGATGACCGTCGCACTCGGTGTAGAGATCGGTGAGCGCACCGCTGCTCAGGTCGAGGCGCTGGACGCTGCCACGGATGTACCGGTTCGGATCGAACGGACCGGGGAACAAGAACTCACCAAGATCGACAGCGCTGAAGCAGCCGCCGTTGTTACACAGGTACAAAGCACCATCGGGTCCGATGGCCGCACCGTTGGGGCCACCGGGCACTTCGGCAATCGTTTCCTTGGTGCCGTCGGGATGCACCCGGGTGACACGCGGGCCGAACATCTCGACCAAGATCACCGAACCATCCGGCATCGCAATCGGACCTTCGGGAAAGCGCAAACCCGCCGTGACCTCGACCAGCTCCAAACCCGACATTGCCGACCCCCTGCGTAGATGTGTACCCATCATGACATGAGGCCGCTTCGCCCGGACAGGTGGATCGGCTCAGCCGAGACGAACGAGCGCTTCGGTCACGCCGACCGGATCACCGTTCTCGGACGAGCGATCGAACAGACGCACGGTCATGGTGGTGCCGGCAGGGAGCGGTGCGAGATCGGCTTCGAAGGTGTTCGACATACCGCTCACGTGGATCGGTTGCCCGATCGTTGCATTCGAATATGGGCGCTCGAGCAACACGATTGGCGTGAGATCAACAGCCGTCAACCGGGTGACACCGCCACGTTGTAGCCCTCACCCGTCAGTTCGATGATTGCAGCGCCGTCCAAGCTGAATTGCACCTTGTCGATGCCCGGGAACTGCATCAGCGTGCAGACCATTTGAGCGACGCGCGCACTCACCGACAAGTTGCCTTCGCCCGAGCCGAATTGGCCGCTGAGATCCACCGTGATCTCATTGCTCCGAACGTCGACACCGAGGAGCTTCGTGCCGACCGGGATGAGCGAAACCAGACGAGCGGCGGTCTCGGTTACGGTTGGTCCTGCGAGCAATGCGTCCACCGCCGCAGCAGGGTCAGCCGTTGGCACCAATCGGCCAGCCACGTGCAACTTCTCTGCAAGCAGGAAGTAGACGAGCACCGATGACTTCTCCACCGGGACCGACGATGTGGGGGACAGATTGGTGGCAGGAACGCAAGCCGTAGTGGCCGGCGCGGTCACGGGTGTCGTGGCCGATGGCGAGCCGCTACTCCCGCACGCCACAGCGAAGAATGACAGGGTCGCCAGAACTGCAAGGAACGAACGAGTACGCATGACACGACCTCATCGGTCACGCTCATTCCCACACCACACCGCTGCGCCATTAGGGGCTTCGGTCACCACTTCGACCAGTGTTCGTCAGGGATGGATGTGATGCAGCGTGGTGAATCGGCTGCGGAATACGGCGGTCCGCTCAGCAACCAACGTTGCGTCACCTCGGAGAGCCTCGACGACGAGCCCACTGAGCTCGGGCATGTCTGATGGGGTCATCCCCCACCGAACAATCTCGGGGGTACCGAAACGTAGGCCCGACCACTCATCGCCGCCGGGGAGTCCGATCGCACAGCTGAGTATGTTGGCCTCGCGCAGAATCAGCGCCGCCTGGTGCCCACCCTTCCACTCCGCGGCGTCGACGGCAAACTGATGCGACTGCGTGTAGCCAAGCTCGGTGCGGAACACCGCCAGACCATCGCCGGCCATCGCCTCGGCGAGCGCCAACGCAGTCGCAGCCATCGCAACGGCGTACTCGTGGCCACCATCGAGCCAGTCGAGTAGCGCAATGGCGAGCGCGGCCGACTTGCCTGCGTCGAAGTTCGCCGTCAGGCCGGGGTACGCAATGGCGTCGAGTCGTTCGGCGAGATCGGCGCGGTTGGTCAGCACCAATCCGCCTGCGGGCCCACCCAGACTCTTATACGTACTCATCGTCATCAGGTCTGTCCCGAGATCGAGAGGGTTCGTCCACACGCGACCTGCGAACATGCCACAGGCATGCGCCGCGTCAAAGAGCAGCGCGGCGCCGACATCGTCAGCGATACGGCGCACCTCTTTCACTGGGTGCGGCAACAGGTTGAGGCTCGCCCCCATGGTGATCAACTTCGGGCGAACGCGTTGTGCCAGTTCAGCAAGGCCATCGAGATCGATCGTGTATCGGCCTGCGTCCATCGGGCACTCGTGGATGTTGAGTCCGTACAGTCCAGCCGCGCCGCCGGATCGGTGGGTCACGTGCCCTCCGACCGATGCGGGTGGCACGATGATGCTGTCGCCGGGTTGGCACGTGGCCATGAAGGCATACAGATTCGCGAGGGCTCCGGAACCGACCCGGATCTCGGCAAAACGCGCATCGAACACGCGGCAGGCGAGGTCGGCGGCAATCACCTCGATCTGCTCGATGGCCTCCAGGCCCATTTCGTACTTGGCGCCCGCGTAACCGAGCGATGGGCGCGACCCGAGTCCGGCCGATAACGCAGCTTCGGCACGCGGGTTCATGATGTTGGTGGCCGGGTTGAGGTTCACGCACTCGACTTCATGAATGACGCGGTTCCGCTCGATCAGCGACTCCACGAGTTTCGCAGTGTCGGCGCCATTGAGTTCGGCAACAGCATCGCGAATCACGGATTCTCGGCGCTGCGAATCGATGGGGAGCCAAGGGCGTACAGCGCTGCCCTCGTTCGTTTGATTGGCCTCGTTCATGTGTCGATACTGCCACGCCGCCTAGGGCGCGGAATGCTCCGCCGACTGCTCAACTCGACGCGCACTGCCTCCTCATCGGGCCTCGCCAACTCCGCCTCGGTGCGGTCGCCCGTGGCAAGGAACAGACCGTGCATCTCGATCGCGAGCACCGCCAACTGAGTGGGGCTCGCCGTTAACACACCTTCGGGAAGCCCATACGCATGCTCCTGCAGAAACGCTGCAGCTGACCGCACCGCATCGTGCAGGACTTCGTCAATTTCTGTCGGATAGCTGAACTGCCACCGACGTGCCTGCTCGGCAATCAACGCCTTGTCAGCTTCATCGGGTTCTAGCCCCGCGGCGGGGAAGACGCGGCAGTCGTACGTGCGACAGGTCCGTGGTCGGTGCTCGTAGATCGTGCACCGATTGCCAATCAGCATCGGACAGTGACCGTGCTCGTTGTAGCCCATCAACACGTGCCCTGCGGGAAGCCGTGGTGCGGGGAACAACAGCGCCTGCGGGATGTGGGCGAGCGCATCGGTTTCGTCGGGAGCGATGTGGATGAACTGCGACGAGGTGCAGCATGCAGTGCACGTCCCACACGGCACATCGGACGCCCGCTCCCCAGCAATCGCGGCCTGTATCTCGACGATCCACGCAGAGAAGTCGCCGGCCTCGAGATGAGGTTCCTGAATCACAACGTCGACCCCGTAGTGTCCCAGAGATACCCGGCGATGTCATTCCAGAGTTGACGGAACGCCATCGCCGACGCACTGTTCGGGGCGTACACCGCAACGGGCGCCTGCTCGATACCCATGTGTTCGATGATGCTGGCGTTGGCAATGGCGGTCGGAAGGAAGTCGGGCGCCTCGTCTGCGAGTGATGCGACGAGATCGCGCTGCAGCTTCTTGCGGCGGTCGAACATGGAAGCAAACGGCAACACCAAGGGACGCGACGGGAAATCCGCAAGGAATTCGTACAGTTGCTCGAGCGTGCGCTGCGAAAGCGTGCTGGGAATGATCGGTACCAGCAGCGCATCGACAGCCGCGAACACGCTTTCGCTTGCGAGCGTGACGCCGGGAGGACAATCGATGATGGCCACGTCGTAGCGATCGGCGAGCGGATCGAGCAAGGTGGTGATCCGTCGGGTCGGGTGTTTGCGATCATCGAGGAACAGGTCGAGATTGCGCATCGAGAAGTCGGCGGGGATGACCTCCAAGCCGATGTGATCGGTCGCCCGAATGTGCTTCGCGAGTATGCCCTGCTTGCTGATGAGCTTGCCGGCACCGCCCTTCACCACGGGCTTGACGCGACAGAAAAAGGTTGCCGCACCCTGCGGATCGATGTCCCACAGCAGCACCCGCGCGCCTGACCGAGCCGCCTCGTAGGCCAGATTCACGGCCGCAGTGGTCTTACCGACACCACCCTTGATGCTGTACGTGGCGAGCGTCTTCATCGAGCAATCCCTCCGAGCGCTCGCGCGAATGAACGATGCGCGGCGTGGGTGTCGTACTCGCCGAAACGCTCGGCAAAGGCAAGCCGGGCCGCGATCCGTGTCTGGTCGAGCCGCTCGGCGAGTTGACCGATAGCCAGCATCGTGGCCGATGATGCGCCGCAGCTGTGCAACTCGCGGGAGATCTCGCGCAGCTCGGCTACGTGAACCTCGGCGTCTTGGTGTTCACCCAAGTTGTCCTGCAGGGCCTTGAGCAGTTGCACGAATTCCTTGCGGGGTGACTCTGGCAACAGGCTCGCGAAACACTCGAAGAGATAGCGCAGCTTCTTCGCGTCCTTGCGCAGATTGTGTACCTCATCGGCCGGCGTGTCGTCGCTGATCAGACGCCCATCACTGATCAGGTTGTCCTGCGCCCGGCGAATGTGCTTGGCCACTTCGTGGCCGAGTTCGCGTTGCGAGTGGAGACCGTTGACGCTGGTCGCCGGCTCCATCAACCAGTGCTGCCATTCTTCTAACCAATCACCTGCCAAATCTGACCGCAGGGCTGTAGCCAATGTTGCCGACGCGACCTGATGTCGCCGCACGAGGAGCTCTCGCACCGGCTCGAGCGCGTCAAGAACTTCGGCGGCAAACATGTCCGTGTAGGTGTCCCACTCGATCAGGTACACATCGAGATCTCGCACAGGTCCAGTGAGCGCTCCGAGCCATGCAAACTGGTCGCGCGCACGCTGCATAACGTCGTGCGGCAAGATCTGTTTGCCTTGGGCCAGCAACGAGCGCGTTCTTCGCACGGCCACGCGAAGGTCGTGCAAGTACTCGGGGTCGATCTGGTCGGCCGCACCAGCCCAATTGGCCGCTATCGCCTCGGCCAGGTTCACGAGTACCACACGGAATCCATCGATCGCGGGCATCGCCGGATCGAGGGGTATACCGGGCAGCCCGACAAAGCCATTCAAATCGACACCAGCCGAATTCGCGGCCATACCGAAAACATCGTCGCACGCCCGATTCAGTCCGAGCAGCTCGAGCGTCTCGCGCACTGCGTGTGCGGGCTTCGGGTATCCACGCGATTCGTGCACCTCCAGGACCCATGGAGCCAGACCAATGTCGTCGTGGTCGCCAACTTCGATGTCTTCGAAAAGGGTTGCCGCGAGCACCGCCTTACCGCCACGATCGCGCTGCGTGAACAGCGTTGCAGTCGCGTCCACTGAGATCACCGGAAGCAACGCCCTGATCTCGATGATGGCCGCGAGCCGTGACTGGAATGGCCCCGGCGGGAGGTCGCGAACGAATCGCGGAACAACGTCGACCTCGAGCATCGCCGACGCCGTGTCTTCACCCGTGAGTACGAGTTCCACGCGTGCGCCGCCGCGGTCGCGCAATTCCAATCTCAGTCCGGCGCGATGCAAGCGCCCATCGAACGTGTCGAGCAACCGTCGGGTGACGCCGAACGAGGCGCCGGCTTCCAAACCAAGGTCGATCAGACGCGCCACCGCACTCGACGGTCCGTGCTCGCTCGAGGCGAAGGAAGAAACGGGGGACTTCCTCACGACATCGAAGGTACCGCGCGCCAGCCATACTTAGCCGATGACGGTGGAAATCGAACGCAAATTCATCATCGACGACAGACCGGATCAGTCGCTGCTCGGACCCGGCCAGCGCCTCCGCCAGGGTTACATCGCCGAGGACGGCAACGTGACGGTCCGCATCAGAATCGCCGGCACCGGGGCCCAGATAACGATCAAGGCCGGCACGGGCATGATCCGAACCGAGGTCGAGGTGGAGGTCTCGGGTGATCAGGCCGAAGCACTCTGGCAGCACACGTCGGGCCGACGCATCAGCAAGACCCGCCACCGGGTGTTGCTCGATGTGTTGGGGACAGCAGTTGCTGAAGTCGACGTGTACGACGGTGACCTGCTCGGGCTGTTCACCGTCGAGGTTGAATTCCCGACAGAGGACGCGGCGTTGGCCTTCGTGCCACCGCCGTGGTTCGGGCGCGAGGTGACGGGGCAAGTCGCGTGGACGAACGCCGCTCTCGCACGCGACGGCCTTCCCAGCTGACATCGAGCCGACGACGCTGCGAATTCACCCGATCACCAACCACTGTTCACCGAAGTTGCCGCGTGTGGGTGCACGCAACGGTCTACCGTCAAATTCGTGATCGAGGCCGCAGGCGGAGTCGTATGGAGAATGACGCGAGATCGTGACGTCGAGGTGCTGCTGGTCCATCGTCCACAACAGCGAGACATCGCCGGGCTGCAGGTCGCTCGTGTGGCGGTGCCCTGATCGCAACACCGGTCATGAGCCGACGCCCGGGAACGCCCGCTGACCTCACAGACCTCGAATCCGAACTCCGCGCGCTTAGCGGCGGTTGCGTTCGGCTTCCTGGAGCAACTCGAACTCTTCGACCGTCATCAATACTGCACGCGCTTTGCTGCCCTCGGTGGGGCCGACCACACCGCCCTGCTCGAGCAGGTCCATGATCCGACCGGCTCGGGCGAAGCCCACCTTCAGCTTGCGTTGCAGCATCGAGGTTGAGCCGAGCTGGCTGCGCACCACCAACTCCATTGCCTGACGCATGAGATCGTCGTCGTCGTCGGAGTCGCTGCTCCCGGTGCCGGAGTTGGTAGCCATACCGAACAGACTGCCGCCACCACCACCGCCGTCGTTGTCGTCGCCCTCGACACCGGACACGTACGTGACCTCTGGCGATTGGCGCCGCCAATGGCCGACCACCTTGCGGACCTCTTCCTCGCTGACGAACGAACCCTGGATGCGTTGGGCCACGTTGCTACTGCCGGGGAGCAACAACATGTCGCCCTTGCCGACCAGCTTCTCGGCACCCGGCTGGTCGAGAATCACCCGGCTGTCGGTGAGGCTGCTCACGGCATACGCCATTCGCGCCGGAACGTTGGCCTTGATGACACCGGTGATCACGTTCACGCTCGGCCGCTGCGTAGCCACGATGAGATGGATGCCGATGGCACGCGCCTTCTGCGCGATGCGCGTGATGCTCTCTTCAACATCGCGCGCCGCCACCATCATCAGGTCGTTCAGCTCGTCGACGACCACCACGATGTAGGGCAGGCGTTCGAACTCGCGCTCGGTGCCCGGCTCAGCCTGAAGTTCGCCGCGGTCGAATGCGGCGTTGTAACCACCGATGTCGCGAAACCCGACCTCGGACAAGATGTCGTAGCGGCGATCCATTTCCTTGCACGCCCAGCCCAATGCATTCGCAGCTTTCTTGGGGTTCGTCACGGGCTGCGTGAGCAGATGCGGCAGACGGTTGTATTGACCCATCTCGACCTGCTTGGGGTCGATGAGGATGAGCCGAACCTGATCGGGCGTGCTGCGCATGAGCAGCGAGGTGATGATGCAGTTGATACCGCTGCTCTTGCCCGCACCGGTGGCACCTGCGATCAACAGGTGCGGCGTGGTCGCGAGGTTCAAGAAGACCGAACGACCGGCAATGTCTTTGCCGATCGCAACGTCGAGCGGGTGCGTGGCGGCCTTGGCCTCGGCCGAGGACATGATGTCGCCCAACGACACGAGTTGGCGGGTGTGGTTGGGCACCTCGACACCAATCGCTGACCGGCCGGGAATGGGCGCGAGGATGCGCACGTCGATGGCGGCCATCGCATACGCGATGTCGCGGTTGAGCGTGGTGACGCGGGCCACCTTCACGCCACTGCCGAGCTCGAGTTCGTAGCGTGTGACCGTGGGACCGACGGTCATACCGACGAGCTTGACCTCTACCCCGTGCGAGTTCAGTGAATCGACGAGCGTGCGTCCGCGTGCCTCGACCTCGGCCTTGTTGATGGTCTGCACACCCGAACGAACCAGATACGAGGCAGGCGGCAGCAGCCACTGACCCTTCTTCGCGCCGGGGCCAAGATCGAGCTCGCCCTGTTCGCCCGGCGTCGCCACGAGCGGATCGTTGGCACCGGTGAGGAGGCCCTTCTTCGACCGTTGGCGCGGAGCTGGGGACTCGACCTCTTCCGCATCGACGTCGTAGATCTGCGGAGCCGGAAAACCGGCGCCCGAACCAAGTTCGTCGCTGCGCTCACTCGACAGCGTGGACATGCCACCCAACGCCTTCTTGGCGGCACGCCCGACGGGCACGGCAACCACAACAGCCGAATATTTGGCCTGCGTGGCCATCGCCCGCATGGACATCCCAGTGATGAGTAGCAGCGCCGCAAAACCCATTGCGATCAGCAGCACGACACCGGCAATGTTGCCGATGAGCGAACGGACCGGCACGCCGATGAGGGCGCCGATCCATCCACCCGCCCCACCGAGGGGACCGAGATCGGACCAATTCGTGGCGGACACGATGAAGATGTGCAGGATGCCGAGCGCGGCAATCGCGAGTACGCCCCAGCCAACGGCGAGGCGCACACGGTGCTCGCTGCGACCCTGACGAATGAGTGCGACGCCGGCCGCTACGAGCACCAACGGGATCGCATAGCGGCCCAGACCGAACAGCCATCCGAGGCCGGTGTTCAACCAACGCCCCAGCACTCCGGCGAGCTTGGCGTAGATGGCGAGACCGATCAGTAGGCCGCTGGCGATGAGCGCGATGCCGATGAACTCGTTCTCGCGCCCCTCGACGGCTGTACGCAGATCGCTGCGGGCTTCGCTAGCTCTGCTCGAAGCGCTACCGCCTGAGGCGTTGGCAGATGTCTTGGCAGGAGATTTCGAGGGCGACTTCGATGTTGAGCCGCGCGTCGAGGAGCTCGTGCTGCTGCCAGATCGCGTGGATCCCGAGTTGCGGGCATTGTTGCCCGAAGTTGCCATAGGTCTTCAACGTACCAAGAGGGCGTAGTGAGGTTGCAGCATCCTCAGTTCTGAACCGCCCCGGTGATCGAACCATCGGGCCCAACCGGCACCTGAATCTGTCCCCCCTGAACGGATTGAACGGTGACCTCGTAGGTGACTCCCCCACCCGTCGCGCCGAGTACGGAGAACACTCGATACTGCGAATTCGCTAGGGCCGTCAACAGCGGTACGAGCACCTTCGACTCGTCGAAGGTGATGCTCGAGCCCAAGAACGTGGCCGCACCAGGCTGCACAGGCTCGGGCGCTGCGGGGTCGCTCAACTTGCCCTGCACATAGGTGTACGCCACTGCCTGCGTGCCTCCGTTGGTGGACACGAACAGGTTCACCAATGTCGGCGTCGCGTTCACTTCGAGATACCGCTGCGCCCCACCCAGCTTGGCTTCGAGTGCGACGACCGCAGGTCGGATCAGTTCGATCCGTAGCGGCGTATCTCCCGGGACCATTGACGACACCGGCCCCAGCACCGAGGTCGCAGCCGAGTCCGACGCACTCGAACACCCAGTGACAACCATCAGCGTGGCGACGAGCGCCGCCGCTCTCGCGGCCCTCTTCATCGTGATCACCATGCGGGGCTAGGCCTCCATCACCACCGGAACGATCATGGGTCGGCGCTTGGTGCGCTCGCTCACGAACTTGCCAGCAGCGCGTCGCACATCACGTTCGAGTGCGTCTACATTGCGCTCGCCTTTGGCCAACGCCGATTCCACGGCCTCGGCAATACGGTCGCATGCCTCGTCGAGCAGGTCCTCGGCCTCTGGTGCGTACACCCAGCCACGGGTGATGATCTCGGGACCCACCAGTACCTTGCCAGAGGTGATGTCGACCGTGACCACGACCACGACCACGCCCTCTTCGGCCAAGACCTTGCGGTCACGCAGAACTCCCTGGCCGACGTCGCCGACGATGCCGTCGACGTACAGATACCCGGCAGGTACGCGACCGGTGCGGTCGAGGCCGGCGTCATTGAGTTCGAGCACGTCGCCGTCCTCACACAGCAAGACCTTTTGTCGATCGACGCCCATCATCACACCGAGCTTGGTATTCGCGACGAGGTGGCGATACTCGCCGTGGATCGGCACGTAGAACTCGGGGTTCACGATCGACAGGTAGGTCTTGATCTCCTCGGCCTGGGCGTGACCCGTTGCATGGACATCGGCAATGCCACTGTGAACCACCTCCACGCCGAGGCGCAGCAGTCCTTCGATGACGCGATTGACGTTGGTCTCATTACCAGGGATGGCGTGACTCGAAAGGATGACCGTGTCTTTCTCGCCCACCTTCACCCAGCGATTCTCGTTGCGGGCCAGCAGGCTCAGCGCCGACATCGGTTCGCCCTGCGAGCCGGTAGACACGATGCAGAGCTTCTCAGGCGGATACTTGTCGGCCTCGTCGATGTCGATCAACGAACCGTCGGGGATGTTGAGGATGCCGAGTTCGCGACCCATGCGCACGTTCTTCTTGATGCTCAGGCCGAGCGTGGCAACCACCCGCCCGTTGGCGATTGCGGCGTCGGCAATCTGCTGAATGCGGTGGAGGTGACTTGCGAAGCTGGCCGTGATAATACGACGGCCGGTCTGTTCGGCGAACAACTGACGGAGCACGGCGCCGACTGATTTCTCGCTGGGAGCGTGGCCACCCTCTTCGGCGTTTGTGCTGTCGGCGAGCAGGACGCGTACACCCTCGGTGGACGAGATCGCACCCAGCCGGGCGAGGTCGGTGCGGCGATCGTCGACCGGCGTGAGGTCGAGCTTGAAGTCACCCGAATGCACGATCACACCTTGGGGCGTATGCACCACGATCGCGTGTGCGTGGGGGACACTGTGGGTCACCGGAATGAACTCCACATCGAACGGCCCGATCATGCGGCGTTCGCCGTCGCGCACGACCACCAATTCGGTTCGGCCGAGCAAACCTGCTTCCTCAATACGGTTCCGAGCGAGACCGAGGGTGACCGCTGAGCCGTAGATCGGAAAGCTCAGCTCACGCAGCAGATATTGCAGCGCACCGACGTGATCCTCGTGACCATGCGTTGCGACGCAGCCGACCACGCGATCAGCGTTGGCACGGAGCCACGTGAAATCAGGAAGAACAAGATCGATGCCGTGCATGTCGGCGTCGGGAAACATCAGTCCGCAATCGATCATCAGCAGTTGGTCGTCCTGCTCGATCACCATGCAGTTGCGGCCGATCTCGCCGAGACCCCCGAGGAAAACGATCTTGACCGAGGGGCCTGTAGGTGCGTTGCTCACAGATCAGCGTTGGGGTTGGAGGGGGAATGCATTCCTCCATCGTTGCAGGTCGGCCCACACCTGCGGGGCACGAACCTCCACGAATTCGGGCGCATCTCCCATCGGCAGGCGCGCCTGACCCACCGGAATGCCGAGATGGCGCATCATCGCCTTCGACGGAATGGGGTTGGGGGCATCGTCGCCGGTCTCGAACGCAAAACTGTCGAGCATGCGCGCGTTGACGATGCGCGCACCCACGGTGTCGCCCTTCTCCCACAGATCGAACATCTGCTGGTGATCCTCGGCAGTCCAGTGCGTGGCGACACCGACGGTGCCGACGATGCCACTGGCCAACAGTGGCAGGGTGAACGCGTCGTCGCCGCTGTAGACCTCGACGTTGTCAGGTGCCAGCGTGATCAGCGACGCCGTCTCCCCCGGATTGCCGGCCGCATCCTTGAGCGCCACGATGTTGGGCACCTCACGGAACAACTTCAGTAACGCAGCCGTGGTGATCTTGCGTCCGGTGCGAACCGGGATGTCGTAGACCATCACGGGCAGGTCGCTGGCTGCAGCCATCGCACGCATGTGACCGTCGATTCCAGCCATCGACGGACGGTTGTAGTACGGGCACACAGCCAGAATGCCCGCCGCGCCGAGCGCGGCAGCCTCCTTGGTGAGATGCACGGAGTGCGCTGTGTCGTTCGTGCCGCTGCCGGCGATGACCGGAATGGTGACGGCCTCGATGACCGCAGCGAACAACGACAGGCGTTCGTGGTCGGTGAGTACCGGCGATTCGCCGGTGGTTCCGGCGATCACCAATCCATCGTTGCCGTGTGCCTGCAGGTAACGGGCTAGCTCTTGGGCAACATCGAGGTTGAGCGAACCGTCGTCGTTGAACGGTGTCACCATCGCGGTGAGCACTCGACCGAAGCGTGCCATCAGAAGGAACCCTCCTGCTCGCGATCGATGCCCTGAGTGAGGATGAGGTCTTCGTGTAGTTCCATCCACACATCGTGGTAGCTGCCGCACATCACTCCGGTAAACATTTTTGTTTCACCAGCCACCACTTTCTGGCACGTTTCAGCCAGGCGGCGCGAGTAGGCGGCGAAACGCTCGAACTCGTGGCCGATCGCGATGACCACGGGTTGAGCCTCGGCATCGAGCGCGACCAATCGCGCAATAACAGCTGCGTCGTAGTCGGCCGCGGTGTGATCGTTGGGTGCACCGTTACGCAACTGCCAATCACCGCAGAGCTCCTTGAATCGGCCATTCAGCGCCAGGAAGGGATCGTAGATGTGCGTCAGCGAGCCAGGCCCAAGGTGGGCGGTGTCCGCGGCCAGCGCCTCGGCGTGCGCTGCCCGGCCGTCGGGCGTGAGCTGCCACAGTGCGCGTGCTTCGCGGAATTGCGCGTGGCCGTTGCCCTCGAGTTCTTGCAAGTGCTGCTCGGCAGTCTCGACATCGTGACCGGCGACCTCGGCAACGACCTCGGTCTTGGCGAAACCCTTGATGCGCAGCGCGTGATGCGTACGAAAGAGCGGATGTGATCGGTGAGCCATAACGCCGACATCGTAGTGAACTTCGCAACCGAAGTAGCGCCGTAGCGGCCCCTCACGGGCCTACAGGGCACGCTTCTCGAAGCGGGTGAGTGTGGTGCCACGCACCCAATCGACCACGCTGTGGCTCGAGGGCAGCACGTGGGGGTACACCTGTAGGCGCACGTGCTGCTCGGCGAAGCCGAGATCGAACAGGATCGATGCGTACTGCTCGGGTTCCAGCACGTTGTCGGCCACGGGATCGGCAGGTGGGCCTAGCGATCCAAAAGCGGCAAGAAACGGCTCTGTGTGCGCCACCTCGCTGGCAACAGTGTGGGATGGCATGTACGCATTTGCCGGCACCTGCACTGCCAACTGACCGCCCGGCGCCAGGGCGGCGGCCCATCGACCGAGCACCGCCTGATGATCGGGCACCCACTGCAGCGAGGCATTGGCCAGCACCAGATCATGATCAGCGGGGCTCGTCCATCCGGCCAGGTCGCCATGAGTGAAACGCACACCCGGTTCGTCATTGGCGCCAGCCTCGGCGAGCATCGATGGGGAGTTGTCGACCCCGAGCATTTCGCGGCAACTGAGTCGACTTGCTGCAAGACGGGTGAGTTCACCCGTGCCGCAGCCCAGATCCACCGCGTTCTTCATATCCCCTGGCGTGATCAGCGCAAGCAGATCGGTGAAGGGTCGCGCTCGCTCAGTCGCGAACTGTCAATAGGTCGTTGGGTTCCATGCGTCGGTCGTACTTGTATTGTACTTGTATACAAAACCTGGTCAACCAACCTCCCTGCGGCGCGACATCGGCTTCAGGGCCCTCGTGAGTTGCTTACTCGCCGGCGACGGGCATCGCCTCGGCATCGAGACCGAACGAGTCGTATTCCTCGCCGGTGTCGGCCCAGTCCTCGAACTGAATCACGCCCATCTCCTCGAAGCGGTGGCGCAGCCACTTGTCGTTGCGGTCGAGCAGACCCAGCTTCTTGCAGTTCGGCACGATCTTGCTGAACAGCATCGACTGGAACATCACGCGGGTGGGATCGGCGAGCACGATCGGCACGATGTCGCGCACGTTCACGCCCATGCGCTCCCACACCTCTTGCGACATGAAGCGGTCGCGCATGCGCACGGCGGCCTCGAACGCGAACTCCTGACGATCCTTCATCTCCAGAT
>JAYUWK010000154.1:0-3041 GCA_043753895.1 Actinomycetota bacterium
TACGAGCAGGCACTTGCCGATCGACACATCGACTTCGTGATGGCGTGGAACTCCTACGATTCACGCTGGCAGACCAACGAGCACGCACTCCTCCGCCAGATGGCGAAGGATCCGCAGTGCGTGAACACCACCCTCTCGGTCTCCAAGGTCATGAGCCGACCCGACTATGACGTCTTTGCCATCAAGCCCTGTCCGTAGCGCGTCCACGGCCCCTCATGTTGAGGCTGAGTGGTCGAAGATTTCGCGGCCGAGCGCCTGCCTCGCCCAGGAGCCGTACTCTTCGGACGTCCAACCGAGCTCCGACACGTGATCTGCGTCACAGATGGGAATGGACGTGCGGTGCGACGAGTTGCGAACTGAGACGCCAAGTTCGCACACACCTCCGACGCACCCGACACGAAGGACCGACATGTTCAGCCACAAGCATCGCATCAATCCCGCACTCGAAGCGAGCGCTTTCGCTGCCAACGCGCCGCGAGCAGAACTCGAGCGTCTCGAACGTCTGGCAACGACGCTGAGCGTGCCGTCCGGCGACGAGATCGTGCAATTCAACGAAGTAGGACGCGAGTGCTTCATCGTGATCGACGGTGAGTTCAAGATCGAACGCGATGACCTGACCGTCCTCGTCGGCCCGGGCAGCGTGATCGGCGAACTCGCCCTCATCACGCTCAAGCCGCGAACGGCATCGGCTACTGCCACCAGGGACTCGACGGTCTACGTTCTGACCCGGTCGGAGTTCTCGACGTTGCTCGTCGACTGCCCCAACATCGCCCGGTACGTACTCGACTGCGCCGTGCGCCGCGCCGCCGCCTGACAGCCGATCGGCCGGGCGTCGGGCCGTACCGGTCAGGAATCGAACGCGTCGTGCAGTTGGTCGTAGGCGTCGTCGGACATCGAGGTGTAGAGCAACGTGGCGCCGGGGAATCTTCGGGCTTCCTCGGCGAGCGCCCGGACGTAGACATGCGCAGCGAGGATGACTACCGTCGACGTTCCCGGTTCGACGACGTCGCGGAACCAGGCAACCCATTCGTCGGGGATCCCGAGATCGACGATCTTCGCGGTCACCGCTCCGGTGGCCGCTCCGATGCCCAACCCGGCGATCCAGCCCACCGGGCCCCCCAGGACCAACCCGAGCAGCCCCGTCCACATCGCTCCGGTCAGCGCGGAGCGTCCCGGCGTGGGATCCATCGTTTCGACCACCTTGACAGACCCCTCGGCGTCCTTGGTGATCAGGACGGTGTCCTCGAGTTGGAGTGCACCGGATTCACGCAGGCCGCCCATCGCGATGATGTATTGGTGGGCCATCACCAGCCGCTCGAAGGACACGCCGATGATGACCGATGCGCCAGGATCGGAGACCACCCTGGCCTCGGGCTCGATCCCCGCACGCAGCGCCGGATCGGGCGGATCGAACGCCGGTCGCTGCTGGTCGTTGGTCGATTGTCCATCGGAGTTCACGGGATCAGTGTGCCATCTATGAAGGTTCTAGGCTCACAGCCGTGACGCACTCATGACTCGATCGCCGAAGATGCCCGCCACGGCCACCCCGCTCGAGGTCCCTGGCGCGAAGCGCCGGGTGGTGCCCCACCTCAGCGTGGCCGAACGCATGGCGCGCGGCAAGGCGGCGCGTCAGGAGGTGCCACGATCATCGCACGCCTCCCTGGCCTACGCCCCGGGTCGTCCCGATCCCGTCGAGTTGCTCGAGGGCCAGGCCGCCGCACGCGTCGCGGAGTTGGTGCCGATCCGGTACGGCCGCATGCTCGTCTCGCCGTTCACCTTCTACCGCGGCGCAGCGCTGATCATGGCGTCCGATCTGGCCGGAACGGCTCGCTCGGGTCTGAACGTGCAGCTGTGCGGCGACGCGCACCTCATGAATTTCGGCGCCTTCGGTTCGCCCGAACGCCGGATGGTGTTCGACATCAACGACTTCGACGAAACTGCCCCCGGGCCGTTCGAATGGGACGTCAAGCGGCTCGGCGCGAGCTTCGCGATCGCCGGTCGCGACATTGGATTCGACGAAGCTGGCCGTCGTCGGGTGCTGCTGGCGGTCGCAGCGGAATACCGCACGTCGATGGCCCGGTACGCCGGGATGAACAACCTCGATGTCTGGTACTCGACCATCGACGTCGAGGCATGGATCAACCAGCAGGGCAAGAAAATCAGCGCCAAGTCCCGAAAGCGCGCCCAAGCCAATGCCGCCAAGGCGCGCACCCGTGACAGCCACCAGGCATACGCGAAACTCACCCATCTCGTCGACGGAGCACCTCGCATCATCAGTGATCCGCCGCTCATCCAGCCGATCGGAGAATTGTTCGGGGCCCACGAAGTCGACGCAGTACGCGAGGGCATCCACGAGATCTACACCCGATATCGCCGCACCCTGCAGAACGACCGTCGACACCTGCTCGAACAGTTCCGCATCATCGATGTGGCACGCAAGGTGGTCGGCGTGGGCAGTGTGGGCACACGGGCCTGGATCATCCTGCTCCTCGGTCGAACCGACGATGACCCGCTCTTCCTCCAGGTGAAAGAAGCGATGCCGTCGGTGCTCGAGTCGTTCGTCGGACCGAAGCGGCGCATCTCGAACGGGGAACGGGTGGTCAACGGTCAACACCTGATGCAGGCGAGCAGCGACATCTTCCTCGGTTGGGATTCACCGGTCGGCTTCGATGGCGTCAAGCGCGACTACTACTTCCGCCAGCTGCGCGACTGGAAGGGTTCCGCCGCTGTCGAGACCATGGATCCTGCCAACCTCGAGGCGTACGCGCACCTCTGCGGGCAGACGCTCGCGCGCGCACACGCTCGCTCGGGTGACCGCGTCGCCATCGCCTCGTACCTCGGCACCGGTGCAACATTCGACAACGCAATCGCGGACTTCTCGGAGTCGTACGCCGACCAGAACGAGCAGGACTACCAAGCGCTCGTGACTGCCGAGGCCGATGGAAGGATCACGGCACAGCGGGGGTTGTGACCTTGATCAGAGCGACGAGCGCTGCCGGAACGCCAGCTCGGCCTCGAAGACGGTCGGAAAGATGTGCTCG
>JAYUWK010000155.1:0-3034 GCA_043753895.1 Actinomycetota bacterium
GTCGGTGATCGTGCCGATGTACCCGACGAGCACGCCGTCGTTGCTGCGCAGCGCAACGGCGGACCCGATCACCCATCGGGCCATTCCACTCGGGCGACGGAACCGGAACTGGAGACGGAATTCGCGCTCGTTGCTGATGGAGTCGAACCATTCGCGGAGCGCGAAGCCGCGATCGTCCGGATGGAGCGCGGTCAACCATCCCTCGCCCATTGCGTCCTCGGCGGACAACTGGGTGATCTCCATCCATCGGTGGTTGACGAAGACGCAGTGGCCGTCCACATCGGTCTCGAACACACCGACCGGCACGGCGAGGGCGAGCGAACGGAAGCGCCGCTCGTTCTGATCGTCGGACAGGCGAGTGGGTTCGTCGGGGTCCGTCGACATCGCTGCTGAACCTAGTTCTCAGCTACGGCAGATCGCTGTACGGCATCTATTCAGCCAGGGCGTCGAGCACATCCATATGGCTCGCACGTCGGGCAGGAAGCGCAGCCGCAAGTATGCCGACGAGCACGCCAACACCGGCCACAGTTGCCAGCCGTCCCCATTCGAAACTGAAGCCGATCTGGCCGCCGTCAGCACCCAACGACAGCGACCGTGTCAGGCAGAAGCCCATGAACGCGCCTCCGAGCAACCCAACGAAGGTGCCGAACAGGGCGATGATCAGCGACTCCCCGCGGATCATCGAACGAACTGATGCCGGCATCATCCCGACAGCACGCAGGAGACCGAGCTCACGCCTCCGTTCCACGATGGACAACGTCATGGTGTTGACGATGCCGATGAAGGCGATGAGCACGCTCATTCCGAGTAGGCCGTTGACGCCAGCGATCACCCACCCCAATGCGGTATCGAGGAGCTGGCCGATGAAGTTTCCCGCGTTGACCTGCACCGAACTGTACGAATCGGTGAGCACCTCGATGCGATTGACCACGTCCCGAACGCTGCTGTCGTCGACGTTGATGAACAGCTGCGAGGCGGGCCGATCGCCGGCGATGGTCGAGAACGTGGCGGGGTCAACGAGGTTCTGCAGGAAGATCGTGTCGAAGCTGAACTCGAGGACGGCAACGACGCGGAGGCTGGCGGTCGCTCCCTCCGGGGTGGTGACCTCCACTCGATCACCCAACTTCGGAGCCGGTTGGTTCCCCGGCGCTCCGCCGCCGAAGTTGGAGATCGCCAGGGTCCCCGGCCCCATGTCGCCGAGGGACCCTTCGCTCGCCTTCAGCCCGACGGTCTGGCGCAGCGTTGCGAGATCGCTCGACGTGATCTGGCCATCGATACCCCCGACGGTGGCATTGACGCTCCGCACCTCGGACATCTGTGACACCCCATCGACGGACTTGATCTGTCCCACCAGCTCGGCCGGGATGCCAGACAGATCCGACAGCACTGAAATGTCTGACGACGACAGGTCATTGACGTTCTTGACGAGCGCTGTGCGGAGTGATCCACCGGCAGTCGTGACGAGCGTGATCAGCAACACGCCGATGATCAGGGCATTGGCGGTTGACGCAGCGCGACGAGGACTCCGCTCGATGTTGTCGCCCGCGAGTCTCAGGGCGAGGCCACTCCGGCGGAAGACACCACGAAGTGCCCGGGCCAACGTGTTCAACACGATCGGGGCGCTGAAGAGGATGCCGAAGATGAACAGCAGGGCGCCAGGCACGATGAAATAGACGTTGCCCTTGAAACCGCCGACCGCGAGCGATGTTCCGCCGATCGCCAGCACGATCAGCCACACGAACGAACGCTTCTTGGGAATGCGCTCCAACGACGAGGCGCGCATGGCTTCGACGGGCGCCACCTTGGCGGCGCGACGGGACGCGAGAAACACCGAGGCCACCGTGATCAACGTGCCCCAGAGCACACACCACAGCACGGTGCCGATCGTGAGTCGAGCCCCCGCCCCCAACAACTTGATGTCGAACGCCCGGAGGATCGCAACGGTGAGCAGTGTGAGTCCGTAGCCAGCGGCCAAGCCGATCAGACTGGATACGAATCCGATGGCCAGGGCTTCGAGTCGGAGCGATCGTCGGACCTGTCGCGGGGTGGCCCCGATGGCCCGGAGCAGTGCCAGCTCGCGGGTGCGCTGCGCCACGATCACCGCAAAGGTGTTGGCGATCACGAACCCGCACACGAACAGTGCCAGGAACCCGAAGCCCTGGAGGACCGGTTGCAGAAAGGCTGCGAATCGGGCGGCGCCACCCTGGGCATCCTTGATGAACGTGGCGCGATCGGTGCCGACAATCCCTTCGGGAAGGACGGCGCGGACCGCGTCGAGTACCTGGGTGGCGTCGGCCCCCTCGTCGAAGGAGATGAGAATCCGGTCGAACTCCTGGGTGTCAGCCAGCAGGAATCGGAACGCGTCAGCGCTGGAGAACGATGCCGTTCCCGAGCCGTCCTGGGCGGACTCGGGGCCGAACGTCGTGATTCCCGCGAGCATCACCTGTTGTTCACCGATGGAGGTGGCGATCCGGATGCTCTGCCCGACCTCGAAATCGAAATCGCGGGCCGAATCCCGATCGAGAGTCATCTGGCCCGGTTCGGTGGGTGCGCTGCCCGTCACGATATCCAAGGGGGCGATACCGTCCTGATCGACCCATCGACGGCCGGTCACGCTCTCCGGTTTATTGCGCCCGGGACGGTAGATGTTGATGTTGCCCTGGAGCTCGCCCGTCGCCGTCTTCACGCCGGGAACAGCCGCCACCGCCTCGACCAGCGCAACGGGAACTTTTGCCGGCGGCCCGGCGCGATCCTCGCTCGCCTTGACTTGACCGTCAACGAGTCCGTACTGGGCTTCGATGGTTCCGCCGAGCGACGACCTGATGGCGTCGGTGAACATCAACCCCGCGCTCAGGAACGCAACACCGGCAACGATGGCAAGGACCGTGGCGACGAGTCGACCAATGTTGGAGCGGATGGTCTGGATGGCGAGATCAAACATCAGCTCACCTCGCCGACATTCATGTGATCGATGATCGTGTCGACCGTTGGGTTGCGGAGATCGCCGACGATGCGACCGTCAGCCATGAAGACC
>JAYUWK010000156.1:0-2995 GCA_043753895.1 Actinomycetota bacterium
TCGCCATCAGCCGAGCCCGAGCGTTGGCCTACCTCGTGTGCACCGACGAGCTCCTCGACACCCGAGCGAGAACCGTCGACGACATGGAGCTCGTCGCTGCCCTCTGCGCCTTCGTCGAGCACGCAGCCGTTCCGGTGTTAGCCGCTCGGCGGTGACGAGCCGACCGGAGCCACTCAATCGTTGCAACGCTTTGTCGTTCAACCTTACGTACAATGCAAACATGTCCGGGACCTCGACGGCCAAGGTGTCTCACCGTGGCCAGACCAATCTGCCTGCCGAGCTTCGCCACCGGTGGGGCATCGAACACGGCGGCGAAGTCGGGATCATCGATCTCGGCGATGCTGCTCTGATCATCCCCGGCGGCGTGCAGGCCGCACGCAGCGAACTGCACCGCGTGCTCCGCGACCGCTACGAGGCGGGGCTCGCCAGCATCGGGGACCCTGACCTGGCCGATCAGTAGGTGGTCCACGTCCCCAGGATCATCCTCGATGACCGGCTCCTGATCGAAGAGCTCCTCGTCGGCCTCGACGAGCAGGGCGTGCGCCACACCACGACGTACTGGTACTACCGGGCCCGCCGCGCCGCTGCCGGCGGGGCCGGGGGCCACCTCTCGGGCCCGTTTGTCGGTCTCGATGCCGGCCACCAGGCGACGGCGATACGGAGCTTGCTGTTGTTGCCCGACACCATCGGCCTCCCCGACCCGCGGTCGACGGTTCCGGTGATGGCCGAGCTGTCCGAGCGCCACCCGCGCCTCGACCTCTTGAACCTCGAAGCCGCGGCAACCGGACTCGTGCTCGACGCCACGATGCTGCTGTCGATCGATGCGGCCCGAGGTGTCCTACCAGAGATCCTCGACGCCGAGCACATCAGCTGGCGCACCGTCGAGATCGACTGATCCCTGTCCCGCCGCCGGATTCGCAGCGGGTGTCGGGCAGCCGGATCTCGAAGGTTCCTCAGGCGGAACGCCGCGGCACCAACCCGGATCTGGTGGCTACCGGATCCACTCCAGCTGTTCAGCAGGTTTGGATATCGGGTCGCCGATAGACCGAACGGCCCTCGCGCACCGGCCAGTACAGGATCGAGCCGACGTCGTCGCGACGGCGAGCGACTTCGTCGACATCCGAGACGAGGACATCGACCGGAGCGACCGTGGTGACCGAGGCGCGGGCGCGGGCGCGGGCGCGGGCGCGGGCCATCATGGCTCGCTTGTCTGCCTGATCAAGCTGATCGAACACGAGCAACAGATCGATGTCGGAGTCTGGTCCGGCGTCTCCACGCGCCACCGAGCCGAAGAGGATCACTTCGAGTGGGTTGACTGCGTTGACGACTTCGCCCACGACCACTGTCCACAGCTGGTCGAGCGTCAGCCCGTCGTACCGCCCCAACTCATCGACGACGTGCCGCGCGGACATGTGCACAGCGTAGGAGAGCTGGCGGCGCCGACATCCGACATTCAGGCGAGTGCTCGACCTCGCACCGCCGACTGAAACGTCTGGGCGCCAGGCGGCGTAGAGCACGCGACGAGAGAGCTCGACGGGCTTGAGAAAGGGTTACGATTGGCGCCATGAGTCAAAAGGTCTGGACAGCCGATGAACTCGGGGCGATGACTGCTGCAGAGCAGGACGTCATCTTTCGCAACAGCATCGTCTCGGACCTCTCCGCTGCGCCGCAGGAATTTCTGTCTCGTGTCCAACGACGCGTCCAGCTCCGAATCGCTCAGAGCGACACACCCCAGACGCAGTGAGCACGGAGCGTCGCTCGGTCAGAGCGACCTCGGACTTCTTCGATGATCTCGATCGACAGATGCCCACCGAGCGGGGCCAGAACGGTGAGCCGTCAACGAACGACTTTCAGGTCTTCGAACTCCTCCGAATCGTGGAGCAGTTTGCCGTTGGTTTCGATGATCTCCCCGAGTTGATTCCCGGTCGCTCTGACTATCGGATCTTGATCGCCGCCGGCACCCTTGTGCGCGCTCTCGCCGTCGTCGGCCAACTGGCGTCCGACGGGGCCATCGAGCTGATCCAGCTCGATATCGACACAGACCCATCGTCAGGAGCGGTGTGACACCCATCTTCTAGGCTCATGTCGGTAGTTCATCCGGCGAGCGCGAGCGTGGAGGAGGTGGCGGGGTGCAGTACGACGAGATCGATCAGCTCCGGGTCAACCATCCGGCATGGATCCTGCTCCGCGCCCAGAACGCGCCGCTGGTGCTCAGCTTCCTCGGCCGCGTGTTCGTCGACGACAACGCCAGCGACCTGCCGGCAGCCGTCCTCGTCGACGAGTTGGACAACGAGCTGTACGCCCTCAACGAACGGTTCGGCGCGGGCACGTATCCGAAGTCGGCGCAGGCGTATCTCGACGACTGGGCCGCGCCGGAACGGGCATGGTTGCGCAAGTTCTACCCACCGGCGTCGGACGAACCGCGGTACGACCTGTCGCCCGCCGTCGAGAAGGCGCTGCAGTGGGTTCGCGAACTTCGCGTGCGCGAGTTCGTCGGCACCGAATCGCGGCTGAACACCGTCTTCGAGCTGTTGCGCCAGATGGTCTTCGGCGCCGACGAGGACCCTGAGCATCGGCTCGTCGAACTGCGCCGTCGCCGTGACGAGCTCGACGAGGAGATCGCTCGCGCCGAGCGCGGTGACATCGCCGTGCTGGACCGGTTCAGCCAGCGCGATCGCTATCAACAGTTCGCCCGCACGGCACGCGAGTTGCTGTCCGACTTCCGCGAGGTGGAGGAGAACTTCCGCCGGCTCGACCGCACACTGCGCGAGCAGATCGCCGGGTGGACCGGCTCGAAGGGCGAGCTGCTCGACGAAGTGCTCGGCAGCCGCAACAGCATCGCCGAGTCCGATCAGGGGCGCAGCTTCCAGGCCTTCTACGACTTCCTGCTGTCGCATCAGAAGCAGACCGAGCTCACCGATCTGCTCGACCGGTTACGCGACATCGAGCACCTGCCCGATCAGGACCAGCGCCTGCACCGCATCCACTTCGACTG
>JAYUWK010000157.1:0-2985 GCA_043753895.1 Actinomycetota bacterium
CCGATGAACTGCACATAGGTGGAATCCCGCGTCCGCAACCTCGGGCCGATTCCGAGGGGGCGACTTTCGACATGACAGCCCGTCGATCAGATTGGGCGTTCAACCACGACACAGGACGTGCGTCGGCTACGGACACAGAACATTCGACGAGCGTTCGAGAACCCCGGCCGAACCGGCGATCCGTGCGCATCAGAGCGTCCACCAAGTGCCGGTATGTCGCGGTGCGGAACGTCCGGATCTCAATCACTCACAGCGGTCGAATGGCCATCAATGGGCAGTCCTCCACGGCCGCCGCTGGGCAGAATCCAATGTCCGCCCACACCTGCCTACGGGTTAGCGGGGACTCGCACCCCGTGGTCGGCTCGCACTGGATTGTGATCGTGTCCAAATTCAGGCCGTCATGCAAGCGCCCGAGCTCCGCTGATCATCTCGTTGAGCTTGGTGGCGATGAGCCGTTCGCGTTCCTCTGTGGCGTGCTGGTAACCAAGCGCCGCCCGCGTCGACGAATGGCCCATACGGGTCATGAGTTCCTTGGTGCTCGCTCCCGTCATCGCCGCCAGGGTGTTACCCGTATGTCGCAGATCGTGAAAGCGCAAGCCGTCGAGACCCGCCTCGTGAGCGATGGAACGCCAGACGCCGCTGAAGTTGCCGCGGCGAAGCGGCCCGCCTTTCGGCCCCACGAATACGAGACCGTCAAGCTCTGGCTCGGAGTGCCGATCGAGATGATCACGAAGCATGTTCGAGATGACCTCAGGGATCGCAACGCGGCGGCGGCCAGCGGCACTCTTAGGCTCGCCGATGATTCGCGTGCCATCACGCAGATCGGCCGCTGAGGCAACGACTGTCACCAGACACTTGTCCAAGTCAAGGTTCCGTCGCGTCAGCGCGGAGAGCTCTCCGAGCCGCAACGACGTGTATGTGGCGAGCAGGATCAGCGCCCGGAGGTGCGGTGGCGCCATTTCGACGAGCCGGTCGACGTCGTTGATTGATGCGATCGGACGTTCAGGGCTGTGCTCCACACCCGCTCCAGGAAGCACGCACGGGTTCTTGGGGATCAGGTCGTCGGTCACCGCCGTCGCGAATATCGACTTGAGCAGTCGGTAGCACTTCGCGATCGTGACGTCGCCTGGGCGATCGGCTCTGGTGAGCTTGGCGTGCCATTGGCGCACCATTGGAGGCGTGACTGCGCCGAGTTCGACCTGACCGAACGATGGGACGATGTGGAGCCTCAACAGCCCCTCGTACAGCTCGCGGGTTCGCGGCCGTAGCGACGCCCGTTCTTCGAGCCACTGCGACGAATACGCCTCGAACGCGACGCGCCCGTCTCGTGGATCGACCCAGCCGCCGCGGTGCCGATCAGCTATTGCCGCGGCAAGGGTCCGCTCAGCTTCGCCCCGCGTGCGAAACGTCCCGAGCGACGTGTACCTGTTGTCGATCTCGAGGATCGCCGGCTGCCACCGCCCGGAGGGCAGCTGACGAAGCGCCCCACTGTCGCGTTGACGTCGAAGTCGCTTTGCCATCAGTCGAACCTCCCGGCGATAGGTTACGGCAGCCGTGCAAATATCGTGCAAATAGCGGCGGACAACTGCGGTCATTGACGGTCAGCCACGGACTATCAATACCCTTACTGACCTGGCTACTTCCGTCACTACCCCTGGTCGCAGCTGTGCCAAAGATCAGCCTTCCAAGCTGGCCATGCGGGTTCGATTCCCGTCACCCGCTCCAGATATTTCGTCAGAAATACACCATCGCCGAACGCGGGGTGGCTTGTTGCAGGGCATTTGAGGCAGTACCCTGCAGCTTCGTCATGAGATTGAAACATTCGGAGAGGGGTCGGGCGAGCCGCCGACGGATGACCTCCGTGAGCGCCGCCGCGGTGCTGACGTTGATCGCTCCCGTCACCCTAGTGAGCGCATCCAGCTCCGATCTCACCTCTGATCAAGTTGCTGCCGAGATTCTGCGTGTAGAGGGAAAGGCCGACGACGCCGCCACCCAGTGGGCCGCAGCCCACCTTGAGGCCGACGACCTCGAGGAACGGATCGCCGTGGTCCAGAGCAACATCTCGGAAAGTTCCGCCCAGTATCAGCAACTGGAGGATCTGCTCAGCAAGATCGCCGTCGATCGCTTCACTGGCCGGTCGGGCGAAACGATTCTCATCCTCGGAGGCAACGAGGTCGAGTCGATGCAGCGCGATTCACTCCGTGCGTTGGCACTCGACACTGGTACCGCGGGTCTCGACAACATCGAGGCCGTTCGAAGCGACTTCGAAAGCGACCAGGCTGAGCTCGATGCGCTCCAGAGGGAAAACGCTGCGGCGATCGACGCACTGGCCTCAAGCCAGGCGGAGATCGACAAGCAACTGATCGACCTGGCGGCGCTACGCGATCGGCTGAAGGACGCGGAGGTCAAGCGCGCATATGAGGCTCAGCTGGCAGAACAACGCAAGGCAGAAGAACGGGCAGCGGCGGAAGCGGCAGCGAAGCTACTCGCGGAGCAAACTGCCGCAGCGCAGGTAGCGGTGCGCGGGGCCGGGTCCGCCAACCTCAACTCTGCGGTGAGTGCCTCACCAGTGGCGGCAGCAGCGCCCCCAATCACCACGGGAACGTCGTGGCATTGCCCGATCAACGGACTCAACGCATTCGGTGATACGTGGGGTGCCCCAAGGCCCGGCGGGCGCCGTCATCTAGGCGTCGACATGATGAGTCCCAGCGGTACGCCGATCGTCGCCGTCGTTGCTGGGTCGACCAGAAATCACACCAGCGAGCGCGGCGGCAATCTAGTGACGCTGGTAGGCGTTGACGGCAACCGCTACTTCTACGGGCATCTGTCGGCGTATGAGGGCGGCTCGCGGAGCGTGTCAGCTGGCGAGGTCATCGGCTATGTCGGCAAGACCGGCCAGACGAACGCAAACCACCTGCACTTCGAGATCCATCCCGGCGGCGGCGCTCCAGTGAACCCCTACCCCACTGTCCGCCAGCACTGCTA
>JAYUWK010000158.1:0-2980 GCA_043753895.1 Actinomycetota bacterium
ACGTAACGAGTGAACTCGCAACTCAGGATCGTCCACCGTCAGGGCGGCGGCCCGAAGCGCCTGCGCGACGATCTGCCCGCCGTAGAGACCTCCCCACGGATAGTTCGGCCCGGTTCCGACAAAGACATCGGCGCCGTGAGATGACAGATCGAGGATCGCTGCAAGGTCCACGGCGCCGGAACCTACAACACCTGATCGACAGAGCCTCAGACGTCGAGGGGAAGAGCGTTGGCCACCTCGACCCGATTGCGCCCACCGTCCTTCGCCGCCGAGAGCGCCACGTCAGCGCGGCTGATGGTCTCCACCAACGATCGTGCGTCGCCAACAGCGCAACCGACGCTGACCGTCACCAGACGAGATCGCCCCATCTCCAAGGGAACGGCCGTTGCCGCTACTGCCCCACGTAGGCGTTCACCCAGCATTGCGGCGCCAACCAGATTCACTCCGGGCACCATGACAAGAAATTCTTCACCGCCGTAACGACCAAGCACCGACGGCTCGGTCAACTGCCCGGCGAGGCGGCGAGCAACCTCGGCGAGGACAACATCACCAAGTGCCCGGCCCTCGGCGTCGTTGACCTCGTTGAAGTGGTCGATGTCGATCATGAGGGCACCCAGCGTCTGGGCGTCACTCGACATTCGGGCGATCTTGTCGTCGAGGAAGCAACGGTCCCCCAAGCCGGTCAGAGCGTCCGTCGATCCCATGGCTGACTGGGCCTCATCCATGGGAATCATCGACGATCAGGATCTTCGTTGGCACGCAACTCAATCGGGTCGATCGCGGACCCACTTGAGGGTTCCGTCCGGGGGTGGGAACTCAGAGTTTGACCGCACCTACGACAACCGTGGTGGAGCCATTGCAGATGAGCGCAAACACAACATTGATGGTCGCAACGTTCCCGCCGCTGTCGAACACGAGTTCAAGAATGTTGAACGAGCTCAGGTTGCTGCAGGAGCGACCCGGGGCGTCAAGCGACATTCCTGCCACTGTGGCGGCGTGACGTTGGCATCGCAGCCATGTCAGAACTTGACCAGGACCGTGGCAGCTTTTCCCGAAAGGTCGCAGACCTGCTGCGCCAACGCTGTGAGCGACGTCACAGCGCCATCGCCGCCGTACGTGACCCCGATGATGGTGAACGACGCCACGGTGGTTGTGATGCAGGTCCTGGGGGACGACGAGAGGGTCATCGACGCAGCCGTCGCGGTGGACGTCGACCCGACACCCGGGAAGTCGTTGCCAGCAGCCAAAGCTCCGCCATTCGGTGGGCGCAACTGCAGCGCGTATCCACCGAACTGGGCCGTGATCTCCGCCGCTGTGCCGGTGACCGTGACCGCATCGAACGGCAGAGCGTAGGTTGCGTCCTGCCCACTGGTGATGAGTTCGTCGGTCTGACCCGAAATTGCTGCAAACTGCGCTGGGGGTCCGGCGAACGTCGTGAACGTCGGGCAATTTCGCGACTCGAACGCAACGTCGGTCGACTTCACCTGGACGATCTGGGGGCCGTGGCTGGCGTTGACATCGGTCAAGGAAGCGAACGAACCGTCCATTGAGGATTCACGGGCCCAGAAACACTTCGTACCCGTGGTCGTTCCTGCAGAGCGATAGAAACCGGGCTGGATCTCGACGCCCACTCGCTGGGTGGCGTTGCCCGACGCCGGAATGGATTGGGCGCCCGCCGGCGCTTCAACCCAGGAGCACGGACCGAACGAGGCGAACGACACATCGGTCGGCCGGATCAGGGCGAAGTCCCGGCCACTGAAGGAGTTGCTCCCCAGCAATCGGTCAGCGGCGTCGTAACGACCCCACGAGCAACCGTCGCCGAGCGTGGTGTACAACCCGGGCTTGACCTGGCCCGGGCCCGTGCCGACCGGACCATCGAACGCCCCGAACGAGGTGATCGGCGGGGCGATCGTCGTGCGAGGTGTGTTGGCGGCGATGGCTGCTGCGAGCAACTGCTGGCCGAGCGCGATCGTGATGCCGCGCTGCCAACGCTTCCTGGCGTTGCACTTGAGGACGTACACGCCATCCGACGCGAACGATCCAACCTTCCGGCACTTCGCTCCAGCACGACCCGCCTGCAACGAACACCCGGTCGCCACCAACGCCACGATCATGAACAGCGCGACGGCCCGACGAGCGGAATGTCCACCGGACCGGGTTTCCCTGGCATATCGAATCACGGCTGTCTCCCTTGGCAATTGACCAGCACGGCTGCGCCGTGCTCAGGGTAAATCAGCGATGAGACATGCGCCAGTGTCATTACAACATTCAATGTCGTCGGATCACTTCTCTGGAATTGGTGAATGCGTTGTCCACTTCGGCCGGTTTGGACCTCATGAACAGCGGCGCCGCAGGAAATCCCCGATGACGTCGGCGTATCGATCGGGTCCCAAGCGAAAGGTTCCGATGTGCGGAACCTCGACGATCTCGGCATCGGAGATCCGCTCCGAGAGCAGTACCGCGTCGGCAACGTGATGAATCGGATCATGGCGGTGTCCGATCACCAGGGTCGGGACGTCGATTCCCGCCAATGTGACGCGATCATGGATCGGCAGCTCGGCCGCCGACAGCCCTTCGATGAGCGCGGCGCCGGCGATGGGATGCAGTCGTGCAATATCGACCGCCAGCTTGAGTTCCGATGGTCCCTTCGGTTCGGGAAGGTGGCGAATGGGCCGTGTCAGCACCGACAACCAGGGTGAATTCAGGCGCAGCATCGTTGCCATCACACCGAAAAGCACGCGGGCGAACCCCTCTGATTGACCGAGAACAGGCATCTCGACGATCAGACCCGACACCCGTCCAGGGTGCTCGTGCGCCGAGGCCAAGGCCACCCCCGCTCCCAGCGACAGTCCTCCGACCACTGCTCGCTCGATTCCCAGCGCATCCAGGACAGCTATCACGTCCCCCGCCAACAACTTCCACGAATAGCGATATGACTCCAGCGGTCGCGTCGACTGTCCATGCCCCCGGACGTCAACCC
>JAYUWK010000159.1:0-2973 GCA_043753895.1 Actinomycetota bacterium
GTCAGTGATGACAAGGACAAACTGGCCGATCGCGACATGGTTGTCAATCGTCACATTCGCCGAAGCGTCAAGCACGCAGCCTGCATTGATCCAGCACGAGTGGCCGACGCATACCCGCTTCGCTGGACGACCATTGCCGTGAATGGCGACAGCTCCGCCGATCGTTGTTCCGGCACCAATGGAGACTCCCGACAGCCGCAGAATTGAGGTGCGGAGCCGATTGCCGACCAACGGAGGGATCAGATGGATCGCAACGCGACCAACGATGAACCGTGGGTCGATATTCGCGATCTCTTCGCCCAGAGCGACTCGCCAACGCCTCATGGAACTGGAATACCCGTGCGCACCGCCGGCGTCAACCATCGTCGGGTTGCGAAACGTCGATGACGTGTCGTTCTGATGAGCTGTGTCGCACTCCGCAACAGTACCTGCACGGGTACCGACGTACCGTTTTGCGAAATGGCTGGCCGGGTCGTCGCCGATCCGGATGACCGCTGCCGGCGCTAGCGGCGAGCCCCGCCGTCTTCTCTGGTCCGTCGTTTCAAGCGCCGCCGTACGACATCCAATTCGTCGGGTGGAACTGTTCGCATGATCGCAATTGCAGCGACGTAGGTGACCGCTCCCACCGCTACGGGAATTAGGAGAAACCGGTCGCGGACCGGCCACGCGGCGCCAACCATGATCAATCCTGCGGTGACCGCCTTCGCGCAGCCTGACAGGAGGGATCGCGTGAGGATCGCGGGAGCGATCAGAACAACTGCAGCGACGAGGATCACTGCCTCGGTGGCGACGAAGACGAGTGCGGCGCCCAACGCTCCGTTGCTGAATCGGTGCTCGGCCCACGGAATCCACCAGATGTAGAGCGGAATGGACGCCGCAATTCCCGCAAGATTCATGAATCCCCACCGAGACTGTCGCCCGATCGTGATCGCGTAGTTGGCGATGAGGATCGACGGCACCATGACGATCATCACGACGCCCATCGCGCCGAGCACCGGACCACTTCTCCGAAAATCGTTGCCGAACAGGATCGGAGCAATCTGGCGTGAGATCACGAGAATGCCGAGGCCGAGCGGGACGGTCGCGACGAAGATCAGGCGCAGACCCTTGCGAACCATCTCCAGGGCATCGTCCGGCCGCTCGGCCGAGAGCCGAGCGAGCGCCGGGAAGACCGCCGTCAGCAAGATCGTCGGCACGACGAGCATCGAGCCGAGGAAGGTTTCTGCGACCGAGTAGAGGCCGACCTGTGTCTCGTTGGCGAGACGAGACAACGCGATCGTGTCACTCTGGCGATAGATCACGACGCCGGCCTCGACCATCAGAAACGGCAGGCCCTTGCGTGCCACGCGGCGGAGTCCTCTCGTTGTGGGACGGATGGTGAGTTGCGAATCGCTGCGGAGTGCGACGATCATCGCCGCTGCGTACAGAAGTCCGAGGCCGATGGCGAGTGCCGAGATCGCGACCGCCCGACCCCCGAGGAGGAGAACACCCAGTGTTGCCGCAACGGTGATCACCTTGAGGCCGATGTCGATTCGGGCAGGAAGCGCCATCCTCTCCAGACCGTAGAAGGCAGCGCGAGCAGTTTCGCCGAACGAGTAGAGCAGCGGAGTGCCGCCTGCGAGCACGACGAGCAAGAGAAGTTCTCCGCTGTAGTGCTGCCATCTGGCGTACGCCAGAACGATCACTGCGCCGAAACCGAACATGACGGTTTGCAGTGACACTGCGGAGCGAAGGGTCGATTCGTCCTCGGTTCCGCGGGCGAAACCAACAGTGATGACGCTGATGGTTCCGAACGTGACGAGCGTGGAGACGATGGACCACAGCGATCCGGCGAGCCGCATCCGCCCGAACTCCTCCGGGTTGATGAATCGGGGCACGACCGTCGTCAGTACGAGCGCGAGGGACCACGTCGCACCTTGCGAGATCAGGAGTGATTTGGTGTTCCGGGCGACCGAACGCCGACCAGTGTCTCCTGCAGCGGTCGAGTCGGCGACGTCAGGTCGAAGTTCCGGTTCCTCGCCCAGGGTCACGGGTCGAAACCCTATAGTGACGGGACCTCGGGAGGTGTCCCGATGGGCGGCGATCCGGGCCTCGGGCGTCCGAAGTTCGGCAGAGGGTGAGTACGAGATTGGCCGCGATGAGGACGTGTCTCTCCTACGTTCAGCGAGCGAGCGCACTTGCCGTCTCGGTGCCCTCTGCGTACCTGGCCGTCGTCACGATGTCTGCATGGCGCGCTCATGGTCGTGCGCGCGCCGAGCATGTGGACTCTGCCGCTCGAACTCGCTTCGTGATCCTGGTGCCTGCGCACAACGAGGAGGCGCTCGTGGGCAAGTGTCTGCGGGCGCTGATGGACACCACGTACGACCCCTCGATGTCCGAGGTCCATGTCGTGGCGGACAATTGCACGGATGGGACGGCGACCGTCGCGCTCGCTGCAGGCGCCCATGTCCACGAGCGTCACGATCTTTCGATGCCAGGCAAGGGCCATGCGCTGAACTGGCTGTTGACGCAACTCGAAGCAGAGGACGTGCCGTTCGACGTCGCCGTCTTCGTCGATGCCGACACGATCGTCTCGGCCACGTTCCTCGGTGCGATCGAGTCCAAGTTCCACGCCGGGGCGCGAGCGGTGCAAGGGCTGTACATGGTCAACGAACCGTTCGTATCTGTCCCTGCGACGCTTCGGTACTGCGCACTGGCTTGCCGGCACCACGTGCGCCCACTCGGCCGGACGGCCTTCGGCGGTTCCTGTGGATTGTTCGGCAACGGGATGGCGTTCGACCGAGAGATCGTGATGAGTCGACAATGGTCGTCGCACCTCGTCGAGGATCTGAAGTTCGGCCTCGATCTCGTGCTGGACGGTGTTGTCGTTGCTTATCAACCCGAAGCCGTCGTGCTGGCCGAGATGCCGGACACGCTGGAAGCCAGCGTCACCCAACACCAGCGGTGGGAGGAGGGCCGCCAGCAGATCCTCCG